>NZ_PVBJ01000030.1:0-7702 GCF_002968565.1 Neorhizobium sp. T25_27
GTTGGGGAGGGGACTTCATCCTGCATCAAAACCCCTCCCGCCTGCCGGCCACCCTCCCCACAAGGGGGAGGGTTACGAATGCCGCGCCGCCATACATCCTCATATGCGATTGCCTCTTCTGCTTCAGAAAGCGGATTCGGAAACATGTCTGGTGCCTGCTCCCAGCCACTGCGCTGCGAGTGGGGAAGGCGGCATTTCGGATTGACAGGTGTCGTAAGACATCATATCTCTTGGATCGCGATTATCTATCTGCCGGGAGGAGACCGGCAATCCAAGGGAGGACGGCCATGACGCCGCTATCGAGAATAATGGGACCGGTATTGCTCGGTTCCGCTCTGTTTTTCCAGCCTGCCTATGCCGAAACCCCACCCAATATGCTGGTCGTCGGCTTCTCGATGACCAATATCCTGACGCTCGATCCCGCCGCCATCACCGGCAAGGAGACCGTACAGGTTCTCACAAACATATATGACAACCTTGTGGCGCTCGATGCCGTCAATCGCGCACAGGTCAATCCGCAGCTGGCGGAAAGCTGGACGATCGCCGACGACAACGGCTCGATCACCTTCAAGCTGCGCAAAGGGGCGACTTTTGCTTCCGGAAACCCGGTGACCTCGGCGGATGTGATCTGGTCCTTCAAGCGGTTGATGAAGCTCAATCTGGCGCAGGCGTCATTCCTGAAGACCCACGGCTTTTCTGCGGCCAATGCCGATGCAAGCTTCACCGCTCCGGACGACGGCACGGTCGTCATCAAGCTGCCGAAGAAGGTCGATCCGCAGGTCATCGTGCAGACGCTCGGCATCGTCGGCCCAGGCTCCATCCTCGACATGAAGACGGTCATAGAGCACGACAAGAACGGCGATATGGGCGCCGCCTGGCTCACCAACAACTCTGCCGGCTCCGGTCCGTTCACGCTTGGCCAGTGGCAGTCGAACGAGCGCGTCACGCTCGAGCAGAACCCGAAATACTGGGGCGAGAAGCCGGCCATGCGCCGGATCATGATGCGCCATCTGGCTGAATCGCAGAGCCAGCGGCTGATGCTCGAAAAGGGCGATATCGACATCGCCTTCTCCATGTCGGCGGCCGACCTCAAGGCGCTCGAGAGCAGCAAGGACGTCAAGATCCAGACGAATGGCGGCAGCGGCTTCTATTATCTGGCCGTCTCCATGAAGGACGAGAAGTTCCAGAAGCCGAAGGTTCGCGAGGCGCTGCGTTATCTCATCGACTACCAGGGCCTGAATGACAGCGTGCTGCCCTATTTCGGCAAGCTGCGCGATCGTCCGGTTCCGGCGGGCATCTTCGGCGCCTTGCCGAATGCGGGCTACAAGCTCGACGTCGCGAAGGCCAAGGCGCTGCTTGCCGAGGCCGGTTACCCGAACGGCTTCCCGACCACGCTGCGCGCCATTTCCGACGTGCCGTTCATGAGCCTTGCGACTGCCATCCAGGCGACGCTGGCGCAGGCCGGCATCAAGGCCGAGATCGTCACCGGCTCCGGCGACCAGATCTACGGCGCGATGCGCGAACGCAAATATGAGCTTCTCGTCGGTCGCGGCGGCGGCGGCCAGTTGCCGCATCCGGACTCGAACTTCCGTGCCATCGTCTACAATCCCAACAATGCGGATGAGGCGAAGCTGACGAATTTCCAGGGCTGGCGCACGTCCTTCTATGATGAGAAGATCAACAAGATGGTCGATGATGCTCTCGTCGAAGGCAACAAGGACAAGCAGACCAAGCAGTATCAGGAGATCCAGACCTATTACGCGGATATGGTGCCGGCGATCCAGCCCTTCTCGGAAGTGGTCGACAGTGTCGGCTTCCGGGCCGACATCAAGGGTCTCGAACTGAACCCGTCCTGGTCCACCCAGCTTCGCACCGTCAAGAAAGAACGATAATCGTCGGCTGCCGCGGCGTCGGCCTCCTGGCCTGGCAGCGCCGCGGCATCCGGTACGGTTCTGAGGAAGTCCCATGAACAACGAGCGTCTCACCGCTTTCACGCGGCAGGCCGGCACCATATTGGCAACCCTTCTCGGGTTGCTGATCCTGACCTTCTGCATCGGACGGCTGATGCCCGTCGATCCGGTCCGCGCCATTGTCGGCGAAGAGGCCGACCAGGCCACATACGACACGGTCGCGGAACGGATCGGCGCGAACCTTCCTCTCTACCAGCAGTTCTTTCGCTATGTGAGCGATTTGGCTCAAGGCGATTTCGGGACGTCGATCCGGACAGGGCAGCCGGTCATCAACGACATCCTGCATGTCATGCCGGCGACGATCGAGCTTGCGACCTTCGCGATCATCGTCGGGGCGGGCCTGGGCATTCCGCTCGGGATACTGGCAGCCGTGCGCCGCAACCGGCCGGTCGACCACATCATCCGGTTCCTCACCCTGATCGGCCATTCCATGCCGATCTTCTGGACCGGCATGATCGGCCTGATCATCTTTTATGCGGCGCTGGATCTGGTCGGCGGCGGCGGCCGCCTCTCGGATTATTATATCGGCCTGGTGCCGGAAACGACGGGCTTCCTGCTGATCGACTCGATCATCGCCGGCGACTGGGAGGTCTTGCGGGATGCGGTCAACCATCTGCTGCTGCCGGCGAGCATCCTCGGCTATTCGTCGATGGCCTATATCACCCGCATGACCCGCAGTTTCATGTTGGACCAGCTGAACCAGGAATACGTGACCACGGCGCGGGTGAAGGGGCTGTCCAAGGGCCGCACCATCTGGCATCACGCGTTCGCAAACATCCGGGTGCAGCTGGTGACGATCGTGGCGCTCGCCTATGGCAGCCTGCTGGAAGGCGCGGTCCTCATCGAAACCGTGTTTTCCTGGCCGGGCTTCGGCCAATACATCACCAACAACATGCTGATCGGCGACATGAACGCGGTGATGACCTGCGTGCTGCTGGTCGGCATCATCTTCATTGCGCTCAACCTGCTTTCCGACGCGCTTTACAAGATCTTCGATCCGAGGACGCGGTGACATGGCAGCTCAATCTCTCGATATGCAGGACGTGGCCATGAACGGTACTCGCTCAAACCCAAATTCGGCCTTCCGCCGGCTGCTCGCCGTCATCCGCGAACTTCTCGGCAACCCGTCTTCGGGCTTCGGCCTCGTCGTCATCACCATCCTGGTCCTGACGGCGATCGTCGCGCCGCTGATCGCGCCCTATGACCCGAATGTCATCGATCTCGGCAATACGCTGAAGCCGCCGAGTGCCGAGCACTGGTTCGGGACCGACGAGCTCGGCCGCGACATCATGAGCCGCATCATCTACGGCACGCGCATCAGCCTGACGATCATCACCATCGTGTCGGTGATCGTCGGCCCGATCGGGCTGCTGGTCGGCACGACGGCCGGTTATTTCGGCGGCTGGTACGACACGATCATGATGCGTATCACCGATATCTTCCTGTCCTTCCCGAGCCTCATCCTGTCGCTCGCCTTCGTCGCAGCCCTCGGTGCCGGCCTCGAAAATGCGATCATCGCCATCGGCCTCACCACCTGGCCGCCGATCGCCCGCCTCGCCCGCGCCGAAACGCTGACCTTCCGCGGCGCCGATTATATCTCGGCCTCGCGCATGCAGGGCGCGTCGTCACTGCGCATCATCGTCAAGTCGATCATGCCGATGTGCCTGCCTTCGGTCCTGGTACGCATCACGCTTTCGATGGCGACCGTCATCCTGACGGCCGCCGGCCTCGGCTTCCTGGGGCTCGGCGCCCAGCCTCCGCTGCCCGAATGGGGGGCGATGATCGCCACCGGCCGGCGCTACATGCTGGACAACTGGTGGCTGGTCGCCTTCCCGGGCGGTGCCATCCTGCTCGTCAGCCTTGCCTTCAACCTTCTCGGCGACGGCCTGCGCGACGCGCTGGATCCGAAACAGCGTTAGGATTTTCCCCATGGACAACAGCCAGGCACTTCTGAAGGTGGAAAATCTCCGCGTCAGCTATCGCAGCGGCAAGACCTACAACACCGTCGTCAAGGGCGTTTCCTTCGATCTCGGCCGCGAGCGGCTCGGCATCGTCGGCGAATCCGGCTCCGGCAAGTCGACGATCGGTCGCGCGCTGCTGAAGCTGCTGCCGACCGCGAAGATTGAGGCCGACCGCATGGATTTCAGCGGTACCGACCTCATCTCGGCCAGCGAAAAGCAGATGCTGACGATCCGCGGCCGACGCATTTCGATGATTCTGCAGGATCCGAAATTCTCGCTCAACCCGGTGCACCGCGTTGGCGACCAGATCGCCGAGGCCTACCGCGTCCACAGCAGGGCATCGGCCCAGGCGGCGAAGCAGAAGACGCTGGAAATGCTGGAAGCGGTGAAGATCCGCGATCCGGAACGGGTGTTCGGCCTTTATCCGCATGAAGTGTCGGGCGGCATGGGCCAGCGCATCATGATCGCCATGATGCTGATCCCCGAGCCGCAGATCATCATCGCCGACGAGCCCACATCCGCGCTCGACGTCACGGTGCGCATGCAGGTCCTCAACATCCTGAACGAGCTGGTGACCAACAAGGGCATTGGCCTCATCATGATCAGCCACGACCTCAACCTGGTGCGCAATTTCTGCGACCGGGTTATGGTCATGCGCCATGGCGAGGTCGTCGAGGAACGGGCGGCCCGGGACATGCGCAACTGCACGCATCCCTATACCCAAGGGTTGCTTGCCGCACAGCCGCATATCGGCGGCAGCCGCAAGCCGCTTCCGGTCCTGAACCGCCAAACCATCTCCCCAGAGACCAAAGAGGTGCGCGCATGACCGCCATCGACGTCCGCAATCTCTCGATCGATCTCGGCTACGGTCTGGCAAAGAAGCGCATTCTCGGCGACGTCTGCTTTTCGGTCGAGGCCGGCGAATCCTTCGGGCTCGTCGGCGAGTCCGGTTCCGGCAAATCGACCATCCTGCGCTGTATCGCCCGTCTCCTGAATGTCTGGGAAGGCGATATCCAGCTCGAGGGACGGTCGGTCAACGACATGCCCTTCGTCGAATATTGCCGCACGGTCCAGATGGTGTTCCAGGATCCCTACGGTTCGCTCCATCCGCGCCAGTCGATCCGCACGGCGCTTCAGGAGCCGCTCCGCATCCATCGCATGGACCGTCAGGTCGAACGCATGGAGCGGGCTCTGATCGATGTCGGTCTAGATCCGGCCTTCCTGTCGCGGTTCCCGCACGAGCTTTCCGGCGGCCAGCGCCAGCGGGTGGCAATCGCACGCGCGCTCATTCTGGAGCCGCGCATCCTGCTCCTCGACGAGCCGACCTCGGCGCTCGACGTCTCGGTGCAGGCGGAAGTCCTCAATCTGCTCGCCGATCTGCGTGCAAAACGCAACTTGACCTATCTCTTCGTTTCCCATGATCTTGCGGTGATCGATCATATGTGCGAGCGGCTGGCGGTAATGCAGCATGGTCGCGTGGTCGAGGTGATGAGCCGAGACGTTCTGGCGACAGGTCAGGCCAAGGATCCCTATGCCCGGGAACTGATCCAGGCGAGCCTCGAATACGACCAAGCTGTCTGAGTTTCACATCTGAGACGCCATGGAGTGCCCGATGACAGCCGAAGCCCCATCCTCTACCTGGCGCCGCAGGGAGACCCTGAGTTCGCAGGTCGTGCGCACGATCGCCGAGCGTATCAAGCTTGGGGACTATCCGCGCGGGTCGAAGCTTCCGACGGAAAAGGCGCTGATCGACGAACTGGGCGTCAGCCGGACGGTTGTTCGGGAAGCGATCGCCAATCTTCGGGCAAGCGGCCTCGTCTCGATCCATCATGGCATCGGCGTCTTCGTTCGCCAGGACGCGGGTGTGACGCCTTTCCGCCTTGGCGACGAAAACCTGATGCTGGTCGAAAACCTGGTAAAGGGCCTCGAACTGCGCATCGGCATCGAATCGGAAGCGGCAGCACTTGCCGCCGACCGGCGGACCCAGGCGGATATCCAGGCGATGACCGCGGCCTGCAAGGCGATGGATGTCGCCGTCCGCCGTGCAAGCCGGGACACGCAGGCGGATTTCGATTTCCACCGCGCCGTTGCCACCGCCAGCCATAACGAGCATTTTTTCCGTATCTTCAACTATCTCGGCGAGACCCTGATGCCGCGCATGCGGCTTTCGACCCATGCGGTCGATGACACGAGCCTTTCCGTGCATCTCGCGCGCGTCAATGAAGAACACCGTGCCATCCTCAAGGCAATCGAAGCCCGTGACGTGGAAGGCGCGCGCGGGGCGATGCGCAAGCACCTGGGCGACAGCCGCGACCGAATGCTCGAACGGCTGCGGCAGGAGAAATGATCGACAGCGAGAACATGTCCAGCCTCGCAGCGAGGCTGCGCGACAACCTCTCGTTCGACTGGCATTTCCGGCCGGCGGCGGAAGGCTTTTCCGACTGGAAGGACCGTACACGGAACAAGATGCGGCAGGCACTCGGCGTCGGGCGGATCGCGCCCGCAAGCGCCTCGGTCCTCACGGAGTGGGCTGAAGACGGATGCAGGGCCCAAGAGCTCGAACTTGGCTTTTCGAACGGCGAAACGACGAGAGCCTATCTCCTTCGCCCGGATACAAATGACGTTACGCCTGCCGTGCTGCTCCTGCACGACCACGGCTCGCTCTTCTCGATCGGCAAGGAGAAGATGATCCGCCGCTCCGGCGAGGCTTCCGAGATCGCAGCGGATACGGATCGATGGGCGGCGAAACTTTACGGCGGCCGGCATGTCGGCAACGAACTCGCCCGGCGCGGTTACACCGTGCTCTGCGCCGACGCGCTCGGCTGGGGCAGCCGGAAAGGCAACGGTTACGAAGCGCAGCAGGCGCTGGCCGCCAATCTCATGCAGTTCGGGGTTTCCTACGCCTCCGTCATCCTGCTCGAGGACATCGAGGCCATGGCATGGCTTCGCGCGCTGGCCGGCGTCGATGGAAGCCGTGTGGCGAGCTTCGGCTATTCGATGGGCGGCTCGCGCGCCTGGCAGGCGGCCGCACTTTCGGACGATGCCAGCGCCTGCGTCGCCGGCGGCTGGATGGGGACGCTGCAAGGCCTCATGCAGCCGGGCAACAACCAGCTTCGCGGCCAGTCGGCCTTTTCCATGCTGCATCCGCATATCGCGGGAAAGATCGATTATCCGCATTTTGCAGGGCTCGCCGCGCCGAAACCGGCACTGATCTTCAGCGGCGCCGAAGACCGGCATTTTCCGGCGCCTGCCGCCTTGGCGGCTCACCGGCAGATTCACGATATCTGGAGCGCGGCGGGGGCCGAAGAGCGTGTCGTGACACGTCTCTGGACCGGCGCAGCTCATGCATTCCCGGTTGACCAGCAGGACCATGCGATGGACTGGCTCGATCGGGTGATGTGAGGTGGGTTGGAAGGCAGGTCCTGCGCGAAATGCGGGCTTGGATCCGGTCGAGCCTGCTTCCTTCTAAAGGCTTCCTGAATGGCCGCGAGAATGCCGCGAGGCACCCCCCTCTGCCCTGCCGGGCATCTCCCCCTCAAGGGGGGAGATCGGCCAGAAGCAAGGTCCTATCCAGTCAAAAAGCCTTGAGCTTGCCGAATTCCACTCCCTGCCAGCTTCCTGCCGTCGCACAAATTAGAGAGGGACCGCTGAGCACGCCTCCTTCGATCTCCCCCCTTGAGGGGGAGATGTCCGGCAGGACAGAGGGGGGTGCCACACAGCACAATCAATGATTTGGCAAGAAAACTGGCAAAAACAGCCCCTACTTCATCC
>NZ_PVBJ01000031.1:0-2500 GCF_002968565.1 Neorhizobium sp. T25_27
GAGTTTTTGGAATTTGGTTGCGGGGGCAGGATTTGAACCTGCGGCCTTCAGGTTATGAGCCTGACGAGCTACCGGGCTGCTCCACCCCGCGTTAAGCGTAAATCCCTGCGGGATTTATCGCGGTGCGTAAACTGCTTGGCAGTTTACGCTTCTGCCGGAGCAAATTGCCGAAGGCGATTTGTCTCCTGCAAGGGACGCACTGCAAGTTTCCCTTGAACGACGAAAGGCCGCTTGTGAGCGGCCCTTTGGTCGGCTTAAGGGCCGTTAGTTTTCGTGGATTGAGAAGATATGTTGCGTTTTGCAGACCTGGCAGCGACCTACTCTCCCGCGTCTTGAGACGGAGTACCATTGGCGCAGGGGCGTTTCACGGCCGTGTTCGGAATGGGAACGGGTGCGGCCGCCCCGCAATGACCACCAGGTCAGCGAAGCGCAACATTGTGAGAAGCTGGTGAGGTCTTTCGACCTCTTTTTTAGTCTTTTGAACACGTCTTTGAACCTTTCCAGATCTGACGAGTGCTTTTGGCACCCATACAGGCCCGCGGCCGTCGCGCCTTTTGGCGCGGGCCGTCCGCAGCGTAGCGACCCATTGGGTCGCGTCAGCGTCAGGACAAAGGTCTTTGGCATCATCAAGCAAAGCTTGATGAGCACAAACAATGAGAACGATCAAGCCAATCGGGCGATTAGTACCGGTAAGCTTCATGCATTGCTGCACGTCCACACCCGGCCTATCAACGTGGTCGTCTTCCACGGCCCTGATAGGGAATACTCGTTTTCAGGTTGGTTTCCCGCTTAGATGCCTTCAGCGGTTATCCATTCCATATATAGCTACCCTGCTATGCCCTTGGCAGGACAACAGGTCCACCAGAGATATGTCCATCCCGGTCCTCTCGTACTAGGGACAGATCCTGTCAATATTCCTACACCCACGGCAGATAGGGACCGAACTGTCTCACGACGTTCTGAACCCAGCTCACGTACCGCTTTAATTGGCGAACAGCCAAACCCTTGGGACCTGCTCCAGCCCCAGGATGCGATGAGCCGACATCGAGGTGCCAAACAACCCCGTCGATATGGACTCTTGGGGGTCATCAGCCTGTTATCCCCGGCGTACCTTTTATCCGTTGAGCGATGGCCCTTCCACGCGGGACCACCGGATCACTATGACCGACTTTCGTCTCTGCTCGACTTGTCAGTCTCGCAGTCAGGCGGGCTTATGCCATTGCACTCGACGACCGATTTCCGACCGGTCTGAGCCCACCATCGCGCGCCTCCGTTACTCTTTCGGAGGCGACCGCCCCAGTCAAACTACCCACCATACACTGTCCCGGATCCGGATAACGGACCGCGGTTAGACATCCATGACGATAAGGGTGGTATTTCAAGGATGGCTCCACGAAGACTGGCGTCCCCGCTTCAAAGCCTACCACCTATCCTACACATGCCGACACGAATGCCAGTGTAAAGCTATAGTAAAGGTGCACGGGGTCTTTCCGTCTGACCGCAGGAACCCCGCATCTTCACGGGGAATTCAATTTCACTGAGTCTATGTTGGAGACAGCGGGGAAGTCGTTACGCCATTCGTGCAGGTCGGAACTTACCCGACAAGGAATTTCGCTACCTTAGGACCGTTATAGTTACGGCCGCCGTTTACTGGGGCTTCGATTCAAAGCTTGCACCTCTCCTCTTAACCTTCCAGCACCGGGCAGGCGTCAGACCCTATACGTCGTCTTTAGACTTCGCAGAGCCCTGTGTTTTTGATAAACAGTCGCTACCCCCTGGTCTGTGCCACCCCATTATGGTTGCCCAAAATGGGGTCACGCTTCTTCCGAAGTTACGCGTGCAATTTGCCGAGTTCCTTCAACATAGTTCTCTCAAGCGCCTTGGTATGCTCTACCTGACCACCTGTGTCGGTTTCGGGTACGGTCTATACGGTGGAGCTATTTCCTGGAACCGCCCCACTGCCCAACCAATCCAATAAGGTTGAACAATTTTTGCGATCCGTCACTACCACCAGGCCCACGAATATTAACGTGGTTCCCATCACCTACGCATTTCTGCCTCGGCTTAGGGGCCGGCTAACCCTGCTCAGATTAACTTTAAGCAGGAACCCTTGGTCTTTCGGCGAGAGGGTCTCTCACCCTCTTTATCGTTACTCATGTCAACATTCGCACTTCCGATACCTCCAGAGGCCCTCACGGGTCCTCCTTCACAGGCTTACGGAACGCTCCGCTACCACACGTCTTGCGACGTATCCTCAGCTTCGGTGCATGGCTTTAGCCCCGTTACATTTTCGGCGCAAAGACCCTTAATTAGACCAGTGAGCTGTTACGCTTTCTTTAAATGATGGCTGCTTCTAAGCCAACATCCTGGTTGTTTTGGGATCCTCACATCCTTTCCCACTTAGCCATGACTTGGGGACCTTAGCTGGAGGTCAGGGTTGTTTCCCTTTTCACGACGGACGTTAGCACCCGCCGTGTGTCTGCCGATTAGTACTCCCGGG
>NZ_PVBJ01000032.1:0-1321 GCF_002968565.1 Neorhizobium sp. T25_27
TGAACCGCCCCGGGTTTGCCGGAGACCGTTTGGTTTAAGTTATGCGGCCATCGCTGGCGCGTCCAGCATGGCGTAGTATTGTTCTTCTGCCTCTGCAGGCGGAATGTTTCCGATTGGCTCCAGAAGACGCCGGTGGTTGAACCAATCAACCCATTCGAGCGTAGCGAACTCCACGGCTTCGAAGTTGCGCCAGGGTCCTCGCCGATGGATGACCTCGGCCTTGTAGAGACCATTGATCGTTTCGGCCAGAGCGTTGTCATAACTGTCGCCAACACTTCCGACGGACGGTTCGATGCCTGCTTCCGCCAGTCGCTCAGAATAGCGAATGGACACGTATTGCACGCCCCTGTCGGAATGGTGGATGAGTCCGCCCCGATGGATGGGCCTGCGGTCATGAAGCGCTTGGTCGAGAGCATCGAGGACAAAGCCTGCATGGGCAGTCCGGCTTGCCCGCCAGCCGACAATACGGCGGGCGAAGGCGTCGATCACGAAAGCCACGTAAACGAAGCCCTGCCAGGTGGCCACGTATGTGAAATCGGATAACCACAGCATGTTCGGCGCGGGAGCCTTGAAGTGGCGGTTGACGCGGTCGAGCGGACACGGGGCAGACCTGTCCGATACAGTGGTTTTGATGGGCTTGCCACGAATGATGCCTTGGAGCCCCATCATTCTCATGAGCCTTGCGACGGTGCAGCGAGCAATATCGAAGCCTTCTCGCTGCAACTGTCGCCACACTTTCCGCACGCCATAGACCTGGAAGTTCTCGTTGAACACCCGGCGTATCTCGACTTTCATGGCAATATCATTCCGTTCGCGGGCCGATAGGCGACCCACGTCCGTGCGCTTGGCGACGACCTCGTAATAGGTGGACGGGGCAATCGGCAGCAGCCTGCAGATCGGCTCGACCCCGAGCACCGAGCGGTGTTCATCGATGAAGGAAATCATCGCTTCAGTGGGCGGTCGAGCTCCGCCTGGGCAAAATACGCCGAGGCTTTGCGTAGAATCTCATTCGCCTGACGAAGCTCCCGGTTCTCCCGTTCCAGAGCCTTCATCTTCTCCGCCACGTCACTTGGCAAACCTGCACGCTTGCCGGTGTCGACCTCGGCCTTCTTCACCCATTCATGCAGCGTATGCGCCGAGCAACCGATCTTGGCCGCTATCGATGATACCGCCGCCCAGCGGGAGGGATGTTCGGCTTCATGCTCCGTCACCATCCGAACGGCGCGGGCGCGGACTTCAGGAGAGAATTTGTTCGTCGTCTTGCTTGTCATAGACCCTACTTCTCACGAGTTGGGGTCTCCGGCCAAGCCGGGGCGGTTCA
>NZ_PVBJ01000033.1:0-910 GCF_002968565.1 Neorhizobium sp. T25_27
AGAGCCCGTCCGAGAATTGGGTTGAGTGATCGGGCCGATGATGATTCCAAGAAGGTGTCTGAAGCCTGAATGGAAGCGCCATGTGGAACCCGACCACCCGGCGGCAGTATAGTCGCAAACAGCCACGATACGAAACCGACCTGACGGACGCGGAATGGGCGGTGATAGCGCCCCTTCTTCCGCAGCCTGCGCCAAGGGGGCGTAAGCCAGCCTGGCCGCTGCGGGAGATCATCAACGCCATTTTTTACGTTCTGCGGGGCGGCATTCCTTGGCGTCTCATCCCGAAAGACCTGCCGCCCAAGAGCACGGTTTTCGGGTATTTCTGCCGCTGGCGTGACACTGGTGTCTTCACGCGGATCAATCACTGCCTCGTCATGGTGGATCGCGAGCGGACCGGCCGCCAGGCCTCTCCAAGTGCTGCTGTGTTGGATAGCCAGAGCGTGAAGACCACCGAGAGCGGCGGTCCGCGTGGATATGATGCGGGTAAAAAGATCAAAGGCCGCAAGCGACAAGCAATGGTCGATATGGATGGACGTGCTCTCGTGCTTGATCCTCAACCGGCCGACGTTCAGGATCGCGATGGTGCCATCCCGGTTCTGCGACTGTCTCGGAAGTCCTTCCCGTTCGTCGCCAAGGCATTTGCCGACATGGGATACTCTGGCGACAGGCCGCAAAATGCGACGCTGGTCGACGTCGAGATCGTCCGCAAGCCGAAGGATCAGGTCGGCTTTGCCGTTCATCCAAAGCGTTGGGTTGTCGAGCGCTTCTTCGCTTGGATCAGCCGAAACCGCCGGCTATGGAAAGACCCGGAAGCAACCATCAAGTCCGCCAAGGCCTTCCTTTATGCCGCATCCATCATGACCCTCGTCAGACGGATCGCACGCCCATCATGAATTCTCGGACGGACTCT
>NZ_PVBJ01000034.1:0-728 GCF_002968565.1 Neorhizobium sp. T25_27
CCCATATCTGGTGAATGAAACAGTGATGAACCTTCTGCCAGATCAATAAATCAGAAAAATTTAATGATATGACAGAAGGATAGTGAGTTATGCGGAAAAATCAGGCAACGTTACGCGTATGACCAGCAAGCTGGGCCAGCGCATCGTTATTTTCGATGGTGATGTATTTACCTTTGACTGCCAGCATGCCGCTTTTCTGGAAGCGACCCAGCAGACGGCTGATGGTTTCTACCGTCAGGCCCAGATAGTTACCGATATCGCCACGAGTCATCGTCAGGCGGAATTCACGAGGGGAGAAGCCGCGTTGGGCAAAACGACGGGACAGGTTGTAGATGAATGCAGCCAGACGTTCCTCGGCATTTTTCTTCGACAACAGCAGGATCATGTCCTGATCGCCTTTGATTTCACCGCTCATCAGACGCATCATCTGCTGACGCAGATTCGGCATTTTACCGGACAAATCGTCCAGCGTTTCGAACGGGATTTCACATACCATCGAGGTTTCCAGCGCCTGCGCGAAGCTCGGGTGATGGCCGCTGCCGATAGCGTCAAATCCCACCAGGTCGCCTGCTAAATGGAAACCAGTGATTTGCTCGTCGCCTTGCTCAGTGATGGTATAACTTTTAATCGTACCGGAGCGGATGGCATAAAGCGATTTAAGTTCATCACCAGCCTTAAACAGCGTCTGGCCTTTCTGAATAGGCTTCTTCCGCTCAATGATATTATCA
>NZ_PVBJ01000035.1:0-674 GCF_002968565.1 Neorhizobium sp. T25_27
GCACATCGGCTGGATTGTGAATCCAGTAAAGGTCGATGTAGTCGGTGCCGAGGTTGGCCAGACTCTGCTCCAGCATGTCCGCCATAGACGTGTCGCTGGTTCCCGCGATCCGCGGGTTGAACTTCGTGGAGAGCTGGTAATCGCTGCGAGCGTATCGCTTCAGTACCTCGCCGAGCATGGTCTCTGAACGGCCCATGCCGTACACAATGGCTGTATCCCACAGGGTAAACCCGGCCGCATGTGCCTTGTCCGCGACCTCTTCCAGGCCAGCCTGAGTGAGGCTGCTGCCGAAGTAACCGTCGCCAGTTTCACCGCTGTCGCCCCAGGCCCAGGTGCCCAGTGCGATGGTGGGGGTCTTCAGTTTATCGCTTGTCATGTTTGCTCCATCTTGTTCTGCGGCCAAGGTTGCTGTGACCCCGGCGCCGCTGACACTGTGACGCGCGGCGACGCCGAACCGTTAGCCTGATGCGCCGGAATTACTGCCCGATCCTCCAGAAGCCGCGCGGATCTGCCTTGCCGACTTCCGGCGCGGGTGCGATGGTCCGGCACATGGAAACACTGACCGAAATTGCCGCCGTGATTGCCCGCCACGTCTCGAAGGATGGCTTCCACGCCACCCCCATCGAACGGATGACGCTTGTTCAATCCTCCACAGTGACGATGCCGATGCCGAA
>NZ_PVBJ01000036.1:0-572 GCF_002968565.1 Neorhizobium sp. T25_27
GCGAGAGTGTTTGCGTGTGAATTACGATCCGAATGTTGATGTTCGAGCAGTAAATCCCCGCAAGCCTAAGGACGGAGAATCATTGGCTTCTGCAACTGCGGAACTTGTACGGGGCGCAGTGGCTGAAACCCTGAAATATTCCACGAAGCCGGCTGACATGGTTGCTGATCCTGAATGGTTCCTCGAATTGACTAAGCAGACACATAAGCGCCGATTTGTGGCTACCGGTGGCGCACTCAAAGACATACTGAAACTCGATCAGGAAACTGATGCCGATATGGTAATCGGGGATGATATTCCCGAAGGCGATGATGATGGTTCACGCATTGCTTTTGAGTGGAAAACCGAATCCAAAAAGTACCGTCGCTCACCGTCAAAAGATAAAGCTGAATCAGACTGACAGGGTGTCGGGGCGCAGCCCTGACCACGACGTTTTTGAGAGGGCGCCGCTTGTCGGCGGTACTCCAAAAACACATCTTGTCCTATTGGTTCTACTCCGATGCAGGATAGGGCTAACGCCGCAAAGTGACGTCACTCAATTACTGAGTTCGGTTTCCGAACTCAGTTGGGAC
>NZ_PVBJ01000037.1:0-449 GCF_002968565.1 Neorhizobium sp. T25_27
GCGCGGGCGCCGATACCTTGGTCGGCGGGCTCGGCAACGATACCTACATCGTCGACATGGCGACCGATGTGGTTACGGAGGCAGCCGGAGCCGGCACGGACGAGATCCGGACGTCGCTCGCTACCTACTCGATTGCGGCACTGGTGAATATCGAGAACCTCACCTACACAGGCACCGGCAACTTCTCGGGCACGGGCAATGGTGCCGCCAACACGATCACCGCTGGGGCGGGCAATGACACGCTGAACGGCGGGACCGGCGCCGACACGCTGATCGGCGGCAGCGGCGACGACACCTATGTGGTCGACAACGCCGGCGATACCGTCACCGAAAACGCTGATGAAGGCACGGATACGATAAAGACCGCACTCGCCAGCTACACGCTGGCGGCGGTCGCCGATGTCGAGAACCTGACCTATACCGGCGTGGCGGCATTCACCGGGACCGGC
>NZ_PVBJ01000038.1:0-435 GCF_002968565.1 Neorhizobium sp. T25_27
GCGCTGGACCTCTACGACCAGGCGCGTCTTGCCGCGCCGGGCACGATCGTCGAGGAGGCGGCGTTGCGCCGCTCACTCGCCATTTGCGTCGACAAGGGGATGCTCGACAGGGGAATGGCCTATTCGCAGCGCTATGTCCGTCGATTCCTGCATTCGCCCTATGCCAGCCAGTTCGCCGATCTTTTCGTCACCCTCGTCGTTGGCCACGATCACGACGTGAAACCACAGGATGTCATCGACATCCTGTCCTTCATGGACGCACCGCGCCAACGCGAGGTTTATCTGCGCATCGCCCGCGCCGCCGCGATATCAGGCAAGCCGGAGCTGGCGCGCATGGCAGTCGGACGTGTGCAGTCGCTTGGCGGCACCGACAATGCTTTCGGTCCGCTCGCGGATTTCTATGGCGGCATGGCCGGCCTTCCCACGGAGGATATC
>NZ_PVBJ01000039.1:0-418 GCF_002968565.1 Neorhizobium sp. T25_27
CGCGCCATCCACCAAGCCCGCGCCGAACAGATGCTCGACACGATTGTTAGGAACCAGACATGACCCGCCCCATGCCCGGACCGCCGGGTGGATTCACTGACCGCGCCCGCCTCAACTACGCACTTCTCGGCAAGCAGATCACCTATGAGCAGTACCAGGAGTTCGGGGACGCGCTCACAAGGGCGTTCACGGCCAGGCCCAAGCGTCTCACGGACGCCGAGTGTGCGCCGCCGAATACTGGATGTGGGCCGCAGCCAGCGAACGAGTGCGGGCCTTCATCGCCATCTCACGGAAACCGGGGGAAAGCGTCACCGCGAACCTCGACTTTCAGCGCGCATTCCACGAACAAGTGACCTGGCACCGTTTCGCCACCCGCCCGCACGCCCTGGAGGAAGCATGACCGCGCCTCGCCGTATCC
>NZ_PVBJ01000003.1:0-648935 GCF_002968565.1 Neorhizobium sp. T25_27
GGCTGGGAATGGACCCATGGGGTCGCGCTTTTCGGCCTTCTCAAATATTGGCAGCTGACCGGCAATCAGAAGGTGATGGGCATCATCGTCGACTGGTTCGAAGCCCGGCTGGCTGAAGGTACCCCCACAAAGAACATCAACACGGTCGCCCCGTTCCTGACGCTTGCCCATCTCTATGAACTCACGGGGGATCCTCGGTGGCGGCCCTACCTGGAAACATGGGCCGAATGGGTGATGCACGAGATGCCGCGGACCCGCGAAGGCGGGCTGCAGCATATCGTCTATAACAGCGTCAATGATCAGCAGATGTGGGACGACACGCTGATGATGAGCGTGCTGCCGCTTGCCAAAATCGGCCTGGTGCTCAAACGGCCGGAGTTCGTGGAAGAGGCGAAATACCAGTTCCTGGTCCACGCCCAATATCTCTGCGACACGCAGACCGGCCTCTGGTTCCACGGCTGGACGTTCGACGACAATCATAATTTTGCGCGCGCCAGATGGGCACGCGGCAATAGCTGGATCACGATCGCCATTCCGGAATTCGTCGAGCTCCTGGACCTTGCCGAAAACGATCCCCTCCGCCGCCATCTGGTGTCCCTGCTCGGCCGGCAGGCAGCGGCGCTGAAACTCCACCAGCACCCATCGGGCCTGTGGCACACGCTGGTCGATGATACCTCGAGCTATCTGGAAGCCTCGGCGACCGCCGGCTTCGCCTATGGTTTGATGAAGGGCGTACGCAAGCGGTATCTGGGCATCGAGTATCTGGAAACCGCCGAGCAAGCCATGAAAGGCGTGATCGACAACATCAGCCCCGGGGGAGAGCTCCAGCAGGTCTCTTTCGGCACGGCGATGGGCGGCGATCTCGATTTCTACCGGCAGATCAAGCTGACATCCATGCCTTACGGGCAGGCGATGGCGATGCTCTGCCTGACCGAGCTTTTGCGCAGCTTCATCTGACAAGCTGCGCCGAGGAAGAATGGGTGTGTCCGGCAGGAGGAGCCGGCATGCAACAAGCCATGAACAACCGCATCCGGCGCCCATGAGGCGCTTCGGGTCAGAAGGAGGAGGACGAAATGACCAGACTGACGAGACGAGCATTGTTGGGCACCATGGGAGCGGCTGCAGCCGCTTGCGCACTTCCGGCCATGCCGGCGTTTGCTGCCGATCGCTCGATCCGGCACTATTGGTGGGGCAATCCGGAGCGCGACAAGCGCACCTTTGCCGTCATCGACACATTCCAGAAGAAAAACGCCGGTATCGCAGTTTCCGGCGAAACGATCGGCTGGGGCGACTACTGGACCAAGATGGCGACCCAGACCGCCGGCCGGAACATGGCCGACCTCGTGCAGATGGACTACCGGTTCCTGTTCGAATACGTCAATCGCGGGGCGCTGAAGCCCCTCGACGAATTCGTCGGCAAGAGCCTGATGATCGCCGACTTCGACAAGGGGCCTCTTGATGGCGGCAAGGTCGATGGAAAGCTTTATGCTCTCAACATCGGCTCGAACAGCCAGGTCATGGTCCACAACAAGCGCGCCTTCCAGGAAGCGGGCATCGATGCAGACCTGATCAACTGGACCTGGGACGACTTCGCCAAGGCATGCGAAAAGATTACCGCCAAGTCCGGCGGCAAGATGAAGGGGTCGGACGATCTGTCCCTGATGATCGAGACCTTCGAATCCTGGGTTCGCCAGAACGGTCGGGAATTCTACAGCCCAGACGGCAAGGTCACGGCGACAGCCGGTGACGTCACCAGCTGGTGGCAGATGTGGGCCGATCTGCGCAAGGCCGGGGTTGTTCGCGACAAGAACAAGACCGTCATTCTCGATCCGCCGATTGCCGAGTCGGGCATTGCCGTCGGTGACACCGCCATGTCCCACTACTGGTCCAACCAGCTGGTCGGCATCCAGGCCGTGGCGAAAGACAAGATCGGTGCCGCCATGGTGCCCCACAAGGCGGGCGGCAAGCCTGGCCAGTTCATCAAGCCGTCGATGTTCCTGTCTCTCAGCCGGGACGCCAAGGATACCGGGGCCGCAATTGCCTATATGAATGCCTGGGTCAACGATCCTGATATTACCGGCATTCTCGGCCTCGAACGCGGTATTCCTTGTTCGCCAAAAATCCGCGCGGCGCTGGCCCCGAAGCTCACGGAAGTCGAGAAGCTCTCCGTCGACTATTTCACGGCGATCCAGAGCAAGGTCGGCCCGCTGCCGGTGCCCGCCCCCAAGGGAGCGGGAGAGGTACGAGACGCCTTCATGCGTATCGGCACCGATGTCGTGCTTGGCAAGGTGGAAGTCGCGAAAGCCGCCGGCACCTTCATCGAGGATGCCCAGGCGATCATCGAGCGCGCCCAGTAATCGGCGCGGCAATATCAAGGCCCCGGCGGCGCCTGCCGCCGGGGCCTCTCTTCCGACAACAAGGTCGTTTCGATGAAACGTTTTTTTGCCCGCAATGCACCGGCCTATGTGTTTCTTCTTCCATGGCTGATCGGATTTTTCCTGCTCGCGCTTGGGCCAATCCTTGCGTCGCTTTATCTTTCCTTCACCCGCTATGACATGGTGAGCGCGCCCCGATGGATCGGCTGGGGCAATTACGAATACATGTTCACGCGGGACCGGCGCTTCTGGAAAGCGCTGGAAGTGACGTTTACCTATGTTGCGCTGGCTGTACCCGCGCGCCTGATCATGGCTCTCGGTGTCGCCATGCTGCTCGACAAGGGCCTGCGCACGATCGGTCTTTACCGAGCGATCTTCTATCTGCCGTCCCTGCTGGGCGCGTCCATCGCCATCGCCATCCTGTGGCGCCAGCTTTTCGCCGCCGACGGCGTCGTCAATCAGGTCCTGGCGATGGTGGGAATTCAGGGAGCCTCGTGGATCACCGATCCCGATACCTCGCTTTATACGCTGGTGGTGCTGGCCATGTGGCAGTTCGGCTCGCCGATGCTGATCTTTCTGGCGGGCCTGCGCGGCATACCGCGCGATCTTTACGAGGCGGCGGAAATCGACGGGACGCCCGGCTGGCGGCAATTCACCCGCATCACCTTGCCGCTTCTTGCCCCGGTGATCTTCTTCAATCTGGTGCTGCAGACGATCGATTCCTTCAAGACCTTTTCCAGCGCCTTCATCATCTCCAACGGCACCGGCGCTCCGGCGGACAGCCTCCTGTTTTATACGGTCTACCTGTTCAACGAAGCCTTCAAATTCTTCCGCATGGGTTATGCATCGGCGCTTGCCTGGTTCCTGTTGGTCATCATAGCGACCTTCACCGCGATCGCTTTCTTCACTTCCAAATATTGGGTGCACTATGAAAACGAGCGCGACTGATCTGGAGCTCGCCATCCAGATGGACGAGGCCGCGCGCGTGGCTCACGAGCTGCGGCTGAAGCGCGACAGACAAAATCGCAACGGCCGGATCCTGAAGCATATCTTCCTGATCATCGTGTCATGCGTCATGCTCTATCCGCTGTTCTGGCTGCTCGCTTCCTCCTTCAAGCCGGAAAACGAGATCTTCGGCAGCCTGACGCTCTGGCCTTCCGAATTTCGGTTCGAGAACTACACCAAGGGCTGGTACGCCCTGCCGATCTCCTTCACCGTCTTTTATGTGAATTCGGCGATCGTCACCGGCCTGTCGGTGATCGGAAACCTGGTTTCCTGCTCGTTCGCGGCCTATGCCTTTGCGCGATTGAGTTTCACAGGGCGCAGCTTCTTTTTCGCGCTGATGATGATGACGCTGATGATCCCCTATCACGTAGTTCTCATCCCTCAATATGTTCAGTTCCTGAATCTCGGCTGGGTCGACACCTATCTGCCGCTGGTGGTGCCGCGTTTCCTCGCCTCCGATGCCTTTTTCATCTTTCTGATGGTGCAGTTCTTTCGACAATTGCCGCGCGAACTGGATGAAGCGGCGATGATCGACGGCTGCTCGCCCTTCAAGATCTATTGGGCAATCATATTGCCGCTTTCGCTGCCGGCCATGGGCACGGCCGCGATCTTTTCGCTGATCTGGGTCTGGGAGGATTTCCTCGCCCCGCTCATCTACCTCAACGACATCAAGAGCTACACCGTGCCCCTGGCGCTTCGCCTCTTCCTCGATCAGGAGGGCCAGTCCGCCTACGGCCAGATGTTCGCGATGTCGGTTCTTTCACTGGTCCCGGTCGTCATCTTCTTCGTCCTGTTCCAGAAACTCATCGTGCGCGGCATCGCCACTTCCGGAATGAAATAGGGAACAAGACGCATGGCAGGATTGACGCTTCGAAACGTCGGCAAGCGCTATGGGGCGCTGTCCATCATCCAGGGGTTGAATCTGGACATCCACGACGGCGAGTTTCTTGTTCTCGTCGGTCCATCGGGCTGCGGAAAGTCGACGCTCCTGCGGATGATCGCGGGGCTCGAAGACATCAGCGAAGGAACGATCTCGATCGGCGGAAAGGTCGTCAACGATCTGCCCGCCTCGAAGCGCGAGCTTTCCATGGTCTTTCAAAGCTACGCTCTTTATCCCCATATGAGCGTTCGCAAGAACCTTGCTTTCGGTCTGCAGAACTTCAAGGTTTCGCGCACCGAGGTGGAAAGGCGGGTGGCGGAGGCCGCGCGCATCCTGCAAATCGAGCAGCTCATGGACCGCAAGCCGCGCCAGCTTTCCGGCGGCCAGAAGCAGCGAGTGGCGATCGGCAGGTCGATCGTGCGCGAGCCGCAGCTTTTCCTGTTCGACGAGCCGCTTTCCAATCTGGACGCGGAACTGCGCGTGCAGATGCGGGCGGAACTGGCCTCGCTCTACGCCCGGCTCGGCACCACCATGATCTATGTGACCCATGACCAGGTGGAAGCGATGACCATGGCAAGCCGGATCGTAGTTCTGCGAGGCGGCAAGATCGAGCAGCTCGGCACGCCCCAGGAACTCTATACCCGGCCGCAAAATCTCTTTGTCGCGGGCTTCATCGGCTCGCCGAAGATCAACATGCTGCAGGCGAGAGCGACGCGCGACGCGGGCAGGACCGTGGTATCGGTGGCCGGCATGCCTGATTTTGCGATTGCCGAGCTTCCGACCGACGATCAGGCACTGACTTTATGCGTGCGGCCTTCGTCTCTGCGTGTCGGCACTGGCGATGTCACGGGCGAAGGCACGATCCGGCTGGTGGAATATCTTGGCAGCGAGACCTTGCTGCATATCACCCTGTCTTCAGGCCAGGTCCTGCTGGCCAGCGACAATGGGCGAGTGCCCTACCGAATGGGCGATCCGGTCACCATCGGGTTCGACCTCTCCGACCTCCACTATTTCGATGGCGCGGGCAAACGCATCGAACCCACCCAGAAAGAAAGCCAGGTACAGTGAAGATCGCCATTGTTGGATGCGGCTCACGGCATCAGATGTTCCGCAATTCCGTTGTTGAAGATTATGCCGACAAACATGAGATCGTTGCCCTTTGCGACAGCAACGCCCATCGCCTCAGCGAAGCAGCGCGAGCGGCTTCAAGGCCCGGCACGAACGGCGTCGCGACCTATCTCGCCGCCGATTTCGACCGGCTGATTGCGGAGCAGAGACCGGATACGATTGTCGTCGCAACGCCGGATTTCCTGCATGCCGATTACATCGTCCGTGCCTTCGAGGCCGGATGCGACGTCATTTGCGAAAAGCCGCTGACGATCGATCTCAGCCGCCTCAAGCAGATCGTCGATGCCCAGGCGCGCACCGGCCGGAAGGTCACCGTGACCTTCAACTACCGCTATTCGCCGGCGCGCACCCAGATCAAGGAGCTGATTTCATCCGGAGCGATCGGCACGGTGACGGCGGTCGATTTCCGCTGGCACCTCGATCGGGTTCACGGCGCCGATTATTTCCGCCGCTGGCACCGCCAGAAGGAAAATTCCGGCGGGCTCCTGGTCCATAAATCAACTCACCATTTCGACCTTCTCAACTGGTGGCTGGGGACCGCGCCGACGGAGGTCCTGGCCTCCGGCCGCCGGGTCTTTTATCGCCCGGAAATGGCAATGGAACTTGGTCTTGCTGGCCGTGGGCCACGCTGCAGCGACTGTCCTGTCGCCCACAAGTGCGATTTCCGGCTCGACCTTGCCGCCGACGAGAACCTGCGCAATCTCTATGTCGAGGCTGAACACGAAGACGGCTATTTCCGGGATCTCTGCGTATTCGACGAAGAGATCGGTATCGAGGATACGATGCAGGCGCATATCCGCTACGCCTCGGGCGTCACCGCCAATTACACCCTGACTGCCTATTCGCCCTGGGAAGGGTTGGAGATCAAGTTCCAGGGCACCAAGGGCGACATCACCCATCGCCATGTCGAGGTCCATGGCGTGTTCGGCGGCAAACGCGCCCATGCGGATGAAGATGCGATCACCACGGAACTTCACCTGGCCGGCGAGCCCGCGCGCCAGCTTGCCGTTCCGAAGGCAGTGGGGGATCACGGCGGCGCGGATCCGGTCATGCTGGGTTACATCTTTGATCCGGAAAGCATGCAGCCCGATCCTTACGGCCGTGCCTCCGATCATGTTGCCGGCGCCTGGTCGATCCTCACCGGCATCGCCGCCAACGCTTCCATCGAGACGGGTTCGCTCGTCAACATCCAATCCATGCTTCGCGCTCGCGGCATCCACCTGAACAGGTAGTTTCCATGGCTTTTAACCTTCGAATCGGCGTCATCGGCATAGACCACGGACATATCTACGGCATGATCAACGGCATGCGGGGCGCCGGCGCCACGCTTGTTGCATGGACAACGGGCGACGAGACGCCGGAGGCGGTCCGCAAGACATTCCAGGAAACCTATCCGGATCTGCCCGCCCGGCCGATGCAGGCCATCCTCGATGACGAGAGCATTGTCCTTGTCCTGTCGTCTGCAATCAACAGCGACCGCGCCGATATCGCAGTGGCGGCGATGGTGCACGGCAAGGACGTTCTGGTCGACAAACCCGGCTGCACCAGCCTGGAACAGCTGGCAGACATCCAGCGTACCGTCTCGGAGACCGGGCGGCGCTGGGTCGTATCCTTTTCCGAACGCGTCTCCGTCGAGAGCGCCACCCTGGCGGATCAGCTGGTCGCCGAAGGCCGGATCGGCAAGGTCGTCCAGACGGTCGGTCTTGGACCGCATCGCTTGAATGCGCATCTCAGGCCGGATTGGTTCTGGGACAGGACCCGTTGCGGCGGGATTCTTGCCGATATCTGTGCCCATCAGTTCGACCAGTTCCTGCATTATACCGGCTCGGCCGAGGCACGCGTCGTTTCCGCCCATGTGACCAATGTCGCAAATCCGGATCGGCCCGGATTTCAGGATTTCGGCGAGGTTCTGCTGGAGGGCAATGGCGGCCGGGGTTATGCCCGGGTCGATTGGCTGACGCCCGACGGTCTTCCCGTCTGGGGCGACGGCAGGATGACCATTCTCGGGACGGAAGGGTATATCGAGCTGCGCAAATACATCGATATTGCCGGCCACGACGGTCAGGACCACGTTTTTGTGGTCGACAAGTCGGGCGTGCAGCGTTTCGAGGCAAGCGGCGCCGGAAAGCCCTTCTTCGCCCGCCTGTTTGCCGATGTGGAAAGGCGCACCGAGACGGCCATGGCCCAGTCCCATGCGTTGCTCGCGACCCGGTTGGGACTGCAGGCGCAACACATCGCCGAAGAGAAGAAAGACCGATGACGACGCGCATCCGTGTCGCCGTCATCGGCGCGGGTATAGGCAAGGCGCATCTCGCCGCTTATGCGCAATTGGCCGATCTTTTCGACGTCCGTTACGTCTGTGACCTCAACCTGCCTCGCGCCGAGGACGCGGCGCAACAGGCTCCCGGCAGCCGGGTCGTTGCCGACATCAGCGAGGTCTTCGCCGATCCCTGCGTGGATCTGGTCGACATCTGCCTGCCGCCACAACTGCACGCACCGATGACGCTTGCCGCACTGGAGGCAGGCAAGCACGTGGTCTGCGAAAAGCCGCTTGCCGGTTCAATAACCGAGGTGCGCCGGATCACCGAGCTTGCCGCACGAGCGGGGCGGCAGGTCTTTCCCGTATTCCAGTATCGTTATGGAGCCGGCTACCGGGCAGCGCACGAATTGAAGGTCCGGGGCCTGCTGGGCAGGCCTTACGTGGTGGCCCTGGAGACACACTGGCAACGCGGATCAGATTATTACGCAGAGCGCTGGCGGGGCACCTGGAAAGGCGAGCTCGGCGGCGTGCTCGTCAGTCATGCGTGCCATATCCACAACCTGACGACTCATCTCGCGGGAGATGTCGTGGAGGTTGCCGCCTTCCTCGATACACGCGTCAATCCCATCGAGACCGAGGATTGCGCCGTGCTTTCGATGCGCACCGCAGCGGGGGCGCTGATCACGTCCTCGGTCACCTTGGGTGCGGCCGGAAACAGTTCGCGGCTGAGGATGTGTTTCGAGCATGTCACGGTCACGTCGGGCACGGAACCCTATCAGATAGGGGCAGGACCGTGGAGGTTCGAAGCAACCGACCCCTCACGACAGCCCGAGGTCGATGCGGCAACGCGAGACATACCCGATGTCCTTCCGCGATTTCCGGGACTATTCGCAGATGTCCATGCACGTCTCACCGGCGAACCTGACCTTTACCTGCCGTCGCTTCAGGAAAGTTATCACTCGATCGAGCTTGTGACGGCAATCTACGCGTCGGCAAGGGAAGGCCAGATCGTACGCCTGCCGCTTTCCGCAGATCACCCCCTCGCTGCGGGCTGGCTGCCGGTCTGAACAGGACAGATATCGCGGAGCCCGAAAGGGGCGCTCAGGCGGCCGTCGCCCGCTCAGCCACCGCGCGATGCACTGCCGTCTGAAGTTGCTCTTGAGTGAACGGCTTCATCATCCTCGGGAGATCTGAAAGCCCGTGATCTTCGTGCAGTTCAACATATCCGGAGGCGAGGATCACCGGCAAGCCCGGATAAGAGGCGAGGATCCGCCGTGCCAGTTCCGCGCCGGTCATGCCCGGCATGGCGTGGTCCGTGATGACAAGGTCGAACTTCTGGTCGGAGCCGAGGATCTCGAGTGCGGCGGCGGCCGAGGATGCCTCCGTGGCGACATGGCCAAGGTCTTCCAGCATTGCCGACGTTCCCATGCTGACGAGCGAATCGTCGTCGACCACAAGCACCGTCAGTGCATGCGGCACATTGGGAGCAGCGTCTGGCGATGTAGCCTCCGATGACGACGCCGCCACCGCAATATTTTCGGCGACCGGCAACCACAAAGACACCGTCGTCCCCTCTCCCTTGACGCTCGACAGGTCAAGGATGCCACCCGATTGAGCCGCCAGGCCGTGCACCATGGAAAGGCCGAGACCCGTCCCCTTTCCAGGCCCTTTCGTCGTGAAAAAGGGCTCGGCCGCGCGGGTAACCGTCGCTTCGTCCATGCCTTCGCCGGTATCGGACACCGAAATCCGCACGTATCGACCGGCGGCCAGGCGGCCGTGCCTCGAGACATCTTTCTGCTCTGCGGACACCATGATCGTACCGCCCCCGATCATCGCGTCGCGCGCGTTCACGAACAGATTGAGGAGGGCAAGTTCGAGCTGGTTGCTATCGACCAACAACTGCGGAAGCCGTGGCGGAATATCTTTTCTGATATCGACCCCAGGCCCCAGCGCCTTGCTCAGCAGGTCCTGGATGTTTTCGAAGAGTTCGGCGAAATCGACCGCGTGCGGCTTCAATTCCTGGCGGCGCGCGAAGGCCAGCAGCCGTTGGGTCAAAGCCGCGCCGCGCTCGGCCGCCTGTATCGCATTGGCGATCAGCCGCTCGCTCTTCTCGTCGATTGGAAGCCGCTTCTTCAGGAGGTTCAAGCTACCCAGAACCGCCATCAGCAGGTTGTTGAAATCGTGGGCGACGCCGCCGGTCAATTGGCCGATCGTGTCCAGCTTTTGCGCCTCGAACAATTGCGCAAGCGCTTCTTCGCGCTCGCGCGTCCTCTGGTCGATCCGTTCCTCAAGGTCTTCATTGAGCTGACGGAGCTGGTTCGAGGACGCTTCGAGTTCGGCGGTGCGTTCCCGAACCCTGTCCTCGAGGTCGGCATTCAACCGCTCCAGTTCCCTCGTCTTCCGGTACAGGTCGGCGAATACCCGGACCTTGGCCCGCAGAACTTCCGGAACGATGGGTACCGAGACATAGTCGACGGCACCCGCCGCATAACCCCGCAGCCGGTCCGGTTCCGCCATCATGACGGCCGACACAAAAATGATCGCCGTATGCTGGTATCGGGGGTGCTCCCTGATCATGCTGACGAGCTCGAAGCCGTCCTGCTCCGGCATGCAGACATCCACGAGAATGACCGCGATATCGTTGCGCAGGAGATGCTCCAGGGCTTCCCTGCCCGACTGGGCCTTGATCAGGTTTTCGCCAAGCTCCTGCAGCACGACTTCATAGCTCAGGAGCTTTGCCGGCTGATCATCCACGAGAAGGATATTGACGGGGTTCATGGCCATATCCCTAGCGATGCAGCCACATGCGGAGAGCGGAAAGCAATTGCTCCGTATTGACCGGCTTTGCCAGATAATCCGACGCACCCGCCTCCAGGCACTTTTCGCGGTCTCCCTTCATTGCCTTTGCGGTCAGCGCAAGGATGGGCAGGCGCCGGAACCGGTGGTCTGAGCGGATCACCTGCATTGTTTCGTAGCCGTCCATTCCAGGCATCATGATGTCCATCAGGACGATCGCGACAGCCGGCTCCCTGTGAATGACGTCGATGGCCTCGCTGCCGGTCGTCGCTGTCAGGACCCTCATTCCGCGGCGCTCGAGAACGCTGCTGAGAGCGAAGATATTGCGGGCGTCGTCGTCCACCAGCAGAACGGTTTCCCCGATCAGATCCTCATCGGAACTGTGAAGTTCCTCAAGCATCGCTTGCTTGGCGGCCGGCATATCGGCCACCACCCTGTGGAGGAACAGTGCCGTCTCATCCAGGAGACGCTCGGGCGACTCCACACCCTTGACGACGACGCTGCGCGCCATCGTGTGTAGCTGGGCGTCCTCTTCCGGCGAAAGCTCGCGGCCCGTGAATACCACGACCGGAACCTCGGGAATGTCACTGTCGTCGCGGATCTTTTCGAGAACTTCGAAGCCCGACATGTCAGGCAGGGTAAGATCGAGAACGACGCAGTCGGCCGGATCCTGCTTCAGCGCGGCCAGCGCTTCGGCACCCGAGCCTACACTTTCGATGTCGATGTCATCATGGCTGAGCAGCGCAGTCACGCTCAGCCGCTCCGCCTCGCTGTCTTCAACGAGCAGAAGCCGCTTGCGACGCGGTTCGGCATAATTCTTCAGCCGCAGGAATGCCTTTCCGAGGCTGTCGGTGGTTGTGGGCTTGCTCATGAAGGCGAAGGCGCCGCGCGTGAGGCCATGCTGACGGTCCTCGTCAAGGCTGATGATTTGGACCGGAATATGCCGCGTCGCCGCGCTCTGCTTGAGCTGGCTCAGCACCGTCCAGCCGAGCATGTCCGGCAGGAAGATGTCGAGGGATATCGCGGCGGGTTTGAATTCCTGCGCGAAATTCAACGCTTCGCTGCCGCGCGTGGCCACCAGGACCTTGAACCCGCTGTCACGGGCCAGATCGACAAGCACCCGGGCGTAGTGGGGATCATCCTCGACGATCAACAGAACCGCGTCCCCGGGGTTTATTTCGCCGCGATCGTCGTCGATCTGTTCCGTGGTTTTGTCGGCACGCCGTGCCGCGGCCGCTTCCGCGAGCTGAACCACGTTGCTTTGCGCCGGCAGGTATTTTGGCACGGGGGAAGCGCCGACATAGGTCAGCGGCAGGTAGAGTACGAACGTGCTGCCGACGCCGGGGGTGCTGCGCAGCTGGATTTCGCCCCCAAGCAGGCTCGCCAGTTCGCGGCTGATCGCAAGACCTAGCCCGGTGCCCCCGTATTTCCGGCTGGTCGAGGCATCCGCCTGTTGGAATGCCTCGAATATGATCCGCTGCTTTTCGGGCGGGATGCCGATACCGGTATCGGAGACTTCGAAGGCGATCACCGACGGGGCATGTTTGAGAGAAGGATGATCCAGGGACCAGCCTTCCGTCACCGGAGCGACTTTCAGCGTGACGCCGCCCTGCGCGGTGAACTTGAAGGCGTTGGACAACAGGTTCTTGAGGATCTGCTGCAGCCGCTTGGAGTCGGTAATGATGCTTCTCGGCACCTCTTCGCCGATCTCGACCATATAGCTGAGATCGCGGTTTTCCGCCTCATGCCGGAACGGCCTCGACATCATCTCCAGCAGGTTGGTGATGAATATCTCTTCGGCATCGACCGAAACGGTCCCAGACTCGATCTTGGAGAGGTCGAGAATATCGCTGATCAGGTTGAGGAGATCGGTGCCCGCGCCATGGATCGTCTTTGCAAACTCCACCTGCTTGCCGGAAAGATTGCCGTCGGGGTTTTCTCCCAGCTGCTGGCCGAGGATCAGGATCGAGTTGAGCGGCGTGCGCAGCTCGTGCGACATGTTGGCGAGGAACTCGGACTTGTATTTCGATGTCAGCGCAAGCTCGGTCGCCTTTTCTTCCAGCGCACGGCGGGCCTGCTCGATTTCCTGGTTCTTCGCCTCGACCTCCACGTTTCGTTCTTCGAGCTGCTGCGCCTTTTGCTCAAGCTGCTCGTTGGTCTGCTGCAACTCCCGCTGCTGCGTCTGAAGTTCGGTCGCAAGCTGCTGGGATTGCTTGAGCAGACCTTCCGTCTGCATCGTCGCCTCGATTGAGTTGAGTACGATGCCGATCGAGGTCGTCAGCTGGTCGAGGAAGGAAAGCTGCAGCTCGGTGAATTCGCCGGCCGAAGCAAGCTCGATCACCGCCTTGACCTGTCCTTCGAAGTGAACCGGCAGAACGATGGCGCTCTTGGGAAGGGTCGAGAAAACCCCCGAGCTGATGGGAACGACATTGTCGGGAAGATTGGTGACGAGGATGCGACGGGCATCGATGGCGCACTGCCCCACCAGGCCCTGGCCGAATTCCAGGCGCCGCGGATGTGCCGCACCGACCCCGTCCGCGTAACTGGACAGCAGAGACAGGGTTGGTTGGCGATCCTCCGCGTCCACCTGATAGATCACGCCTTGATGTGCTCCGACGAGAGGCGCCAGTTCCGACAGCAGCATTTTCCCGACCAGCGTCAGGTCGCGCTGCCCCTGGAGCATGTTGGTGAATCTCGCCAGGTTCGTCTTCAGCCAGTCCTGTTCGGTATTCTGCTCCGTCGTCAGGCGCAGATTGCCGATCATCGTATTGATGTTGTCCTTGAGCTCGGCGACTTCTCCGCGCGCTTCCACCTGGATCGACCGCGTCAGGTCGCCCTTGGTGACGGCGGTTGCCACCTCGGCGATAGCCCGGACCTGGGTGGTGAGGTTTGCGGCCAGCAGGTTGACGTTACCCGTCAGGTCTTTCCATGTACCGGCGGTGCCCGGCACGTTCGCCTGGCCGCCAAGGCGGCCTTCGACGCCCACTTCGCGAGCCACCGTGGTGACCTGGTCGGCGAAGGTCGCGAGCGTATTGGTCATGTTGTTGATGGTTTCGGCAAGCGCTGCGACCTCGCCCTTGGATGCGACGGTGAGGTTTTGCTTGAGGTCGCCGTTGGCAACCGCCGTCACCACCTTGACGATGCCGCGCACCTGTTCGGTCAGGTTGGCGGCCATGACGTTGACCGTGTCGGTCAAGTCCTTCCACGTCCCCGCGACGCCGGGCACCTGCGCCTGGCCGCCGAGCTTGCCCTCGGTGCCGACCTCGCGCGCCACGCGGGTGACTTCGCCCGCAAAGGCGTTCAGCTGATCCACCATCGTGTTGATGGTGTTTTTGAGTTCCAGGATTTCGCCCTTCACATCCACCGTGATCTTGCGCGACAGGTCGCCTCGCGCAACGGCGGTCGTGACTTCGGCGATGTTGCGGACCTGCGTGGTGAGATTGGCGGCAAGCAGGTTGACGTTGTCGGTCAGATCCTTCCAGGTTCCCGCGACGCCCGGCACGACGGCCTGGCCGCCAAGGCGGCCGTCGGTGCCGACCTCGCGCGCCACGCGCGTCACTTCGCCCGCGAACGACCGCAGCTGGTCGACCATGGTGTTGAGCGTGTCCTTCAGCAGCAGGATTTCGCCACGAACGTCGACGGTGATCTTGCGTGACAAGTCGCCATTGGCGATCGCGGTGGCGACCTCGGCGATATTGCGGACCTGGGCCGTCAGGTTGCCGGCCATCGAGTTGACGCTGTCGGTCAGGTCCTTCCAGGTGCCGGCGACACCCGACACCTGCGCCTGGCCGCCGAGCTTGCCTTCGGTGCCAACCTCGCGTGCAACGCGCGTTACTTCGCCGGCGAAGGCGTTGAGCTGGTCCACCATCGTGTTGATGGTGTTCTTCAGTTCGAGGATTTCACCCTTCACGTCGACAGTGATCTTGCGCGACAGGTCTCCTCGCGCGACCGCGGTCGTCACTTCGGCGATGTTTCGCACCTGACCTGTCAGGTTGGAGGCCATCGAGTTGACGTTCTCGGTCAGATCCTTCCAGGTGCCGGCAACGCCGGGCACCTGAGCCTGGCCGCCGAGCTTGCCTTCGGTACCCACTTCGCGCGCCACACGCGTCACTTCCGAGGCGAACCGGTTGAGCTGGTCCACCATCGTGTTCAGCGTCTCCTTCAGCTGAAGGATTTCACCCTTCACGTCGACGGTGATCTTGCGTGACAGGTCGCCGTTGGCGATCGCCGTCGAGACCTCGGCGATGTTGCGGACCTGGGCCGTCAGGTTGCCCGCCATCGAGTTCACCGAATCCGTCAGATCCTTCCAGGTGCCGGCGACACCCAGAACGTTCGCCTGGCCCCCAAGACGTCCCTCCGTCCCGACCTCTCGGGCGACACGCGTCACCTCCCCGGCAAAGCCGTTGAGCTGGTCCACCATCGTATTGATGGTTTCCTTGAGTTCGAGAATTTCGCCGGACACCGTCACGGTAATCTTCTTCGACAGGTCGCCCTGGGCGACGGCGGTCGCAACTTCGGCGATGTTGCGCACCTGGCCGGTCAGGTTGGAGGCCATGGAATTGACCGAGTCCGTCAGGTCCTTCCAGGTTCCCGCGACGCCGCGCACGTTGGCCTGGCCGCCAAGCCGGCCTTCGGTTCCCACTTCGCGCGCGACACGCGTGACTTCCGATGCAAACGCGTTGAGCTGGTCGACCATGGTGTTGATGGTCTCCTTCAGCTCCAGGATTTCACCCTTTACATCGACGGTAATCTTCTTGGACAAGTCACCATTGGCGATTGCCGTCGAGACCTCGGCAATGTTGCGGACCTGTGCCGTCAGGTTCCCGGCCATGGAGTTGACGTTCTCCGTCAGGTCCTTCCAGGTGCCGGCGACGCCGCGGACGTTGGCCTGCCCGCCGAGTCGTCCTTCCGTTCCCACCTCGCGGGCGACGCGGGTGACTTCCGATGCAAACGCGTTGAGCTGATCCACCATCGTGTTGATGGTTTCCTTGAGTTCCAGAATTTCACCCGAAACCGTGACCGTGATCTTTTTCGACAAGTCGCCATTGGCGATCGCCGTCGACACTTCGGCGATGTTTCGCACCTGGGCCGTCAGATTGGACGCCATGGAGTTGACGTTGTCGGTGAGGTCTTTCCAGGTTCCGGCGACGCCCGGCACCTGAGCCTGGCCACCGAGGCGGCCTTCGGTGCCGACTTCGCGGGCAACGCGCGTCACCTCGCCGGCAAAGCCGTTGAGCTGGTCGACCATCGTGTTGATGGTTTCCTTCAATTCAAGGATTTCGCCGGACACGTCGACGGTGATCTTTCTCGAAAGGTCGCCGCGGGCGACGGCGGTCGTGACCTGGGCGATGTTTCGCACCTGCGCCGTCAGGTTGCCGCACATTGCGTTGACCGAGTCGGTCAAATCCTTCCACGTGCCGGCTACCCCCGGTACGAGCGCCTGGCCCCCCAGCTTTCCTTCCGTGCCGACCTCCCGGGCAACGCGCGTCACTTCCGATGCAAAGGAGCGGAGCTGGTCGACCATCGTGTTGATGGCCTCCTTCAGCTGCAGGATTTCGCCGCGGACATCGACGGTGATCTTTTTGGAAAGATCGCCGTTGGCGACCGCAATCGTGACGTCTGCGATATTGCGGACTTGAGCGGTCAGGTTCGAAGCCATCGAATTGACGCTCTCGGTCAGGTCTTTCCAAACGCCGGTCACTTCCGGAACCTGAGCCTGCCCACCCAGCTTGCCATCCGTGCCAACCTCGCGGGCGACGCGCGTCACTTCGGACGTGAACACGCTCAGCTGCTTGATCATCGTGTTGACGATCTCGGCCGAACGCAGGAACTCCCCTTTCAGCGGACGCCCATCGACGTCAAGCGGAACCGTTTGCAGCAGGTCACCCTTGGCGACCGCCGTGATCGTCCGGGTAACCGCCGTCGTCGGCCACAGCAAATCGTCGATCAGGGTGTTGATCGACCCTTCCATGTCCGCCCAGGCTCCATCGGAGAGGCCAAATCTGACCCGGGTGCTGGTGCGGCCATCCCGCCCGACAACCTGACCTACATTTTCGAGCTGCGCCGCCATTTTCTGGTTGGCCGCGATGATGTCGTTCAATGTATCTGCAATTTTTCCGGTGACGCCGGTCATATCGGACCGCATCCGGACCGAAAAGTCTCCCCGTCTCATCGCCAGGAGAGCTTCAAGCAGGGCGCGGGCGTCTTCGTCCGCCATCACCGCCACATCTACGTCGGAAAGGTCATCCGAATCCATGCCACTGCGCTGAACGTCATTGCCCTGTCTGCTCACCGAAGCCCCCTGCCTTAGAGTGCCATTTAATCTAGCGCAGGATTTCAAAAAGACTACAGGCCGGGCGCGCTCCGCCTCCCGCGTCAAACGAGCAGATTTCGCTCTGCAAAGGGACGCCAAATTACAGCAAGTGAAGGCCCGCAAAAATACGGTCTGGCCAATCCATCCGGCGCCCGCGCGACGACACAATTTGTCAAATACTGCTGTTATACAATTGACAATATGAGCAAATTTCGCTCAAAAAGATAACAACAGATTATGTGGTCCATTATGCTGGTTATTCTTGCCGACGACCTGACTGGCGCGCTTGATTGCGCGGCGCCGTTTGCCGGCAGGGGTTTGCATACTGAAATCGCGTTGAGCATCGAGGCTATCGGAGCGGCCTTGCAACTGAGGCCCGCGGTTCTTTCAGTCAACCTCGGATCTCGGGAAGTCGAGTCGGAGGCTGCGCGGCAGGCAACTGCGGCGGCCCTGTCGTGCCTGCCGTCGGACATCGTCCTGTTCAAGAAGATCGATTCCCGCCTCAAGGGCAATATCGCCGCCGAGCTCGACGCGACGCCTTTTCATCTGGCGCTGGTCGCGCCTGCGATACCTGACTTCGGACGGAATGTCCGAACGGGACATGTCGAAGGTTTCGGCCTGGACAAGCCGTTGAAGGTCGCCGACGCGCTTGGCGTTCATGCCGGACGCGCCATCATTCCCGATACGCTTTCACAGGAAGACATGTCTGCGGCTCTGGCAATTGGCCGCGAGGCCGGGGCAGATCTTCTTGTCGGCGCCAGGGGTCTCGCCGAGGCGCTGGCCTGTCACATGACCGGCCGTCAGGTCGCCGAACCGGCTCTCCCTGAACCCGGCCCTGCCCTTTTCGTCATCGGCTCGAGAGATCCGATCACGCTGGCGCAAGTCGAGGAATTGCGGCGGGCGGTCGTGCCTGACTATATTGCCGCGCCGAACGGGCACCCGGAGAGGATCGCACGGCCGCAGCATTCCGTGACGCTGGTTCAGGCCACGCCGGATGGAAAGGACGATCCGCCGCTTCTGGTATCGGACCGGTTGGCGGCAAGCATAGTCCCGGACATGACGGCACCGGTCGCCACTCTGCTTCTGTCGGGCGGCGCGACTGCCGAGGCTGTCCTGAAGGCAATGAATGTTTCGCGATTCCAGCTTCTCGGCGAATGTCTGCCAGGCCTTGGCTTGGCTTATATCGATGGCCAATGCATCATCGCCAAATCCGGCGGATTCGGCACGCCGGGCACATTGTGCGAGATAGCAAGAATAACCATGGACGAGAAGGGTTGAACGATGGGGCTTGAGAGCGGCACTGCCCGCAAGGGCCTTCCTGATATCGTCTTTGAGCGGATGTTGCGCGCGATCAAGTCGGGGGCATACAGGCCGGACGAGCGGTTGCCGACCGAACATGAGCTAGCCAACGAATTCGAAGTGTCGCGGCCGATCATCCGGGAAGCGCTGAGACGGTTGCGCGAGCAGGGACTGATCTATTCGAGACGCGGTGCCGGCAGCTTCGTGCGTGCGCTCGGCCTGCGTGAACCGCTCGGATTCGGCCAGCTGGAAAATGTCGCCGATCTCCTCAACTGTTACGAGTTTCGCATGACGCTTGAACCTGCAGCAGCGGCGGCGGCGGCAGTGCGTCACGACAAGGAGAGCCTGGCGGCCATAACGCGGGCCCTGGAATTGCTGCGCGATGCCACGAACCGCCAGGCCCATCGCGAAGACGCCGACTACCAATTCCATCTGGCTATCGCGCGGGCGGCTCAGAACAGCTACTTCTCGACGGCGATGGAGGCCCTGAAGGATCACATTGCCGTGGGGATGAAATTCCACGGAGCCTCCGTGAAAAGAGAGGCAACCGGGCTGGCGAAGGTGTTCGGCGAGCACGAGGCGATTGCCGATGCAATCACACGCGGAGACCAGGAATCGGCGCGGCAGTTGATGCTGGACCACTTGAAGGGCTCACGCGCGCGGCTGTTCCAATCGTCGCACCAATGAAACCCGAATGCGTCATCCGGAAATAACGGCCATCCGGCAGCGTACCGCCGGATGGCTATCACTTCAAAATGCCGCCTCGTAGATTCCCAGCACATCGTCGATACTCATTTCGGCCGGGTTGTTATCCATCAGCCGACGGATCGCATGCGCCTCAGAAGCGTAGAGGGAAAGCTCGTCCTGCCTGGCGCCGTGAGCCGCCAGCGACATCTGGATGCCAAGCGCTCCGCAGAAGTCGCATGCCGACGATCGCAATTCGTCCGAGGAGAGATTGTCACCGAGACCGAGTGCTGCGGCCACTTCCGCGGTCTTCGCGGCGGCGACAGACTGGTTGAAAGCCAGTACATGCGGGAAAACGATGGCATTCGCCAGACCGTGCGGCAGGTTGAGCCGCGTCCCCAGTGGATAGGCGATCGCATGGCCGGCCGCCGTATTGACCGGTCCAAGGCAAATCCCACCGTAATAGGAAGCGAGCATCAACCCTTCGCGCGCCTCCGTATCCTGCCCGTCCTTCACCGCCCGCGCCAGATACCGGCCGACCAGCCCGAACCCCATGCGGGCAAAGCCGTCGATCATCGGATGGGCGCGGCGGTTGGTGAAGGCTTCGACGCAATGCGCCATGGCATCGACACCCGTCGCGGCGGTCACGGCCGGAGGCACCGAATAGGTCAGTTCAGGATCGAGCACCGCGAAATCCGCGATCATGTGCGGGCTCTCCACCGCGATCTTGGTCCGCTTGACCGGATCGGTGATGAGCGAGCGGATGCCGGCCTCCGAGCCGGTACCCGCGGTGGTCGCGACCTGGGCAAGCCGCGTGCGACGGCCGGCGACGCGATTGGGACCGGCAACGTCTTCGAGGCTCTGCTCGGAATCCCACAGCACCGCGACAAGCTTGGCGACGTCCAACACGGATCCACCGCCAAGCCCGACGATCAGTTGCGGACGAGCCTTGCGGGCAGCCGCCAGCGCAGCATCCAGCGTCAAGGTGTCCGGCTCGCCCGGAATGGCGTCGAATACCGAAAATCGGCCGGGCAACTGCAGACGGTCGGCGAAACCAGCCGTGATCGGCGTCGCAATGACCAGGGTCGAGGCGACGTCGCCGGCCCAGACGCCAACCTGGCTGATCGTGCCGGCCCCGACGGCGAGGCGCAGGGGCTGGTGGAGTGTGATGGGTGCAATGGCCATGACGCTTTCCTTATCGGACCCCCGCCACGAGCTTGCGCGCGTAGGCGATGGCAGAATTCATATTGCCGTGATTGGCGATCCCCTTGCCGGCGATATCGAATGCGGTGCCGTGATCGACGGAGGTGCGGTCGATCGGCAGATCGACCGAAACGTTGACGGCCGTGTCGAAGGCGACAAGCTTGATCGGGATATGGCCCTGATCGTGATACTGCGCGACGACCAGATCGAAGGCGCCCGAATAGGCTCGATGGAAAACCGTATCGGCGGAAATCGGACCGTGAACCTCGATGCCTTCGGCGCGGGCGGCCGCCACGGCCGGCGCGATCTGATCGTCGTCCTCCGTGCCGAAGAGGCCATTTTCGCCGCAATGGGGATTGATGCCGGCCACCGCAATGCGCGGACGTTCATAACCAATGCGCTTCAGATGCGCGTCACCGGCGCGGATCGTCGCCAGAACCCGTTCCGTCGTGGCGCGCCGGATAGCCTCCTGCAGGGAGACATGCGTGGAGACATGGATCACCTTCAGGCGGTCGGAGGCCAGCAGCATGTATGCCGCTGCCGAACCGGTGAGGCTGCGCAGCATGCCCGTATGGCCATCGTAGTGATGACCCGCAAGGTTGAGCGCTTCCTTGTTGATCGGCGCGGTGACGATGCAGCCGATCGAGCCGGCCTCGGCATCGCGTACGGCGCGCTCGATGAAGCGGAACGCCGCATCGCCGGCGACCGCCGAAAACTGCCCCCAGGGCAGAGGCGCTCCCTCCACCGGAAGATCGACCACGTAAGGCGTGAGGTCGAGCGTGACCCCGACCGCGTCGCGGGCCGCCTCCAGCGTCGCAAGATTGCCGTAGACCCGCGTTGCGGAGCGATCGGCGTCCGACATCTCGGCCAGCGCCTTGACTGTTACTTCCGGACCGACGCCACAGGGGTCTCCCATGGTTATACCAATGATATTGCTCATCAAATTCTCCCGTCAGTCGCGTCTGCCCAGCCCGAAGCCAGGCTCACGTATTTGATTGCCCGCCTGTGATAGGTATAGGCGATGTGCAGGGTCCCGTCCGGCGCGTCCAGCAGCCACGGATAGGACATTTCCTTGTTCCGGCCATCGGTGGAATCGTTGGACAGGCAGGTGCCCGGCCCGTCTTCGATCAGAATACGGACTGGGAAGCTTAGCCCGCCATCATTCGAAATACAGACACAGACCGGCGCGCGCGGCACGCCCCAGACGGGCACGCAGCCGCCCGTAGGATCGGCATCCGGTCTTTCGTCACTCTCGCCGAGTTCATCGTAAAGCGAAGCACGGCGATCGCCGGACTGAGCCGCGCTTGTCGGATTGCAGATCATCGCAAGCCGACCGTCCTTCAACCGGATAACCGCAATCGAGGAATTGTTGTTCGGCACATCCGTTGCCTCGGGCACCGACCAGGATCGGCCGCCATCGGCGCTTTCGCTCCGGTAGACGAAATCCGCCTGCCTCCGGCGGAAAAAAGCCGCATGACCGCCTGCCGGCAAGGCGACGGGACTCATATGGACGCAGCCGGTCGATTGCGGCAATTCTTCGAGGCGCCAGGTTTTCCCGGCATCTGTGGATATCCCGATTGCCGCCGTGTCATGGCTTCCATTCCACTTCTGGCCCGGCCGCTGAACGCAGCGGAAGATCGGCAGAAGCCATGCGCCGTCATCCCGCACCGTCAGCGGAGCTCGGATAAAACATCCTTTCGGCAGGTCGAGATAAGCGCCCGCCTCCGTAGTCAGCCTTGTCGGGTCGCTTTGATCACGCCGGATCTCGGCCATGCGGATACGGCATTCGTCCTGGTTACCGGAAGGCTGCGACGTGTGGAAAAGCCAGAGCCGGCCATCGGGCGCGTTAAGCAGAACCGGGTTCTGCTCGGAATGCGCGTCATCGAAGCTCAGCCTCTGCGGCAGCCCCCAGAGGTCCGAGGACGACATGAGGACGGACGCGAAAATGGATATATCGGACTTACCTTCCAGCGAGCCACCGAACCAGGCGCAGATCAACGCGCCGTCAGCCAGGAGATGCAGGAAGCTTGCATGGTTCTGCACCATGGGGGAAGGCAGGAAGGCTTCGTGCCTGCCGGCGGTCATCCGTACCTTGCCGGTCATTGCTGCCGCTATTTCATCAGGGCTCATAAAGCTCTCCTCTCGGCGCTGAGAATTGCCAGAAACACAAAGTTGTCAAGTTTTATAATATGCATAAGCCGCAGGTTTCAGGTGCAGGTATAATCATAACAATATGGAAAATAACGGTATTTTTACGAATGAATTTTTCTCAAAAAATTACATCGCAAAACAATTTGACAAAGTGCGCAGGACAGAACATGGTTTGGAGGAGAATAGCACAGGAGGAGTAGGCGATCGCGGTGCAGCGAAATATGTGGCCCTGCCGTCGGGGGAAATTTTCGGTCCAAGACCCGAACGCCCCACGATTGAGCCTCTAAATCGCCATCGGTCTTCCTTCACGGGTCGGCTCGCCAATCACCAAATCAGCCGTTCATCCACCGGGCCACGGCAGGTCGATCGGAACGGTGTCTGATCAATTTATATTCACTTGGGAGGTGAACCACATGAAGAAGATGCTGATGACCGCGCTGATCCTTGGATCTGCGCTTGCGCCGGCTTACGCGGGGTCCGGTCCTATCAAGATCGTGCTGCCCGAAGAAGCCGATCTGCTGGAGCCGTGCATGGCGACCCGTTCCAACATCGGTCGTATCATCATGGAGAATGTCAGCGAAACCCTGACCGAGCTCGATGTACGCGGCAAGAAGGGCGTGATGCCGCGCCTTGCCGAAAAATGGGAGCAGACCCAGGACGGCAGCTGGCGGTTCCATCTCCGCCAGGGCGTCAAGTTCTCCAACGGGACGACGTTCGACGCCAAGGACGTGAAGCACAGTTTCGATCGCGTGATGAGCGACAAGAATGCCTGCGAATCTCGCCGCTATTTCGGCGGCATGAAGATCAGCGCCAATGTCGTCGATCCCAACACGATCGATTTCAAGGCCGACCCGGCCCAGCCGATCCTGCCTTTGCTGATGTCATTGGTGACGATCGTCCCGGAAGAAACTCCGCTGGCATTCATTCGCGAGCCGATCGGAACCGGCCCCTATGCGCTGAAGAACTGGACGCCGGGTCAGCAGATCGTGCTGGCCGCCCGCAGCGACTACTGGGGCGCCAAGCCGCAGGTGACCGAGGCGACCTATCTGTTCCGCTCCGATCCGTCCGTGCGTGCGGCGATGGTGAAGGCTGGTGAGGCGGATCTTTCTCCGTCGATCTCGCAGCTGGATGCAACCGATCCGAAGACCGACTTCTCCTATCTCGACAGCGAGACGGTCTATCTGCGTCTCGACCACAACATTCAGCCGCTGAACGACGTGCGCGTTCGCAGGGCGCTCAATCTGGCCATCGATCGTCAGGCATTCATCGGCACGCTGGTGCCGGATGGTGCCGTGCTCGCGACGGCGCTGGTTCCGCCGACCACGCAAGGCTGGAACCCGAACGTCAAGGTGTTTCCCTATGATCCGGCAGGCGCCAAGAAGCTTCTCGCGGAGGCCAAGGCCGCCGGCGTGAAGGTCGATACGCCGATCACGCTGATCGCCCGCACGGCAAACTTCCCGAACGTCACCGAAATCATGGAAGCGGTTCAGTCGCAGCTCCAGGAAGTCGGCTTCAAGGTCGATCTGAAGTTTGTCGAAGTCGCCGAGCACGAGAGCTACTATTCCAAGCCCTTCAAGGAAGGTCGTGGCCCGATCATCGTCGCCGCCATGCACGACAACTCCAAGGGGGATCCGTCCTTCACCATGTTCTTCAAATATGCCTCGCAGGGTACGCAGTCGGGCTTTTCCGACCCAAAGGTCGACGACCTGATCAAGCGCGCCTCGGCGGCAGTCGGCGACGAACGTGCGAAGCTCTGGTCGCAGTTGATCGCCTACCTGCATGACGACGTGGTTGCAGACGGCCTTCTCTTCCACATGGTCGGCTTCTCGCGCGTTTCACCGCGTATCGACTTCAAACCGACCATCGCTACAAATTCGATGCTGCAATTGTCCGAGATCGGCATCAAATAGTCAGCGGAAACCGGCTACCGGATTTCCAATCACGACCCAAAGGCGGCGGGTACCCATCCGCCGCCATAATAGTCGAGGGCGACATGCTCAGTTTCATTCGTAAGCGCTCCGTGGCGAGCTTGATTTCACTGGTCGGGCTGCTTGTGCTGGTGTTCTTCCTGTCCCGCCTGACCGGCGATCCGGCCGCTCTCTTCCTGCCCGTCGAGGCTTCGGCCGAAATGAAGCAGCAGTTCCGCGAGCTTCACGGGTTGAACGACCCGCTGATGGTGCAGTTCGGGCGCTATGTCGGCGACGTGGTAACCGGCGATCTCGGTGAATCGCTCCGCAAGGCACGGCCGGCGCTGGGTGTGGTGACGGAAGCCTTCGTGTGGACGCTCTGGCTCGCCGTGATCACCATGTCGCTCGTCACGGCGGCCGCCATCGTCGTCGGCTCGCTCGCCGCCTTTCGTTCCGGTGGCTTCTTCGACCGGCTCTCCTCGATCATCTCACTCGTTGGCGCCTCCGTCCCGGATTTCTGGCTGGCCATCGTCGCGATCGTCGTCTTCTCCGTTAACCTCGCATGGCTGCCGACCTCCGGCACCGGCTCGATCCTGCACTGGATCCTGCCGATCGCCGTGTTGTTCGTCCGTCCCTTCGGCATCATCGTCCAGGTGGTGCGCGGCTCGATGATCGGCGCGCTATCCTCCGCCTATGTGAAGACGGCCCGCGCAAAAGGCGTCAAGGCCGGCCCGATCATCTTCATCCACGCCCTGCGCAACGCCATGCTGCCGGTCATCACCGTCATCGGGGACCAGGCGGCAAGCCTGTTGAACGGCGCCGTGGTGGTCGAGACGATCTTCGGTTTTCCAGGCGTCGGCAAGCTGATGATCGACTCGATCCTGCAGCGGGATTTCAACGTCGTCCTTGCCGCGATCCTGGTGACCGCGCTGGCGATCTTCCTCATGAACCTGCTGATCGACCTTGCCTATGCGCTTCTCGATCCGCGCATCCGTCATTGAGGAGCGCAACGATGAGTGTTTCCACCTCCGATACGACGATCACCCACGAGCCCCCCTTCCCGGTCCGCATGGCACGGATGCTCTGGGCCGACAAATTCGCGCTCTGCGCGGTAATCTTCCTGCTCATCATCATCGTACTTGCCCTGGTCGGGCCATCCTGGCTCGGTGAGCTCGCCACCAAGCAGAACCTGCGCGGCCGCAACCTCGCGCCGTTCGACTGGAGCCGTGAATGGGTATGGTGGATGGGGGCCGACGCTCTCGGCCGGCCGCTGCTCGCCCGCATCATCGTTGCGACCCAGAATACGATCATGGTCGCAGCCGGCGCGGTGATCCTGTCGTCGGTCACCGGCACGCTGCTCGGCCTCGTCGCCGGCTTTTCCTCGCCCCGCGTCGGGCAGGTGATCATGCGCCTGGCGGACGTGATCATGTCCTTCCCCTCGCTGTTGATCGCGGTGATCGTCCTTTATCTCCTGGGGTCCTCGATCCTGAACCTGGTCGCCGTCCTGTCGATCACCCGCATCCCCGTTTATCTGCGCACCACCCGCGCCGAGGTGCTGGAGATCCGCGAGCGGATGTTCGTGCAGGCGGCGCGGGTGATGGGCGCTTCGCAGAACCGCATCCTGTTCCGTCACATTCTGCCGGTCGTTTTCCCGACGCTCACGACACTGGCGACGCTGGACTTCGCCTATGTCATGCTTGCCGAAAGCGCGTTGTCCTTCCTCGGCATCGGCATCCAGCCGCCCGCGATCACCTGGGGGCTGATGATCTCCCAGGGGCGCCAGTATCTGACCAATGCCTGGTGGCTCTCGTTCTGGCCCGGACTGGCAATCATCATGACGACCTTGTCGCTCAACCTTTTGTCGAACTGGCTGCGCATCGCGCTCGACCCGGTTCAGCGCTGGCGCCTGGAAATGAAAGGCCGAAAGAATGGCTGAGCACCTGCTGGAAGTCCGCAACCTCTCGGTCGAATTCCACACGGCCGCCGGCGTCGTGCATGCCGTGCGAAACATCTCCTATCATCTCGACCGCGGCGAAACGCTGGCGATCCTGGGCGAGAGCGGATCGGGCAAGTCGGTTTCGTCAGCGGCGATCATGAACCTCATCGACATGCCGCCCGGCCGGATCAGTGCCGGGCAGATCCTGCTTGATGGCAAGGACCTGCTGACAATGCCGCCCCAGGCCCGCCGCGAGGCAAACGGCCGGCGGATCGCGATGATCTTTCAGGACCCGCTCAGCCATCTGAACCCGGTCTATACCGTCGGATGGCAGATCCGCGAAGCGATGACGACCCATGGCATGCCGGCCGAACAGGCCAGGAGCGAAGCGGTGCGCCTGTTGACGCGGGTCGGCATTCCCGATCCGGAAGGCGCCATGGGCAAATATCCGCACGAATTTTCCGGCGGCCAGCGTCAGCGCGTGATGATTGCGATGGCGCTTGCGCTGCGCCCCGACCTGCTGATCGCCGATGAGCCGACCACCGCGCTCGACGTGACGGTCCAGGCCGAGGTGCTGGCGCTGTTGAAGGAGCTGCAGCGGGAAACCGGCATGGGCGTGCTGATCATCACCCACGATCTCGGCGTGGTGGCCGAAATTGCCGATCGCGTCGTTGTCATGGAAAAAGGCGAGTTGGTCGAGACCGGCACGGTTCGCGACGTCTACAAGAACCCAAAGCATCCCTATACCAAAAAGCTGATCGGCGCCGCCCCCGGAAAGGGCGAGATGCACATCGCGCAGCTGTCGGGCGAACCGCTGCTCAGCGTCCGGGACATACGCAAACGCTACGGCTCTTTCGATGCGCTGAAGGGCGTCTCGTTCGATCTGAGAGCCGGCGAAACCATGGCGATCGTCGGGGAAAGCGGCTCGGGCAAATCGACGCTTGCCCGCGTTCTCTTGAGGCTGGACGAGCCAGACGCCGGTACGGCTCACTGGAAGGGGCGCGATCTTTTTCAGCTCTCGCCATCGGAACTCTACAAGCTCCGCCGCGACCTTCAGATGGTGTTTCAGGACCCCACCCAGTCGCTCAATCCGCGCATGACGGTGTTCCAGCTCGTATCCGAAGCATGGGCCATCCATCCCGACATTCTGCCAAAGCGCCAATGGCGGGAACGGGTCGCGGAACTGCTGGTGCAGGTCGGCCTTTCGGCCGAGCACATGAGCCGTTACCCGCACCAGTTCTCCGGCGGCCAGCGACAGAGGATTGCAATTGCCCGCGCGCTTGCGCTCGAACCACAGCTGATCGTCTGCGACGAGGCGGTGTCGGCGCTCGACGTGTCGGTGCAGGCCCAGGTCATCGCGCTTCTCGACAAGCTGCGAAGGGACATGGGAATCTCCTTCATCTTCATCGCCCACGACCTGCCCGTCGTTCGTGACTTCGCGGACTACGTCATGGTCATGCAGAAGGGCGAAGTGGTGGAATTGGGAACGGTCCGGGAAATCTTCGAGACGCCCCGGGAAGCCTATACAAAAGCGCTCCTGGCGGCGAGCCTCGATCCGGACCCGGATGTTCAGGCCGAACACCGGGCAGCCCGTCTCAAACGTGCATGACACACCGCCGGACGGCGGATAAGCGGAGTTGATTGAATGACCAGAAATGCCTTTGTCGCACTTGTGACTTGCTTCAACGAAGACGAGACGATCAATTTCGAGGCGACCCGCGCCCAGGTCCGCCGGCAGGTGGCGGCGGGCAACAACATCATGTGCGCCGGCACCAATGGTGATTTCACAGCTCTCACCCACGAAGAGAAGATCCGCCTGACGGAACACGTGGTTGACGAGGTGGCAGGCCGCGCCAAAGTCATCGTCAATGCCGGGATGCCTGCCACCTTCGAAACGGTGCAGCTCGCCAAAGAGTTTGACCGGATCGGCGTCGACGGCATCGCCGTCATCACCCCCTTCTTTATCGCCTGCACCCAGGACGGACTGGTCCGCCACTTCTCGACGGTCGCGGATACGGTCAAGACGCCGGTCTATCTCTATGACATCCCCGCCCGGACCCAGAACCACATCGAGCCGGCGACGGCCGCAAAGCTTGCCGGGCACGGCAATATCGCCGGCATCAAGGATTCCGGCGGCGCTCAGGAAACTCTTGCAGCCTACCTCCAGGTCTCGAAAGAAAACCCAGGATTCGAGGTTTATTCCGGTCCCGACCATCTTGTCCTGTGGTCGCTCCAGAACGGCGCTGCTGGCTGCATATCAGGCCTCGGCAACGCCCTGCCGCACGTGCTCGCCGGCATCGTTGCGGCCTTCAATTCCGGCGACATCGCGGAAGCGGAGCGTCAGCAGGCGATCTATACCGCCTTTCGCACCGAGCTTTATGCGCTGGGCTTTGCGCCCGCCATGGTCAAGCGGTCGCTTTACCTTCAGGACAAGTCGGTTGGCGCGAGCAGGCAGCCTGCCCTGCTTCCAGACGAGTCTCAGGACGAGAAAATAAAAGAAATTCTAAAAAAATACGAGCTGCTGTAGGGTTTTCTGACCTAAGGTGTCGCCAAATTTACGAGGCGCTTCGAGCGCAACCCTATTTGGTGATCACGAACACCGCGTCCGGCGCCCAGCTGATACAGCATTCCTCGCCTTCCTTGATGATCACCACATCGGCGCCGAGCACCCTGACGCGCATGGGGATCTCCCCTGCCCGTCCGATCACGAGTGCGTTGTCGCCGTAGTTGACGATCGTCTCGACGATCATGCGGGCGTTCTTGCGGCCCTCGATCGGGTTGCGTGACAGCTTGATATGCTCCGGGCGGATCAGAAGCGTCACCTTCTGGCCATCGGCAAGAGTATCTTCGCCAGCGTATTGGACGGCTCCAAGCGTCGGGTTTTCGGCCGTTCTGTCGGTCCCGCTGGTAATGATTGCCGGGATCAGGTTGCTCTCGCCGATGAAGGCAGCGACGAAGGAGGTCTGCGGGTGATGGTAGATATCCAGGGGTGCTGCGACCTGCTCGATACGTCCCTTCTCGAACACCACGATGCGATCGGACATCGACATGGCCTCCGACTGGTCATGGGTCACGAAAATGGTCGTCACGCCGAGGCTGCGCTGGATGCGCTTGATCTCGATCTGCATCTGCTCACGCAGGTTCTTGTCGAGCGCGCCGAGCGGCTCGTCAAGCAGAAGCAGCGAGGGCTCGAAGACCAGTGCGCGGGCAAGCGCGACCCGCTGCTGCTGGCCGCCGGACAATTCCTTCGGATGGCGATGGCCAAAGCCCTTGAGACCGACGAGCGACAGCATGTCCTCTGCCTGCCTCAGGCCCTGCGAACGGCTGACGCCACGCATCTGCAGCGGGAAATAGACATTCTCCACCGCCGTCTTGTGCGGAAACAAGGCGTAGTTCTGGAACACGATGCCAATATTGCGCTCGTGCGGCGCAAGCTCGGAGATCGACCGGCCACCGACTTGCACCGTGCCGCCGCTCGCCTTTTCGAAACCGGCAATGATCATCAGGGTCGTCGTCTTGCCCGAGCCGCTCGGCCCCAGGAAGGTCACGAACTCCCCCTTGTCGACCGACAGGCTCACATCGTCGAGCGCTGTGAAATGCCCGTAGGTCTTGGTGATGTTGGAGAGTTGCAGATAGTTCGTCATGGGAAGTCCTTGGGGAAGTCCTTGCGAGGATCAATGTGCGCCGGCCGGCCGGCTCGGCTTGGGAGCGCGGCTGCGCAGCGCGCTGGCGAAATAGGGAGCCGCTATGCCGAGCAGCACGACGAAGAACAGCAGCGTCGAGATGACGGCGATCACCGGATCGGCCTCCTGGCGAATGCTGTCAAACATCTTGCGCGGCAGGGTCTCCGCGTCGCGGCCGGAAATGAAGATCGCCACCACCGTCTCGTCGAAGGATTGGATGAAGGCGAAGAGCGAGCTGATGACCAGGCCCGGCCGCAGGATCGGCAGGGTGACGTGCAGGAAGGTCTTTGCCGGACTGGCGCCGAGGCTCTGCGCGGCGCGTTCAAGGTTTCGGTCGAAACCCTTGAGATTGGCCGAAAGGACGAGGAAGGCGATCGGGACCGACAGGCAGGTATGCGCCAGGATGACGCCGAGATGGCTGTGCACCAGCCCGAGATCGCCGAAATAGGAATAGTAGCCGACCGCCATGACGATATGGGGCACTGCCATCGGCATCAGCATCATCAGGTCGGCAAACCCCTTGCCGCGAAACTTGTGGCGCACCAGGGCGAAGGTTGCAGGCACGACCAGGGCCATGGTGAGGATGGTCGTCGCAGTCGCGATCAGGATGCTGTTCCAGGTCGGTATCAGCCAATCCATGCTGGTGAAATAAGCCCGGTAATATCCAAGCCAGTAACCCGGCGGCGGGAATTGCAGCGAGCTCGCGTTCGAAAACGACATCGGCACGACGATGACGAGCGGTGCTGCAATGAAGAGCACGACGATGAAACCGGCCCAGCGCATGAACGTGTTCATGTTCGGTCACCCCCAGAGTTTGTCGAGGCCGAAACGGCGGTGATAAATGGTGAGGATGATGAGTGTCACCACGAGCAGGATCATCGCCATGGCGGAGCCCAGACCGAAGGCGAGGAACTCCTCGATCTGGTGGCCGATCAGACCGGCGACCATCTGCTCGCGCGGGCTGCCGAGCAGAACCGGCGTCACGTAGAAACCGAGGCAGATGACGAAGACCAGGACGGAACCATTGGCGATACCCGGTGCCGTCAGCGGCAGGTAGACATGCCTAAACAGCGACCAGCCCTTGGCGCCCAGGCTTTCCGCCGAGCGGATCAGCGCCGGGTCGATCTTCTTCATCACCGAATAGATGTTCATGATCATGTAGGGCGCCAGGATATGCACCATGGCGAGCGTCGAGGAAAAACGGGTGAAGAGAAGCTGCGGCGGTTTGTCGACGCCGATCATCTGCAGGAAGGCGATCAGCGGACCGTTATTGCCGAGCAGAACCATCCACGAATAGGTACGGACGAGGAAACTGGTCCAGAAGCTCATGGTGACGAGCAGCAAGATCAGCATTGCCGTGCGCGGCTTTGAATGCGCCATCAGATAGGCCAGCGGATAACCGACCAGAAGGCAGCAGAGCGTGACGAAGGCGGCCGTCACGAACGTGTTCAGGAAGACGCGCTGGTAGAGCGCGCCGGTGACGACCTTCTGGTAGTTCGCAAGCGAGACCTTCGGCTCGGTGAAGCTCATGATCGCCACTTCGGCAAGCGGCACGGCGAAGAAGATGAGCATGTAGATGCCGAGCGGCGCCAGCAGCAGCCAGGGCCAGATGTTCGTCTTTTCCGTCAGTTTTGAAAGGCTGATGCCCATTGCCGTTCCCTTTTCATGGCAGGCAGGATCGTTTCGGCATCGCGCGGTCGCTCCGCGCGATGCCGGCTAGCAGGTCAAGTTGATCCAGGAGAGCGGATCAGCTCGCGACCCACTCCTCGAAACGTTCGGCGAGCTCCGCCGGGTCTATGCCCAGATTCGCCATGTCCTGCTCGAAGGTCAGCTTGTAGTTGTCCGGCGAGGTCGGCATGCGCTTGGCATCCGCTGGATCCACGAACTGGTTGGAGGCCGGGTTCAGCGCGCCGTAGTCCGCAGCCTTGGAGAAGCCGGCGAGCGGCTTGGCACTGGTTGCGAACTCGACGAATTTCCTGGCGTTCTCGAGGTTCGGTGTCTTCTTGGCGACAACCCAATAGGCGCGCTCGATCTCGCCCTGGTTCCAGGTCATGGCAACCGGAGCGCCAGCCTTCTCGGCCTCGAAATATCGGCCGTGCCAGATGCCGATCATGTCGATCTCTCCGTCACGCAGGATCTGCGTCGACTGGGCGCCGGCAGTCCACCAGACGCGGATATGCGGCTTGATCCTGTCGAGCGACTTGAAGGCCCGGTCAACATCGAGCGGATAGAGGTCCTTGACCGCGACGCCGTCGGCCAGAAGCGCGATCGGGATGACGCGCGACGCATAACGCTGCAGCGACCGCCCGCCGGGGAATTTCTCGACGTTCCAGAAATCGGCCCAGGTCTTCGGAGTGTCCTTATATTTGTCCTTGCGCCAGGCCATGACGGTGGCGAACGCATGTGACGCGACGCCGTTTTCGAAGAGGCCGCCTTTGTAGGGTTCCTTCAGCTCTTCGATGATGCCGGCCTGGTTGGCGCGCACCAGTTCGCCGCCGCCGAGCGTGGTGACGTCGAATTCGTAGGTGCCGGTCTTCACCTGCTGGGCGAGCTTGGCGAACGAGACCGGGGAAACCGTCTTGACCTGAATGCCGGTTTCTGCGGTGAAGGGATCGATGAGATGCGCCTTTGCCGCAGCCTCCCAGGGACCGCCCCAGGTGTTCACGTAGAGGATCTTTTCCTGCGCGCGAGCGAGATAGGGAGCGGCAAGCGAGGCGGTGACCGCAGCGCCGGCCGTCTTCAGGAAACGGCGGCGGTCAGGCATGAGAAATGTCTTCATTCCAGTCATTGCAGTTCTCCTCTTTATGATTTTCTGAAGGTGGCTTCGTAGAGCCGCAGCCAGTTCTGGTGGGTGATCTTCGCGACCTCTTCTTTCGAGAAGCCCACGGCGCGCAGGCCGTCCGGGATTACCCTGATGTCCTCGACCTTCTGGAACCATTCCGGCGGCGCGGCCTTGAGCGGCTTGCCGGGGGCGCTGGCGCCATAGTCCTCGCCACGGGTCCAGCGCCCCTTGCGCATCCACGCATAATCGGGAGCGGTGAAATTGTGGCTCTTGTCGGTGCCGATCGCGACGGAGTCGATGCCGGCAAGATCCACCGTGCGGGCAACCATCGTGCACCAGGCTTCGATCGAAGCGCAGAAGTCGTCGCCGGTGATGTTGCGATAGGCAGCGCAGCCGATCACGCCGCCGGTATCCTTCAGCGCCCGGATGACGTCGTCCGACTTGTTGCGCTTGTGGAAGAACAGCGACTGGGCGTTGGCATGGGTGACGGCGATCGGCTTTTCGGAAACCTTGATCGCATCGAGCGTCGTGCGGTCGCCGACATGGCTGCAATCGACCAGAATGCCGGCAGCATTCATCTCACGCACCACTTCCTTGCCGAAACGGGCAAGGCCGGAATCTTCGGCCTCGTAGCAGGAGCCACCGAGTTCGTTCTGGTTGTTGTAGGTGAGCTGCACGACGCGCACGCCGAGTTCGGCAAACATCTCGACGAAGCGGATCCGCCCTTCGAAAAGGTTGGCATTCTGGAAACCCATGATGACCGCGACCTTGGCCGCGCTGGAAATGCGCGTGATGTCGCCTGCGGTAAGGGCGATCTCGGCAATGTCGGAGTTTTCGCGCACCAGGTCGCGCCAGCGGCCGATCGAGTCCATCGATTCAACGGTGCCCTCCCAGAAGCCGCAGGTATTGACGACCCCGCCGACATCCCCTGCCCTCAGGGATTCAAAGGCGGCGCGATCGAAATGCCCACATTGCAAACCGTCGATGATCATGATCTCGCGCCCTCTTTTATACGTTCGGAAATGCTGGACGACAGGAAGGAGACATCCGTCTCGTCGTCATTGTCCTTGCGGCCGATGACGGTGCCGTCCTCGTTGACGATCATCGGGCCGGCATGGCGGCGCGAGACGACGCTGTCGGTCGCAAGCGCCTGCTTCGCAAGGTGATAGATGCGCCACCAGAGGTCGCTCTCGATCTCGGCGCCGTTTTCCAGAAGCGACCAGAGAAGAGGATCGTCGTTGCGAAGGTCGCCGGTGACAGCTGCCGGAACAGCCTTCAACACATTGCCGAATACGGAGATCGAGAGCCCTGATCGCCCGCCAAAACGCGCGGCAAGCGCAAGTTCCTCGGCATCCGTGGCTCCTGTTATGGTCAGCTCCACCGACCCGAACCGGGTTGTCAGCTCACCGAGAAGATCGATCGCCGTCGGCAGCACGAACCATGCGTGTTCGCCGCAAGCATCGAGCGTCATGCGGTTGCCGGCTTCGGAAGCAATCGCGATACGGGCGGGAGCCGCCGACTTGAAGCTCTCGAACCGCTGCTCGAGCAGTTTGAAACCGCCAAGGCCGAGCTTTTGCGAATACATCGGAATGTCGCCGACTGTCAGGAAGAAGCCTTTGGGCAGGCTGCTCAGCGAAAGGATCCTCTCCGACATCAGCCGCATTTCGCGAGGCATGACGCGCATGGAGGGAGATGAACGCGAGGATGTCATAGAACAGGCTCCGCCGGGTAATACCAAGTGCCGGTATAGCCGGCGCGCAGATCGTCGGGGGTCGGTGCGCCGTGATAGAGCACGCCGCGCAGGTTGCGGTTCAGGAAGTCACGGGTCTTGTCGATGCCGTGGATGCCGACATTCATCAGCCGCACGAGATCGATCGGCACAAAAGCCTCCGCGTTAATGTTGGCGCGGGGCGTGTGATAGTCCCGCCCGCGCAGGCTCTGAATGCGCGCCACCATGTAGCGGTGTTCGGGATGTTTCATCAGGAAACGGGCGGTGCTGAGCGAACCATCGGCGCTGCCGAGATCGGCAAAAAGGGATTGGATGCCGCCGCAGACATCGAGGCCGAGGTCGAGCGCATCGGGAACCTCCTCCCGGGCGCCGCGGCGCGGTTCCTCCGCCGTCTCCGACTTGTACCAGACATATTTATAGGCCTCGGGGCCAGCCATGTCGGTGTCGAGCGCCCACCGATATTCATCCCCGACAAGCGCCATCAGTTGTTCGACCGTCTCGGCCGGTGAGATGCTGAATTCGTCGGGAGCATCGATGGCTGACAACAGCCGGTCGGCTTGTTCCGGCACCAGTTCGATCAGCAACGACAGGAAAGTCTCGAAGGCTTCCGGAATGAGGTGGGCTTCGAATTCGGCGGCAAGCACGTCAAGCGGGAAATCCGTGGCACGGCCAAACACCGTTCCGCTGCGGCGGAATTCTTCGAGTGCTGCCACGACCTTTTCGAGGTCGGACGCCACTTCGGCGCTGGAAGCAAATGTCTCGTAGACCATCCGGTCCTGTTTGCGGAACACGATTGCCTGGCGGAGAAGTCCGAGCAGCCTGGCGATGCGGGGATCCGACCCATCGAGCTTCAGCGCGCGGGCCATCGCAATCGCGGCTTCGCGCGCGGACAGAAGCCCGTCGATCAGGCGCGGATGTTTGTGGACGAAGAAGATAAGGCCGAGCGCCGAACCATTGCCGACGCCGATATAGCGGCGAAGCTGCGGGTCGAGACGCACGGCGGTCTCCGATTTCTTGGCCGCCAGATGCTCGACGAGGTCGCAGGAGAATTCCCGCATCAGGTAGGCGGTCAGCAACTGGGCCTGCAGGACACTACCGAGCGAATGACGGGCACCGAGCGACGGAAAGGAGCGCGTCCCGAACGTGCCGTTGCCGTCGAGGCCGGTATTGCGCATCAGGTAACAGACCTTCGAAAGATCGGCGACGGAGGGCTGACGGCCTTCGGCAAGCGCTTCGAGCGTCTGGTCGAAGACCCGCATCGAGCGGTTCGAGCGGCACCAGATGAGCGTTCCTGCGGTCGCCCGGCCGGTATAGAGCTTGGGGATTTCCCGCCGCGCCGTTTCGATCTCGACTTCGGTCGCCGGCCCTTCGATCAGTGCGCCCATCATGTCCCAGGCCTGGCCGATGATACGGCCGGTACGAGCCGTGCGGCTCGGCGGACGGGAAAAGCCGATGAAGGAGAATTCCTGGTCAGGCGCCTTGATGGAGTAAACGACGGTTCCTTCGGCGTTTCCATCCACGTTGAAAAGGACGTTGGAGATGTCCCAGCGCTCGCGGATCATCTTGTTCATGAAGGCGCGGGTGCCGCTGAGCCGGCTCGGCTGGATTGCCGCCAGCCGTGAGGTCTTCATCACCTCATGGCTCGGGCGCGGTCGGGGCGTTGCCACCTGTTCGGAAGTCGCGGTCATGACCGTCAACGTTCTCCCTGCTGCATTTTCGTGATGGTTCGGGCGGTTTCGAGAAGCGGCTCGCGGAAGCTCTCGAGGTCGAAGCGCATTTCCGGCATGACCAGCGAGATCGTCGACGTGCACTTGCCGTGGAGATCGAAGATCGGCGCGGCGATGGCGACGACGCCGCTATGGGTATAGCCGCTCGACAAGGCGTAACCGTTCGCGCGCGCTTCGCCCAGGAGCTCCTCCGAAGCGAGCGGCTCGCCGCTTTCCGTCAGGCGGGCCAGTGTCAGTTCGTCCGCGAAAGCGGTCAGGATGCGGCCGGATGCGGAACCTTCGAGTGACATGGTCGTGCCGATCTTCTGTTCCGCACGCAGCACGCTTTGGGATTCGACACGCGAGACTATGCAAGGCAGTCCGCGATCGAGCACTGCCAGCGAAGCCGTCTCCTTCACTCGATGGACCAGCATTTCGATGATCGGCTGAACCCGCGTTCCGAGATTCGCCTGCTCCATGGCCGCCGCGGCAAGCCGGCAGGCATGCATCGAAAGCCGGTAGCGCATCTCCTGATCCTGCTCGACCCAGCCGGCTTCGATCAACGTGAGCAGCCGCTGGTAGGCGGTTGGTCGCGACAACGCCATGGCCGACGCGATCTCGGGCAGTTTCATGCCGCGGGCGCTCGATGCCAGCACGTCCAGCACCGCCATGGTCTTCAGGACCGTGGAGAGTGGGCGGACGCCGCCGCTTTCCTCTTGTATTCTATTTGAATATATTGTATCCATGTTGAATATAATCTGGCCGTCATTGATTTATGTCAATCGCGTCGGAGGCGAGTGCGCGCGAAAACGGCACGTTCATCGCTAAGGGGTTCAGGATGTTTGGAATTTTTTGCGTTGAATTCAGTGCGCCACAGGCATCGACACGGTCGAGTGGCGTAAATCCACAGCCGTGACGTGCATCTACGTGCGAAGACGGAAGTCGTGGCTGTCGGTTGGCTGCCACCGTATGTGAGCAAAATATTCGCATTTGCCGGCTTTATTTGCGGTTTTCTTTCAATCGCCGCGTCCTATTTTCTGTCATCTAGTCGCCAGCAAGCACTGCTGAAAGGATGACCTAAATGTTCCGGCTGAAAACCATTATCGCGGCGGCCCTTATTCACGCGGCGGCCCTTACGCCGTCCCTCGCCGGCGAAAATCTCGCTGCCATCAAATCCTCCGGTGTCGTCAAGATCGGCACGGAAGGGACCTACGCGCCATTCACCTTCCATGACGCAAGCGGCAAGCTCGTCGGTTTCGACGTGGAGATCGGGCAAGCCGTTGCCGCGAAAATCGGCGTCAAGGCCGAGTTTTTGGAAGGAAAGTGGGACGGCCTTATCGCCGGCCTCGACGCCAAGCGTTACGATGCCGTCATCAACCAGGTCGGCATCACCGAAGCCCGCAAGCAGAAATACGATTTCTCCGAGCCCTACATCGCCTCCAAGGCAGTGCTGATCGTTCGCCAGGACAATAGCGACATCAAGGGCTTTGCCGATCTCAAGGGCAAGAAATCCGCCCAGTCGCTGACCAGCAACTTCGGGAAGATCGCCCAGCAGTCGGGCGCCGAGCTTGTGGGTACGGACGGTTTCGACCAGTCGATCCAGCTTGTGCTGACACGCCGCGCCGACGCGACGATCAATGACAGCCTCTCCTTCCTGGATTTCAAGAAGCAGAAACCCGACGCGCCGGTAAAGATCGCAGCGCAGCAGGACAATGCCGATTATTCCGGCATCATCATCCGCAAGGGCGAACCGGAACTGCTTGGCGCGATCAACAAGGCCCTGGCGGACATCAAGGCCGACGGCACCTATCAGAAGATCTCGGACAAGTATTTCGGACAGGACGTCTCGAAATAGGCTGCCAGGGCGTTCCTGAATGCATGAATCCAGCGTCCGGCGCCTGCGCCGGACGCCTCATTTTGAGGATCACATCGTGCCGCACTGGCTTCAACTGATGTCGGATTCACTTCCGACCCTCCTATGGGCGGGCATCCGCTTTACGGTTCCGCTGACATTGCTGTCCTTCCTGTTCGGGCTCATCCTCGGCCTGATCACGGCGGTGACGCGGCTCTTCGGCCCGGCACCGCTGGCGCTGATCGCCCGATTTTACGTCTGGGTGATCCGCGGGACGCCGCTTCTTGTGCAGCTTTTCGTGATCTTCTACGGCCTGCCGAGCATCGGCATCCTGCTCGACGCCTTCCCCGCAGCGCTGATCGGCTTCACCCTGAATATCGGCGCCTATAGCTCCGAGATTATCCGCGCCGTCATCTCGTCGGTTCCGAAAGGGCAGTGGGAAGCGGCCTATTCGATCGGGATGTCATGGCGCCAGGCGATGAGCCGCACCATTCTGCCGCAGGCGGCGCGCGTCGCCGTGCCGCCGCTTTCGAACACCTTCATCTCGCTGGTCAAGGATACGTCACTTGCCGCGGCGATCACGGTGCCGGAACTCTTCCAGGCGGCCCAGCGGATCGTCGCGACGACCTACGAACCGCTGATCCTCTATATCGAGGCGGCCTTGATCTATCTGGTCCTGAGCTCGGTGCTGTCGTCCTTGCAGAACAGGCTTGAAAAGCGTTTCGCCCGTTATGGCGGCATGATGGAGTCAAACCGATGATCGAGCTTTCCAACATCGAAAAGCGGTTCGGCGATGCGGTCATCCTGAAGGATATCAGCCTCGGCATCCCCGAAGGAAGCGTCACTGCGCTCATCGGACCCTCGGGCGGCGGCAAGAGCACGCTGCTGCGCTGCATCAACCTCCTGGAGATCCCGACCGCCGGCTCCGTCCGCATCGGCGATGAAAAGCTCGACTTCGAGCCCGGCATGAAGATCGGCTGGAAGTCGATCCAGAAAATCCGCCGCCAGACCGGCATGGTCTTCCAGAACTTCCAGCTCTTTCCGCATCGCACAGCGATCGAGAATGTCATGGAAGGGTTGACGACGGTTCTCAAGTGGCCGCGCGAAAGGGCCCATAACCGCGCCAGCGAACTGCTCACCAAGGTGGGAATGGCGCATAAGACCGATGCCTGGCCGTCAGAACTTTCCGGCGGGCAGCAGCAAAGGGTTGCGATCGCCCGGGCGCTGGCACCTTCGCCCCGGGTCCTTCTCTGCGACGAACCGACCTCGGCTCTCGATCCCGAACTTTCCGCCGAGGTCATCGACGTGCTCGGACGGCTCGCCGCCGAGGGTACGACGATGGTGATGGCGACGCACGATCTGCGCCTCGCCTCGCGGATCGCCAATCACGTGGTTTTCCTCGAGAGCGGAAAAGTGGTCGAGTCCGGCAGAGCGCAAGCGATCTTTGGTGATCCGAGACAGGAGCGCACGAAGAGCTTCATCTCATCGATCAACGCGGCGCAGACGACGCATATCTAAGCGCCGTTCTTCCCGCCGAACGTGGGCGCCGGGCCTGCGCTTCTACACGCCGACGGATGCCGAATCCGGGTGATTTCCGGTGGCCGGGTCACCGAGGTTGTTCAAAGGTAAAGCGCGCGACGGCATTGGTGCTGTTTTTCGCTGGAATGTTCCAAAGTCCCTTTCTTCCGACCGTGACAATGCTAGAGTTCGATCAGCGCTATCGCTCACGTCGACCGGGGGACGAATGAAGGCTTTTATAACAAAGGCCGCGGCGGCGGCGATCGTCGTATTTGCCCGCGCGGTCACGGCGGTTCGCGCCATCTGGCCTGAGGAAGGCCTGCCCACCCGCCCTTGCGTTTATTTCGCCAACCATTCCAGCCACGGTGACTTCGTTCTGGTCTGGACGGTGTTGCCGCCAAGGCTCCGTCGTCAGGCTCGTCCGGTTGCCGGCGCTGAATACTGGCTGAAATCGCGGCTTAACCGTTTTATCGGCCGTGACGTTTTCAATGCGGTTCTGATCGCCAGGGAGCGAGACCAGAGGACTGAGGATCCCGTCACACAAATGGCCGCGGCGATCGACGCCGGTTCGTCGCTGATCCTCTTTCCGGAAGGCACCCGCAACCAGTCCGATGCCCCTCTCCTTCCGTTCAAGAGCGGCATTTTTCATCTGGCGGCGGCACGCCCCGACATAGAATTGGTCCCGGTCTGGATCAACAATCTCAACCGGGTCATGCCAAAGGGTGAGATCGTCCCGATACCGCTGATCTGCACCGTCACCTTCGGCAGCGCCCTGCGCTTGGCACAGGATGAGGCCAAGGACACTTTCCTTGAACGCATGCAGACGGCTCTTCTAGCTCTGTCCCCCAAGCCTGCAGGGAGTGGTGAATGAGTGCCGCGAGTTCCGATCTCTTGACGCTGGTGGCCGGCATATTCGGCGTGCTTATTCTTGCATCGGCCATTGGTTACGTGCTGCAGCAGCGCCTCTCGCCAAACGGTTCGAACGCGGCAATCGAAAACCTCAACGCCCGGATCAAGGCCTGGTGGATCATGGTTATCCTGATCGGCATCGCTTTCGTGGCGGGCCGCATCGGGGTTCTCGTTCTATTCGGTTTTTGCTCTTTTGCCGCGCTCAGGGAATTTGTGACCCTCATCAACACCCGCAGGGCCGACCACTGGGCACTGGCGGCCGCCTTTTTCGTCGTGGTGCCGGTTCAATACTATCTGCTCTGGGCTGAACAATACGGCATCTTCTCGATCTTCATTCCGGTCTATGCGTTCCTGCTGATGCCGATCATATCGGTGCTCAGGGGCGATACGGAGCGTTTCCTGATCCGTATTGCGGAGGTGCAGTGGGCATTGATGATCTGCGTCTTCTGCGCCTCGCACGTCCCGGCGCTGCTGACCTTGAACATACCGGGCTACGACGGCCGCAACGTACTGCTGATCGCCTTCCTGGTGATCGTCGTCCAGTTGAGCGACGTGCTGCAATATGTGTGGGGCAAGCTGTTCGGGCGCACCAAGATCGCACCGAAACTGTCGCCATCCAAGACCGTCGAGGGCTTTGTCGGCGGCGTCATCAGCGCCACTCTGATCGGTGCTGCCCTCTGGTGGATCACCCCGTTCACGCCTGTTCAGGCAGGGCTGCTCGCCTTCATCATCACGCTGATGGGTTTCTTCGGCGGCCTGGTGATGTCGGCGATCAAAAGGGACCGCGGCATCAAGGACTGGGGCAATCTCATCGAAGGTCATGGCGGCCTGATCGACAGGCTGGATTCCGTCGTGTTCTCGGCGCCGATCTTCTTCCATATCGTGCGCTACTGGTGGTCGCTGTGATGCCGGATGCGCTGAAGCGGCTTGCACGCAGCGGGACGGTGCATGTGCTGTTCGCGTTTCTTGCCATGGGCGGCTGGGCTGTCTTTGCCAATCGCGACTATGCAATGCCAAGACCGCTTTATTCCGGTCTGGTGCAGGGCGTGATGTCCGCGTGCCTGACACTTTTCCTGAAATCGGTGATCGACGGACTTTCGAAGCGCTTTGACGGCATGACCCGGTTATGGGCGCCGCCGCTCATTGCCTGCCTCGGCTCGACCGCCGTTCTCGTCGCGATCCATGCGGCGAGCGGCACACCGGAAATCCTCAAGACCGTCGCGGTTCCGCTTCTGGTATCGACGAGCTACGCCGCGATCTACAATTATTCGATCTCCGCAAGACGAGGTGCCGGGACATGACCGAGACAGGCGACAGGCGGCCGCTGGCAAGCCGCAACACCCGCTGGGCAGGCTCGATCGCGCGATGGATGGCATCGAAAACCATCACCCCAAACCAGATATCCCAGGCCAGCATGGTCGCCGCGGCCCTTGCCTGTGGCGCCTTCTATATGGCGGGACAGACGGTCGGTTGGTGCCGCATTGCCTGTCTGCTGCTGGCCGTGCTTTGCTGCCAGGGCCGGCTGCTTTGCAATCTGTTCGACGGCATGGTCGCCGTCGAAGGCGGAAAGGGAGAACCGGACGGCCCGTTCTGGAACGAATTCCCGGACCGCATCGCCGATCTCCTGATCTTCGCGGGCGTTGGATATGGGATCGGCATGCCCGGCCTCGGCTGGGCCGCTGGTGCTTTTGCCGTATTGACGGCTTATGTCAGGGAACTCGGCCGGGCCACCGGCAATCCGAGTGATTTCTCCGGCCCGATGGCCAAGCAACACCGGATGGCAACGATCACCGCAGCAGGATTGATATCCATGCTTGAGCCGTTGTGGGGCGGCTACAATCAGGTCCTGATGATTGGTCTCGGCATCATCGCGCTCGGCGCAGCCCTCACCGCAGTTCGCCGCTCTAGGACCTTGATCCTACACCTCAAAACCCTCTGAAAGGGCCATGGAACAGGCTATGGCGGCGAGCGGCCCAAGTCGCTTTTCTGGGGGTGAGCCGAAGATTTCGGCTGCCCCATATCAAGGACAGGATACCAGTTCAGGTCGTGCTGATCTGCAGGGCCACCGCCGGCCTTGCAAGCCCGGTCTTGCCGTTCGTCCGCTGGTATGGTTTAGCGAAATGCCGCTCGAGCTTTGCGCCCAAGGCAGAGATCGACCAGCAGAGAGCGAAATACACCACAAGAATGGAGCCGTAGACCAGATAGGCCGGGCTTCCTCCGCGCGCGATGGTCGTCTGCTCGATGAGGATCTGCGCCGAGCGCAGCAGTTCGTTGACACCGAGGACCGCGCCGAGAGAGCTCGCCTGGGTGAGGCTGGTGACGAGGCTGACGTAAGGGGGCAGAATGACAGGCATCGCCTGCGGGACTATGACCAAGAACAACCCTTTCCAGCCGCGCAGGCCGGATGACAGGGCAGCTTCCCGCTGGCCACTCGGCACGGACAGCAGACCGGCGCGAATAATATGCGCGCCGTTCGCCCCACCCCAGACCGACACGCTGAGCGCGCTCGACCAGAACGGATTGAACGACAGGCCTGCATGCGGCAGCACGAAATACACCATCAGCACCGTGACCATCAATGGAATGTCGCGAAGGCATTCGACGAGACCGTAGACAGGTCCTCTCAACCAAGCCGATTGGGCGGAAAGACCGGCGGCGAAGATCACCGCGAAGAACGTGCCGCCGGCGATCATGACCGACGAGAGAAACAGGGTATTGAGAAGGCCGTCCAACAGGAAGGACTGGAACTCCAGAAGCAGCATCGTCTACCTCCCGCCGAAAGGTCGGCTGAGACGCCGTTCGACCATGTAGCCGAAGCCAGAAATGGTGAAGACGCAGATCAGATAAATCACGCAAATCGAGGCGAACATCTCGATTGCCCGGAAATCGTAGGCGATCCGGTCGACGGCGACAAAAGTCAGCTCCACCAGGCCGATCGCCTGCAGATATGCGGAATTCTTCACCGTCGCCACGATCGTATTCATCGCCGACGGCAGAGCGGCGCGGGTCGCCAGGGGCAGGATGATGAATATCGAATGTTGCCAGCGCTTGAGGCCAAGCGACGCCGACGCGTCATGCATTCCCCTGCCGACGGCCGCGAGGCCGGCCCGGAAATTTTCGATCTGAAAGGCACTTGCCCAGGCCGTGAGAGCAATGACCCCGGACCAGAAGATGCTGAAGCGCAACCCCAGGCTCGGAAGGCCATAAAAGATGAAGAAGATCTGCACGAGGTAGGGCGTGCCGCGAATGAATTCGACATAGGCCGTGACAGCATATTGCAGGGGCTTGATCCCGCCCGTCCGCAACACCGCGCCCAGCAGGCCGATAAGGCAGGACAGGACGATCGCGAGAAAGCTGACGATCAGCGTCATTTTGAGGCCGGTCATCAGGTCCGGCAGGGCGTCGAGAATATAGGCAAAGTCCATGGCCGTCATCCTGCTCGAAAATACCGGTGAACATGGGGTCCTGGCGGTCGAAACCGTCAGGACCGGGTTCGCTCACTTTACGGCCGGCGGATCCGTTTCGAAGGATTTTACCATTTCCGCCGCGACGACGGGATCCTTGACGAAGGTCGGCACTGTCTTTGAGTAAAATTTCTCGTTCTTCAGCTTCTTGACCACACCATTGACGAAAGCCTTGAGTTCGTCCTCACCCTTGCGGACGCCGACGCCATTGAAGCCGAGATCGACGGGCTCTTCCAGCGTGCGGAATTCCGGATAATTGGCCGCAAGCGTCGCGATCGTGATCGCATCGCCCACATAGCCGTCGGCGCGACCCTGCTGCAGGGCCTGCAGATTGTCGGCATTGGTGTTGAGCTGGACGAATTCCAGGCTCGGAATGCGTTCCTTCAACCACTTCAGCTGCGAGCCGCCCTTGATGATGAGCATCGACTTGCCGTCGAGATCGGCCAGCTTCTGGACCTTGCTGTCCTTCGGTACGATCACCCGGCTGCTGCCCCAGTAGTAGATATCGGAATAATCGATCACCTGTTCGCGCGACGGCGTCTTGCCGAGCGTCGCAATGATCAGGTCGATCTTTCCGCCCGTCAGGGAGGGAATGCGGGCGTCCGTCGCCACGCAACTCAATTCCGCCTTTTCGGCTGCCCCGAAGGCGGCAATGCCGATTTGCTTCGCCATCTCGATCTCGATGCCGGCCGGCTTGCCGTCGGTGCCGGATGCCCCGAATGGAGGAGAGTCGCATTTGACGCCGATGCGGATCACGCCGGCATCCTTGATCGCCTTAGGCACGGTCTGAGCCGAAGCGGGCAGCGGCGCAAACGCAAGGACGGCAAGCGCGCCGAAAGCTACGGCCGTGCGGCGAAGCATGCAGATGGATATGTACATGACAGTCGTTCCCTTTGTTTCATTGTTTTGCCATCGAACGTTTGCCCGTCCGTATGCTTTTTGCCGCAACCGGTCCGGATGCAGAAAATCAGACCCGCTAGTGCAGTATCTGGCTGAGAAATGCCTTTGTCCGGCTTTCCCTCGGATTGCTGAAGAACTCCTCGGGCGGCGCTGTCTCGATGATCCTGCCCGCGTCCATGAACACCACCCTGTCCGCCACCTGCCGCGCGAAACCCATTTCATGTGTGACGCACACCATGGTCATGCCGTCGCTCGCCAGCTGCGCCATCGTGTCCAGCACCTCGCGCACGAGCTCCGGATCGAGAGCCGAGGTCGGTTCGTCGAACAGCATGATCTTCGGGTTCATGCAGAGCGATCGGGCGATCGCCGCGCGCTGCTGTTGTCCGCCGGACAACTGGCTTGGATAGAAATCGGCTTTGTCCGGAATCCGCACCCGCTCCAGATAGGCGCGCGCTACAGCCTCGGCATCCTTTCTCGCAACCCCCTTTACCCAGCGGGGAGCCAGCGTGCAGTTCTCGAGCACGGTGAGATGCGGATAGAGATTGAAGTTCTGAAACACCATGCCGACATCCTGCCGGACGCGGTCGATAACCTTCCTGTTGTCCGTCAGCTCCGTACCGTTGACGACGATGCGGCCCTTCTGGTGCTTTTCCAGGTAATTGATGCAACGGATCATGGTGGACTTGCCGGAACCCGAGGGACCGCAAACGACCACCTTTTCACCACACCTGACGGTAAGGTTGACGTCGTGCAGCACCTGGAGGATGGAGAACCATTTGTCGACGCCGGACAATTCGACGGCAACTTCGAGATCGACCATCTCCGAATTCTTCTCCTTCGCCGTCATCTGCAATCTCCTCCCTGCAGCTCGGCTTACGATGCCAAGGCCTGGCTTTTCCGGGCGAAACGGGCCGGCCGGAAATTCGCAAGCAGAGGGCTCGCCTCCCCCGTCACGATTTCCCGCGCGATGAGCTCACCGGCAATCAGCCCGAGTGTTGCGCCGCTATGGCTGAAGGCGACGAAATAATCCGGAATGCCCTCGAGCGGGCCGATCACCGGTTCCCCGTCACCCGGCACGGGCTTCGGCCCGCAGTGATAGCTTTCCAGTTCAAGCGCGGGGTTACCCTCGAGCACGTTCGAGGCTTCCAGAAGGAGACGACGAAGCGTCTCTTCCTTCACGTCATGGGTTCCGTCGGAGCGGCGATTGAGCTCTTCCTCCGACCATGCGGAATCGCAGACGACCGCGCCATCCGGCGTCGGGCGCAGCGCCACGTTCGGTGTATTGAGGACGGCGCGGACGGCGGGCCTGAAAGGCTTCGATTTGACAAGAAGGGCGATCGGAGTTCCATCGGCAATGGCATGGCCCGCCTGTTTTGCCATGTCAGGCACGACCGCGCCGGTGGCGACGAGAACTGCGTCCGCCTTTACATACGTTCCATTTGTAGTCGAGACCCCGGCTGGCCGACCACCCTTGATGTCGACGCTCGCCTTTCCGGCATGGGCGACGGCCTGGCCGCCAAGCGCCTTGAATTCCTGAAGGAGGATATCGATCAGGGAAGGCAGGTCCACCCAGCCCTCACCGGGATTGAAAATCGCGCCCTGAGGCGAAACCGCAGCCACATTGATACCGGGCGTGACCTTCACCACTTCTGTTGCGGCAAGAAGCTGGCAGTCATAACCGATCGATTGCTCGTGAGCGAAGGTTTCCGCAATCCGGTTCGCCGCATCGTCCGCATCCCATGTCAGGCCACCGTCGAAGCGCAGCCAGGCAGCGCCTTCATTGCGGCTTGCCAGTGTCCGGTAGCGATCGATGCCGGCGACCCGAAGACGGTGATATTCGGCGGAACGGAAACGTGCCGAATTGAGCCATGCCAGCGACCGACCGGACGCGCCGCTGGCGAACGCCCCTTCCGTGACTAGGATGACCTGCGCGCCCAGCCGGGCCAGATGAACCGCCGAGGAAACACCGAAAATACCGCCACCGATGACGGCGATCCGCTGGCGGGAGGAAGAGGTTGTCAACTGCATGTTCCTTCGTCCTGGATTATCGTAGAGGGCTTCGTCCATCCGAGGCGTAAAAGCGCCCGTATTTCCTAATGAGACCGGTATCAATCGTATTTGAGACCGGTCTCACATGTCAATGGTGTGATTTTCTTGACGCCGTTTTTTTCTCAGCCTATGTCACGGAACATGATGAAGAGAACGACGTCAAAGCGGCTTGTCACCATCTCGGACGTTGCGCAGAGCGCAGGTGTATCCAAGGCGACCGCCGCACGCGTTCTCGGCAGCTACGGGACAGCGAGCCCCGTCGTGAAGGAGAAGGTTCGCGAAGCCGCAAGAAAGCTTGGCTATCAGGCCAACGAGCTTGCGCGCAGCATGACGACCGGAAAGTCGAAGACGATCGGGGTCATCGTCGGCGATATCGAAAATCCGTATTTCGGCCAGGCCGTGCGCGGGATCAGCGATGCGGCGCACGCAGCCGGATTCGATGTCATCCTGTCCAATTCCGGCGAGGATGCCGCCAAGGAAAAGGCGGCCGTGCGCGTCTTGCTGGGCAAGCGCGTGGATGGATTGATCGTTACTCCGGCCTCGGTATATGAGACACAGCACCTGCACGAGGTCCAGCGATCCGGTCGACCCCTCGTCCTTCTGGACCGGACCGTTCCGGGTCTTGCAGTCGATGCCGTCGTTACGGACGACCGACAGGCGGCCGAGGCCGCCACACGAGCCCTGATCGAAGCCGGCCATCGCCGCATCGCCTACATCTCAGCCACGGAGTCGGACGACCCGATCTACCGGGGACCGCACCAGATCAATCTGAGTACGGTGATGGAGAGAATAGAAGGCGTTGTCGCGGCGAGCCGGTCTGCCGGTATCGAGCATCCGGAGCGCTACATCCGGCTCGGTGCCAACCGCCGCGGCGAGGGTGACAAGATCATTTCCGAATTGCTTCAGGGCGCCGACAGGCCAACTGCCATACTCGCGTCGGATAACGTGGTGGCGCTTGAAGTGTTCAAGACCCTGCGCAGACTGGGCATGTCCATCCCTCAAGACCTGTCGCTGATCGCTTTCCACGATGCCGATTGGACAAGCGTGACCAGCCCGCCGATTACGGTGATCGCCCAGCCGGTCTACGACCTCGGCTTCGAAAGCGCGCGGATCCTCGTCCGGCGCATTACCGGCATCGGCGATGCGCCACGCTGCCGGGTGCTGGCGACCACACTCATCAAACGACAATCCATAGGAGCTCCGCCGGAGCTCCCGGAGAGCCGCACCGTTCTTCAGAACACTGCCGCGAAAATCGGTTGATTCAGGTTGCTGGAATTGCCGTTGACTTCAATCGTAGGCGGGTTCGAGCGGCGCGGGAATCGAACCGTTGCCGCGTTGGGGGCCACAGCGCGTCGCAGTAGATGAAGATTCCACGCCCAAGCGAGCTGCAGGGCCGAACTCGCCGAACGCTGGCGGTGACAGGCGTCAAACGGCCTCGATGCGAGCCCTGCGCCAGGCCTCGAACCGCTCGAGCGTTTCCGTGTTTGGCGGATAGACGCCAAGTGTCGATTTGCCCGACTCGATCTCCAGCTTCAGGAACTCCTCCTGCTCCTCCATTGCGACGGCCTCGTCAGCGATCTCGTTCACATATTGCCGGGGGATGACGATGACAGCCTCGCTGTCGCCGAAGATGATGTCGTCGGGATAAACCGCAACACCACCGCAGGCGATCGGCTGATTCATGTCGGAAGCATGGTGGGCAACCAGATTGGCCGGAGCCGCCGGCCCCATGCAGTAGGTCGGGAGCCCGAGCTGGGCGATATCGGCCGTATCTCGAACGCCGCCATCCAGCACAAGGCCAGCGCATCCGCGGTAGACAAGGCGCCGGGCCAGCATCGCGCCAATCCCGGCAATCTCCGCCAGCGAGCGGCAATCGAACACAAGGACGTGCCCCTCGGGTATCGTGTCGATCGCCTTGCGCTGCTGATTGGACGGATCGGAACTGTAGGCCGAGCCGTCGATATCCTCCCGGGCGGGAATGTAGCGAACGGTGACGGCCGGGCCGATCATAGGTTTCTCGGCGGCGGCCAGCGGCCGCACACCGCGAACCGCGGTGTTCCTGAGCCCACGTTTCAGCAGCAAGCTGCTCAGGGTCGCCGAATTTGTCCGCAAAAGCTTTACGTAAACCGATGGGTCCAACGCCGTCATGATAACCTCCGTTTGTCCGGCTGCGAGGTCTAGCATAACGGCATGATAGTTCAATAAAGAATTTCCTGCTTCTTATTTGGACATTGGATGAGCGCCATTGATGGCCTTCATCACCATGGCAGCGGCGTCGAGGACCTCGCGCCTGATTGATCGAGCGCGCTCCGGCGTCGCCTCGCCGATGAACGGCACGCTGACGGTGGCGACCAGGCGACTTGCTGAATCGAATATGGGAGCTGCGAAAGCTCGCAGGCCAAGGTTCGATTCCTGGTTGTCCTCCGCACTTCCGCTGCGGCGAATTTCAGCGAGCGCTTCCTTCAACGTCTCAGGATCGGTGATCGTATATGGCGTCCGAGCCTCCAGCCCGCCGGCGCAGTAGACCTCGATCTCGTTGTAGTCGGAATAGGCCAGAGCAAGTTTGCCGGCCGCACCGACATGCTTGCGCGAACGACCGCCGACCTTGATGAACAGGGCGTAGTCCCCGGGACTGGGGGCCGCAAATATCGTCATCATTTCATTGCCTTCGGGCGCCGCCAGCCTGAAAGATTCGTAGATCCTGTCGGCCGCGGCAGCCAGAACAGGCCTCGCAGCCTCGATCAGCGTCACCCTATCCGCACCGGGCGAAATACGCCGCGCAAGCTGCACGAATTTCGGCCCCAGCTCGTAGGAGGCCCCGCCGTTTACCCGAGCCACAAGCCCATGTGCGGTCAGTGAATTGAGGATGCGATAGACGGTCGAACGAGGCACTCCGAGCTGATCGACCAATGCGCCGAGCGAAATTCCGGTCCGCGCATCCGCAACCGCCTCAAGCAGATGCGCCGTCTTTTCCACCACCGGGGACCCATGCTTTGGTTCACTCATGAACTTCAAATTCCATATACGGATTGACTGCCTTGACTTCTTGAGATTGAACGAGCATGTTGGCGTCGCAAGTGTCACATTTGACACTACGCACTTGCAGGAGGAAGTAAAGCCATTTGAGCGCGGGTTGTCCCCGCGGACCCGGATGACTTTGAGGAAGAGATCACCGAGGCGCCGTATGCGGCTCGTTTGGATTTGGAGGAGGGCTTTCATGAAGAAGATCACGGGTATCCATGCGTTGAGCATGGGGCTTGCAATATCGTTGGCGGCAGGCGTCGCAATTCCCGCTCGCGCGGCCCCGGACAAGCTGACGGTCGTGGTGACGGACGAGCCGAAATCGCTCGACCCCTGCGACACGGACCTCTCGGGCAATTCACGCATTCTGCACAACAACATCACCGAAGCGCTCGTCAATCTCAGCCCCAAGGATGGTTCTGTCGTCCCGAGCCTCGCCACCAGGTGGCGGCAGGTCGATAGCCTGACCTGGGAGTTCAAGCTGCGCCAAGGCGTGACCTTCCACGACGGCAAGGCGTTCGATGCGAATGCGGTTATCGCGGCTCTGAAGCGGGCCCAGGATCCGGCGCTCGCCTGCGAAGTGGGACTTGCCACCCTGAAGGGCCTCAAACTCAATGCAGAAGCCGTGAACCCGACGACCCTCCTCATAAGGACGGACGTCGTCGAGCCAATCCTGCCGAACAAGCTGTCCGCCCTGGACATCGGTTCGCCGGCAACCCCGGGTGACACCAAGACGCGCAATCCAGCTGGAACCGGACCTTACAAGCTGGTCGCGTGGACACCCGGCCAGTCCGTCGGTCTGGTGGCCTATGAAGGCTATTGGGGCGACAAGCCGGCAATTCCCAACGCGACGATCATCTGGCGCGCCGAGTCCGCGGTGCGGGCGGCGATGGTCGACACCGGCGAAGCGCAGATCGCCTATGAAATTGCACCCCAGGACGGCACCACCGGACAGGATCACGCCTTCCCAAACGCCGAAACCTCGCTGTTGAGGATCGATGCGCAGATCGCACCCCTCAACGACAAGCGCGTTCGCGAAGCCCTCAACCTCGCGATCGACAGGGATGGCCTCATTGGAACGATCTTCCACAAGGACGCTCAAAAGGCGATGCAGGTCGTGCCACCATCGGTCTTCGGCTTCAATCCGGACATTCCCGTTTGGACCTACGATCCGGAAAAGGCGAAGTCCCTGCTTGCAGCCGCCAAGGCGGATGGCGTGCCGGTCGACAAGGAGATCATCATCTACGGCCGCATCGGCATCTATCCGAACTCCTCCGAAAGCCTGGAGGCCATTCAGGCCATGCTGGCGGATGCCGGTTTCAACGCCCGGCTTGAAATGCTCGAGACAAGCCCGTGGCTGAAGCGGCTGCTGAAACCGTGGAACAAGGATCGCCCGCCCTCGATCCTGCAGACGCAGATCGACAATGCCGAGGGCGATGCCGTGTTCACGCTGCCGAACCGTTTTACCACCGATGGCAACCAGTCGACCATCACCGACGCCGGCCTCGACAAGCTGATTACCGACGGCTCGAAGGCAACCGGCGACGAGCGCAAGAAGCTGTTCCAACAGGCGTTCAGGTACATCGCCGTCGATGCGGTCAACATCGCACCGCTCTTTCACATGGTCACGATCGCCCGTGTCGCCAAGAATGTGAACTATACGCCTGATGTACAGGCCGGCAACGAGATCAAGCTGAAGTCGATCAGCTACCGTTGATCTGCCCGGCCGACGGCTTGTATGTCGCTTGAGGAGAGCGGATGTCCTTCACCTATTTCCTGAAACGCGCGGCCTTCGCGGCGCTCGCGCTTGCGGCACTGATGACATCCGCTTTCTTCCTCGTGCGGTTGACGGGCGATCCCGTCAATCTCTACCTGCCTGTCGACGCTTCGGAGGCGGCGCGCGACGCCATGCGCATCCGTCTTGGGCTCGATCGCTCGCTCATGGCCCAGTTCTTCGATTGGGCCTGGGATATTCTCAGCCTCGATTTCGGAATGTCTCTCTGGCACAATCGCCCGGCCATGGACGTGGTGCTGGAGGCGCTGCCGAACACGCTGGCACTTGGCGCCATCGCCTTGGCTCTGGCCTTCACCGCCGCGATCGTCATGGGATCCATTGCTGCCGTGAATGCCGGCGGCTGGATCGACCGGGGCGTCAATGTCCTGTCGCAGGCAGCCGCAAGCGTGCCGGATTTCTGGCTCGGCCTGATGGGCGTGCTTCTGTTTGCGGTCACCTTCCGCATTCTGCCGACGTCAGGCTTCGGCGGCCCGATTTACTGGGTGCTGCCCGTCGCCTGCCTGTTTGCCCGGCCTTTCGGAACTCTGGTGCAGATCGTCCGCGGCTCGATGATTGAAGCGCTGAATGCGACATTCGTCCGGACGGCGCGGGCCAAGGGCGCGCGTGACGGACGGGTCACCTTCGTGCACGCGCTCCGCAATGCCCTCCTTCCCGCGGTCACGGTGACCGGCGACCTTGCCGCCCAGTTCGCCGGCGGTGGCGGCGTCGTCGAGGTGGTCTTCGGGTTTCCCGGCATCGGCAAACTCCTGATCGACGGCATTCTGAAACGCGACTTCGCGATCGTCCAGGCATCGATCTTTGCCGTCGCGGTCGTGATCTTCGTCATCAACATTCTGGTCGACATGCTCTATGCCTCGATCGATCCGCGCGTGAGGATCGAATGACCGACACATCCGCCGAATTCCTCCCGGCCCGCGAGCGCCGTGGCCCCCGCATCTTCTGGCTCCTGCGTGCGCTCGCGGGTGACCCGATGGCCGTCGCCGCGGCGATCTGGTTGCTGATCGTCGTGCTCGCCATCTTCACCGATTCGCTGTCGCTCCTGGGCGACAACCGCATTTCGCTGAAGGCACGCAACCTGCCGCCGTTCGACTTCGGCCAGTCCTGGACCTTATGGCTGGGTGCCGACGCACTCGGACGGCCGCTCCTCGTTCGCCTCATCCAGGCGGCTTCGACGACGATCGGCATCGCCGTGGTGACCGTGCTGTCAAGCCTGATCGGCGGAACGCTGCTGGGCGTGATCGCCGGGTATTTCGGCGGCATCGTCGGAAACCTCATCATGCGGATCTGCGATATCATCCTCGGTTTCCCGACCCTGCTGGTGGCACTCTTCGGCCTCTACCTGTTCGGTCCGAGCGTCAGCAACCTCGTGATCGTGCTCGCCATCACCCGCATGCCGGCCTATATCCGCGTCGCAAGGGCCGAAACGCTCGAGGTCCGCGAACGACTTTTCGTCGATGCCGCGCGCGTCTTCGGCGGGGGACCGGCCTGGATCCTGCGCACCCACATCCTCCCCAGCGTCGCACCCACCATGCTGACGCTCGCCTCGGTCAATCTCGCCATGGTCATGTTGTTCGAATCCGGGCTGAGCTATCTCGGTCTCGGCATCCAGCCGCCTTCGGTAAGCTGGGGGCTGATGGTCGCCCAGGGCCAGGGCTATCTGTCGTCTGCCTGGTGGCTCGGCTTTTTCCCCGGCCTCGCCGTCATGCTCACCACCATGTCCTTCAACCTTCTCGCCAACTGGTTCCGGATCGTCAACGACCCGTCGCAGCACTGGCGCCTTGTAAGCCGGAGGCGCTGATGGCTCTTCTCGAAGTCGAGGATCTGCAAGTCAGTTTTGATACGGCGTCCGGCCGCATATTCGCACTCAATGGCGTCTCTTTCTCGCTGGAACGCGGTGAAGTCCTGGCCCTTCTTGGCGAAAGCGGCTCAGGCAAGTCCGTGACTGCATCTGCCATCATGGACCTCGTTCCCAATCCTCCGGGCGCGATCGACCGGGGATCGATCCGCTTCGACGGGGCGGAACTGCTGCAGCTTTCGCGCAAAGAGCGGCGGGATCTGTGCGGCAGCCGGATCGCCCTCATCTTCCAGGATGCGCTTGCGGCGCTCAATCCCGTCTATCCCGTCGGCTGGCAGATCGCGGAGATGTACCGCATCCACGGCCGCAACCCCGAAGGCGGCGTCGAGAAGGCCGTGATCGACCTCCTGACCGCAATCGGCATTCCCGATCCTGAACGTCGGGCGCGGCAATATCCGCACGAATTTTCCGGTGGCATGCGCCAGCGCATCATGATCGCCATGGCCGTAGCACTCGAACCGGATGTCATCATCGCCGACGAGCCGACGACGGCGCTCGACGTCACGATCCAGGCGCAGGTGGTTGATCTTCTGGCGACAATCCGCAAACGCAGCGATGCCGGAATGATCTTCATCACCCACGATCTGGGTGTGGTAGCCGAACTCGCGGACCGCGTGGCCGTCATGTATGCCGGCCGGATCGTCGAGACCGCAAATGTCTTCGAACTTTTCGAAGATGCGCGACATCCCTACAGCGTCGGCCTGCTTGCCTCGCAGCCGCGCCTGGATACCGATGACGACGAACTGGTGCCGATCCCCGGTTCGGCGCCCAATCCCGTCGCCCTTCCTTCAGGCTGCGCGTTCAGGACGCGCTGTCCGCGCGCCGAAGGGCTCTGCGCCGAGGTCATCCCTCCCCTTGAAACCGTGGGGCCGGGCCGCCAGGCCGCCTGCCATTTCCCGGTATCACCAGCATGAACCAGCCTCTTCTCAAAGTCGAAAACCTTTCCCGGCACTTTGGCAGCGGCGCGACGCCCGTGCGCGCAGTCGACGACGTCAGCTTCGAGATCGCCCGCGGAGAGACGCTCGGCCTTGTCGGCGAAAGCGGTTGCGGCAAGACTTCCCTGGTCAGGACGCTCCTGAAGCTCGGGCCGGCGACCAGCGGCAGCGCCGTTCTCGATGGCGTGGAAATCACCAAAGCGAGCGGACGGGAGCTGCATGAGTTGCGCCGCAAGATGCAGGTCGTCTTCCAGGACCCCTACCAGTCGCTTAATCCGCGCATGCGGATCGACCGGCTGATCTCCGAACCGTGGGCGCTGCATCCCGGCGCCGTGCCAAAGGCCCGCTGGCGGGAAGAGACGGTCAAGCTGCTTGAATCCGTGGGGTTGCGTGCGGAACATGCGGACCGCTATCCTTCGGAATTTTCAGGCGGCCAGCGGCAGCGGCTTGGAATCGCGCGCGCCCTGACACTCAACCCGACGCTCCTCGTCTGCGACGAACCGGTCTCCGCCCTCGACGTCTCGGTTCAGGCCCAGGTCGTCAATCTGCTCGCCAGGCTGAGGCGCGAGCGCAATCTGGCGATGCTTTTCGTCGCGCACGACCTTGCCGTCGTGCGGCACGTCTCGGATCGAGTGATGGTCATGTATCTCGGCAAGATCATCGAGACCGGGCCGAAGCAATCGATCTTCAGCGCGCCGGCACATCCCTATACGCAGGCCCTGATGTCGGCTGTTCCGACGCCGGACCCAAGGCTTCGCGGACATCGCAAGCGCATCGTGCTGGAAGGCGATCTTCCAAGCCCTGCCAATCCGCCGAGCGGATGCCGATTTCGGACGAGGTGCTGGAAGGCCACTTCGATCTGCGCCGATCAGGAGCCTGGCCTGACGGCAAGAACGACTGCCCCGGGGTTGCTGACCGCCTGCCACCATGCAGATCCCGAAACCACGCGTTGACGATGGCGGCCGACGTTTTCTGGGGCTTTCCGCCTCGGTATCACATGCATGCCGACAAAGTCTGCTTGCGGCCTTGAGGCTCTATCTGGCCGGCTTGACGCCCTGGTCGAAAGAGGCACGCTCTATCCCGTGCCGTTGGAGCTTGTCGTAAAAGGTCTTTCGCGGAATTCCGAGCGCCTCGATCGTACGGCGGACATCGCCTGCGTTGCTGGCCAGCGTCTCACGGAGGATTTCCGCTTCATGCTGGTTGAGACGCTGGGGCAGCGTCAGGGTGGCTGCCTCCAGCGGCACCATCGCCCCGTCGTCCTCCCCTGCAAGCCCGAGGACGAAGCGTTCTGCAAAGTGGGACAGTTCGCGGACGTTTCCCGGCCAATGATGGGTTTCGAGGTGATGACGGGCAGAAGATGACAGAGCGGGCGTTTGACGGTTGAACCGCTTGGCGGCCCGTTCGCAAAAGAATCCGAAGAGGAGGAGGATGTCGTCGCGCCGTTCACGCAACGGCGGAATGGAGATGGTGACGACGTTGAGCCGGTAATAGAGGTCTTCGCGAAATGCGCCGCGTTGCGAGGGATCGCCAAGATCGACCTTGGCGGCCGCCACGACCCTCAGGTCGATCGGCCGCGTCTCGTTGGTGCCGAGCGGTGCCACCTCACGCGCCTCCAGGACGCGCAGCATATGGATCTGCGTGGCGGGCGGCATGCTTTCGATTTCATCGAGGAAGAGGGTGCCGCCACTCGAATATTCGATCCTGCCGACACGTTTTTTCTGCGCGCCGGTAAAGGCGCCGGGCTCGTGGCCGAACAATTCGCTTTCGATGATGGTTTCGGGAAGCGCGCCGCAATTGAGCGCGACGAAACTGCCCTTCGACCGCCGGCTCCATCGATGGATCAGATTGGCAACGACCTCCTTGCCGCTACCGGTCTCTCCGGTCACCAGAACGTCGACGTCCGTATCGGCAATCTGGCGAAGCGTTCTGCGCAGCCGCTCCATGGCCGCGGTCTGACCGATGAGCGGCAGGTCGTCGCGTGCCTGTTCGGCCACATCGCGAAGTGTCCTGTTCTCCAGTATCAGCCGCCGTTTTTCGGCAGCCCGGCGAATGGCCTGCACCAGGCGGTCCGCGGCGAAAGGTTTGGTGATGAAGTCGTAAGCTCCGTCCTGCATCGCCTTGACGGCCATCGGTATATCGCCATGGCCGGTCATCAGGATGACGGGAAGGTCCGGATCGAGCTTGCGGACGCGATCGAAGAGCTGCAGCCCGTCGATCTCGGGCATACGGATGTCGGAAACGACGACGCCCGCGAAACCATCGTTGATCCGGACGAGCGCGTCGGAAGCCTTCGAAAATCGGGAGACCACAAAGCCCGCAAGCTCGATCGTCTGGGCGGTCGCCTTGAGAAGGTCGGCGTCGTCGTCAACCAGAACGACGGGTGTTGGATTGCTCATGATACCGCCTTGCGCAGATAGACAATAAAAGTCGTGCCGGTTTCGCCGCTTTCCACCTCGATGCGACCGCCATAGTCAGTGACGATATCCTTCGAGATGACCAGACCGAGGCCGAGGCCTTTTTCCTTGGACGTGTTGAAGGGCGAAAAGAGCGAACTTCTAACCGATGGATCGATACCGGGACCATTGTCGGAGACCCGGATCACGATCTCATCCGCCAGTGTCTCCACCGAGACATTCACACTTGCCTCGGTTCTGCCCTCCAGCGCTTCCAAGGCATTCTGGAACAGATTGATCAGCACCTGTTCGAGACGGACGCGATTGCCGGTGACGGCAAGGCCGGCCGGCGGCAGATCGATCTGGAGTATGTCGAGCCGGCCGGCAAATCGGCTCCTCAAAAGCACCACCGCGCCTTCGATAGCGCCCCGCAGATCGACGGCTTCGGGCGGCGTTCGTCCCTTGCGTCCGAAGGCCTTGAGTTCCTCGGTGATCATGCCGATCCGCTCGGTCAGGGCGGCGATCTCGCCGAGATTTTCCTCCGCCGAGGCTTTCCGGTTCCGCTGCAGGAAGACACGTGCATTGTCGGCATAGGCGCGGATGGTCGCGACCGGCTGGTTGATTTCATGGGCAACTCCGGCCGCAACCTGACCAAGGATCGCAAGGCGATTTGCCTGCACGAGCTCCTGCTGCACGACCTGCAGTTTCGACTCGGTGCTGCGATGGTCGGCGATCTCTTCCTGCAGGAGGTCCCTCGCGCGGCTCAAATCCACGGTCCGTTCCGCGACACGGCGCTCCAGTTCCACGCGCAGGTTTTTCTCCGCGGCGATGCGATTGGTGATCATCTGCCGCCGCCTCAAAAGGAATGCGATCAGTGCGAGGATCGGAACGAGCACCGCAAGTGCAAGCAGCCGCGCTTCGCGGACCGCAGCGGCGACGGAAGGCTCGGTCGGCACGAGATATTCAAGCCGCCACGATGTCGAAGGGACCGGCGTCAGAAGGCGAAGATACTCTCCCGTGCTCGTTCCCGGCAAAACCGCCGAAACGATCGACGCCCCATCCGAAAGCGGTTCCTGCCGCACGATCGGAAGAGGCGCCAATGGCGCGTTGCCGAATTGCAGGCTTTGGCGGATGGCGCCCAGCCGGTCCGCAGGCAGCGGCGCGGCGGTCATGAAGCGCCAGGACGGAATGCTGGTGATCAAGACGACACCATCGGCGTCGGTGACATAGACGGGACGGTTGGCGTCGTGCCAATCGCCTTCCAGCTGGTCGAACTCCATCTTCACCACAACGACGCCGAGCGCACCGGCCTGATTTTCGGCACGCCGGGAGATGTACAGTCCAGGACGCTTACTGACGCTGCCCAGGGCGAAATGCTCTGCCGTTCCGTTCTCCATCGCCCGTTGGAAATATTCCCGGAAGGAATAGTCGTTGCCGACGAAACTCAAGGGTTCGCGCCAGTTGCTGGATGCGACCGCAATGCCATCCCTGCCGGTGACGTAGAGAACGGAGGCATGGGTGCCGGCCACCAACCCTTCCAATTTTCGGTCCAGGGCGCCGACGCTCTGTACGTTTCTCGACGCCAGCGCGCCGACCACCTGTTGATCCTCGGCCAGAAGCAGGGGAAGCGCTCGCGGTCTTTCCAGCACCGCACGCAGCAGCGCAACCTTGAGATTGGCATCGGCGCGGCCCTGGTCGAGGATCGCTCCGATTGCGGAACTGCGGCCGGAGAGACCGGCGGCATAAAGAGTGGATATCAGGATCGCGGCAGCTGCGAAGGCAAAGGCAGGCCATGGTGTCCACCCGAAGGCGGGATCCCTGACCGATTTCTCTCGACGGCGCTGCTCAAGCATCACCGGATGTGTGCATAAATCCGCATAAAAAGCAAAGACCAATGGCGGAAATCCGCACGGCAGGCTTCAGGAACCACTTCCGTCGTTCAGTCCGAACATGGAAAATCAATGGGTTAGGCGTCAGCCACCTCTCTGGCACGCATGTTGCTCCAGCAAAACCAGCAGCACACCTGCCGCAACAGTAACGCCGCCGCCCCGGGAGGCCAATTGGTTGGGGCGCCATGGAGGACATGATGAACGCAACGATCTCCGATGTGCCAACGCACGACAAACTTCCTTTCTACCGCCACCTTTATTTTCAGGTTCTCGTGGCAATTGCCGCCGGCATCCTGCTCGGTCATTTCTACCCGGATGTCGGCGCGTCGCTGAAGCCGCTCGGCGATGCCTTCATCAAGCTGGTGAAGATGATTATCGCGCCGGTGATCTTCCTGACGGTGGCAACCGGTATCGCCGGCATGGCCGACCTGCAGAAGGTCGGGCGTGTCGCGGGCAAGGCGATGATCTACTTTCTGGCCTTTTCGACGCTTGCGCTCGCCGTGGGCCTCCTCGTCTCGAATGTCGTCCAGCCCGGCGCCGGCATGCACATAGATCCGGCCACGCTCGACGCCAAGGCAGTGGCGACCTATACGGCGAAGGCCCATGACGCGACGATCACCGGCTTTCTGATGAACATCATCCCGGACACGATCGTCGGCGCCTTCGCACAGGGCGATATCCTGCAGGTGCTGTTCTTCTCGGTTCTGTTCGGCATCGCCCTTGGCATGGTCGGAGACCGCGGCCGTCCTGTTCTCGACTTCCTGCAGGCATTGACCGCGCCGATCTTCCGTCTCGTGACCATCCTGATGAAGGCGGCCCCGATCGGCGCTTTCGGCGCCATGGCTTTTACCATCGGCAAATACGGCATCGGCTCGATTGCCAACCTTGCCATGCTGATCGGCACTTTCTATCTCACTTCGCTCCTGTTCGTTCTGGTCGTCCTTGGTGCCGTCGCCCGATACAACGGCTTCTCGATCATCGCGCTCATCCGCTACATCAAGGAGGAACTGCTGCTTGTGCTTGGCACTTCCTCGTCGGAAGCGGCGTTGCCCGGCCTGATGGCCAAGATGGAACGCGCCGGCTGCACGCGCTCGGTGGTCGGGCTGGTTATTCCGACCGGCTATTCCTTCAATCTCGACGGCACCAACATCTATATGACGCTTGCCGCGCTCTTCATCGCCCAGGCGACCGACACGCCGATCACACTCGGCGACCAGGTCCTGCTGCTGCTGGTCGCGATGCTGAGCTCGAAAGGAGCTGCAGGCATTACCGGCGCCGGCTTCATCACCCTGGCGGCGACCCTTTCGGTCGTTCCCTCCGTGCCTGTCGCCGGCATGGCGCTGATCCTCGGCATTGATCGTTTCATGTCGGAATGCCGGGCGCTCACGAACCTGATCGGCAATGCGGTCGCGACCGTCGTTGTCGCGCGCTGGGAAAACGAGCTGGACCGGACACAGTTTGCAGCCGCCATGGCAGGCGGCGCCGACGCCGAAAACGCGGTATTGATACCGTCGGGCCAGCCTGCCGAATAATCGCCTGTTTCTATCGCAGCCGAAGAAAGGTCGCTGGCCAGCCGGCGGCCTTTCCCGTTTCCGTAGAACACACGTGTGTCTCGGGATAAGCGCGGCTCTACTCTTCAGGCACGCCTTCGAGCAGACCGTCATACACCTCGATGAGTGCATTGGTGATGGCCTGCCCCAGCGCGTTGCCGGCGACGCGTAGCTCGTCCTCCGTGCCGCTCCGCGAAGCGTTGGCCAGGTCGAAACCCTGTTCGCTGACGATCTGCTTGGCCACTTCGATGGCCCAGAGCCCGAAGTCGCCGCGATTGTCTATCTTGATCGAGTCATCCATCGCGATCTGCCTGTTGCTGAACCTGGCTTCTATATCGCCTCGGCAATGATGGCCAGCATCTATCCGCATAGTATTCAAGCGGCCCGAAAGAAACGGCCCAAGGATTACCAGCTGGTTGGATATTCTGGACAGCCGGCCAAATCGCCGCGTTTCCGCAGCTCATCAATGAAAGGGTCAAATATGAGAAGGCACCGACGCTGCAGTGCAGGCGTGTCCGTTCATTGAAGGCTAGAGCGACAGTCGAACGCCATCGATGCGCAGGGTCACGAGCAACCCTTCCATAGACCATACGTGCTCGAGGGCGCCGCCAAGATGGCCAGCCAGCGTGCGGCGGAGAAGCTTACTCCCATATCCGCCAGGCCCCTCAGGCGCGCTGACTTCGGGCCCCCCTCTCTCCGTCCAGCGAATTTCGACGTTATCCCCAACCATCGTACCCGAGACATCGAGCGTGCCTTCCGACACCGATAGTGCGCCATACTTCAAGGCGTTGGTTGCCAGTTCGTGGACGACGAGCGCCAGACCCGTCGCAGCCGCCTGGCCGACGCCGAGACGCGGAACGGCTACTCTGATTCTTCCGGCAAAAGCTCCATCGTCGTCATAGGGAGCGAGCAAAACGGTAAAGATGTCCCCGAGAAGCGCGGCATCGCCCTGGCCGCTCGGTAACGGCCGAACAAGATCGTGCGCCCGGCCGAGTGCGGTCAGCCGGTTGGTCAGCTGCTTCGTCATGTCTTCGATGGATGCAGAGGATCGTGAGGTAATCAGAGTGAGGCCCGACGCGATGGCAAGCAGGTTCTTGACCCGGTGGCTCATTTCGCCCGCAAGGAGTTCATGGCTTTCTTCGGCCTGCTTGCGCCCCGTGACGTCCAGAAAAATACCCGTCATCGCCCGGTTCTTGATGCCCGCATCACTGCCCTGTCCCCGCGCCGATACCCATCGCACGTCCGATCCGACGAGGATGCGGAAGTCGATCTCGTAAGGGCCGATCACGGCGCGTGTCGCGACAAAGGCTGCCCTCACCCGGTCCCTGTCGGCCGGATGTATTTTCTCGGACAGGTGCTCGAAGGTCAGGGCAACATCGTGCGTGACGTTCCAGAGAGTAAAGCCGTGACCGTCCATAACGAAGCGGTCAGTATCCACGTTCCAGGACCATAGGGCCACGCCCGCCGCATGGATTGCGCTGCGCAATTGCTCCAATCCCCACTCGGGATGTTCGGCGGGGCGACTCTCGGTCACGGCGTTGCTCACACCTGTCTCTGTTTCGCGCGCTTCGCGAGCGCGATGGCGAGCGCTGCATTTCGATCGCGCTCCTCCCTGGCAAGGCGGGCTTCGCGAAGACGCAGGGTCTTCGCCTCCCGTACCTGCGCGACATAATCCAGCTCTTCGACCGCGTGGTCGCGCGCGAAGAACTGCGATTGAACCTGGTCAAAGGCCATTTCGGCCTTGCTGTGCGTCATGACGGCTCCTGTTTGCAAACTATGCATGATCGAAAACAAAAAGGCCGGACATGATGCCCGGCCCTTAAAAAATCAGCTTCCAGCGGTGCCAGTACATCCGTGGTCAAAGCGGAAGCCGCTTTTGGTTAGGCAGCCTGCAGGTTGCAAGCCGACATCTTACCGGACTTTGCGTCGCGTTCGAGTTCGTAGCCGATCTTCTGGCCCTCGACGATTTCCCGCATTCCGGCGCGCTCGACGGCAGAAATGTGTACGAACGCATCAGCGCCGCCGTTGTCAGGCTGAATGAAGCCGAAGCCCTTGGTGGAATTGAACCATTTAACTGTGCCTGTGGTCATGATGATGAACCCTTTCAAAGCAAGATTGAGTGACCCCAGAGCCAAAGCCCTGCGGATGGTGATAGCGATTGATTTTGAAAGGGAAGTTCGTCAGGCGCGCTGCCAATCGCGCGGAAACCAAAGTTCAGCAAGCAAAAGATCGATAAACCGTAAATAGAGGCTATCCGCCCGTGAGTCAACTTTTAGTTTGGACGTCTCGGTGAATTTGCGTCCCGGCACAGCAAAAGGGCTCTCACAGGTGGACCCTCAGCCCGCTCGGCTGGGCGCAGAACTGCCGCAGCAACGGACTGCTCTGTGGTTGGCCTGTCCATACTCCTTGCCTGCTGGCGCAGGACCGCCATATAAGGCGCGATGACGTCTGATTCAAAGATATTTGTCGGCCTACGGTCGATCCGCAAAAAACCGGCTCCGCACCACGAACCCAACCATCCGAAATGCCAGTGGGACGGATGCGAAAAGGGTGGCACTCATCGCGCTCCTGTCGGGCGGGATGCCGAAGGGCTTTATCTGCTGTTCTGTCCTGAGCATGTAAAGGAATATGGCAAAGGTTATAACTTTGCGCCAAACCTCTCCGACCCGTTGATCGCGCGCTATCAGAGGGAAGCGGCAAGCGGCAGCCGCCCGACCTGGGGCACCGGTATCAAAAAAGCCTCGGAGATGCCGCTCCCCTCCATGGCCCGCTCCGGTTCCGCAAAGGCGACGAACGCACGCAAAAGCGCTGCACAACGCCAGGCCGCAAACCTGGATCTTCAGCGACGCAAGCTCAAGGTACTGGAAGCCAAGGCTTTCGAGACGCTTGGCCTTTCACCGGATGCAACGCCGGAGGAGATCAGAAGCCGCTACAAGCAAAGGCTCAAGATGCATCATCCGGACGCGAACCATGGAGAGCGCAACTCGGAGGATCAGCTTCAGGCGTCGATCGACGCCCATAAGATCCTCAAGCTCAATGGCTTCTGCTAGACGTGCGGCAGTGATCCGCTGGCGGTTTCGATGTCGCCCGCCCGTCCCCTGGCGAAGAGAGACAGCGTCGCCGCCGATGCCGGATCACCACCAAGGCACGAATGGCGCTAGCACTCCTGGCATAAGAGTGCTAAGGATATCCGATCGGGAACCCGCCATTGGGCTGCGCTCTCGCTAAGGAACCCAAAATGAACAATACCAATTTTCGGCCGTTGCACGACCGTGTCGTCGTGCGCCGTATCGAGGCTGAAGCCAAGACCAAGGGCGGCATCATCATTCCCGACACCGCCAAGGAAAAACCGCAGGAAGGCGAGATCGTCGCCGTCGGCACCGGCACCCGCGACGAGAGCGGCAAGATCGTTCCCCTCGATGTCAAGGCAGGCGATCGCATCCTGTTCGGCAAGTGGTCCGGCACCGAGATCAAGTTCAATGGCGAAGACCTGTTGATCATGAAGGAAGCAGACGTCATGGGCGTCATCGCCTGATCTTCGGCCGCTTCCTTATTTCCTTTTGACGAAGACCATGGGGCCAACGGCCCGGGAGTTTTTCCATGTCTGCCAAACAGATCAAATTCGGCCGTGATGCACGCGAGAAGCTGCTGCGCGGCGTCGACATTCTCGCCGACGCAGTGAAGGTGACGCTCGGTCCGAAGGGCCGCAACGTCGTGATCGACAAATCCTACGGCGCACCGCGGATCACCAAGGACGGCGTTACCGTCGCCAAGGAGATCGAACTTGACGACAAGTTCGAGAACATGGGTGCCCAGATGGTCCGCGAAGTTGCTTCGAAGACCAACGACATCGCCGGCGACGGCACCACGACCGCGACCGTTCTTGCCCAGGCGATCGTTCGCGAAGGCGGCAAGGCCGTTGCAGCCGGCATGAACCCGATGGACCTGAAGCGCGGCATCGACCTCGCCGTTACCGCCGTCGTGAAGGACCTGCTTGCCAAGGCCAAGAAGATCAACACCTCGGAAGAGATTGCCCAGGTCGGCACCATCTCGGCCAATGGCGAGAAGGAAATAGGCCAGTATATCGCCGACGCGATGCAGAAGGTCGGCAACGAAGGCGTGATTACCGTCGAAGAAGCCAAGACCGCCGAAACCGAACTCGAAGTCGTCGAAGGCATGCAGTTCGACCGCGGCTACCTGTCGCCCTATTTCGTCACCAATGCCGAAAAGATGGTGGCTGAGCTGGAAGATGCCTACGTGCTGCTGCACGAAAAGAAGCTCTCCAACCTGCAGGCCATGCTTCCTATCCTGGAAGCCGTCGTCCAGAGCGGCAAGCCGTTGCTGATCATTTCCGAGGACGTCGAAGGCGAAGCCCTTGCGACGCTCGTCGTCAACAAGCTGCGTGGCGGCCTCAAGATCGCTGCCGTCAAGGCTCCAGGCTTCGGCGATCGCCGCAAGGCCATGCTGGAGGATCTGGCGATCCTGACCGGCGGCACCGTGATCTCGGAAGACCTCGGCATCAAGCTCGAGAACGTCACGCTCGAGATGCTCGGCCGCGCCAAGAAGGTCTCGATCACCAAGGAGAACACCACCGTCGTCGATGGTGCGGGCACCAAGGCGGATATTGACGGGCGCATCGGCCAGATCAAGGCTCAGATCGAGGAAACCACCTCGGACTACGACCGCGAGAAGCTGCAGGAACGTCTGGCCAAGCTGGCCGGCGGCGTTGCCGTGATCCGCGTCGGCGGCTCGACGGAAATCGAAGTCAAGGAAAAGAAGGACCGCATCGACGACGCCCTCAATGCAACGCGTGCAGCAGTCGAAGAAGGCATCGTACCGGGCGGCGGCACCGCCCTGCTTCGCGCCTCGATCGTTCTCGACATCAAGGGCGAGAATGACGATCAGAATGCCGGGATCAGCATCATCCGCAAGGCTTTGCAGTCGCTAGTTCGCCAGATTGCCGAGAATGCCGGTAGCGAAGGCTCGATCGTGGTCGGCAAGATCCTGGAAAGCGATACCGACAATTTCGGTTACAACGCCCAGACTGGCGAATTCGGCGATATGATCACCATGGGCATCGTCGATCCGGTCAAGGTCGTCCGCACGGCTCTGCAGAACGCGGCTTCGGTTGCCGGCCTGCTGGTGACGACGGAAGCCATGATTGCCGACCTGCCCAAGAAGGATGCTGCCGGCGGCGGCATGCCTGACATGGGCGGCATGGGCGGCATGATGTAAACGGGTTCCCATCGGGAACTCGATCACGTCTTCTGCTATGAAGGGCTCCGATCAATCGGGGCCCTTCGTTCGTATATGCAGAAAATCGATCGGCAGCCCTGGTGGCGGCGGACGCGGTCTGGGCCGCAGTTATCTGCCAACCGTTCCGGCTGCAGCATAAGATGAGGGTCAAATGGTTGTATTGAACAGGCCGCGCAGTTCCGAACCCTATCCGGACAGGGATATCGGTTGCCAGGAAGCCCTGGAGCAAGTCTTTCTGCAGCTTGCAAAGGGACTGACGCCGGACGATATCGTGGCGACGGCTGGCGGCAATCTGCCGCCCGTGTTGGCCGGCCTTGCAAAACGCGCCGAAAGCGTCGGCTGGAGCCTGGAAGAAGCGGAAAACGCCATCAGCGAACTGGCTCAGAACCTGCTGGATGACATGTCGCAGATGTAGCTTTTTGGGTGATCCACAACCGATCCCGATAGGAAACGGCCGGTGAGCCACCTGAGACGGCGGTAAATGATCTGCATCCGATCGGCCGGGGACGGGACAGAGATGTCGGCGAACTCTACGCGGAATTCAACGCGAAAGCGTCACGCGCCATCAAGCAGGCATCGTCTCCCGGAACGCATTCGCGACAAACGTCAGGCCTGATCTCGTAGACCATGCAGGATGTGCCGACGCCGACCTGTCCTGACAATGCAGAACAACGGGATCCTTCACAACGCATTCCTCCTTCGTCCGCCGCGACGAAACGTGCCGGCAACAGATCGAGGGCGGCTTCGCTTTCCATGGAGAATCGTGGCCAATCGGCGGAAAACGAACAGCACGCACCGCATGACTGGCAATCAAAATCGTTCGATAAGGTCATAGCCGTCTCATATCACGGCGCCGACCGAAACTCCACAAAGGTGCGCCACACGTGATGATACCTGACCACGATCCGGCAAACCCGGCGGTCGGTGTCGCATAGTCACAAAAGGGTCGTGAGATTGCGGGTATCACAGCGCAGGGCATGCCCCGGAGGGCGCCGCATGATCATAGAAATCCCGGAGGCTGCATGAGCGTCGCTGCATCTTTTCTCTATCGCGGCGGCCGGCGGGTTGAAGCCGTGCCGTTCGACGAGGCGGCGATCCCGGCAATGGACAACGAATTCGTGTGGATCGGGCTGCACAAGCCCACCCGCGACGACCTTTTGACGCTGCAAAGCCGTTTTGGCCTGCACGAACTCTCGATCGCCGACGCACTCAGTCCGCTGCAGATGCCGAAGCTCAGCGTCTATGACGATCAGCTGTTCGTCATCGCGAAGACGGCGCAGCTGGAAGCCGACCATATCACCTATGGGGAAACAGCGATTTTCGTCGGCAAGCGCTATATCATAACGGTCCGCAACGGCTCGGAGCGCGGACATCAAGAGCTGCGCGGCAGGCTGGAAACATCACCGCAGACGCTGTGTCATGGTACGGACTACATCCTGCACGCTATTCTCGATTTCATTATCGACGGCTATCTTCCCATTGTGCGCACGATCGAGGATTCCGTGCTCGACATGGAAAGAAAGATGCTCGATGCGTTTCTGGACCGCAACCAGATCAAGCGCATTTTCAAGCTGCGGCGGGAAATCATCCTGTTCCAGCGGGTGCTGGACGCAATGCTCGACCTTTGCGGAAAACTCTATCACCTCGATTTGCCGTCGCTTGACAGGGAAGCCAAGCCCTATTTCCGGGATGCACTTCAGCACATGCACCGCGTCGAAACGATGGTCGCAAGCTTGCGCGACGTGATCACGTCGGTTTTCGAGGCGAGCAATCTGCTGGAACAGCAAAGACAAGGCACAATCACGCGGCAACTGGCGGCCTGGGCCGCCATTCTCGCCGTTCCGACGGCGATCGCCGGCATATACGGCATGAATTTCGACAATATGCCGGAGCTGAAAACCAGCTACGGGTATTTTGTCGTTTTGGCAGTCATCGCCGTCATGTGCATCGCGCTTTTCATTCGGTTCAAGCGCGCTCGCTGGATCTGACGCCTTCAACGATGCCGCGCCGTCCACCTATCGATCATTGCTGCCGATGAACCCAGCCTTCATTTCTTCTCGTCTGCCAATGCCTCCTTGCGCGGGCGACGCGGCAGGAGTGATTTGAAATATCGCCAGGTCGGCGAGATGACGTAGCCTGCAACCGGGATCGTGACAAAGCCGAGGACAATACCGACGATGCCCGCTCCTGCCGCTTCGACGATCCAGCGCAGCACGGAGGGCAGAACCGGGATCGCATGCGCGGTCACCTCCCCGGCATCATGGATCAGATGCGCAAGGCCACCGAGACCATAAGCCTCGAGCCCGTGAACGATGATGCCGCCGCCGACCCAGATCATCGCGGCCGTTCCCACGATACCCAGCACTTTCAGGAAATAAGGCATACCGGTGACAAGCCCTCGTCCGATGCCGCGCACGAACGACCCTATCGGAGGCGCCGTCTGCGCACCCGCCATCATCAGGCCCAGATCGTCGGCCTTCACGATCAACCCCACGCCACCATAAACCATGGCCGTTATGCTCAATCCCACGACCGCAAGGATAAAGGCCTGCGTGATGACGCTGCCTGACGGCACCGCGGCGAGCGTAATGGCCATGATCTCGGCCGACAGGATGAAATCCGTCTTGATCGCGCCGGCAACCTTCTCGTCTTCGAGCGACTGGGCGCTGAGACTTGCCGTTTCGAGGGCTGTTTCATGGGTGTGAGCGGCATGCGGCAGCAGCATTTCGTAGATTTTCTCCACACCCTCGTAACAGAGGTAGAGTCCACCGATCATCAGCAGCGGCGTGATGGCCTGGGGTGCCGCCAAGCTTAAGACGAGCGCGGCGGGAAGCAGGATCAGAAGCTTGTTCTTCAGCGAACCGAGCGCGATCTTGCCGATGATCGGCAATTCGCGTTCGGCCGAAAATCCGGTCACGTAGCGGGGCGTGACCGCCGCATCGTCGATGACGACGCCTGCCGCTTTCGCGCCGGCCTTGGCCGCCTGTCCGGCGATATCGTCGAGCGAGGCGGCAGCTACCTTCGCCAAGGCCGCAACATCGTCAAGAAGGGCGATCAAGCCAACGCTCATTCGAGCCTCCCGGGGTTAAGAGATTGCGCAGCGGCAACGGGTAGCCGTCATCCCTTAACGCGAGGACGTGGCATCTTCTATCGCGAAGATGCCACGTGCAGATCTTGACGGCAATGTCCGTTACTCGGCGGGCATCGGACTGAAGCCGCCCTCGTTGCTGACGGGACGAGCCTGTTCGTCGCGCTGGCGCGGCACGCGCGACAGGATGCTCTGCCGGTTCACAGACTTGCGCTCCGCATCGATCCGGTGGATCAGGATCTGCGCCCGTTCGATCGAACCGAGCAGCGCAAGGATGGTGCCACGTTCCGCAGCGCCGGCATTGGGTCCGAGCGCCAGCGTGCGGGCACGCAGTTCCTCGACTTCGGGAAGGCTGACATGGCCGGCCGGCATATCCGGACGGGCGACACCGTGATCGGGCATGATTTCCTGTAGGGCAGTGCCCAGCTTGTTCAACGCGACATCGACGATCGCCTGGGCCTGGCTGCTGAACTTTTCACGCCTTACCCGCCGGGCGACCTGATGCATCGATTCCGTCAGGGCCGCGGTAAAATCCGCCTCCTCGATCAAGCTTGCCACGAGATCGAGCTGCTCGTAGGGCAAGTCCTCCTTCATCAGCGATGCGGTATAGTCGCGAATATCGCGGCTGAGGATATCGGTGGCGAGATAGTGTTCGCCCGGATCGGAGGGTGCCGACTTGGCGGAACGGGCGATGTCCAGAAACATGGCGCCGGCCTGAAGATGCCGAGCGGTTTCCTTCTGCACTGCCGGAACCGCAAGGGCAAAGTTGCCGGCAAGCTTGCGGTCGAGAAATTTCGGTGTCGAATAATCCTCCGCATCCTCGGAATCCGTGCGTCCGATCCGCGACAGGACCCGGTCGAACACGCCGACGAAGGGAAACAGCAGCGCCGTGTTGAAGACGTTGAAGAACGTGGAATAGAGACCGACGGCCACGGGAACCAGCGGAAACGTTTCCTTGCCCTCGATCACGACGGCGACACCCGGATCGCCGCCGAACCATTGCATCGCCCATGCCAGCACATCGATCGAGACGAAGAACAACGGTACGGTGATGCAGACGCCGATAATGTTGAAGGACATATGCGCGTAGGCGGCGCGCTTGGCATTCTTCGAAAGATTGAGAGAGGCGATCCACGAGGTGATCGTGGTCCCCAGATCGGCACCCAGCGAGAAGGCAACCGCCGTCGTCCAATCGAGGACGCCGGCCGCGCCGAGACCCATGACGATCCCGATCGTCGCGGACGAGGAATGGATCATCGCGGTGACGCCGGCGGCGATCAGTACGCATTTGATCAGGTTATAATAGGAGTCCGCCGTCAACGTCGACAGAACGGCCATGACCTCGGGTATGTTGCGGAGCGGGCGAAGGCCTCCCGTCATCAGATTGAGGCCATAAAAGATCAGCGCGAAACCCATGCAGGCCAGTGCGATGTTGCGCACCTTCTCGCTCTTGGCAAAACAATAGACCAGCGAGAACGTGCCGGCGAAGATCAGACCGAGTGGACCAAGCGGCAGGGCGATCAGGCCGTTTCCAAGGGTCGTGCCGATGTTGGCACCCATGATGACGCTGATGGCCGGCCGCAGGCCGACGACGCCTGCGTTGACCAGGCCGACGACCATGACAGTCATGGCCGTTGAGGATTGAATGACGCCGGTGATGACCGTACCGGCAATTACGCCCTTGATCGGCGTACCCGCAGCCTTGGCGAGGAACGCCCGCATCTTGTTGACGGAGAGTGCCTGGATGCCGTTCGACATGAACTCGAGACCGAGCATGAAAATACCGAGGCCGCCGATGACGGGAACCAGGATATCCTTAAAGATATCAATATTCATAACGCCTAACCCCTTTTGACGCCGTGGCGGCACGATGCAATGAGACCTTTCGCAACCGGCCGAGCCGGTAGTGAAAAACCTGGCTACGAAAGCACCAGCCTATTGGCTGGCGGCAGTGTCCTTCTTCAGCCAGTACTTGACGATCTGGCTGACCATTTGCGGCGTCACGGGCACGTAGCCCAGCGCCTCGGCGTCCTTGCCACCGTTTTCGAATGCGAGGCGGAAGAAGTCTTGAACCCGCCCGAACCTGTGCGGTCCTATTTTCCTGGAAACGACTGCGAACGTTGCCCCGGCGATCGGATAGGCGCCTTCCGCCGGCTGGTCGGTCAACGACACGGCGAAATCTTTCGCTTCATCCCAGGAAGCCGCGCTTGCGGCGGCCCGCACACCTTCCGGCCCCGGCTTCACGAACTTGCCCGCCTTGTTGCCGATCGCCGCATAGGGAAGATTTGCCCGTTTCACCTGGCCAAAGTCGGCATAAGCGATGGCGCCCTTGGTCGCCTGCACGGCGCGTATGAGATCCTGGGTGCCCTCGACGGAGGCTCCGACGGGCCACTTGATCAGGATATCCGCGCCATGGGTCGCCTTCCATTCCGGGCTAACGGACGACAGATACTCCGTGAAGATGAAGGTGGTACCCGAGCCGTCCTTGCGTGTGACGGCGCTAATCGCCAGGTCGGGAAGCGCGATATCGGGGTTTACGGCCTTGATCGCAGGATCTGCCCAGGACTTGATCCTTCCCAAATAGATGTCGGCAAGAACAGGTCCGGTAAGGTTGATCCCGCTTTTCTCGATCCCGTCGAGATTGACGGCAATAGCCACGCTGCCGAGCACGATCGGAAACTGCTGACGGCCATGCTTTGCCAGTTCCTCATGCGAAACGGGCACATCTGATGCGGCAAAGTCGAGTTCCGGCTGGTCGAGGCGCATCAGGCCCGCCAGGGAGCCCACCAGCTCATAGTCGACCGTCCAGTCCGGCGAACTGAAATCGCCGTCGTCCATGCGCGCCTTCTCGTAGTTCTCGGCCCATCTGGCGATGATCGGGGCAGCAAAGGTCGATCCAGCCCCGCGGATCGGATCGGCCATGACCACTGTTGGGCAAAGCACCAGAGCGATAGCGATGAGACCGCAAAGATGGGCCGTGGCCGCACTCAGTCCCCGCATCTGTCGAAAGAAACGTTCCATCGGTTATTCCCCTCGTGGCCGTTATCTGCGTCCGACCGAATGGCCCGACGGCCGGACATAATCATTCCGCGGCGAGTTGCCCCGCCCTATGCACCATCCAAAAAGATATCCTGGGAATTTAGGTATTTACCTTTGTTAACATCCTGATGACGGCTCACATCCGACAACCTCGGCCTAGTGGCCAAGCACCCAACAAAGCCCCTCTGCTTAACAACGAGGGCGCTCACGCCTTGAAAGCGGGAAGAATGCGCTATAGGCTCTCGCTCGCGGCAATGGCCGTGCAAAAAATCAGGAGCCTTCATGCCTACCGGTACTGTCAAATTTTTCAACGAAGACAAAGGGTTTGGCTTCATCACGCCCGAGAATGGTGGAGCGGATGTGTTTGTGCATGTCTCTGCACTGGAACGAGGCGGATCTTTGAGAGAGGGACAAAAGGTAAGCTATGAGCTAGGCCAGGACCGCAAGACCGGAAAATCAAAAGCCGAAAACGTCAGCGCCCTTTAATCGGCAATGCGCGTTTAGACTACAAAACAGGGTCGAGCCGAAAAGGCGAAACCAGTGAGATGCCGGCGCATCAATTGACAATCGCCGGCCTCTCCCACCTTTCATCGTGATCGTCTTCCCCTCATCTCCGGATCGATTGCGTACGCACCTGTACCTGGCCGGATCGACCTGCGCGTGTAGGGCGACGTTGCTCGCCGACCGCGACGATGATGGGATGGGTATCGGCCAGCCTCGCCAGTTCCTCGACGGTTATCGATAGTTTGGGTCTCCAGTTCGGGTAGGTGTCACTGGTCCCTGGCACGTTGGTGGGCTGTTTTTCGTCCGTCACATCGGCCAATCGCACGGCCACGAGCAACGAAGGCGTCTTGGCGATGAAGCGGTGCGCCATGACCGCCAGTGCCGGAATGTCATTCTCGCGTGCCGTCGTTTCGCTCATCGACGCGACTGGGAGTCCGGCCGTCTTGAATGCCCGCAGAACCTGTCGTCGTTCCCGCTTCCGGTCCCTGATCTGCTGGCGGCCAGCATCGCCGGAAACGAGCCCGTGGCTGATGCGCATCTCGACGTCTACCGCCTTCCACCATCCGGCAAATGTCTGGTGATCATGGGTCGACACACAGGCAAGCGCAAGGGACGGATAATCCTCGGGCAGCTTGAACCCACTCTTGGTCTGCTCATAGGAGATTATCCGATAGGAGAGAATATTTGCCGCTGCCAATTGGGCTTGCAAGCCCTTCGGCAGGTTACCGAGGTCCTCTCCGATCACCACGCAGCGGTATCTCTTGGACAAGGCCGCCAACGTGGCGATCAACGACCGCTGAGGGTAGCCGACATAGGCTCCCTGGTCGGGTCCGTCCTCCGCGGGCACCAGAAATAGCCGGCGCAGGGCGGCGGCGTGATCGATGCGGACAGCACCGGCATATCGCATGACCGCGGACATCAGCTTTTCGAACGGTGACGGCTCGCCTTCGGCAATCGCCGAGGGATGAAACGCCGCCAGCTGCCAGTCCTGCCCACCGGCGGCCATCGGGTCCGGTGGGCTGCCGATGCTCGCTCCCTGGACATAAATCTGGCGGTTGCTCCAGGTCCCGGAGCCATCGAGCGCTTCGCCAACCGCGACATCGAGGTACAGCCCTATACGCATCCCCAGTTCCTGCGCGTGATCGGCAGCCTCCGAGAGCTGCCGATGCGCCAGCCATTGAAGCCATATGTGAAACGCGACCTCGTCAGCGTGTTCTTCTTCGAAGCGCGACACGGCCTCGCTTTTCGGATCACGGTATTGTTCCGGCCAGCGGTGCCAGCCCGCCTCTCCGCCCGAAACGACCTGGGCCTCGGAAATGGCTTCGAACAGCGCATGAAGGCGGAGATCGTCGCCGCCGTCGCGACGGAACTGCAAGAATTCGCGAGCGGCGGCGCTCTTTTCACTTCGCAAATCCCGCGAACTCCGCCAGATTTTGCGCAGAACATCGAGCTTCATGCGCGCCACCCGTCGGTAATTCACCAAGGGCAGGAGCCGTAATTGCGCGATCTCGTCCTGCACTTGCCGGGACGCGGCAAAACCCTCGACCCCGTCAACGGCGATATAGAGCGGATTGAGGAAACGACGGTTGGAAGGCTCATAGGGGCTGCATCGGTCGGGTGCGGCAAGGAAAGGGGCGTGGAGAGGATTGAGTCCGACAAAGTCGGCCCCCCAGGCCCTTGCCAGACCGACGACCGACCGGAGGTCGGCGAAATCGCCGATCCCCCAGTTCCGTCCCGACCTCAGTTCGTAAAGCTGGCACGACAGCCCCCAGACGCGATCGGTGCGCGCGAAATCCGGGAGGAAGCATTTCGGGAGATGGGAAACGAGCTCACGGGACTGGGTAGCCGGAAGCGCCTTCAATGCCGACAGGATTTTGTGCCGACCGGTCTCCGAGACCGGCACCTCCTCGCCGCTTGGCGAGGGCCGTTTTGCCTCCACCCCGTATTGGTTCGCGAGCTCATCCTGTTCCTTCGGGGCCTTCGATCCGCCTCTTCTCATCGGACTGACTTCCAATGCCATGATCCCTCGATCTGATCCATCGCGTTCCCTTTCTCCCAGCTCTCGTGCAGATCACGAAGCAAGAGCCATGGAACTATCGCGGCGCCCAGGTGTTCCGGCGGGCGAGCGAATAACGGGCTGGCCCGTGCCGCGGAACTGGAAAACGCCGATGGGTGAGTGCTTGAGCATCCTTGATGTTTTATGATTGCGCGGTCATCGGCGGTGGTCCGGCGGGGCTGACCGCCGCCATTTATCTTGCCCGTTTCCATCTCAAGGTGATCGTGCTCGATGATCGGCGCGGACGAGCGGTCACGATCCCGATGACCCGCAACCACGCCGGTTATCCGGACGGGATATCCGGATGGGAGCTGGTCGAACGGATGCGAAGTCAGGCTACGCGCTATGGCGCAGAGTTTCTCTCGACGGAAGTCCTAGCTTTGGAGAAGAGCACAGACGGCTTTGTCGTCTCAAGCAAAAGTCAGGTCATCGAGGCTAAAACGGCTCTTCTGGCAACAGGTGTCATCAATCACAGACCGCCTATGCCCGTTCACATGCACGATGAGGCCCTAGCCAAAGGCTTCATTCGCTATTGCCCTGTTTGCGATGGTTTCGAGGTCACGGATCAGGCCGTCGGAGTTATCGGAACCGGCGAACACGGTTTCAGGGAGGCGCTGTTTCTCCGGAGCTATACCACGGATGTTTCCCTGATCTCGCTTGATGATCGTCATAACCTGTCGGAAAACCAGACGGAGGTCCTGATGCGGCACGGCATCAAGATAGTGACCGGCCCCGTCAAAGCTTTCGCTTTGCACGCCGATTCAATCACCGTCGAAGTCCCGGTCGGAGCGCTGAGCTATTCGGCCGTCTATCCGGCATTGGGCACCGAGGTGCGCTCGGGCCTTGCGAGATCGCTGGGGGCGGACTGTAGCGAAGAAGGGTGTGTTGAGGTGGACCGCCATCAGCGAACCACCGTAAGCGGCCTCTACGCAGCCGGAGACGTCGTGCCGGGCCTGGACCAGATCAGCCATGCCATGGGTCAGGCTTCTGTCGCTGCGACAGCTATCCGGAACGACCTGTCCGTGCAAAATCCCTTACTCCGTTCCTGAGCGGCGCAATCAGCCCAATGCCGCGCCGTTGGTCGCCACGAATATGGAATAGAGCGATTTGGTGGCGGTGATGAAAAGCCGGTTCCTGCGCGGGCCGCCGAAGGTGAGGTTCGCAACCGTCTGCGGCACGAGGATCTTGCCGAGCAGCATTCCGTCGGGCGAGAAGCAATGCACGCCGTCGCCGGCGCTCGTCCAGACATTTCCCTTCACATCGACACGGAAACCATCCGGCAGGCCATTGTCCAGGCTGCAGAAAATCCGGTCATTGGAAAGACGCCTGCCGTCGACGACATCGAACACCCGGATGTGCCGCGGCGCCTTGATGTCGTGGCTGGAGGCGGAGTCGGCGACATAGAGTCTTGTTTCGTCCGGTGAGAAGGCAAGGCCGTTCGGCTGCCCGAAATCGGTGACGGCCGCCTCAAGGTCGCCGCTCACCGGATCGAGGCGGTAGACGTTACGTGTATCCTGCTCCGGCTCGGCCCGGTAACCTTCGTAGTCGGACTTGATGCCGTAGGTCGGATCGGTGAACCAGACGCTGCCGTCCGAGCGCACGATGACGTCGTTGGGCGAATTGAGGCGCTTGCCCTGGTAGCGGTCGGCCAGAATAGTGATCGAACCGTCGATCTCGGTACGTGTCACGCGTCTGCCGCCGTGCTCGCAGGAAACCAGCCGGCCCTGACGGTCGCGCGTATTGCCGTTGACGAAATTCGATGGCGAGCGGAACACCGAAACACCGCCGTCCGGCGCCCAGCGCATCATGCGCTGGTTCGGGATGTCGCTCCAGATCAGGCAATTCAGGTCCGCGAACCAGACCGGTCCCTCAGCCCAGCGGCAGTCGGAATAAAGTTCCTCGAGTGCTGCGCTGCCGACGATCAGCTGCCGGAAGGCCTCGTCGTGGATCTCGTAGATGGAGGTTTTCTGCGGCATGGGAATGTGTCCGATTGGAGTTGTTCATCGGTTGGCTTGACGGCCGCCGGCGATGAGAATGACGGCGATGATGATGAGGCCGGTGAGGATGAGGCGGAACCCGGCGCCGAAGCCATAGGTGTTGAGCATCGACACGACAAGGAACATGAAGAGCGAGGCGCCCCATATGCCCGGAATGTTGGAATTGCCGCCCGCGACGGCAGTACCGCCAATCACGACGACGGCAATCGACGTGAGCAGGTATTCGGAACCCATATTGAGTGCAGCACCTCCGGAGAAGCTCGCAAGCAGGTAGCCGCAGATCGAGGCGAGGACGGCGCAAAGAATGTAGGTGACGAGCCGCGTGCCATCGACCGGGATCCCCGTCATGCGGGCAGCAAACGTGCTTTGGCCGATCGCCGAGATCCACCGGCCATAGATCGTCTTTTCGAGCAGCACCCAAGCGATGACGGAGAGGATGAGCGCGACGATGGCGATGTTGGGGACGCCGAACAGGTTGGATGTGGTGAAGATCGCCAATATCTCCGGGGGCTTGATGCGCAGGCCGCGGTTCGTCCAGATCGCCGTCGACTGGATGATGAAGCTCATGGACAGCGTCGCGATGATCGGCGGAATGCGCAGCAGCTTGATAAGCACGTAGTTGCCGATACCGATCCCGAAGCCTAGCAGGATCGAAACCAGCAGGCCGACGACGATCATGCCGTCCTCAACGTCCATCAGCTTCAGCGCCAGCGTGCCCGAAAGCGTCATCGTGGCGGGCACGGAGAGGTCGATATTGCCGGGGCCGAGCGTGATGACGAACATCTGGCCAAGCCCGACGATGACGGAGAAGGCCGCGAAAGTGAGAGCCGCCTGCGACAGGCCGAGCGAGCTTGCTCCGCCGGTGAAGAGGACGGTGACGATCCAGACGGCAATCGTGGCCGCGAAAGACCAGATCCAGGGTTTGGAGAAGAGAAGGCGTGCGCCGTTCATCGGCTCTTCTCCCGCTTTTCCAGCCGGTTGAGGAGGAGGCGCAGCCCCAGCACGACGATGAGGATCGCTCCCTGAGCGCCGATCTGCCAGTCGGGGGGAATGCGCATGAAGGACAGGAACGAACCGGCGAGCGTCAGGGTCAACGCCCCGATGACGGCGCCGATCGGCGAGACCTTGCCGCCGACGAACTCGCCGCCGCCGAGGATGACACCCGCGATCGACAGCAACGTATAGCGCAGAGCGATATTGGCGTCAGCCGAAGTCGTGAGGCCGACGAGCGCGATGCCGGACAGCACAGCGAAGAAACCGGCCAGCGCATAGGTTCCCGCACGGATGCGGATGACCGACCAACCGGCGCGTTCGACCGAGCGGACGTTTCCGCCGACGCCGCGGATCAGCACCCCGACGGAGGAGCGCATGATGACGAAATGGGTGACCAGCGCGATGACGATGCTGGCAACGATCGCCATCGGCACAAAGGGTGGCCGGGAGGTCATCAGCCAGCGAGCCCAGCCCGGAGCTTCGCCGCCCGGAGACGGCAGCATGAGGACCGCGAGCCCGCCCCAGACGAAGCTCATACCGAGGGTCACGACGATCGAGGGCAATTCTCGAACGTGGATGACAACGCCGATCACGGCGTAGGCCGCAATAGCGCCAAGGAAAATCAGCACTCCGATCGCCGGGGAGGCCTGCAGGAACGTCGCCGTCACGCAGGCGCAGAAGCTGACGAAGGCGCCCATCGACAGGTCGAGGTCGTTGACCGCCATGATAAGCATCTGCGCCACCGTCGCGAGTGCGATCGGCACGGCGAGATTGAAGAGCAGGTTCAGGCCGGTATAGCTCATGGCGCGCGGCTGCATGTAGAAGACGGCGGCGAGCAGCAGTGCCAGCGACGCGGCAGGGATGACAAGGCGGATCGTGCCGGTGGATATCCTCATGCCGCTTCGCCTCCGCTAAAGGAGGCTTCAAGCACATTCTTCTCGGTGATCTCGTCGCCTGCGAGCTCGGCGACGATCGCTCCTTCCCGGAAGACATAGACCCGGTCGCAAAGACGTATCTCGTCCATTTCGGTCGAATACCAGATGAAGGTGCGGCCGCTTGCCGCTTCAGAGCGGAGGATGCCATACACTTCCTGCTTGGTGCCGACATCGACGCCGCGCATCGGATCGTCCATCAGCACGATCCTCGCGCTCGTCGCCAATGCGCGGGCGAACAGCACTTTCTGCTGGTTGCCGCCGGAGAGCGACAGGATGCGGTTTTTCATTTCCGGCGTGCGGATCTCGATGCGCTTCTTCCAGCCGTCGCCGAGCGCGCCTTCGCGGTCATGGTCGACGATGGTCCGGGAGGAAAAATCGCCGAGCGAGGCGATGCTGAGGTTCTTCAGGATGCTCCAGAGCGGGAATATGCCGTTCAGGCTGCGGTCGCCGGCGACGAAGGCGATCTCCTTCCGGCTGGCCGGCCACCAGTTGCTGTTGCGGGAAAGATAGAGGTCGAGAAGCGTTTCCGTCTGGCCATGGCCTCCGAGACCGGCAAGGCCGATCATCTCGCCGCGATGGGCTTCGAAGGCAAGGCCGTGACCCCGTCGCGCGGGCATGGCAAGCACCGGCGCGCCGTTGCGTTTGTCGCCCGTGCGCTGCCATTCCTTTTCGCGCGCCACATTGCCCATCGCTTCGACGAGGCTGCGTTTGCTGAACTCCGAGGCGGAGCGGTCGGCGACGACCCGGCCATCCTTCATCACCACGATGCGGTCCGAGGTGGAGAGGATTTCGCCAAGGATGTGCGAGATCAACAGGACCGCGCCCCCCTTGCCGACGAACCTCCGGATATAGGCCATCAGCTGCGCTGCCAGCCCTGCGTCGAGCGAGGATGTCGGTTCGTCGAGAATGACGAGTTTCGGCTTCCGGTTCAGCCCGGCGAAACTGACGGCGATCTCGACCATCTGTCGCTCGGCGATCGAAAGGTCGTCGACCGTGCTGTCGCAGTCGATGCCGTGGCCGGGGAAAATATCCTGCAATTGCAGTCTGACGAGGACGCCCGCCCTGCTGCGCCAGTTCCAGCCGGCGAGTTCCGCGTGCATGATGCGGGCGTTCTCATTGACGGTCAGGTTGGGACAAAGCGACAGTTCCTGGAAGACGCAGCGAACGCCATTGGCTCGCGCGGTCGAAATGCCGTGCTGGGTGCTGACGCCGCCATAGCTGATTTCGCCAGCATGCGGGTTCAGGCCGCCGTTGATGACGTTGACGATCGTGGATTTGCCGGCGCCGTTATGTCCGACCAATCCGACGCATTCGCCGGCATGGATGACAAGGTCGGCGCCGTCCAGTGCCTTCACGGCGCCGAAGGTTACCTTGATGCCGCGGGCGGCAACGACCTCTTGTCTTGTTGTCACTTCATTCATGCGAAACACGTCGTCGACAGTTCGGGGGGCGGCCGGGCACGGATCGGGACACGGCGCGCAACGGCGCCGCATCCTGTCTTGGGGAGGATCAGCTTACTTGGCTGCGCTGATGACTTTCTGGGCGTCTTCCAGCGAATACTCGACGTTGGCGACGCCACCCTTCTGGGTGCCGGCGAGATTGGTTTCGAGATTGCCCTGGTCGATGCGCAGGAAGGGCACCACAAGGTCCTTCTTGACCTGCTTGCCGTCGAGGATCTGCTGGGCCACCCAGAAGGCGAGCGTCGAAACGCCGGGAGCGATGGAGACGGACATCGTCTCGTAGCCGTTCTTGTCCTTCTGCTGTTTCCACCAGACGAGTTCGTCCTCGCGGTTGCCCATGACGATGGTTGGAGTGGGACGATTGGCGGCGGCGAACGCCTGGGCCGCGCCATAGCCGTCGCCGCCCTGGGTTACGACGGCGGTGATTTCCGGAAGGCTCGGAAGGATGCCAGCGACAGCGCGCTGCGCGACGTCCTGCGCCCAGTCGCCGTTGACGGCACCGACGACCTTGAACTGCGGGTTTTTCCGGACGCCAGCCTGGATGCCCGCATGGATTTCGTCATCGACCGAAACCCCTGCAAGACCGCGAATCTCGAGCAGGTTCCCACCCTTCGGCAGCTTCTTGGCGAGATATTCGACCTGGCTTTCGCCCATCGCCTTGAAATCCACCGCGATGCGCCAGGCGCACGGCTCGGTCACGATGCCGTCGAAGGACACGACGGTGATGCCGGCGTTACAGGCTTCCTTGACGGCGCCATTGAGCGCGGTCGGCGACGCTGCGTTGATGACGATCGCGTCATAGCCCTGCAGGATCATGTTCTGGATCTGGGCGGCCTGCTCGGTCGCCTGGTTCTCGGCCGTCGTGAACGGATCGGCGGCAGCGACGATCTTCTTGGAGACGGCTTCCTTGGTGATCTTGTCCCAGCTTGTCAGCATGGCCTGACGCCAGGAATTGCCGGCATAATTGTTGGAAAGGGCGATCTTTTTGCCCGAAGTATCGGCCAGGGCGGAGACCGGCCCGGCAACGCATGCGATAGCGACAGATGCGAAAAGCATCTTCCTGATGATCATGATTTCCTCCCTAGAGTTCTCGACGGGTTCTTCGGGCCGCTCCTCAACGGTTGTCCGAAGATAGTGATTGCGCTGAGCCCCGTTTGCTCAGTAAAGCGAGCATGGAGGAGAAATCAGATGTTGTATAGGCGCATACAAGCAACCTCTCTGCGGGTATTCGCGCAAAATTTGCGGGTTCCCGCAAGACAAGAGCAGCAGCGAGGCGTCTAATAATTGGAGGACTGGAGGATGTCCGTCATGCTCAATCCGGCGCCAAATGCGTTATTTGACCGCTATCTCGGAATTTCCCGGCTGCTGGCAGGCCAGCTCGATTTCAATTCGATCATCCAGGCGGTGGCGGCTGAGATCAGCCATATCATTCCGCACGATCATCTCGACGTATGCATCAAGATGCTGGACGGGAAATACCACATCGCCTACGAGAGCGGGCTTGCGACCGCCTGGAGCCAGCAACCCCCGGCGCTGCTGACCGGCAGCCCGATCCGTACGCTCCTGTCCGGCGAGGTGGATTTCCTGCTTTCACCGGATGCTTGTGCCGATCCGCGCTTTCATTTCGACGGGGCGTTTTCGAGCCCGATAATCGAACTGTCCCTGAGAAGCCGGCTACATGTGCCGCTCAAGGTCCAGGGTGATATCATCGGCGCCCTGAGCTGCTCCAGCCATCAGCACGACAAGTACTCGATGGAGGATGTCGAGAACGCCCGCTCGATCGCCGACCTTTTGGCACCTTATTTCTTTGCGCTGAGGGCTGCCGAACAGGCCAAACGCTCGGCGATCGTCGAGACGGAGGCCCGCGCCCGCGAAGAGGGATTGCGGCTGGGTGCGCTAAAGCTGACCGAGGCGCTGGAGGCCGAACGGCAGCGGATCGGCATGGACCTTCACGACCAGACGCTCGCCGACCTGACACGGCTCGCGCGGCGCATGGAGCGGCTTTCAGGACTTCCGGACTTGCATGGGGATGCTCTCGAACCGCTCTGCCGCACCCTCCAGCAGTGCATGCACGACCTTCGCCAGATCATCGAGGAGGCCAAGCCGACCGTGCTGCAGCTTTTCGGCGTGGCGGAGGCGATCGAGAACCACCTGGAACGCTCAGTACGGGAAAGCGGCCTGCCCGTCGTCTGGCGGATGGTCGACGAGACGGGTGGAGCGTTGCTCGACCTCGACAGGACCGTGGCGACCGCGCTGTTCCGCATTGTCCAGGAAGCGGTCAACAACGCGATCCGTCATGGACAACCGAAGACGATCCTGGTGCATATGCGTATCCAGGGCGACGCACTGTCGATCGAGATCAGCGACGACGGGAGCGGCCTGCGCAACACCCGCGACAAGGCGGGGCACGGGATAGGCAATATGAAGACGCGAGCGCGACTGATCTCGGCAAAATTCGAGATCGGCGCCAATCCCGGCGGGCGCGGCACGACGGCCAAGGTCATGCTGTCGATGGAACGCCGGCATGTTGCGGAGAGGTTGGCATGAAAGTCTTGATCATTGAGGACGATCCGCTGCACCGGTCCTACCTGCACGAGGCGGTGCGGGCCGCATTGCCGGAATGCGACACGGTCCTGGAGGCGGAAAACGGCCATGCCGGTGAGGTGCAGGCGCGCCAATCCCGGGCCGAGCACGTGGTCATGGATCTGCAGATGAGCGAGCGCAACGGCATCGAGGCGGCCCGTACCATCTGGCGCGAACGGCCGGATACCAAGATTCTATTCTGGTCGAACTATTCCGATGAGGCCTATGTGCGTGGCGTGGCGCGTATCGTTCCGGAAGGTGCGACATACGGATACGTGCTGAAATCCACCTCCGATGAGCGATTGAAGCTCGCATTGCGCGGCGTCTTCATTGAATCGCAATGTGTTATCGACCGCGAGGTCCGGGGCATCCAGCAGAAAAGCCTCGGTACTGCGCATGGCTTGAGCGACGCGGAATACGAAATCCTGGTGGATGTGGCGCTCGGCCTGACCGACAAGGCGATAGCCCAGCGGAAAAAGCTCTCGTTGCGAAGCGTCCAGAACCGCCTTCAGCAGCTCTATGAAAAACTGGACCTCTACGAGGAGCCCGGCAATGGGCCAGAGGGCTGGTACAATCTTCGCATGCGCGCGGTCGCCGTCGCCCTGCTCCGCAAGGTACTGAATGCCAGCGCGCTCGAAAGAGGCGAGCGGGAATTGCGCAGCGCGCGCGGGAATTAGGCAACGGGGCTGAATTGTCTATCACAGCACGGCAGTTCTGCGATCAACCGATTCCGCGTCGTGAGCGGATCGGCACGTTTGCTCCTGCACGACCAGGCGTGAACTCTCTACATGGTGAACCGCCTCGAGAGAAAAATCAGGAGGACAAGCGGCCCTCCAAGAAGGGCCGCCATCATGATGGCGGATAGAAGAAACCTGCCGAAGAGGCGGAGAACGGTTTTGCGGGTCATGGCTGTGCCGATTTCGGCGAGTGAAGTTCGTTTTCGCTGGCCGCATGCGTCCGCACCCTCCCCGCAATCCAAAGCGTCAGACTGTCGATGTAGGAGAGGATGACGGGCACCACGATCAAGGTCAGAAGGGTCGAACTGACAAGGCCGCCGATGACGGCATGGGCCATCGGCGCCCGTTGTGCGCCGCCGCCACCGGCTGCCAGCGCGAGCGGGATCATCCCGGCGATCATCGCGAGCGATGTCATGATGATCGGGCGGAACCGTACGGCGCCTGCATTGACGAGCGCCTCGCTGAGGGTCGAACCCTGCCGGCGCTCGCGGTTGGCGAAGTCGACCAGCAGGATGCCGTTCTTGGTCACGAGCCCCATCAGCATGATGAAGCCGATCATCGAGAACATGTTGATGGTACTTCCCGCGACCATGAGGCCGAGGAGCACGCCGACCAGCGACAGGGGAAGTGCAGCCATGATAGCGATCGGCTGTGTGAAGCTTCCAAACTGCGACGCCAACACGACATAGATGAAGATCACCGCCATGGTCAGCGCCTTGAACATCCCGCCTGTCGCGTCCTGGATGTCCTCGGAATCGCCGCCGAATTTTATCCGGTAGCCAGTCGGCAAATCTTGCTTGGCTACCATGGCCACCAGTTCGGCTGTGACATCCCCCACGGCTCGGCCGGATATGTCCGCCGAAATCAGGATCTCCCTGGACATGTCGAGACGACGGATCTCGGAAGCCGCCGGGACGACTGCGATGTCCGCGACCTGATCCAGCTGGACCATGCGCGGGCTGCCGCTTGCGTCATCGCCCGGGACTTTGATCATCAACTCGCCGAGGGCGGCAGCATTGGTGCGCTGGTCGCGGGGAAGGCGGGCGACAACGTCGTAGGTTTCTCCGCGCCTATCGGTCCAGGTGGAAACGTCTTCGCCGCCGATCAGCGGCGAGAGCATTCCGGCCAGTTCGGCGATACCGATGCCCAGATCGCTCGCCTGCTCGCGCTTGAGCCGGACGGACAGGATGGAATTTTCCTCGCCAGCGCTCGAATTGATGTCCACCATGCCGGGCATCCCGCGCATGCCGGTGGTCAGATCCGCCGCGATCTTTTCCAGTACCCGCTGATCGTCACCCAGGACGCTCAGTTGGATCGGACTGGCGCCTCCGCCCAGGCCCTCCTGGACGATGGCGATCTTGATCCCCGGTATGACGGAGAGACGTTCCCGGACGGGACCCGCGATGGCGGCGGGCGCCCGTTTGCGCTGCTCCAGCGGCACGAGGCTGACGAGAATGGCGGCTTTGTGTTTGCCCATGGCGCTGCCGGTATTGATCATCGAGTAGATCGAAGCAACCTCCGGAAACTCATGCAGCGCCTTCTCGACCTGCCCAACCTTGGTGCGCGTGTAATCCAACGAAGAGCCTGCCGGCGTCGTCACGTTGATCTGGAATCGACCTTCGTCCGCATTGGGAACGAATTCGACACCCATCAGCGGAACCATCAAAATGCTGCCGACGACGATGCCGCCAGTCAGCCCGACCGTGACCAAACGATGCCGCAGCGTCCAGCGGATGATCCCTCGATAGCGCTCGGCGAGCCTTTCGAACCCGGCATCGAAGCGCGAAATCAGCCGTCCGACCGGTCCGCGCCTTGCGCCGGGCTCAGCATCGGGATCATGCCAGACACTGGAAAGCATCGGGTCGAGGGTGAAGGCGACAAACAGCGAGATCAGCACGGCGGCGGAAACTGTAACGCCGAATTCGTAGAAGAAACGGCCGACCATGCCTTCCATGAATGCGACGGGCAGGAAGACCGCGACAATCGTGGCGGTCGTCGCCGTCACGGCGAGCCCGATTTCGTTGGTGCCATCGAGAGCCGCCTTCAAATGCGACTTGCCCATGTGCAGGTGGCGCATGATGTTCTCGCGCACCACGATCGCGTCATCGACAAGAATGCCGATCGAGAGCGTCAACGCCAGCAGGCTGAGCATATTGAGCGTGAAGCCGAGAAAGTCGATGACAGCGAGCGTGCCAATCATGGCGATCGGAAGCGTCAGCCCGGTGATCACCGTGCTTCGCCATGAGTTGAGGAACAGGAAAACGATAGCGACCGCCAATGCCGCTCCCTCGATCAGTGTCGATTGCACCTGCCCGAGCGACTCCCGAATGGGGGTCGAGGCATCCGTGATGATCTGAAGCCGAACGTTTTGGGCGCTCAGTTCGGCCTTCAGCTGATCGAGCCGCTTTCGCACATCGCTCACCACCTGCACGGTATTGGCATCCCGGACCTTGACAATGGCGAGCGCTAGCGCTGTTTCGCCGTTATAGATCGCCAGGCTTTCCGGATCCGCCGCGCCATCCTTAACGGTGGCAACATCCCGGAGATAGACAGCCCCGTCGCCGCGGCGGGCAACGATCATATCCAGAAAGTCCTTCGGCTCCGCAATCCGTCCCTGCACCTGAATGGTACGGTCCGTAATACCGCCGATTACGTTTCCGGCGGACCTGTTCCGGTTGGTGGTCCGGAGGGCCTCGATGACCTCGTCGATGCCGATGCCCAACGCGCGCATTCGCGTCTCGTCGATGCTGATGTCGACCTGCCGTTTCTGACCGCCGATCAGCGTCGCCTGCCCCACCCCGGCTATCGTCGTCAGTTGGCGCAACACGCGCTGGTCGGCGATGGCGGTGAGTTCCGGCATTTCGAGGGAGGGCGAACTGATCGCCACCGACAGTATCGGTTCGTCCGATGGATTGAACCGCGCCACGACAGGCTTGTCGATTTCTTCGGGAAGGTCTGCTTCGAGGGCTGCTATCTTGTCGCGGACGTCCTGTGCTGCCGTCGTGCTCTCCACCTCCAGCTTGAACTGGGCGATGACGACCGACCGTCCTTCGTAGGAGGTCGACGTGATCTCATCGAGGCCGCTGATCGTATTGAGCGCCTCCTCGATGGGCCTGGTCACCCCCGTCTCGACGGTTTCGGGCGTCGCACCCGGGTAGGTCGTCGTGACCACGACAACCGGGACGTCGACATTCGGAAACTGGTCGACGCCGAGGCGCTCGTAGGAAAACGCGCCAAGCACAAGCAGCACCACCATCATCATGGTGGCGAAGACGGGATGAGCGATCGAAATGCGGGTGAGAAACATGTCAGCCCGCCTTCGAGATCGTGACGGTGACGTCCGGTCGCAACTCGGGCAGCGGTGCCGTCACGATCGTGTCGCCGTAAGCCAGGCCTTCGGAAATCTCCAGGCTGTCACTCCCGCCCCATCCCGATCCGACAGTCACGGGCTGGCGGACGAGACGGCCTTTTTTCAGCTTGAGGACATAGTCTCCCGTCTCGTCCTTACGCAGCGAGATCGCCGGTATGATGATCGCGTCTTCGTTTTGCCGGACCAGGATTGAGCCTGTCGCGAACGATCCGCCCCTCAGATGGGCGCCACTGTTGGAGAGCCGGATATAGACCGGGATGAAGCGCGTGCCGCGGTCGGCGACCGGACTGATACGATCCAGGCGTCCGATGACCGTTTGCCCGTCAAGCCCGTCGATGTGCAGTTCTGCCCGTTGGGCGATGGCAATACGGTGAACGTCGCGCGTGGAGATCAGGACTTTTGCTTCCAGAACGCTCGTATCGACGATTGTGAAAAGTTCTGCGCCGGCGCCGACGCGGGAGCCCTGATTGATCGCCCGGTTTGAGATCACCCCATCGAACGGCGCCAGAACTTCGGCGTCCCGCAAAGCGGTGCGTGCGATATCCGCCTGGGCTGAAAGGCTTTTCAGTCTGGCGGTCGCGGCGGCCACCTCGCTTCGTGCTTTGTCGAGCTGCTCCTGGCTCGCGATGTTCTTATCCGCGAGTTGTTCGATCCTGTTGAGCGACTGCATGGCGAGCAGCATCTCCGCTGCCGCGACATCGCGATCCCCTTCACGCTGCTTGAGGATCGATTGGAGATCGTCCGTCTCGAAACGTGCCAGCACGTCCCCTGCCTTGACGCCCTGTCCCGCAACGGCGCGAACCTCGATGATCCTGCCTCCATCCTTGGCGTGCAGGACGGCGCGATTGATCGGCTCGAGGTCCCCGCTGACGCGCAGCCGTTCCGCCATCGACATGGGCCTGATGTCAGCGATCTCCGAAGGGGCCAGTTCCAGCGGTCTATCGAGCTGGTTCGCCGCGACCGCCGCGACGACCTCTTTCACCCGCTCATTCGCATCGACCGTTCCGCGTGCGGGATCGATAAACACGACAGCGAGGTAGACGCCTCCCAGAAGCATCCCCGCCTTGGTCAATCTCATCGTCCATTTCAAAGCCATAGCGACATTCCTTGGATGTAAAGCACGGCCACCTGCGGGCGGCGCCTCGCGTTTTCGCGACTGGATGGCTCCGGTTGCTAGGCTTCTACAATTGCAGCAGCATTACCTGATGGTTCCTTTGTCCCCCGTAATGCTGCCGCAATCTTCGCGGCGGAGAAGGACCGGACAGGAGAGCCAAGGGACGATGAGACTTCTATTGATAGAGGACGAGAAAGAGCTGGCCGACGCTCTTTCAGGGGCGCTGAGCAAACGCGGCATCGTCACTGATCACACCACGCATCTTGCGGACGCTTTCGAATTGACGCGCCAGAATAGCTACGACGCGATTCTCCTGGATCGGCGTCTGCCTGATGGCGAAGGGCTGACCTTCATTCCGATGCTGAGGCGGACGGGCACCGACACACCGATCATTGTGCTGACGGCGCGCAACGAGCCGTTGGAGCGGGTCGAAGGGTTGGATCTCGGGGCGGACGATTATCTCGGCAAGCCGTTTCTTGTCGACGAGCTGATGGCCCGGTTGCGGGCGGTTCTGCGACGGCCGCCAAGTCTGACGGAACTTCAGATCTCGGTGGGCCGAATGGTGATCGATCCGCTGCATTTGAGCGTGACCGTCGAATCGATCCCGCTCGATCTGCCGAGGCGCGAACTTCTCGTCCTGGTGGCGTTGGCCAAGCGGAAAGACAAAACCGTCCTTCGATCGACCCTTGAGGCTGCGGTCTACAATTATGAAGAAGAAATTCAGTCGAACGCGCTCGATGCGCATATTTCAAGATTGCGCAAACGACTGCTGGATGCCGGCGCCGGTATCACGATCCACAATATCCGCGGTGTCGGATATCTCCTGAAGGAGGAATGATGCACGACAAGGCTACCCGTTCGCTTTGGTGGAAGCTGAGTTGGCAACTCAGCCTGGTCATCGTCGCAGTTATTGCTGCGGTGATCCTCGGGCTTTGTATATGGGCTGCTACGATCATGTCGCCTAACATTGCCATGGAGGAGAAGATCGGTTCTGCGATAGCCGCGGCCGCGACACGCGACAGCCAAGGACGTTTGGAGCTACGAGAAACGCCGAGGCTAAGGGCGCTCAAGGAGCAGAACAACTCTCTTTGGTATGTGGTCGCCACGATAGATGGTGCGTCGGTGTCCTATGGCACCATCCCTCCAGCTTATGCTGAACTCGCCCATCTGGTCCATCTGTTCGACGACGCGGACATACGGGGATCCTCTGCGACAAAGGAGGCCGCGACGATTGACAATGCCGAGGCGGCCGTCGGCGAGATTCGGATTCTGTTTGGCGGCGTGGCTGACAAAGGTTCGCCGGTCTTCGCCCTTCTAACAAGGGCCTACCCGATCTATGTCTCCCTGCTTGCGGTCGCCTTGCCTGCGATCTTCCTCGCCGTCCCGCGAATCGTCGGCCGCGCGCTTGCGAGGGTGAGCGATGTCGCCGACAAAGCATCGCAGATCCAACCCCGCCAGCATGGAACACGGCTGCCGGTGGCAGGTATTCCCAAAGAAGTTGCTCCGTTGGTGATCGCATTCAACGGTACGCTCGAGCGGCTTGAGAACGAATTGAAGAAACGCCAGCGCTTCCTGATCGACGCGGCGCATGAGCTCCGAACACCGATCGCCATCATGCAAACGCGGATCGATGGGACGTCCGAGGGCCAGGAACGCAGGCGATTGTTGAACGACGTTGCGCGTTTGGCCGAGACCGCCGAACAGCTCCTCGACTTTGAGCGCAACGACCAGGCGAGCGAGCTCCATGAAGCGGTCGATCTCGTGGAGATTGCACGGACGGTGGTTGCCGACCTCGCGCCCCAGGCGATCGCTGCGGGCTACCAGATTTCCTTCCAGCGCGAGGTGGAAAGCGTTGAGCGGCGCGGCAGCCCTTCCGCTCTGCCAAGAGCGATCAGCAATCTGGTCCGCAATGCGATCGACCACGGCGGCAACAGGGGAATGATCACCATCTCGGTCTCGGCCGGCGGGCGGATCACCGTGGCCGACGAAGGGGCAGGCATACCCGCCGAACATCAGGAACTGGTTTTCGAACCCTTCTACCGCGTCACCCCAAAAAGCAGAGGCGCAGGCCTTGGTTTGAGCCTGGTGAAACAGATCGTCGCAAACCATCAGGGGCGGGTCAGCCTTCAAAGCGGCACAATCGGAACCCAGGTTGCAATCGAACTCTGACAGACGACACCATGTTCGCCCATCCCAATCCTCTGTAATGCTGCGGCAATCCTTCCCCCGCACTGTCAACCTGGTACACCCATGACGGAGGCCCGACGGCGTGCGCAGCAATCCATCAATTGAACCATTTCTCCGATTTGCAGGATCTCCATCCACGTTAGCTTTCAGATCTCTATGTTTCGCCCTGCCTCTAACCCTGGCGGTGGCGGGATGCACCTCGGTGCCGCTGAAGGAGGCAGGCACCCTGACTTCCTACAGCAATCTTGGCGCGCCGAAGGGAACGCTGGCCAAGAAACGCCTCTATGTCGATGGGCGACATCTGGCCACGGTCAAGACGGTCAGCATCGTGCCGACAACCTTCTCTTTCAGTGCCGCATCCCGCATCAAAACGGAAGCCGACCGCTCGCTGGTGTCGAACGTTCTGGACCGGGCGCTCTGCGTCGCGCTTAGCGACAAGTACCAGATGGTGCCGGCCGGCCAACCGGCGGATCTGACAATACGGTCCGTCGTCACCGATATCGTACCGACGAACAGGGCCGCGGCTGGGGTCGCGACCGCCGTCACCGTCGGCACCGGCTTTGTCCTGCCCGTCAGCATGCCGCGATTGCCTTTCGGCCTCGGGGGATTGGCCGTCGAAGCGGAGGCTGTCGACGGCGACGGCATTCAGAGCGCGGCGATGGTGTGGGCCCGCGGCGCAAATTCGATCCAGGACAAGCCCCGCGTTTCCGAAGTCGGGGACGCCTATGGCCTCGCCTCCAGGTTCGCGTCCGACTTTTCGCGCGTGCTCATTTCCGGCAAGGAGCCGAAAGGATTGAACATCGCCCTTCCTTCAGGGCAGCGGATGCGATCCTGGCTCGGCGGAAAACCCAAATACCCGGCGTGCGACGCCTTCGGGCGGGCGCCTGGATTGGTGGGAGCCGTGGCGGCCAAGTATGGCGCGCCGCCGGACTGGACCGACAAGAAGCCGAAAGCGGCCATTACGCACTGACATATCATCCGAGTGGCCCGGCATGCGCGTCAGCGTAGCCGTTGCACTTTTTACGGAGGAACGGCGGTCGGACCCTCCAGCGACCGGCCCGCTCCGTAAGGCGGCATGGACGGACGGAGCACGGGCCGGCACCCCCAAAGCCTTGCTCCGTTCGTCCGCTGCTCGCCGGCATTGGCAGCAGGATTTGCCGCTATCGCTTCGCCCTGCCGCACCGACAGTGCCGGCTGGTTTTCATCTCGACCTTGTAATGCTGCGGCAATTCTTCAACCGCAACTTCTCCCCGAAACCATACCCCGGTTTCTTTAGCTTTTATAATCAGGAGTTAATTTGGTGAGCCAGCACGATCAACATCATCCGGAAGACCGGCACCGCAATACGGTCTTAAGCGGAGTTGGGGCTTTCGACATCATTCAGCGACGGTGGACGATAAAAATCTCGATCGCGGCGTTGGCCGCAGCCTCGGCACTCTTGCCGGTCACGGCACTCGCGGCTGACCTTGAAGCAACCGACGCGGCGATTGCCCCTCCCCAGCAGTTCGATACCGCGCGCTACGGCGGCATTCGCGGCAAACTGCATGACTGGAAGGTAACGATCGGCGTCGGGGCGGTTTACCTGCCCGAATACGAAGGATCCGACGAATTCGAGGTGCAGCCGTTTCCGCTCGTCTCCGCCCAGTTTGGGGAGCGCGTGCATCTCGATACCAGTGGCCTCACCGTCGATCTTTTCGAAACAAACGGCTTCAGGATCGGCGTGACCGGTGGTGTCGAGATGGGCCGCAAGGAGGACGACTCGGACTACCTGCGTGGTCTGGGCGACATCGACATGGGCGGCGTCATCGGAGGGATCGTCAGCTATGAGGTCGGCCCATTCGGCGTCTACGCCAAGTTGGACAAGACCATAGGCGGCAGCGAGGGACTGACCGGCACTTTCGGCGCGAAGGTTTCCCATCGCTACGAACGGTTCATCTTCTCCGCCGATGTGTCCGGCACATGGGCCGACGACAAGCACATGGAGTCGTATTTCGGGGTGACTTCGATCCAGTCAGCTCGGTCCGGCCTGGGGGCATACGAAGCGAAGGCGGGGATCAAGCGCGTCGATCTCAAGGGTTCCATCACCTATATGATGACCGAGAACTGGAGCGTCACAGGCGCCGGCGGGGCCGGCTTCCTGCTCGGGGATGCCAAGGACAGCCCGATCGTCAAGGACGACGTTCAACCCTTCGCAATGCTGGGAGTAGGATACAGGTTCTAGAAAACGAGTGAGATCCTGCGGCAGCCATGACGGCTGCCGCTATTCCGTAGTGGGGTTACCGCCTAACGAAACCCCACTGGCTGACTGTATACTTGAAATTACTGGGCCAGCGCCACCAGCCGGCCGCTTGAGGGCTGGCATAGGATATCCATCCGGACGTCGTAGATGCGAACCAGTTCCTCGGTCGTCATGACCTCTTGCGGGGTGCCATGGGCAATCAGCCGGCCGGAATGCAGCGCGACGATCTCATCGCAGAAGCGGGCGGCCATGTTGACGTCGTGCAGCACGGTGATGATGGTGATGCCCTTTTCGCGGCAAAGGTCGTGCGTCAAGGACAGGACTTCCAACTGATGGCCGATATCGAGCGCGGAGATGGGTTCGTCGAGCAGAAGGCAGGCGGCATCCTGTGCCACCAGCATGGCAAGCCAGGCCCGCTGGCGTTCGCCGCCCGACAGGCTGTCCACCATGCGTTCTGCAAAAGAGCCGATACCGGTGAGCTCGATAGCCTCCTCCACCTTCTGCTTGTCGGTGGCGCTGAACCGGCCGAGCGCGCCGTGCCATGGATACCGGCCGAGCGCCACCAGTTCCTTGACCAGCATGCCGGGCGCTGCTGGCGTCCGCTGCGGCAGATAGGCGAGCCGGCGGGCGAATTCGCGCGCACTCCAGGCTTCAAGCGGCTTGCCCTCGAACTGGATAGTGCCCGCGCTCAGCGCCTGCTGCCGGCCGATCAATTTCAACATCGTCGATTTGCCGGAGCCATTGTGACCGATCAGAGCGATCGACCTGCCTGCCCGAAGATCGAGCGTCAGCGGATGTAAGAGGACGCGGCCTTCGATCGCAAAGCTCGCCTCCTTTAATGACAGGAGAGGGAGATTTGCCTTGGCGATCTCACGCTCGTTTGGGTTCAGTGGCATGGGTACCATCCGTACATCGTCTTTCAAACCGGAAAACTAGACTCATGTTTCTTCGAATCGGACGCTCCGGTCAACCGACCTCCTTTGCCGTGCCGTTGGTCGCGTTGCCGGCCGCCCGGTGTGTGTGTATTTGCCCCTGTGTTCCGCAGATCGGGATGGTGCAGCATCCGCAACGCCCGCGGGATTGATACGCTGCATTAAAGTTGATAAAAATATGCAAGTTTATTTATTCGGGTAGCTGCATGATCTTTCAACCGCGGATGCAGAACAGGATCGAGGGTTTTTCGGTCATCGGGGGGCTGAGGCGCCGTTACTGGAACGGCATCACCGCCGACCTCTGGGAGGTGGAATGCGCCGCCTATGCGGGCGGTCACTACGTGGCGCGGGACCCGCGACTGTTCATCCTGCTCGACCAGCGCGGCCGCGGGCGCCCTGTCGTAAAGCTCTCCCCGAAATCCCGCGGCGCGCCACAGGACAGCAATCAGAGCCCGATCTCCTACATTCCCGCCGACATGGACCTTTGGCTGGACATTGCCGACGTTCAATATGTGCGCCACCTCGATATCCATTTCGACGCGGACATCCTCGGCCGCCGGTTGATGGAAGACATCAACCCCAAAAAGCTCAAGGATCCCCAATTGTTGTTCTCCGACCAGCGCGTCATGGCGCTGGCCGGACTGATCGCCGCCGAGATTTCCAACCCGGAGCCGCTGCATGATCTCTATGGGGACGGGCTCGCCCTGGCGCTGGTCATCGATGTCCTGAAGATGGCAAAGGTACCGCCCCGGCGGCGAGGAACGCTGGCCGTAGCGCAGCTGCGGCGCGCCACGGATTTCATCACTGAAAACTGCATGCGCAATATCCGCCTGCAGGAACTCGCTGACCTGACGGGACTGTCGCCATCGCATTTCAGCCATTCGTTCAAGGCATCGACTGGAATGGCCCCCCACGACTGGCAGATGAATGCCCGGCTGGAACGCGCAAAAGCCTTGCTGGCGTCGGACGCCTGTGCCTTGACCGAAGTTGCCGCCGAAACCGGTTTCTCGGACCAGGCGCATTTTACCAAGGTCTTCCGCAAACATGTGGGGATCACCCCGGCCCGCTGGCGCAAGGCCAGGCAGTCGTGATGCACTTCGCAAATATTTGCTCACTCCTTCAGAAATTGCCCAAAAACGTCCAATTGTCGCCGATCGAACCAAGCCCAAACTTTAAATATGAGTTAACTGCTCACCTTATTGTAGCGCCGCTTCCGGAGAGCGGCGAAAAGTTCGTGTGAGTGGGGCATGGAATGAACAAGAGAAAAACAACCTTGGGGGCAAGGCTCGGCCTGGGTGCAGGTGTGGCGTTTGTCGCCCTTTGCAGCGCGTGGGCGGCTCATGCCCAGGACGCCGATACGACCTTGGCGCCGATCGTCATTCGCGGTGAGGGCGAAGGCGACGGAACCGGCCCGGTCAAGGGTTATGTCGCGAGGCAGTCGACGACCGGGTCCAAGACCGATACGCCGCTCAAGGAAATCCCGCAGTCCGTGTCGGTCATCGGCCGGGAAGAGATGAACGACCGCGGCGCCGTCAGCAAGATCGACCAGGTGCTCCTCTATACGCCGGGCGTGTTCGGCCAGCCCTACGGCTCGGACCCCGACACCGACTGGATCTATGTTCGCGGTTTCAATGCGTCGCAGACGGGCGTTTTCTTCGACAGCCTCGCGCTCACCAGTCATGCCTATGGCGGCTTCCACATCGATCCGTTCATGCTGGAACGCGTCGAGGTCCTCAAGGGCCCGGCCTCCGTCCTGCTCGGTGGGGCCAATGCCGGCGGCGTCGTCAACCTGATCCGCAAACGCCCGACCGACGAGCCCTACTACTACACCGAGACCGGCATCAACACGAATGGCAACGCCTTCTTCGGTTTCGATATTTCCGACAAGATCACCCCGGACGGCACCTTCAGCTATCGCCTGACCGGCAAGATCGCCGGTGGCGACAACTATACCGACTACAGCGAGGACCTGCGCGGTTTCATCATGCCGCAGTTCACCTTCTCGCCGGATGCAGGCACCAGCCTGACGGTCTGGACCTATTTAAGCGGCCTCGACCAAGTCCACACGACCAACGGTCTGCTGCCTTACGGCGGCACAGTCGTCAACGCCGGCTACGGCAAGATACCGCGCGACATGTTCCTCGGCGAACCGGATTTCGATAACGGCACGGTCGTCCAGAAAATGGTCGGCTACGAATTCGAACACGAATTCGAAGGCGGTTGGAAATTCACTCAGAACCTGCGTTACAGCCATTTGTTCAAGCATGAGAAATATGTCTATCCATTCGACTTCGACCCGACGGATGGCGTGGTAGACCGGTACGGCGAAGACATTACGTCGACCGCCAATGCCTTCAATGTCGACAACCGGATCGAAAACGAGTTCGATTTCGGGAGCGCCTCGCATAAGATCATGGCTGGCTTGGACTACCGCTACTATCGGCTGCATACAGACCAGTTCGCAACCCCCTTCCCGTCCTTCCCGGATCCGTTCGATCCCAACAATCCGGTCTATGGCTCGCCGATCACTCTCGCCCGCAACCTCAACCAGGTCTACACGATCAACCAAGTCGGCGTTTACGCGCAGGACCAGATCAAGTTCGGCGATGGCTGGATCGCAACTTTCAACGGCCGCTACGACTATGTCCACAACGAGATCGATGACCTCATGCCGGGAGGAACGGAGAACTATTCCAGCAACGACCGTGCCTGGAGCGGCCGCGCGGGCCTGGCATACGAGTTCGACAACGGCCTGACGCCCTATGTCAGCGCCGCTACGTTCTTCAGCCCGATCGTCGGCCTGACGGGCCGCGCGGCGCCGAAACCCGAGGAAGGCCACCAGTTCGAGGCAGGCTTGAAGTACGAGCCTACCTGGCTCGACGGCAGCCTGACGGCCTCCGTTTTCGACATCACGAAAAAGAACTACACGATCACAGCCGGCGGGATAACCAGCCAGCTTGGCGAAGTCCGCTCCCGGGGCGTCGAAGTAGAAGGCAAGTTCAATCTGGACGAGAACTGGAAGGTCATCGCGGCGGCGTCGTATACGGATATCGAGATCACCAAGGACGATCCCACGCTCGTCGGCAATACACCAAACGTCGTGCCTGACGTTCTGAGTTCTCTCTGGCTCGACTACACCGTCACGGAAGGACCTTTGGAAGGACTCAGCTTCGGCGCCGGCGCCCGCTATCGCGGCAAATCCTGGGCGGACAATGCGAACACCCTGCGCGTTCCGGATGCGACGGTCTTCGACGCGGCGATCCGCTACGAGAAGAACGATTGGAAGGCGTCCCTCAACGTCACCAACCTGCTCGACAAGGACTATGTCGCAGGCTGCAACACGGAGTATTTCTGCGGCTACGGCGAGGCCCGCACCGTCAACTTGAAGATCAGCAAGGTCTGGTAGTTTGACGATCTGAAACAAGTCTTTCAGGAAGGCCCGGCTGTGGCCTTCCTGTGCCTTTGGAGACATGCCGAGAGTGCCGCAATTTACCCGCAGAACCATGCTTTCAGCCGCAGCCGCCTTGGCGGCGGCGCGCACTCTGCGGGCGCAGGAAACAGGGCCGCGGGTTGCAACGCTCGACTGGGCGCTTCTCGAAACGCTGCTTGCGATCGGCGCCAATGTCGTGGCGGCGACCGAGCTTCGGCAGTTCCGCCAGGTTGCGATCAAGCCCGATGTCCCGGACAGCGTTGCCGATCTCGGCCTGCGCGGCACGCCGAATTTCGAGGTGCTGCGCTTTGCCCGCCCGGACCTTATCCTCAACTCGAATTTCTATGCCTGGGCCGATCCGCTGATGCGCCGTATCGCGCCGGTCGAAAACCATTCTATCTACAAACCCGGCGAAAGCCCGTACCTCCTTGCAGAACAGGCCGTGCTGTCGATCGGCGAGCGGCTGCAGCTGCCCGCGGCCAATAGGATGGTCGAGGAGCTCGCTGCCCGGCTCGATCGCTACAAGAACCTCCTTGCCGGAGGTGACGGCCGCCCTGTCCTGCCGATCAACCTCGGCGATGCGCGCCATTACCGCGTCTTCGGTTCCGACAGCATGTTCGGCGAGGTCTTGAAACGCGTCGGGCTGGCCAATGCCTGGACGGGCGCCACCAGTTATTCGGCCATGGCGCCGATGGGCATCGAGACGCTGGCCTCCATGCCCGAGGCATGGATCGTCCTCATTCCTCCGCATCCGGAGGATGCCTTTGCGACACTGACCGAAAGCGCTTTCTGGAAGGCCCTGCCTGCGGTGCGGGAAAATCGCGTGCTGACGGTCGGATCGATCAATCCCTATGGGGCACTGCCGGCCGCACGTCGTTTTGCCGATTTCCTGGCGGAAGGATTTTCCCATGCCCGCAACGGCTAGTCTCCCGATGCCCATGCGCGAAGGCCTTCCCCACGTTCTTCCTGCAGCCGTGCTCGGCATCGCCTGCGTTGTCTCCTTCGCTCTGCTTCTGGCGTTTCGCCCGCACGTTCCCGGGGCGACGACGACCGCGGCTGCGCTCGATGCGATCCTGCTGTGGAACAGCCTTCTGCCTCGTGCCGCGATTGCGCTGATCGCCGGGGCAGCGCTCGGTCTTTCCGGTGCGCTGCTGCAACGGGTATTGCGCAACCCGATCGCCGATGCCTCAACTCTCGGCATCGCCTCGGGGGCACAACTGGCGCTGACGCTCGGCCTTAGTTTTCTGCCGCTTCTGACCGGCATTTCCCGCGAACTGCTCGCCTTTGCCGGCGGCTTTACCGCGGTGGCGATCGTGCTGGCGCTGAGCTGGCGGCGCAGGCTCGATCCGGTCACGGTGGCGCTCTCCGGCATGATCGTCAGCCTGATCGCGGCCTCGCTCAGCGTGATGCTGATCCTGGCGCGCGGCGAATATGCCATGTCGATCCATATCTGGGGTGCGGGCGCGCTCAACCAGCAGGACTGGAGTGGTGTCACTTCGCTGGCGCCGCGGTCGGCGGCGGGCATCCTCGCCGCAGCACTGCTGCTGCGGCCGCTGAATGTCCTAGCGCTCGACGATTCCAGTGCCAAAAGCCTCGGCGTCGCGCTGCATGGTGTCCGGTTTTCGATCCTCGTTCTCGCCGTCTGGCTGTCCGCCTCCGTCACGGCAACAGTCGGCATCATCGGCTTCCTGGGGCTCGCAGCACCCGCCATGGCCAGGTTCTGCGGCGCGCGAACCACCGGACAGGTGATGATGGCCGCGCCTCTCACGGGAGCCGCGGTGCTTTTCCTGTCCGATTGCCTGACCCAATTGCTGGGACCGGGTTTTTCCGATCTGGTACCGGCGGGTGCCGCAACCGCACTGCTCGGCGGGCCGTTGCTTCTCCTGCTGCTGCCCCGCGTCCACGGATTTTCTGCCATGACCGCAACGGCCGACGCTGCCTATCGACAGCTTCGAAATCCTGCTGGCGCACTGTCGCTCCTTGCCTTGGCGCTTTCCATCATCTTCGTCCTCGTACTTGCGCTAGGCCCGACCGATCACGGCTGGAGCGTTGCAATCGGCCCGCTCTTTTCCGAGCTTCTGCCGTTTCGTCTGCCGCGTATCCTGGCAGCCGGCGGTGCCGGCGCCATGCTCGGTGCGGCCGGCTTCATCATGCAGCGCGTGACCGGCAATCCGATCGCCAGTCCCGAGGTGCTCGGTGTTTCGAGCGGCGGCGGTGCCGGGCTGACGGTTGCTCTCTTCCTGTTCAGCATCCCATCGCCTGCCATCATGCTTCTCAGCATGGCGCTCGGCTCGCTCGCCGTCTTCCTGGTGATGATCGCGATCGCCGGCCGCTCCGGTTTTTCGGCCGAACGACTGCTGCTCGCCGGCATCGCCATCAGCGCTTTCTGCATGGCGATCGTCAGCATGGTGCTCGCCCAGGGCGACATGCGCAGCTATACCCTGCTCTCCTGGATGGCCGGATCCACCAATCGAGCCGGTATCTTCGAAGCCTGGACGGCGATGATCGCGCTCGTGGTGTTGACGGCGCCGCTCTTCTTCATGATCCGCTGGCTCGCCATCCTGCCGCTCGGGACTAGCCTTTCCCGCAGCGTCGGCCTTCGCGTCCTGCCGTCACGCCTCGTGCTCGCGATCCTTGCGGCATTGATGACGGCGATCTCGTCCTTCCTCGTTGGGCCCTTGAGCCTGACAGGACTGATCGCCCCGCATCTCGCGCGGCTCATCGGCTTCCAGAACCTGCGATGCCAGCTTGCAGCGGCAATCGTCATCGGCGCAGGCGTACTGATGATGGCCGACTGGCTGTCGCGGGTCGTCATCTATCCCTATCAGGTCCCGGTCGGCCTCTTCGCGGCGCTGATCGGCGGACCTTATCTTCTCTGGCTGCTTGGGTTAAAGCAACGCTCCCCGTAATGGCCGAACGCTCCACGCCGTCCGGCAGCCGTCGATGTTTGGCGAGCCCTGTGCCCTCGGCTATTTTGATTCCCGACTGGGTGAAGGTTTGTACGGCACCGCACAGAAGGCCGCCGGCGTTCATTATCTGTGGAAAAAGCGCTTCGCGGGGATTAGAATTCGCCGCTTCAAGGAGGCCGATATGACATATCACAATCCTTTTCCGGCGCGTGCAATGACGATGGGAGACATTTCCCTCCTCCGGCACGCTGTCATTGTTGCAGCCGAAAAATCAGAACGCAGCGCCGATTCAGTCGCACCCATCGTGTACGACCTTTACTGCCGCGGCCTCAAGGATCCTGAAAAACTCGCCGAGGCGGCCGGCTTGCTTGCCACGTCTCGTTCCTTCAACTGAATAGCACCGTAGCCTATTCGCCAAAGGGATAGGTTTCCGGCATGCCGCGATGGTGCTCCGGTCCGAGCGGCGTCACCGCCTGGGACTCGTTGAACCAGACATAGGCATCGAATTGCTCGGGAAGGATTGCCTGGCTGTAGTGGCTCCACAGCTCCGTGTCGGGCCGGTAGATAACGCCGATGAAGCGCTCAAGCCGAGGCTCCGAGAGGCGGCGTCTCAGCGGCTCGTGCTTGGCAGGCGAAAGATCAAGCAGGAACCGGGATTTACCCGCCTCATGGCACAGCCGCTCATAGCTGTCCGGGCGGGAAGGATTGACCCGCATGACCTGCATGTCTCCGTCCCAGTCGTGCGCGGCGGCCACCGTGCCGGCATGGGTGCCGAAACCGACAAGTGCTGCCTCGCTTGCAAAAGCTTCCCGGCAGAGCTGTCCGATATTGAGCTCGTTACGGATTGCGCCCATATCGGTGGATCGGGCATCGCCGATGTGACTGTTATGGGCCCAGACGATCGCCTTGGCATCTGGCCCCTTGGCATCAAGAAGATGCCGCAGCGTTTCAAACATATGGGTATCACGCAGGTTCCAGCTTTCCGCCCCGCCGTAATACATGATCCGGTAGTAGCGCTCGGCGGACGCGATCAGCCGGGCGTTCTGGGCGGCATCGAGGAAGGCGTCGCCGTCGTTATTTGCATAGTCGAGCCGCTTGCGCAGCAGCGCTTGGCATTGCTCGATCACCGCCTGCTCGCATTCGGCATAACCGCGGCTGAGCGCCGCCCGGCCATAGGTCGCGGGGTTCTGCTGCCAGGGCGTCAGGCAGCCGTAGCGCTCGCGCGCCACAGCCGCCGCCTGCGGATCGACCCGATCCAGATAGTCAAGCACGGCTCCGATCGAGGCGGACATGTTGTAGATGTCGAGCCCGTAGAAGCCCGCCCGATCCTCCATGGCGTCGAGACCTGCATTGTGCTTTCGCATCCATTCGGTCAGTGCCCGAACGTCCGTGTTGCGCCACATCCAGGTCGGGAAGCGTTGGAACGGAGGCTCTTCGCGTTCGGACGCGGACCGGTGTCGGACGTATCGATCAACTTTCGCCGCATCCGGCCAATCTGCCTCGACCGCAACAATCGTGTATCCCCGATGGACGATCAGGTGACGCGTGATCGCGGCACGGGCTCGATAGAATTCGGCGGTCCCGTGGCTCGCTTCCCCCAGCAGAACCACGCGTCGATCGCCAAAGCGGTCGAACAGGCGGCCGAATGCTGGATCGTCGAAATCCGGGAGGTCTTCGGCCGCCTCGGCAATCATTGCCGGCAGGCTCTGCTTGCGAGAAATGCCCGGCTTGTGATTACTCGCGGAGCGCCGGCCATCTTCGGCCCAGCCCTGCTCCCCGATCAGCGGCACGAACATCACCGCCCCGAGATTCGATTGCTCATAGCTGGTCGCCGTGCGCCGGATAACCTTGCAGAGCGTCTGGCTAGACTCCCCACCCACGGGGATCACGAGCCGCCCGCCGATTGCGAGCTGATCCTTCAGCGCTTCCGGCACCGCCGGAGCGCCCGCGGCCACCACAATTGCGTCGAACGGCGCTTGCTCGGGAAGTCCTCGCGTGCCGTCGCCAGCAAGAACCTCGACATTGTCATAGTCGAGATCAGCCAGGCGCTGCTTTGCCGATGCGGCCAGGGCCTCGTGGCGCTCGATCGCATAGACGTGCTCCGCGATCTGGCCCATCACCGCGGCCGCGTAGCCGGAACCGGCTCCAACCTCGAGCACACGATCGCCCGCCCGCAGCTCTGCCGCCTCGATCATCGCCGCGACGATGTAGGGCTGCGAAATAGTCTGCCCCTCCTCTATGCGCAGAGGCGCATCCTCGTAGGCGAATTCAGCCATACCTTCGGCGACGAAGCGCTCTCGCGGCACGGCACGCATCGCATTGAGGACATGCTCATCCCTTATTCCACGCCGCCTTATGTGAACCTCGGCCATGTGATCGCGCATGCGCTGGTAGTCGACCATCCAGGCCTCCTTCCCTTCTGCTCACCTCTCGATCGTTCCCGCCAGGCGACGGTGCCGCATTCAGTAGGGGCGCGACGATCGAGGCGCGCCCTGGGCGTCGCTCGAAGATCGTCTCTCGTCCTGCAGAATCTTCTCCGTCGCCCGGACAGCCTTTTCCATTGCCGCCTCCCGTTCCTTGCGGCTCCGCTCCGTGTCCGCGCACCTTGCGTCATCCGTCCCCGGCTCAGGCGGCACATGCCGCTCCTGCTTCTCTTCCATAGCTGATCTCCTCAGGCGGCACTGCCGAGCGGTTCGGTTACTGGACAATCCCGCGCCGCTTCCATTCACGATACGGTGCCAGAACCTGTCCCGGATAGCGCCGCTCGATCTCGCTCTCGACCAAGGCAATTCCGGCAAGGATGTCGTCGCGGCCCTCGTCCCGCGCTGCCTCGCTCGCCAGCTCCAGCTGACGCATGGCGATGAAAACCTCCTCATCGGTCATGGTCTCCATCCTGGCTACCAGATCTCCGATCGGCTCGTTTTCAATATTCTCAATGGAGGCCATGGCTTACCCCATAGTCTGCAAGTCCGCCGTCAACGGCTAAAGCGAATGGCTATCGCCGGCATGGCTAGGATGTGGAATCGTTGAAAGTGTTGGCGGTCTCAGTAACGACTGAGGCCGCGTCCGTTGGTCATGGACGTGAACCCGAATCCGCGCGAGTTGTATTGTTCGCGAGCATCGTCGAGGCATCAAGCCCTGCCGACGAAGGCCGGAAAGAACTCAGCATCGATCGACGTAACGGTTCCCATCGCGGTCGCGGTAATAGCAGCGGCCGGGCTGTCCCGCGACATTCCCGATCAAGGCGCCGGACACGCCACCCACGGCCGCACCAACCGCGGCACCGCGAACGTTACCCGTTGCTACGCCGCCGACGACGGCACCCGTGGCAGCGCCGATTCCCGCCCCACGTTCAGTCGACGTGCAAGCTGTGAGGCACAACCCTACACATCCGATGACGAAAAACTTTTTCATTTGAACCTCCGTTCAAGTTTTCTCACTGATAGATTGGCTTGTTGGGCATGGCGACGCGACGAGTGTCGGCTTTGGCTGGAACGTCGCGCTAAGGTCTCCGAACCAAGTCTGATGCCGAAAGTTCCAAGGCAATTGAGGGACAGCTCTGCCGGCGAAGAATGCCGCTGGCTTCAAGGCTTTGCGACACCGGAACGGAACCATCCCCTGCCTCCGCGGGTTAAATGGCATATTTTGCGCTCTTACCTCTGGGAGCATGCCATGGCTGTACTTTCCTCCAATGATCGAGACGCGGCCGCCTATCCGATCCAGTCGCTTTTCGTCCCATTCCCCTTCGTCTGCTTCATACTTGCGCTCGCAACCGATATCGCCTTCTGGCAGAGCAACAACCTGATGTGGCAGAACTTCTCCGCATGGCTGTTGTGCGCCGGCCTGGTGTTCGGCGTAATTGCAATCCTGGCTGGGCTCATCGACCTCGCGCGGCCCCGCACCCGTCCACTGCGGCCGGCTTTCCCGTCGGCGCTTCTCTACCTGATCATCCTCGCCCTTGCCGTCCTCAACAGCCTCGTCCATGCCGGCGACGGATGGACCGCCGTGGTCCCTTATGGCCTGGCGCTCTCTGCCGTTACATTCGCGCTTTGCCTTGTGGCTGCCGCCGTTTCCGCCCGCAAATATGCCAGATTGGCCTGGAGGATATGATGATGAGATCCCTCATTCTCGGCACTTCGGTTCTGTCGCTTTCCCTAGGGCTCGCCGCGTCGGCGCAGGAAGCCACATTCGATCTGTCCCAGCAGATCGGCCCGAACCCGGTTCTGCCTGACCCCTCTCCTTCCCTGATACCTGATCTGAAGGTCGCGGAAGTGGTCGGCTGGAAGGACGGCGAGACGCCTGCCATTCCCGATGGCCTGAAGGTCACGGCCTATGCCCAGGACCTTGCCAATCCCCGCACCGTCCATACCCTGCCAAATGGCGACGTGCTCGTCGTCCAGTCCCGCGGCCCCGCCGGCGAGCCGACCTCGCGGCCGAAGGATTTCATCCGCGACTGGATCATGTCGATCGCCCACGGCGGCGGCGGTGAACAGAAAGAAAGCAATATCATCACCCTGCTGCGTGACACCAATCGCGACGGCACGGTCGATGAACGCCATGACCTCCTGAAGAAGCTCGATTCTCCCTTCGGCCTCGCCTGGATAGACAACACGCTTTATGTCGCCACGACGAGCGCCATCCTTGCCTACCCCTACGAACTCGGCCAGAACGGGATCACCGCGCAACCGAAAACGCTGACGCCGCTGCCCGGCGGCCCGATCAATCACCATTGGACAAAAGATCTGGCCCTCAGCCCGGACGGCCGGACGCTTTACGTCTCCGTCGGATCGAATTCCAACATCGTGGAGAACGGGCTCGAAGCAGAAAAGGGCCGTGCGGCGATCTGGCAGGTCGACCGGCGGACCGGCGCCGCGCGCGTTTTCGCCTCGGGTTTGCGCAACCCGAACGGCCTCGCCTTCAATCCCCAAACCGGTGCGCTCTGGACCGTCGTCAACGAGCGCGACGAGCTCGGCCCGAACCTCGTTCCCGACTACATGACCTCGGTGGAGGACGGCGCCTTCTACGGCTGGCCGTGGAGCTACTACGGCAACCACGTCGACGCTCGCGTTCATCCGCCACGTCCCGACATGGTCGAAAAAGCAGTCCAGCCGGATTACGCCCTGTCCAGTCATGTCGCTGCGCTCGGACTGACGTTCTCGATGAATTCCGCGCTGCCAACTGCATACGCCAACGGCGCCTTCATCGGCGAGCACGGCAGCTGGAACCGGGACAGCTTCAATGGCTACAAAGTCATCTTCGTACCGTTCCAGAATGGCAAGCCATCTGGCAAGGCGCAGGATGTCGTCACAGGCTTTATCCAGGGTGATCAGGCGAAAGGACGGCCGGTCGGCGTCGGGATCGATGGGACCGGAGCGCTGCTCGTCGCCGATGACGCCGGCAATACCGTCTGGCGCGTTGCGTCATCCGACGGTCGGGTCACGCCGCAACCGATTGGCACGGACCAGGTATCTGTCAATCAGCAACTGTCATCGCCGGCGAAGACCGACAGACTTCCTGACGGAGTATCCGGTATCGGAACGGAAATCACCGCGTCGACCACGCAATCGGCGCGGCCTCCCACGTCTGCCGACGAGCGACTGACCGGTCAGAAGCCGCTTTCCGGCCAACCGGATAAGCTCGTGCCCGCCCAGATGCAGATCGCTCCCGCGACGGGCCCTTGACGAACTAGGCGGCGAGATGAAGGACGGAACCTGCTGCAACGCTTCGGATCGAAGCCGCCGGCCTGGCGGCTTCGATCAACCACGTGGCGTATGAGTGATCGCCAAAGCCACTATTTCATGGCTTCGAGCAAGGCTGCTATATAGCCGTAGCAAAACGCAAAGGCTACGCCTGTGGGATCGCGGCCGCTTATCCGGGGAACGTGATCGGGCATGATCATGTAACGATAGTCGACCTCTTTATAGACTTTGAGAGAGCGCACCATGTCCATGTCGCCCTCGTCCGGAAAAGTTTCCATGAAGGAGAGTTTTCCGCCCGCGATATTGCGGAAATGGACGTTGAAAATCTTGCCGCGTGTCCCGAACCAGCGGATGATATCGTCGATCTCTTGCCCGGGGTTCTCCAGCATCTCGCCGATCGAGCCCTGGCAAAAATTGAGGCCGTGGTAGGGGCTCTCGCGCATGAGCACGAACTTCTTCAGACCCTCGACGGTGCCGAGCACGCGGGTAACGCCCTTGTAGCCGGGCGGGGTGTAAGGGTCATGCGGATGGCAGGCAAGCCGCACCTTGTTGCTCTCTGCGATGGGCACTACACGTTCCAGAAAATAGTCGATCCGCTCCCAGTTTTCGTCCTCGGACAGCACGCCCGCCAGGCCTGGCTCGGCCTGCTGGTCGGCCTTGTCCCATCGAAAGGCTTCGTTCAGTGACCCGCCCCGCCCAAGTTCCATCTCCGTACGTGGGATGCCGATCAGGTTGAGATTGTATTTCACCGACGGGATTCCGGCCTTGGCGGTTTCCTCGATCAGCCTGCATACCGCATCGATCTGCCGGTCGCGATCCGGACCCTTGAGGAGGATGTCCGGATAGGATGCCTTCTCGATGGGCTGCGACGGAAGCGGAAGCTGGATCATGTCGAGGATGAGCCCGAAGCTTTCAATCTTGTCGCGATGACGTTCGAGATCTTCCAGTTTCCAGCTCGACGGCGCGCCGGGCGGATCTGCGCAGATGTGTTTCAATCCCAATTGGGCGAAAACGCGGTAGTCGTCATCATCTCTCGCGCCAACTTGTGTGCCAACATACATTTTCACATCCTCCCTAAGCGTATCATATATCATACGACCTAATATGATTTTTTACCGGCTGTCGAGAATCTTCGTGCGGCAAGCGTGGAGATCGGCTGGCGGAACTATACCTAAACAGCTAGCTGCGATCGCCCGATTTTTCTTGAGATTCCCGCAGAAAATCGGTTGATAATACGCATTATCAGAAAGGTTTATCGTTAACTCACCACGCTCTGTAAAATGTAGGCTTGCGGAAAGCTCGTGCGGCAAGCTTGCCATCCCCAGAAAAGTTGGCTAAGTCATCATACAACATTTGAACAACCGGCTATGTCTTTGGTTCACTCTGGGAGGAGTTACAATGAAATACCTTTGCACCCGATTGCTTGTTGGCGCGGCTTTTGCCGTCATGTCTTTCGGCACGCCAGCGGCTTTTGCCGAGACGCCGGCCAATCAGCTCGTCATTGCGACTTCGCTTGCCCAGGTTCTCTCGCTGGATCCGCATCAGGCGACGGAAGCCAAGGCCAATGAGATCATGGCGAACCTCTACGATCGCCTGGTTTCGACCGACGGTTCCGGAAAGATTTCCCCGCAACTTGCCGAAAAATGGGAGATCGATGACAAGGGGATCACGTTCCATCTGCGCAAGGCGGAATTCGCATCGGGCAACCCGGTCACCTCCGCGGACGTGGTATACTCGATCACCCGCCTCCTGAAGCTCGACCAGGCCGCGGCCGCCAATCTCAAGCGTGTCGGCTACAATGGCGGCAACGTTGAAAAGCTGGTGACGGCGCCGGACGAGAAGACTGTGCGTGTAGACCTTTCCGGCGAGGTCACGTCGGAGCTCCTGCTCTATCGCCTGGCGATGGTCATCGCGAGCGTTGTCGACAGCAAGGAACTGAAGAGCCATGTCGTCAACGACGACTGGGGCAATGCGTGGTTGCGCACCAATTCGGCAGGCTCGGGTCCTTTCACGCTGAACAAGTGGACGCCGAACGAGATCGTCATCCTCGACGCGAACAAGAATTACGTCGCCGGTCAGCCGAAGATGCGCCGCGTCGTCGTTCGCCATGTGCCGGAAAGCCAGGTCGAGCGGCTGATGCTTGAGCGTGGCGATATCGACATCGCCAGCGCACTGACCGCGACCGACCTTGCGACATTCAACGGCAAGCAGGGTTATCAAATCCAGCGCGTCCCGACAGGGGGGTTCTATGTCCTGTCGATGAACGCCGGCAAGGAACCGCTTTCCAATCCGAAGGTCCGCGAAGCGATTGCCTATGGCATTGACTACAAGGGCATGGAAAAGGCGATCATGGGGCCATACGGCCGGGCGCGCACCGTTCCCGTTCCGGAAAACTTCGAATATGCCATTCCGAGCCCGGACTGGAAGCTGGACGTGGCAAAGGCAAAGGCCTTGCTGGCGGAAGCCGGCTACAAGGACGGCTTCACGCTGAACCTCAAGACCATTGCCCAGACGCCGCGCATCGATCTTGCAACCGCGATCCAGGCGTCGCTCGGCCAGATCGGCGTGAAGATCAATATCATGCAGGGCAATGGTGCAGATATCATCGCCGCGCACCGAGCCCGAGATTTCGATCTCCTGATCCCGCAGACAGGGGCCTATATGCCGAATGTCCTGGGCGCGATGGAGCAATTCTCGAGCAATCCGGACAATTCGCTGAAGGCCAACAATGCCGGCAACTTCGTATGGCGGTCCGGCTGGGATATCCCTGAGCTGACGGCCATCACCGCCAAGGCTGCGCTGGAGCCGGACGCGAAGAAGCGCGGAGCGCTTTACGTTCAGATGCAGGAAATGTTCGTTGCCCAGAAACCTGCCGTTCTGCCGCTCTTCGAACGCTATGAACCGATCGTCCTGACCAGCCGTGTGCAGGGCTATGTCGGGCATCCGAGCCAGACGACACGTCTGGAAGGCGTCACGAAGGCCGATAAGTAACTTAACGTCAGGTCAGGCAGCCGATCATGAAGGAACTTTCGTTAGGCGAGCTGGGACGACGACTTCTCCATCTGATCGTCAGCCTGTTCATCCTGTTGTGCGTCACCTTCGTGATCGGCCGCGTCATGCCGACCGATCCGGTCGGGGCCATTGTCGGCGAACTCGCCGATCCGAAAGCCTACGAGGCCATGCGCGTCAGGCTTGGGCTCGACTTGCCGCTCTACCAGCAATTCTTCGTCTATGTCTGGGGACTGCTGCACGGCGATATGGGCACGGCCATCCTGACCGGCAACGCAGTCACCAAGGACCTGTCCCAGGCTTTCCCGGCAACGCTGGAACTTGCAACGCTCGCGGTGTTGATTTCCACCCTAGTCGGCGTTCCTCTCGGCCTGGCGGCCGGTCTTTTCAGGGATAGCGCGATCGACAAGTTCGCCCGCGTCTTCGCGCTGGTCGGACATTCGATCCCGGTCTTCTGGTTCGGTATCGTGGGGTTGGTCATCTTCTATGCCGGCCTCAATCTGGTCGGCGGGCCGGGCCGCGTCGATGTCTTCTACGAAGGCCTGATCGAGCCGACCACCGGGCTGATGCTCGTCGACAGTCTGCTCGAAGGCGAGACCGATATATTCTGGAACGCCCTGTCGCACATCATCCTGCCGGCGTGCATCCTGGCCTATATGGCCATGGCCTATATCACGCGCATGACCCGCGCGTTCACGCTGGAACAGCTCAATCAGGACTATGTCATCGCCGCGCGCGCCAAGGGCGTCGGTCCGGTCCGCACCGTCATCAGCCACGTCCTGCCCAATATCGCCGTTCAGCTGATCACGGTGCTTGCGATCTCCTACGGCAACCTGCTGGAAGGCGCCGTGGTGACGGAGATCGTGTTTTCATGGCCGGGCATCGGTCAGTACATGACCAATGCCCTCATGATCGGTGACATGAACGCAATCCTCGCGGCGACCATCATTGTTGGTTTCATCTTCATGTTCCTGAATTTCGTTGCAGACATTGCCTACGCGCTTCTTGATCCGCGTACCCGGGAGGCCGCACGATGAGCAATATCGCCCAGGACGACGCCATCATCCGGCCGCCGGCAATCGGCACCAGGATATGGAACTCGACCTCCCGCATTCTGCACAAGCTGGCCGACGAACCGCTTGGCATGATGGGTTTCATCATCCTCGCCATCCTGGTTGTGGTCGCGATCTTTGCGCCGCTGATCGCGCCTTACGATCCCGCGGCCCAGACATTGAGCGACGCGCTGCAGCCTCCGAGCCTCGCGCATCTCGCCGGCACGGACGAATTCGGGCGCGATATCTTCAGCCGTCTCGTTCACGGCACGCGCATCACGATCCAGACCGTCCTGTCGGTCTCGGTGATCGTCGGGCCGATCGGCCTGGTGATCGGAGTCGTCGCAGGCTTTTTCGGCGGACGCACCGATGCCATCCTGATGCGGGCCACCGATATAGTCCTGTCGTTTCCGTCCTTGATCCTGGCGCTCGCCTTCGCCGCGGCTCTCGGGGCAGGTTTGGGAACCGCGATCGTCGCCATTTCGCTGACGGCCTGGCCACCGATCGCCCGGCTCGCACGCGCGGAAGCGCTCGTCGTGCGCAATGCGGATTACGTGGCGGCCGCCCGGCTCTATGGCGCCTCACCCTTGCGCATCCTGTTTCTCTATATCGCTCCGATGTGCATTCCCTCCGTAATCGTGCGGCTGACGCTCAACATGGCAGGCATCATCCTGACGGCGGCTTCCCTCGGCTTCCTCGGCCTCGGTGCGCAGCCGCCGCTGCCGGAATGGGGCGCGATGATTTCCAGCGGGCGAAAATTCATGCTCGATTATTGGTGGGTCGCGGTGATGCCCGGCCTCGCCATTCTGTTGACCAGCCTTGCCTTCAACATCGCCGGAGACACGCTTCGCGATCTATTGGACCCGCGCCATGCCAGATCTTGATGAAACGCCTGTCCTGTCCGTTCGCGACCTGAACGTCCGTTTCGGCCGAAACTCCATTCCGGCGGTCTCCAATGTCAGCTTTGACGTGGGACGGGAGCGCATCGGCATCGTCGGCGAATCCGGTTCGGGCAAGTCGACCACCGGCCGCGCCATCATGCGGCTCCTGCCGCAACGCGCCGGCGTGACCGCCGAGCGGATGGATTTCCTCGACAGCCCGTTGCTGGAAAAGACCGAACGGCAGATGGGAGGCCTTCGCGGCAAAGACATCGCCTTGATCATGCAGGATCCGCGTTACTCGCTGAACCCTGTTCTGACCATTGGAAAACAGGTTGCCGAGGCTGCAAAGCTGCATCTTGGCGCCAGGGGCAAGGATGCCGTTGCGCGCGCCCGCGACATGCTGGCGAGAGTGCGCATCAACGATCCCGATCGCGTCCTGTCTCTTTACCCGCACCAGATATCCGGCGGCATGGGCCAGCGCGTGATGATTGCGATGATGCTTCTGGCGCGTCCCAAGCTCGTGATCGCCGATGAACCGACGTCTGCGCTCGATGTCAGCGTACGCAAGGACGTTCTGATGCTGCTTGATGAACTGGTGCGAGAGAACAACTCCGGCCTGATCCTCATCAGCCACGACATCCGCATGGTCGCCGCTTTTTGCGAGCGCATTCTGGTCATGTATTCCGGCCGCGTCGTCGAAACGCTGAGCAGGCTCGAAGATGCGGCGCATCCCTATACCCGAGGCCTGATAGCCGCGATGCCGGATCCCAAACATCCCGTCAGACGTCTGAAAGTCCTCGACCGCAAATCCATCGAAGTGGAGACCAATCCATGATCAAGGTCGAAAACCTCGATGTCGTCTATGGCTCCAAGGATAAAAGCAATCACGTCGTACGCGGCGTCAGCTTCGCCGTGAGCCGCGGCGAAACGCTCGGCATCGTCGGTGAATCCGGTTGCGGCAAGTCGACGGTGCTGCGCTCGCTTGCCGGCCTCGAGGGCGCATGGACAGGATCGATATCGTTTAACGGCAAGCCGGTCGGCAAGGTGCGGACACGCGACGAGTTGAAGCTTGCCCAGATGGTGTTTCAGGACCCCTACGGCTCGCTGCATCCGCGCCACCGCATCGGGACCGCACTCGCCGAGCCGATCAGGTCGATGGGCGCTGGCGACGGTTGGACAAGGGTCGCCGAGGCACTGCAACAGGTCGGCCTGCCGGCGCATTTCGCCAGCCGTTTCCCGCATGAACTTTCGGGCGGCCAGCGTCAGCGCGTGGCGATTGCACGCGCGCTGATCCTGTCGCCGCCGATCCTGCTTCTCGACGAGCCGACTTCGGCGCTCGATGTCTCGATCCAGGCGGAGGTACTCAATCTGCTGGCAGACCAGCGGGAGGAGCGCAATCTGACGTTCATCCTCGTCAGTCACGATCTGTCCGTCATCTCCCACATGTGTGATCGGGTCCTCGTCATGCAAAATGGCGTATTTGTCGACGAACTCACTAGGCAGGATCTGCAGGCAGGCGTGACCCACGCGAGCTATTCCCGCGAACTTTTTGACGCAAGCTTTTTGTAGCCCATCCACTCCCAACTGGCGACCTCTCGGACAGGAAGGTCGCTCGCTTCGCGACTGGCACCGGCGCGACAAGTTCAGGGTGCCAGACCTGCGATCCTACGACCAAAGTGGGGAAATCTTTCCCTACCTCATATGACATCAAGAATCCGGCGTGATCAGCTCAATTGTCGGGAAGTAGGTCCGATAACGGCCGATGTCCCGCGTCAGCAAGGGCAGTTTCCACACGGCTGCCTGCGAACCGATGAAAAAGTCCGGTAACACGCCAGTGCGCGAACCGCCGGCCCCGCGGTATTGCCTGAATACCTTTCCGGCGAGAAACAAGGCCGCGCGCGGCAACGAAGTAAGCTCTAAGCCGGCTTCTTCGATGACGGCATCAAGTTCTTCGATGCGTTTATAACGAACGGCGAGTTCCGCGTAGATTACCTCGTTGATCAACAACGGCCCCGCGAGGCTGGCAGCTTCCAGCTGCGCTACCGACCAGTCCGCCCAGATCGGATCATTGGTTACAAGATCGAGCAGCACATTTGTGTCAACGAGCGTCACGCTTCGCCACGTGTCATCGCCATGATGGCGTCGGTATCAAGCCCTTTTCCGGCATGACCACGAAGTCTTTGAAAACGGCTCGCCGGCTGCGTCTTGTCAGCCCTTGTCAGCACAACGCTCCCATCGGCAGCTCGATGGAAATCGACCTTGCTGCCGGGAACGATTCCGAGCAGGTCCCGAACCGCCTTCGGAATCGTGACTTGCCCTTTTGCCGTGACTGTTGTCGTCATTTTCCGTGACCTAGTAATACCGCACGCCTCAAAGGTATTACCATCGTGCACGAAAATCAACATCATCTGGCTTTTCGGCGACTGGAGCTGGAGCCTGCGACGGATGGACTTCATCGAACCAGATCACCGGGGCAAAGAGATAGACGAAGGCTTCGAAGTGAACAGTTCTGCGGCCGTATCGGGTGGCGAAGCGGTGCGGGAAAACCATGCGAGCCACCAGCGACAGAAAAAGCGCCGGGAAATCCCGGCGCTCTATACTCGAACCTTCGGTATTAGCGGGCGCGCGTTTGGCCGTCGTAATAGTCACCGCTGTCGATCACCGGAGACGAAGGAATATCGAGACGCCGATCGCGCTTCAGCGGCGGATAGCCATAACGGGTGACCGAGGGGATGCCCAGGGAATCCGCCGTGACCCCCAGATGGTCGCGGTCGCGAGAGGCGCCCTCATAATATTCGCCGTCCTGGGCAAAGGCACTGCCACCTGCAAAGGTGGATGCCATCAGGGTGGCGAGGATGGTGGAGATGACAGAGTTTTTCATAGTCGTTGTTCCTTGTTTAGCCTGATCGGCTTCTGGTGCGACCCAGCCGATCGATGTCTTGAATGAACTGTTTGGACGCTTTGCTTCCGGGATCTACTGCCGTTCGTCGCCGGTAAGCCGGTTGTCGCGACGGGTCGGGGTCCGGACCTGCGCCACGTCAAGCGTGGCATCGGCCTTTGCCTCGGTTTTGGCAGCATCCGCCGGGGCGGCGAACGAGGCCTCGTTTCCCGAAGTCGACCGATGGCCGTCATAGGCCAGGACGTGTCCGGCAAACGAAGCCATGCACGCCGCGGCGACGAGGAAGGCAATCTTCTCTATAGGCACAGTCATTTTTCACTCCATTGTTTGGCGAAACCCGCTTTTGCGGACGTCGTGCTTGATTTTAAGTCTGGCGAGACAGCAGTCGCTGTCATCGATTTCCGAATGACTGGAGGATCTCCTCTCGGCCCGTTGAACGGTGTTGCCGAAGCTCCCGTGAGCTCATCCTTCGGAGACGAAAGTAGGCTGAGGATCTGCCCACCGGCTTGAAGCGTTTGTGAACGTTCCCCTGCCGATCGGTTGAGTGCTGCCGGGGACGGCCAATGCCAGCCAGCCGGACTGTGTTCTCCACCGTCTTTCGTGATGAGACTTTCTCTCGAACCCGTCATCGCCCCGCCAGCGCGGCGTTAAACTTCCGTAAAAAATTGCGGTGATGAGAAAACAATGGGGAGCGCTCATCAACTATAATTCCGCACAACACGGAACCAAGCAAGATATTCTGATAGAATATCGCAACAATATCGAACATTACGAAACAGCTTTTGTCATTGTATGACGCCATGCTTGGCGTATACATGACATAAACTCAGGATATTCTCAATTATACGCGAAGACAACGTCATGATCTCTCGTGGTGCCTAAAGGCCTCCCGATACCATCTCGTGCAGAATGTGAGGGGGTTTGATAGTGTGATTGTGTCAGGCGGCGCCGGAGAGCCGGATGTCATGGGAAATGAGCCGCTACAACTGAAATGGAATGTGCGCCGGACCTTCGATCGGAGGCTCTCCCGACGTGACTAACGGCGCAACCGTGGCCAAAACCGAAAATTTTATCGCAGCATTGCCGTCGTAAAAGCTTGGCTTCCACGACGGACGTTGTCTGAGCGCGCCTGCTGTTTTCAGGAAAACGTGGGAGACAATTTGGGTTATGATTCCGGTTTTATGAATATGCGCTTCGCAGGCCAACCGCTCTTGCGGCCTCCCTCCAAAAGCTGCATCCGACCACGGTCTGGCGACGAACGGAAGCATGGCGATTGGACGTGATCGCTTCGAACGCCATCGGGACTTCTGCGCGTTTGCGGTGCGTCACGCCTTCGGCGACGATCTGTTCGCCGGCGCGCGCGACCAGCAGATAAGGGTGTCGGTGATGCGCCAGCTTGCTGATCAGCCGGCGGCGTTTCGCCATTGCCTCCGCCAGTTCCTGCATCTTTGGAACGGTGTGCAGGATATCGCGCGCCAGCCGGGCTGCAGCGCTGTCTTCAAAATGGAACCGAGGCAGCCGCTTGATTTTCCCGACGCTCAATCCCGCGTCTTCGTGAACGGACACGATGTCGTCCAGTCCGTCAGGCATCCACCCCAGGCCGAACGTTTCTTTCTCCTCCTGGCGAAGAGAAGGAGGCGCATCGGCGTCGTAGACATAGTGGCAATCCATCAGGAGACCGCCGGGCCTCAGACATCTCGCCACCATCCGGTAGAGATCCAGCGGCCGCTCGAAAAAGGCAGCACTTCCTCCGCAGATGATGACATCTGCCTCCGATATGATGTCCGGGAGCGCGGCAATGTCGACGCAGGAAAATATCGCCGCCGACTCCTCCCGCCGTGCGACCTCTCGCGCGACCTCGATTATCGCCGGATTTTCGTCCACACCGATTACTTCGGCTTGCGGAAAAGCCCGTGCAACCCTGCGGCTGATCCAGCCGGTGTTGCAGCCGAAGTCGACGATTTTCCGCGAGCCGCTGGGAAAGGCGGCAAGGATCGCCTCCATCATTGCTTCCCCGCCAGGCGGTACGTTCTTCTGTTTCAAAGCTGCGACGATCGAGAAATAGTAGTCCTGGGAAGAGAGGGGCTTCATGGCTGACACACCTTGCAATCGAGGTTCTTGGAAACAGGATGGAGCGAGGCGTGGCCCGTGGCCGGATTGAAGAGCCAGCGATGGCCGCGCAATGAACTGCGGTGGGTCAGGCGTTCGATGGTGATCTGCGAAACCGCAAAACAAGCGATCAGGGCGTTATCGGCCGGCGACGGCGGCGCTGCAACCCCCGTGTCGACCGATGCCGGCGATGTCGAGCAGCAGAAAGGGCAGGCATCACCCGGCTGCGCCACCAGTGGCCCGGCGACACAAAACGGTCCGACCTGGCCGACATGCAGGTAAGGCGGAGGCTCCGGCGCCGTCGCGTGATATTCCGCCAGGAATTGGCCGGCCAGGCAAACGTCGTCCTCTGCAAGTAGCAGGAAAGGTTTACGTGTCCGGGCCAGAGTGAGCCGGGCAGCTTCCGCCCCATCGGCGAACTGGGTCATGATTGCGACCGCGGCGGAAAAGCGGGAGGCGAGATAGGTTGCCAACCGGTCGCTCTTTGATCGACCGGTATCCTCCGCCGCCGCCCCGCTCATCTGTCTTTGGCTGCTCTCTTCGATGCGGTCGCCGTCCACCAGGAAGAATTTGCGAGCCCCGAGCGCTGCAAGCTGGGAGGCGATCTGGGAGCCGAGGCCTCCGCATCCGACAATTATGAAATCCGTGTCGTGAATGACATCGAAGAGATCGGCATGATATTCGAAGGCTCTCATGATCGTTTACCTTGCTTGAACCGGTCGGGAACTGCTGAGAATTCACAGGAACCGCGCCCACCCATCACGCATGCTCCATCACCGTCGAAACTGACGTTCCCGCCAGCGCGACATCTTGGATGGACAACTCGTCGGGAGGCTGCCTGGCGGCTTTGCGGATCACATGGAGCCGGCCATCGTACCAGAGGCTCAGACCATCGCCGCTGCTCTGCAGCATCGGGCGGCCCATTCGCGGGTCGATGGGCTGCTCCCCCCGCAAAAGCACCTGCCCGAGATCCCAGGCCTGACGATCCACGACACACAGGCGCTGGGCATAATAGGCCTTGCGCCGAGCCGGCGGCTCGCATTCCAGAAGCCGGTCGATGAGCGCCAGGATTGCGGCGCCCCAGGATGGAATGACGGCGATGTCCCGGAGGTCGAGAAGAACATCGCCGCCCAGACGCTCGACCCCCTCGCGGGCGATATCGATGAGCGGTATCAGGCGGGCAGCATACGCAATGACAAAAGCTGCTTCCCGCGCTCGGTGCTCAGGCGGTGCTCTGAAAGGCAAGCATGCGATGCGGACGGCGCACTCCCAGGGAATGGCGTAGGCCGTATGCAGGATGCTTTCGAGCGTCTGTAAACTGTGTGTGTATGGCGATACGTATCGCATCTCCACGGGCAGCGATAACGGCGCGGCTACCGTATACAGCCGCAGCAGGACATGCCCCGCTTCGCGCAGAAGCTCAGCGGCAGTCGCCGGATAGTCTTCGGCGTCCAATTTTTCCTGCGACAGGACCACGATGGCACTCCCCGGCAGGTCGCCGGAGCTGGAGAACGAGCTTATCGCACCGCGCCGGGTGCCGATATAAAGTGTGTGAAGGCCCGCAGTCAGCCGTTGATAGCCACCGGGATCGACGCTCGAAATCAACTCGATTGCCTTGGTGAGATGATCGTCGATCCTGTCCAGGTCATGGTCGCTCATCTGGGCCTGCTCGAAGCCGGGATCGGCCGGCCGGCAATGAGCGATGCGCTTGCGCATGGTGCGGCTCGCGTCCAGACTGTCGATCGGGACGAGACCGATACCACAGGCAAGCCGGCGGGCTGGACGGCGCTCGAGAGCAAGGTCCTCGGCCACGAGATCAGGCTGCAGGCTGTGGTCTACAACTTCAGAACTGGCGCCGTCGACGTAGCTTTCCAGCCCGCGCTGAAGCTCGTCCATCCAAGCCGCCAATGCGGGAGACCGGTAAGGGTCGCTTCGCACGGGCAGGAAGGCTGTGGTGGGCAGGAACGCGTCGGCATCATGATATCCGCCATCGGCAAGGCCTGGAAAATAACGGGCCAATGCCTCGACCCTTTCTCCGCAACCCGGCAGTTCGGAAGCGGCGGCAAGAATTCGGGCATAACGGGGTCGCTGTTTCAGCATGTTGCCCGTTGCAGCCGCATTGACGAAACCGGGCTTTGAAAAGAGCGGATTGCGCTGGAGCAAGGCTCTGGCCTGATCCGCCAACGGCTCGATCTGATAAGCAGACATCTTAAGCTCTCCTCGCCCCGGACGCTTCGAACCTCATCATGAGGCGCGCCACTTCAGGGAAGATTAGTTGCCACCAGAACCGGCCGTACCGACGGCCCTCCGGCTTTGAAACCACGATCTCGTCTAGTCTTCCGTTGAGAGGAGCTTCTTGTGGACCCGTCATCGGCACGCCAGCACCGCGTTAAACTTCCGTGAAAAGGAAGCTAAACCGACAAAAAAGCCCCCTTTTTTTAGGGGGCTTTAATCCTGGTGACCTTTGCCGAGAATCGGCCTTACGGAGACAATACGGCAGCGATGGCTGCCGGGACATCGGGCAGGCCGAACCCGAAGAAATAGCTCATATCGAGAGCATCTTCGCCATCCGCATTCATGCAGTCGGCGGTCAATGCGCGTATTCCCGGCGCGACCATCGCATCCAGCCGGGCCGTGGACTGGAGGATTGACTTGACCAAAGGGCCGGAGAGCCGTGCATCGCCACCGTTCTTGGTCTTATGGGCCCGCTGGATCAAGGCGCATATGCCCCCCACCTGTGCGGAGGCTCCCGACGTGCCCCCGAACGTGGTGTAGTAGCCTCCACCAATGCCGGGATTGGCTGCGGACGGCACCATGGACGACCACGGATCCGCCCCCCGGTCGTAACCGAATGCGCCGGGCAGGTCGGTCGTCAGCAGAGAGAAGTGAGAATACCTGTATTCCCGCAGCCCGAATGCCTCATGGTCATGTTGCGCGGCGAAAGGGGACAGGCGGTCGACGCGCAACTGATGACGATTGAAGACTTCGCCGTCATCGGATGGCGAGACGACCGTAAGTCCCTCTCCGTAATTGCTGTATCCCGAGCGGTAACCCTCGACCGTGACCGCGCCGACGGCGATTATCCCGTTGTCATCGGCAGTCAGGTTGGCCGGATAGATCAACTGACTTTCGCCGCTGTTTCCCGCAGCGCAAACGATTGGAATGTGATGGCTGATGGCGACGATGAGCTGCTTGAGGATATGCCACGCTCTATCAGGGTTCGATCCCTTTTGCGGGGCTTTGGGCTCCAGCTCGGCGCCCCCCTGCTCGGCCAGCGAAATACGGGCGAACAGATCGGCAGCAATTTGATTTTTCCAGCGTTCGAGATCGGCCTTCAATTCGTTCTTCGGAATAACCCGACTGCGCTTCGGGTCCGGCAAGCCGCGTGGCAGGACGATGACATCGACGCGCTGATGATAGGCGTAGAGGAACGCGGCGATGAACTGCAGGACATCGTCCTCGAAAGAGGTCCTGATCGAGATCACCCGGGAGAAGGGATCGACACCGAAATAGGGAAGAACGTTGCGATTGGCGCTCGGGCATGGCGTGCCGCCAGCACCGGAGAATACGTCCTCCGGGAGAGCCGAGGGACCTCCGTCCTGCGTCGCCACGGCCGGTTCTCCGGCAATCAGGCCGGCACAGCAGGTGCCGTGGGAAGCAAAAAGCGACTCCGGGTGGAACAGCCGTCGCACGACGCCCTGAGAGGCTGCATATTCCGCGACAATGTCGTCGAGATATTCGCGATCATCGTCGGATAGACCGAGATTTCCCAACGGCGCGATATCAAGCCCGGCGAAGAAGGCCTGCTTTTCCTCACGGTCGAAGGATGTGGTCGCATCGAGGATTTCGGCGACGCGCGAACCGTAGCGATGGCTCGTAAGGTCGATCGAGGCTTCACGGTCAAGCCGGGTCGCCAAATTCGGATGATCGGGCGCTATCCCGACATCGATCAGCGCCACGCGGGCGGGATGGACAAGACCGGCAGCCGCAATCGTATCCCAGACACTTCCCCCGATCTCCGGGTCGGGGACGGGACGCGCCGCAGTCTCGTTCTCGGACGGCGGTACGATCGGCGGCGAACCGTAGTCGGCATCGATGACGCCCAACGCCGTCAGATGCCAGAGATAGTAGTAATTCATCGGCGCGGCCTGCGGCGCTTCCATGTCGGCGGACGTCATGATCTTCGTTCTCCCCAAAGAATAAAATCGGCCTCAAACCCATTCGTCGTGGACCGCCTGGAAAAGCGGCCCGAACGCGTCATGGAGGTATGGAGCGAAACGCCGCGCCAGGTCCCGGCCGGCTTGCGTGTCGCTCGGATAATGCAATCCGGCCCATTCGCGATTTTCAGCGACGTTCTGCGCGATGCGGGCGAGTTCGTCCGTTGCCGGATGTTCGGGCAGGATCGTCGAGAAAGCGAATACAATCGAAAAACACTGGAAGGCATGGTTGCTGGGATAGGATTCGTGCACCGGCACGGGCAGAAGCGGTCGCAACAGGGATTCGAACTGGTTCGGCCGGAGCCTGTTGAACTGGCTCTTGTAGAGAAGCCCGACATATTCGCAGGCGGTCAAGATCGCCTGAAACAAGCCCTCGGTCTGTTCGTACCCGCCGATGTCCTCGATGTACAAGGCGCGGGTAAATTCCGACACGGAAATGGTCGCTTCGGCCTGGATGTCGGGCAATCGCCGCGCCCGCTCACGATCGCGCCGCTGCATGGACAGCAGCACCGCCGCTTCCAGCCGCGTGTAATCCGGACCGGGTGGTGGCGGGATGTCGAGCATTTCCCATGTAAAGCGCCGCGCGGCCGTGAACGCGTTGCGCGACGGCTGCTGGTGCAATCGGCGCAATTCGAACGCCGGGATGAGTTGCGACACGCCGAGGCTCGCGCCATCCATCGTCGACTTGTTTTTGTTCTTGTTCTTATTTTTGTTCTTATTCTTGTTCTTGTTCAGCGTGGCCTTGTTGAGAACCGACTTGTTGGCGACGCCCTTGTTGAGAACCGAGGCAGCTGCCGCCATCGTCGACATCATCAACGGAGGCTCGTCTATGGATAGGTCCTCCTCGGGCAAATGAGCAGGCGCAGGCGGAACGGGGGGCGACGGCTCCACCGCCACCGGAATGGCCTCGACAGGCCTCGGTTCGCAAGGGAGAACCGTATCCGTTTCAACTCTAAATTTATAAGAATTCAGAAAATCTACAATCTTTGATTGTTCTTCCAAATTTGCTTCCCCTACCATACCCCAACCTCCCCAAATGAGATCATCGTGAATGTTGCCTTAGCGAATTCTGGCACCAGCCTTGATCAGGCCGTCGAGCAACAGCTTGCCGCCGCCGGTGCTGAGCAATGGATAGCCCGTGCCGCGAAACGAGGTTATGGAAAACCCGTTTTCAACCTTATCAAGCCGTTCCACATATTGATGTGCAGCCTCCAAATTGCCCGTGTGAGCGTGGCTGGAAGCGAGATAGCGCAACAGGCTATTGAAGTTCGGGCGGGAATGCAGGGCATCCTCGCCTGCGGCTATTGCCGCCACGTGGTCTCCCGCCAACCCGGCGCTGATGCATTTCGTCGTATCGAAATAATATTTATGAGGGCTGTAGACGCCGAGTTCCTGCACCCACCGCGCCATTGCGCTGGCCTTCTCCGGCTGCCCCGCATAGCAATGCAGCATGGCATAGAGGTCCCAACCCAGCGGCAAGGCCGGGTTCAGACGGATCGACTTCTCGAACAGACCGGCTGCGTAGTCGTATTCCCGGAATAGGAAAGAATGCACATGCCCGACCAGCGCCAGGGAGACGGAGTTGTTGGGATCGAGTTCGAGAGCCTTTCGCGCATAGGCTTGGGCCTCTTCGATCAGATGCGCGTCCAGCGCGCTAAAGCGCTGGCCGACCTGGAATGTGCGGATGAAGGACAGCCAGGCGAAGGCAGACGCTCGCGGCTGATATTGAATCTGCTCCTGCAACCGCTTTTCCGCTTTTTCGAGATCGCCTCTCGAAAGTCGAAAGATCGCGTTGACCGCATCGATGAAGAGACCATCGCGGGTCAGGCGGCCGTCGCCGGCGCTCAACTCATGAAACAGCGACAACTGGTCGACCGCCTGGCTGATCAGAGCCGCGGCGACGCCGTATTCGGACCGCTCCATCTGGGTGCGACCGATCATACGGCTGCCAAGCCATATGATTCGGTTGTCGAGCAGATGCTTGATCGCCAGCTCCACCAGCACCTGACTGCCATCGAACGTCAGCCGCAGTTGAAGGCACAGCGGAAGGCCCATCTTTCGATCCGGTTGCCCAAGATGCGGGTCGAAGGAGAGATCGGTGATGCCGAGCCCCAATCCGTCGAAGATCGCCTTGGCGAGCAGGTTCTGAAACTGCAATGCCGCGATCTGCCCCCCATCTCCGGCGCCGAGGACGATCGGCGGCTGGAGAGCGATGGTCCACTGAATATTGTCCGGCGACGGCGGCTTGTCCGGATCATTGCCCGCAGCTGCCGAGGGGATATTGGTCGGGCGCTGGTCAGGCAGGCCTGTCAAAGGCAAGAGTGCTGACAGCGTGCTGACGTCGCGGCGAGGTTGCTGCCGAGGTTCGAACACATCATCGACGCGCCCTTCTTCGATGCGTCGGTACCAGTTCTGTCTCTCGACCGTCAGCCAGTCCTCGAATTCAGGATCGCGGATATCCATGCCTTCGAGCAGTTCGTCGGTGATCTGATCGACCAGGCGCTCGCTGCGCAGCATCTCCTCGGTGTCGAGCGTGATGCGGTCCATGTCCAGCCACACGGTGTTCTTGTCAGCGATGATCAGATCTCGAGACGAACCCAGGGCTTTATGAATATCGAGCAGGGCCTGCCTCAGGCTGGCAGCCGCCTGATCCTCGGACCGGTCGCTCCACAATTTGTCTCTCAGCCAAACCCGCGAGCGCGATCCCCGCGCAGACAGAGCAAGCATTGCAAGAATTGCCTGAGCCTTCTGGGACCTGGGTGTGGCCGATTTCCCTTTGCTGTCGACGAGACTGAACGGGCCAAGCAGGTACATCCGGAACACTGCATGTTTTGCATCCATGCGATCCATTGGCCCAACTCGTCTTGTGCCCCTCTCGATCATCTCATCGAACCTGGGCTGCCCGTCCAGCAGACAGTCTGACACAAAAGCGGCCCTTGACAAGAGCGCTACAGGCGCACCTGCGATTCGGCAGCGCATGTCAGCGTTGTGACCATCGACGAACTGAAGCATAAAAAGCATCCTTGGAAACCGCAAATCTGCCCTAGCGCGCCGCTGTCAAAGCAGCGTCAAAACAGCGTTAAAGTCGAGACGTCGAGCTTTGCGAATGCCGGCGACAGACACGAATCCATGAATTCGACTCAGACAAATGCAACTCTATATTGCCACCAGGCTGGCAAGAGCAGCCGGCAGATGCAGTCGTGAGGAGAGAATGACAGATGCTAGGTCGTCGAGGTGAAGCCGTGAGCAAAAAAAGCCCGCGCCAGCCTCCCGGCGCGGGCTTTTGTCCAGGTGTTGACGATCAGGCAGCGCGAACCAGCTGTTCTGCTTGGCGCAGCGCCGAGATCACCCGGTTCTGGCCACGCACGAGTTGGGTCTTGGCGAAACCGAGCTTCTCAGGGCCGAGCTTGTCGAGATCGGCTGCCGTCGAGATGGTCGGCAGTTCCGGGATCGGCAGGGCCGGGTCGTGGCGGAAACGCTGCTCGCGGGTGTAGTTGAGCGGCACCAGGATGCGGGCGAGCCTCTGGATCACGTGATTGGCACTCTTCGCTTCGATCTTGCCGCTGTCGATCCCGGCGTAGAATGCGGCGAGTGCTTCGGCCAGGGACTCGACCGCCTTGCGGCTCGGCGAAAGGTCGAAGCGGTCGCCGGCCTTCTTCTGGTAGGTGTCGACCGTGTGGATCAACTCTCGTGCCGTCGCACGCCAGTCGAAGGGCAGGATCTTTGCATTGGCATTGCGCAGCACGGCCAGCAGGTAGACCTTGATGTCGCGCAGCATGATGTCCTTGTCGGCGATCTCCAGCGTATCGTTTTCGGTGTGCCAGGCGATATTGGCGCCGCAGCCGCCGACCGTGTAGTAGCCCTTTTCCTCGCGGTCGCGTTCCGTCATGGTCGAGGACAGCATCAGGTAGCTCGACAGACCTATATTGTTGAAGGAATAGTCGCCGGCGCGATGCGGGCGTTCGGCCTCAGCTTTCTTGCCGGCCACTTCCTCGATGACGTCGGAGAGGAAGGCTTCCGTCTCGGTCATCATGCAGAGATTGATGAATTCGGTCGCCCAGCGGCAGCCGGGGCTGTCGCAATTGACCGAGGCGACGCAGTTTTCGTCGAGATCGAGCGCGAAATTGTCCGAGAACCAGGTGGAGCCGGCATAACGGCCGGTCGAATGGCCGGGCCACCAGCAGATGCGGATCGAGCGCCTCAGCTTGTCGCGGTTGGCCCACAGCACGCGGGCGATTTCGAGCAGCGTCGCGTCACCGGTGGCATTGTCGCCGACACCGACATCCCAGCTGTCGAGATGGCCGTGCAGGAAGACGTATCTGTCCGGCTCCTCGGTGCCCTTGATGAACACTTCAGGCAGCTTCGACTTGAACCAGCCCTCTTCCATGTCGGCGAAGATGGTGACCTCGGCGCCGGTCCTGGCGAGCTCGATCAGCGCATCGCCGCTCTCACGGTTGACGGCGACGGCCGGGATCGACGGCTTGCGCGGCAGGTCGTCGAGATCGGGCGTGCCCCAGACGGTGGTGCAGGTGCCCCAGTGGATGTCGACGCCGGGATTGATGGCGATGACGCCGACCGCGCCGAGTTCCGTGAACTGCGAAACGAGACCCGGATTGGCAAAACCTTCCGAGAGGACCACCTTGCCGCGGACCCGGGCGGCGAGTTCGCCGGTGCCGTCGACGGTCTTCTCGAACATGGTCGAGATCGCCTTCGGCTGCAGGCTGGCGATGTAAACGATCTCGCCCCTCACTCCGCTCGATGCGTCCAGCGAATAGGACGGCGGCTTGGCGCGAAAGGTCTTATCCCCTGCTTCGACGCGGGCGAGGCCGGGTAAACTGAGGAAGAGGTCGGCCTCATGCATCTTGACTTCGACGCCGTGCTTGGCGAGCCGCGCGGCAACCTCGTCCATGGCGCGGTTCACATCGGTCGGATGCTCACGCTTGTAGGTCGCAAAGCTCTCTACCAGAGCCCAGGGTTCATCCAGCTTCACCGCTCCCAGAACGGCAGATTCGATCTCGTTCATATCCGGCACTCCCCAACTTGTTTTATCTAGTGAAACTATGTTTCACAAAACTTGAAAACGCTAACAGAGGTTGGGGGACCCCGCAAGCGGCTTCGAAGGGCTAGAAATCGCACTGACGAAAACGGGCGCCGAAGCGCCCGCGAATTTCCGGATGATTGGAGACAGGTTCTATCGGGCCTCAAGCCCTTGATTTCACGAGGCCGTTTTCGCCCGGGCCATGGATCGAAAGACGCTCGGATATTTCCGCAGCGGCGTCGAGGGCGGCCTTCAAATGGCTTTCGCGCCGCTCCTCGTCGAAACGGGCCACAGCGCCGGCGACCGAGATCGAGGCGATGATGGTGCCGTCGGCGCCGGTGATCGGGGCGGCGACGGAGAAGGCGCCCTCGTCGAGATCGTTGAGCACGATATTGTAGCCGTTGGCGCGGATGCGTTCGAGTGCCTGGCGTAGTTTAGCCCGGTCGGTGATCGTGTAGGGCGTGAAGGCTTCAAGCGGCTGGGAAAGGGCCGCATCAATGACCGACGGATCTGCGTAAGCCAGCAGAAGCAGCGACCCGCCGCCCGCATGCAATGGGCCGTTGCGTCCCGCCTGGGCAAAAAGCCGGATCGAATGGCGGCCGGCGCGGGTTGCCAGAACGTAGGTCTTCAGGCCTTCGCGCACAACAAGGTTGACGTTCTCGGATGTCTGGTCGCGGAGCGCATCCATGACCGGCCGGGCAGCGTAAAGCAGGGCGCCGTCCTTGCCAAGGCGCTCGCCGAGTACGCCGATGCGGTAGCCGAGCGAGAATTCGGCACGCTCCGGATCGCGCGATACGAAGCCGCGCTCCTCCAGGGTGTGGAGCAGGCGGAAGACCAGCGATTTGGTCATCCCCAGAGATTTGGCAAGCGACGTGACGCCCTGGTCCGGACGATCGGCAAGGGCTTCGAGAAGGGCCAGCGCCCGGTCCACGGCCGCGATCTTGTAGTCTTTTGGTTCGGTCATCGGATGGTCTCCTCCGGCATCTGATTTGGATTGCTTGAAGCTTCTTGCAATCTTCTTGGAATGTGTTTTACTCGCTCTCAATGCGAAACGATGTTTCACACAATAAAACATTGAGAGCCAGGTTGCAAACCCTTCAAAGGCGCTCATGAATTTATTCTGTGGATTGAGTATCGGCATTGAACGCGCGGGAAACGTGTTCGAAGGCCGATTTCGGATTTGCGATGCGGAGGGAGAAAACCCTTTGCCACATAAGAAAATAGTCAAGCTATTCAGAGGAGAACGACCATGAAGTCCCTTTTGAGAATTGCATTCGCAGCTTTTGTGGTGACGGCCATCGCACTGCCCGCATGGGCCGGCGATCCGATCCGCAAGATCACCGTCCTGTCCCGTCCGCAGGCCGGCCAGCAGGCAGAATTCCAGTCCGTCCAGCTGATCGCCCAGGAATGGCGCAAGCTTGGCCTCGATGTCGAAGTCCGGGCGATCCCCTGGGAACAGATGTCCGACGAGGTCTGGTACAAGCGCGACCAGTGGGACTCCACCGCCTGGCAGATGGTCGGCCGTCCTGAGCGCTCAGATCCGGACGAGCTCATCTTCAACCTCTTCCATTCCTCGACCGCCAAGGACGGCTACAATTTCGCGGGCTACCTGAACAAGGACTACGATGCGACCGCCGAAGCCCAGCGCGGCGAGATCGATCCGGCCAAGCGCAAGGCGCTGGTCTTCAAGGCGCAGGAGATTCTTTCCAAGGATCAGCCCTACATGATGCTCGTGCATCCGAAGTCGACCTTTGCTTTCGACAAGACCGTCTGGAAGCCGGAATCGGTCGTCAACCAGAGCGGTATCGGCATCCGCAACACCTGGACCTTCCTCGGTGTCGAGCCCGCGGGTGCCAAGAAGGACCTGATCATCAACTCGTCCGACAATATCAAGGCGATCAACCCGCTCTATATCTCGGGCAGCGTCGACAGCTGGATCACCGAACTCGTCTGGGACCGCCTGCTGCGCGTCGGCCCGGATGGCCTGCCGAAGGCGTGGGCCGCCGAGAGCTTCACCTGGAAGGACGGCACCACGGTCGACGTGAAGCTGAAGTCCGGCATGAAGTGGCATGACGGCAAGCCGGTCACGCCTGATGACGTCAAGTTCTCGTTCGAGGCGGCGGTCGGCGGCGAAGCCCCGATGTACAAGCCCTTCGCGACGAACATCGACTCGATCACCACGAATGGCGACGCCATCACCTTCAAGCTGAAGAAGCCGGCCGCCTCCTTCGTTACGTCCAGCCTTGCCAAGGTCAACCTGATCCCGAAGCACATCTGGGAACCGATCCTGAAGGACCTCGCCGCCAAGCCAGAGACTGCCGAAAGCTATCAGGAACAGATGCCGATCGGCTCCGGCCCGTTCAAGTTCACCAGCTGGGCGAAAAACGAATCCGTCACGCTTGCAGCCAACAAGGATCACTTCGCGGCGCCGAAAGTCGATCGCTGGATCCTGCGTATCGTACCGAATGCCGAAGCCGCGCTCGGCATGCTGCGCTCGGGTGAAATCAACTTCATGGGCGAGTTCACCGGCGATCCGCAGGTGCTCATCGATGCGGCAAAGAAAGACGGCGACCTGGAAGTGGTTTCCACCGTCGACATGGGCTTCCGCTACATCGCCTTCAACGAACGTCGCGCGCCCTTCAACGACCCGGCCTTCCGTCGCGCACTTTCCGAAGCGGTCGACCGCCAGCTGATCGTCAAGGCTGCCTACAAGAGCTTCGCGGTCGGTTCGAACTCCATCGTCTCGCCGGCGCTCGAGTTCTGGCATGACAAGTCGGTCGTCGACAGTTTCAAGACCGGTCAGGCCGTTGCGGCCAAGACCCTGAAGGATGCCGGCTATACGCTGGAAGGCGGCAAGCTGCGTTATCCGGGTGACACCAAGGAAACCATCGCCGCCAAGTAATCTTCATGGGAGGCGGTGAGTTCTCCCAGGCGCCGCCTCCCTTTTTGCCTGACGCTTGACATCGGCAGCCTCGCCTTGTCCTCCCAAGGCGGCGCCGAGCCAAGAGAAGGAATTTTTTCAGATGAAAAATTTCAAGGCTGTGGGCAGCAGGTTGCTGCAGCTCGCACTTGTTTTATGGGCGGTGGTGACCATCCTGTTTCTGATGTTCCGGCTGATGCCGGGCAATCCGATGGCCGCCTATATCGACCCGACCTTTACGCTCGAGCAGCAGCAGCAGCTGATGGCCCAGTTTGGCCTCGACAAACCGCTGTGGCATCAATACCTGATCTATCTCGGTAATCTTCTGCAGGGCGAGCTCGGCCAGAGTTTTCGCTATCGCGAACCGGTCGGCCAGCGCATCTGGATCCTGCTGCCGAACACACTGATCCTCACCTTCTCCTCGCTGATCGTCGCCTATGTCTTCGGCATTCTCGCTGGCGCCTATCTCGCCTGGCGCCGCGGCAGCTGGGTGGAGCAGGCGGCCATTCCGCTGGTGCTCACCACCCGCGCCATGCCGGAGTTCTGGCTCGGCATGGTGATGCTGGCGATCTTCTCGTTTTCGCTCGGCTGGCTGCCGGCCGGCGGCACGCGCGCCCCGGGCAACGAATATTCCGGCTTTCTCGATCTCTATACCTCGCGCGATTTCCTCGCCCATCTGGCGCTGCCGGCGGCGACCTTGGCGATCTACAGCCAAGGCCTGCCGCTTCTCCTGATGCGCTCCAACATGCTCGACGTGATGAAGGAGGATTTCGTCACCATGGCCCGCATCAAGGGCTTGTCGACCTGGACCGTGATGGTGCGTCACGCCGCCCGCAACGCGCTGCTGCCGGTGATGACCTCGTTTGCGATCGCCGTCGGCTATCAGCTGCAGGGCAATGTCGTGGTGGAATCGGTGTTCTCCTGGCCAGGCCTCGGCCGCGAACTGGTCAACGCCGTTGCCGCTTCCGACTATCCGCTGGCGCAGGGTGCCTTCCTGATGATCGCGCTCGTGGTGATCTTCATGAATCTGCTCGCCGACCTGCTCTATGCGTTCCTCGATCCGAGGATTTCCCATGCCTGAGATCGCCGCACCCGCCATCACCAAGCCGAGACGCCCCAATATTATTGCCCGGATGTTTCGCGCACTGAGACTGCCGATGAACGACCCGTTCGCGGTCGCCGGTCTCCTCATCTATCTGGTGTTCGTCGTCGTCGCCGTGTTCGCCGATCAGATCGCCACACATGACCCGACCGAAATTCTCTACACGCCAGCCTACGATCTCGCGGCGGACCTCCGGCCGGGGCAGGATGATTTCCTCATGGGAACCACCAGCCTCGGCCGGGACATCTTCTCGCAACTCGTCTACGGCAGCCGCTCGGCGCTGCTGATCGGCATCACCGCCGCCTTCATGGTGGCTCTGATCGGCTCGGTCATCGGCCTCGTCGCCGGTTATTTCGGTCGCTGGGTGGACGCCATCCTGATGCGGCTCGCGGATATCGCCTTCGGCATTCCATTTCTGCCATTCGTCATCGTGCTGGCGGCCTTCCTGCGACCTTCGATCTGGAACGTCGTCATCGCCATGGCACTGGTGCTGTGGCGCGATACCGCCCGCGTCATCCGCAGCCAGGTGCTGACGCTTCGGACCCGCGGTTATGTCGAGGCGGCGCGGGTGGCGGGGTCTTCCGACGTCAAGATCATCCTGCGCCATATCGCGCCCAACATCCTGCCGCTGTCCTTCCTTTACGGATCGATCGCGATCGGCTGGGCGATCCTGACCGAAGCGTCGATCAGTTTCCTGGGCTTCGGCGATCCCAATTCGATCAGCTGGGGCTACATGCTGCAGGATGCGTTTGCCAGCCAGGCGCTCGCCAAACAGGCCTTCTACTGGTTCGTGCCCCCGGGCATCTGCATCATCCTCGTCGTCAGCGCGGGCTTCTTCATCACCCGCGGTTATGAAAACATCCTCTTCCCGAAGTTGAGCCGATGAGCGAACCTCTTCTTTCCGTCAGAGATCTTCGGGTCAGCTATCAGGTGGGGCGCAATTTCGTCCATGCCGTGGATGGCGCGAGCTTCGACATTCCACGTGGCTCGATCACCGGGCTCGTCGGCGAATCCGGCTGCGGCAAGACGACGGTTGCCCGGGCACTGACGCGGGTGATTGCCGAGAATGCGGCAATCACCGGTGGCCAGATTCTGTTTGACGGCAAGGATCTGGCCAAGATCCCCGAAAAGGATATGAACGCACTGCGCTGGCGCGACATCGCCTTCATTCCCCAGAGCGCCATGAACTCCCTCGATCCGGTCTATACGGTCGAATACCAGCTCGACGAAGTGCTGCGCCGCCGCGGCGGCCTGAACCGCAAACAGTCCCGTGCCCGTTCCGAGGAACTGTTCGAGATGGTCGGCATCGATGCCAACCGCTTGACCGACTACCCGCACCAGTTCTCCGGCGGCATGCGCCAGCGCGTCGCGATTGCCCTGGCGCTCGCGCTCGATCCGAAGCTGATCATCGCCGACGAGCCGGTGACGGCGCTCGACGTCATCGTGCAGCGGCAGATCCTCGACCAGTTGAAGGAGCTGCAGACGCGGCTCGGCGTTTCGGTCATCCTCGTCACCCACGACATCTCGGTTGTCGCCTATATCTGCGACCGTACCGTCGTCATGTATGCGGGCAAGGTCGCCGAATCCGGCACGATGCAGGCGGCGCTGACGGCGCCGTCGCATCCCTACACGATGGGCCTGCGCAACGCTTTCCCGGATCTGCAGGGGGCCGCCGCCGGCATCCTGACGCCGATCGAAGGCGCACCGCCGAACCTCGCCTCTCCGCCGGCCGGCTGCCGCTTCAAGCCGCGCTGTCCTTTCGCGCTCGACATTTGCGGCACCGAGCCGCCGATCGTTGAAGTCGCGCCGGGCCATCCGGTGCTTTGCCATCGTGCTAACGAGAGCGCTGCCCTGCGTATCGAAGCCGCCAGGACGGAGACATGGATGGCCCCGGCATGAACCCCGCCACCGAAAAAAACGTCAACAAGAAACCGGATATCCTGGTCTCGGTCTTCGATGCCAAGCTGCATTATGCCGTCGGCGGCGCGTTCGCGGCGATGCGCGGCAAGTCGACGGTGGTGAAAGCCGTCGATGGCGTCAGCTTCGATATCCGGCGGGGCGAAAGCGTCGGCCTGCTCGGCGAATCCGGCTGCGGCAAGACCTCGATGGGCCGGCTGCTGCTGAAGCTCGAGGAAAAGACCGGCGGCACGATCCATTTCGACGGCGAGGAAATCGGCGCCGTGCGCGGCAGCGGGTTGAAGAAATTCCGCTCCAAGGCGCAACTGATCTTCCAGAACCCGTTCGATGCGATCAATCCGCGCTTCACCATCCGCCAGACGCTGGCCGAGCCGCTGGAAAATGCCGACATTCCGAGGCGCGAGCGCGAGGCCCGGATCATCACGGCGCTGGAATTGGTGAAGCTGCCGGAGCCTGCGCAGTTTCTCGACCGTTATCCGCATCACCTGTCCGGCGGCCAGTTGCAGCGCGTTGTGATGGCGCGGGCGCTGATCCTGCAGCCGGAATTCGTGGTGGCCGACGAACCGGTGTCGATGCTCGACGTCTCGGTGCGTGCCGGCGTGCTCAACGTTTTCCGCGATGTGCGCGACCGGCTAGGCCTCACCGCCATCTATATCAGCCACGATCTGGCGCTGGTGCGTTACGTCTGCGAGCGGACGATCGTCATGTATCTCGGCCGGATCATGGAAGACGGACCGACCGAGGATATCGTCCGCGAGCCGCTGCACCCCTACACCAAGGCGCTGGTTGCTGCCGTCCCCGTGCCGAATCCCGACCAGAGCCACGAGCCGTTGCCGATCGGCCGCGGCGCGCCGGACCCGCGCAATCCACCCTCCGGCTGCGTTTTTCGCGACCGGTGTCCGGCGGCCCATGCGCGCTGTGCGGCCGAGGTGCCCCAGCCGAAACCGGTCGGAACCCGCACTGTTGCCTGTCACCTGTACTGATTGGAGTTGTTGATGCTTGCCGCCTCCTACACACGCACCGGTCCTGCCGCGGAGGTTCTGTCCGTGGCTGAGATGGCTGCACCGATCGCCGGTCCCGGCGAGGTGCTGGTGCGTGTGCATGCGTCCGGCATCAACCCGGCCGACGTCAAACGCCGTGGCGGCTGGCGCGGCATGGGCATGGATCACAAGCTGATCATTCCGCATACGGATGGTGCCGGCGAGATCGTCGGCGCCGGGGCGGGCGTCGATCCGGCGCGCATCGGCGAACGGGTCTGGATATGGAATGCCCAGGGCGGATACGGCGAAGCGGGCCGCGCGTTCGGCACCGCAGCCGAGTTTATCGCAATCGCCTCCCATCAGGCGGTGAGGCTTGCCGATAGCCTGAGTTTCGCCGACGGCGCCAATCTCGGCGTGCCGGCCATGACCGCCTATCGCGCGATTTTCTCCGACGGTCCGGTTACCGGGCAGACGATATTCGTGAACGGTGCGGCCGGTGCGGTCGGTCATTTTGCGGTGCAGATGGCGGTTGCCGGCGGAGCGCGGGTGATCGGTACGGTCAGTACGCCGGAAGCCGCAGTGCACGTGAGGCAAGCCGGCGCTTTTGCGACGATCGACCGCAAGTGCGAAGACGTATCCGCCCGCATCCTCGAACTGACCGGGGCCCAGGGCATCGATCGCGTCGTTGAGGTCGATTTCGGGGCAAACCTGGAGCTCGACGCGGCCGTGCTGAAACGCAACGGCACCGTTGCCTCCTATTCGTCGAGCAGCAATCCGACGCCTGTGCTTCCCTATTACGCCTTTGCAGCCAAGGGCGCCAACCTGCGCTTCATCCAGGGTTTTCTGATCCCGGAGGATCAGCGGCTGGCGGGTGAAAGGACGATCGCCGAGCTTGCCGATGCCGGCAGGCTCAAGGTCGCCATCGGCGCGACATTCCCACTCGAAGACATCGCCAAGGCCCATGAGCGCGTCGAGCGCGGTGGCCTTGGCAATGTCGTCGTTCTGATCGGAGCTGCCCAATGAGCACCCGATCGATCCATTCCACAGCATCCAACGAGGATTCCAAGATGTACAATCCCAAGGAAAGCGAAAGCACGCCCGCCAGGGTGGTAAAACCGGAAGGGTCCGTCTGCGATCCCGTCTCGCTCGAAATCATCCGTGGCGCGATCGCTGCCGCCCAGTCGGAAATGGAAGCGCTGCTTGAGCGCACCGCGATCTCCGCCTTTATCCGCGAGAAGAAAGATTTTTATACGGCGCTCTTCGATGGCGACGGCGTGATGGCGGTCGGGTCGATGGTGCCTGTCTTCGGCGACATGACCGGCCCGGTGTTCGACAAGTTCCCGGCCGATACGATGAAGCCTGGCGATCTCTACTGGTACAATGACTGCTACGGTTCGCGCGGTGCCGTTTCGCATTCCAACGACCAGGTTCTGCTGGCGCCGGTCTTCAAGGATGGCAAGCGTTGCGCCTTCGTGATGAGCTGGGCGCATTTCGCCGACATCGGCGGCATGCGGCCGGGCTCGATCAGCCCGGATGCGACCGACATCTATCAGGAAGGCATCATCATTCCGGTCACCAAGCTGATGGATGGGGGGGTCACCAACGAGGCGACGCTTGATATCTTCCACCGCAATTCCCGCTTCCCGGAGCAGAGCATCGGCGACATGCGGGCGCTGATGGCGAGCGTCGATGTGGGCGTCAAGCGCATCGGCGAGATCCTCGACCGCTTCGGCTCTGATGTTGTGGAAGATGCGCTGGCGCAGCTGCTCACCCGCACCCGCAAGCTGGTGCGCTCCAAGCTGGCCGAGACCTTCGATTACGGCACCCATAAATTCACCGACGCGATCGACAGCGACGGCCATGGCAACGGCCCGTTCAAGATGCGCCTCGCATTGACCCGCGAGAAGCTGGCGAATGGCGAGGACAAGTTCACCTTCGATGCCACCGAGTCCGACGATCAGGCGCCCGGTCCGGTCAATTTCCTGATGAACCGCGGTGTGCCGGGCATGGCGCTCGGTCTTTTCTACCTCGGTGGCGATCCGGGCCAGGTGTGCAATGCCGGCGGCCCGCAGGCGCTGGACGCCGTCAACCTGCGCCAGGGCTCCTTCCTGCAGCCGAATTTCCCCGCGGCACTCGGCATGCGTGGCTTGACCATGATGCGCGTGCTGTCGGCCTTGAACGGCCTCGTCAACACGGCGGGCGGCAAGGCGCCGGCTTCCAATTCGGCCTATGTCATCACCATCATGCGCGGCAACTACAAGGATGACGCGGGCGAATTGAAGCGCTTCCTGCTCGCCGACGGCATCGGCGTCGGTTACGGCGCGCGGCCGGATTCGGATGGCATCGATGCGGTCTATTTCGTGGCGCAGGAGAACTACCCGGTCGAGTTCCTGGAAGTCGGGTATCCGGTGCGCCTGCGCACCTACGGCATCGTCAAGGACTCCGGCGGCGCCGGCAAGTTCCGCGGCGGCTGCGGCATCATCCGCGAATACGAAATCCTCGCGGAAGACATGATGCTTGCGGTGCGCATCGACAGCGTCAAGAACCCGCCCTGGGGCATCAATGGCGGCATGGGCGGCGGCACCGGCCGCGTCACCATCAATCCTGGCCGGCCGGACCAGCGCATGGTTCCGCCGCTTTCGGACGGCAACAGGCTGGTCAAGGGCGACGTGCTGCGCATGGAGACCGGCGGGGGCGGAGGTTTTGGCCATCCGTTCGACCGCAATCTCGATGCCATTCTCGAAGACGTGCTCGGCGGCTTCGTCAGCGCCGAGGCCGCCGAACGCCTCTATGGCGTCGTCGTGAAGGGCACCAAGGTTGACCACGCGTCTACCGCCGCACTGCGCGCCAACCGTCCCGCTACCCGTGCATTCCATCGTCAGGAGTATGTCGATGTCCTCGCCTGAGAGCTTTATCGATACGTCCCTTTCCGTTGCCGTCGATATCGGCGGCACCTTCACCGACGTTGCCCTTCTCGACCGGGCCACCGGCAAGGTCTGGCGAGCGAAGACGCCGAGCGTGCCCTCCGATCCTTCGGAAGCGTTCCTCAACGGTATCCGCCTGGCGCTGACCGATGCCGGCCGCGAGGCCTCCTCGCTCGGTCAGGTCCTGCATGGCACGACCGTCGCGACCAACATGATCTTGGAAGACAAGGGCGCCCGCACGGCGCTGGTCACTACCAAGGGTTTTCGCCATGTGTTGAACATTGGCCGCCAGGATATTCCCCGCAAGGCGAACCTTTACACCTGGGTGAAGCCGGAGCGGCCGGTGCCGGCATCGCGCATCGTCGAGATCAATGAACGCATCGCTGCCGGCGGTGCGGTGCTCGACGCGCTGAGCGAGGACAGCGTGCGGATTGCGGCCGAGGCGATCCGCGGCATGGACGTGGAGGCCGTCGCCGTCTGCCTGCTGCATGCGTTTGCCAATCCGGTGCATGAAAAGCGCGCCGCGGAGATCCTTCGCGCAGAACTGCCGCATCTCGCCGTCACCACCTCGACCGACGTGCTGCCCGTTGTGCGCGAATTCGAACGCACGCTGACGACCGTGCTCAACGCCACCGTCATGCCCGGCGTCACCACCTATGTCGGACGCCTCGAAAAGCGGCTTGAGGACGAGAAGGTCGCGGCCCCGCTGCTGCTGATGCAGTCGAATGGCGGTGTCGCCGGTGCGGCGACCATCCGCCAGGCTCCGGCGCTGACGGCACTGTCCGGTCCCGCCGCCGGCGTGGTCGGTGCGCGCTCGGTTGCCGCCGCCTGCGGCATCAAGGATATCATCACCGTCGATATCGGCGGCACCAGCGCCGATATCTGCCTCATCAAGGATGGCAAGATCGGGCTGACCCAACACGGCAAGGTCGGCGAATGGCCGCTGCCGCTGCCGATGGTCGACATGGTGACGATCGGCGCGGGAGGCGGCTCGATCGCCAAGGTTGCTGACGGCACGCTGACCGTCGGTCCGCAGAGCGCCGGTGCCCGGCCGGGCCCGGCCGCCTATGGCCATGGTGGGGAGAACCCGACGGTGACCGACGCCCATGTCGTGCTCGGACATCTGCCGGCCCGCCTGCTCGGGGGCCGCATGGCGCTCGATGTCGAAGCTGCCCGCAAGGCGGTCGACGGCAAGGTCGCCAACCCGCTCGGTCTTTCGACGGTGACGGCGGCGCGCGGCATTCTCGCCATCGTCGACAACCATATGGTCGGTGCGGTGCGCGTCGTCTCGGTCGAGCGCGGCCACGATCCGCGCGACTTCACCCTGGTGCCGTTCGGCGGCGCCGGTCCCTTGCATGGCTGCGCGCTTGCCGAACTGCTCGGCATTTCCCGTGTCATGATCGCGCCGGCTCCGGGTATTCTCTGCGCCGACGGCCTGCTGGCCGCCGACCTCAAGGCGGAGTTCAGCCGCACGCTGCCGAAGGCCGGTGCCGTAGATGTCTCGACCGCCAACGGCATCATCGCCGAGCTCAAGACCCAGGCCTCCGCCTGGTTCGACACCGAAGGCGTGGCGGAAAAGGACCGCCGCATCGCGACCGTCGCCTTGCTGCGATACCACGGCCAGGGCGGTGAGCTTGCCGTTACCTGGGGTGAGACCCGCGAGGATGTCGAGGCTGCGTTTGCCGCCGAGCACAAGGCGCTCTACGGTTTTGCACTGGAAGCGGCGATCGAACTGGTGACCCTGCGGGTCGAAGCCGCCGGCATGACGGTCGAACCGCCGCCGGCAATTCTCCAGAAGGGTTCCGACGTCACTCCGGTCGACCATGTGCCGGTGCATTTTGAAAGCGGCGTGACGAGCGTTCCGGTCGTCGACCGTTTGACGCTTGGTGCCGGCGCCACGTTCCAAGGCCCGATGATCCTCACCCAGCTCGACACGACAACATTGGTCGCACCCGGGTGGAGCGGCACGGTGCACGGTTCCGGCGCCCTCCTTCTGACAGCCAAGCAGGATGCATGGGATGACTGAGCAAAAGAGCGATCTGGAGCGCGTCTTCGCGCATATCGAGGAAAACCGCGAGAATTTCATCAAGCGGGTGATGGATTATGTCCGCCATCCCTCGATCAGCGCCCAGAACAAGGGCATCGCGGAGGTGGCGGCCATCCTCGTTGACATGCTGAACGGCATGGGCATGGAGGCGGTCACCATCCCCACGAAAAACCATCCGATGGTGCTCGGCCGCATGGAAAAGCAGCCGGGCAAGCCGACCGTTCTTCTCTACGGCCATTACGACGTGCAGCCGCCGGAGCCCTACGAACTTTGGGACAGCCCGCCCTTCGAGCCGACGATCCGCAACGGGCGCATCTATGCGCGCGGCATCGGCGACAACAAGGGTCAGCATTTCGCCCAGCTGATGGCGCTGGAATCGCATCTGAAGGTGACCGGCGAACTGCCCTGCAACGTCATCTTCCTGCTGGAAGGCGAAGAGGAAATCGGCAGCCCGCACATCGCCGAATTCGTGGCTGAACATGCCGACAAGCTGAATGCCGCCGATCTGGTCGTCACCTCCGACGGTCCGCTGCATGAATCCGATACGCCGATCATCACCTTTGGCGTACGCGGTGTCGCATCCTTCGAACTACGCGCAAAGACCGCCAATCGCGATGCCCATTCCGGCAATTTCGGCGGGGTCATGCCGAACGCGATCTGGAAGCTCGTCCATCTGCTGGCAACGATGAAGAACGACAAGGGCGAGATTACCATCGACGGCCTGCATGAGGCTGTCGTGCCGCCGACCAACATGGAGCGCGAGGCGGTCGACAAGCTGCCGCTCGATCTCGATGCGATCAAGGCCGATCTCGGCATCAAGGAACTCGACCAGCCGCTCGACCGCAGCTATTTTGACCGGCTGATGTTCCACCCGACGCTGACCATCAACGGCCTGCATGGCGGTTACGGCGGGCCGGGCCAGAAGACGGTTCTGCCCTGCGAGGCGTTTGCCAAATGCGACATCCGCCTGGTCGAAAGCCTGACGCCGGATTACGTGTTCGAGAAGGTACGGGCGCATGTCGCCGCCCACGCGCCCGACGTGGAGTTCGTACCGCTCAACGCCATGCTGCCGTCGAAAACGCCGATGGACAGCCCGTTCGCGCCGATCATCCAGGACGCGATCTTTACCGCCCGTGGCGTTGAGCCGCTGCTCTACCCAACCGTTGGCGGATCACTTCCGGATTACGTGTTCACGAAAATCCTGAAGAAACCGGCGTTCGTCGTGCCTTACGCCAATGCGGACGAGGCCAACCATGCGCCGAACGAGAACCTGAAGCTGGATCTGTTCATTGCAGGCATCAGGACGGGGGCGGCGCTGCTGACGAAACTGAGTGAGATGAAGCGGTAATGCGAAAAGTCTTCTGCTTTTGTGCCGAGAGAAATCTCGCCAGGCGCCGAGGCAGAACGGCGGCATTTCGCGCTCCTCCTCCCTGTGGATGCGGTTGTAACGAGGCTGCATCGATACGAACCGCGACCAGCCATTCTGCCGCTACAGCCCGATCGCCTTCCGATCAAATTCTTCATGCCCATTGTTAAAATACCATAAGGTTTGTTCACGTGGTATTTTCACGCGATGTCTCAAAGATACACTCTACCGCAAAAGCCCCCTCAACCGATGACCCTGTATTTCCGTTTTCGCCAAGCTTTAGACATACCGCATATCAAGATGGCAATGCTCCGCACCGTCGCCATTGCAATTGGAGCGATCGCGATTGCTTGGCCATTAAGCCTGCTTGTTCCCCAACGTCCGTTCTGGGTGGAATTGACAGCCGTGGCGTTGATATCGGCGGCCGTTACATTTCCGCTTCAATTGGCGCTTTATCTGCGCAACCAATCGCTTCGTGATACCCAAGAAGAGCTTCGGCACGCGCTCGGTCGCAACCCCGTCACAGGCACAATGCGCGCCGGCGAATTTGCGAATTCGGTCGAGCATGCGATGGAACGCAGGCGCACAAGCAGTACGGAAAGCTCCGATGGCGTCTTATTCGTTCTCAAGGTTGATGATTTCGATGCAATCGACCGCCGTTACGGTCCACAATGGGCTGATACGCTGCTTCAATCGATGGTCCGGATCGTATATTCTTCCGTGCGCCATAGTGACCTTGTCGCCCGCCTTGCCTCAGACGAACTTGGCATCTATCTGCCCGGCACGACAATGGAAAATGCCAGCAACATCTGCGAGCGCATCCGCGGGCAGATAAAGGAAACCACATTCACAGCCGGGCAGGAGCGCCAGATATCGGTGACGGTGCGGCTTGGCGGCACCAGGGTCGAGCAGCAAGCCGACTTTCAGGCGCTGCGCGAGGCTGCCAACCGCGCCGCCATCGCGGAGGAGGAAGCTGGCTCGCCCCTATTCCGGGAGCGGTTTTCTTGAACGGGAAACTCTAGCGTCTTCCGCGCATATCCGGCCTTTGCGATCTTTCAGATCGTGGATTTTCCTACTTCGCGTCAACCTTTCCCGTTTTCGTGGCTGCGACGCCGGCCGGGCTTAAGGTGCCGCAACGCCAGACGCTATAGACCGCTTGGGTGTCCCAGTCATAATAGAAGGCCGCTCTCAGCCTTCCTTCATCCATCAGTTCGTCAAAGCTGCGGCGCACGGCACGAACCGCCACTTCCCGCGCGCGATCGTCCAGGGGACAGGAAAATGCAGTGTTGGCAATGCCCCACTCGGTTACCCAGCACGGCTTGCCCTCCCCCTCAGGCCGGCAGAAATCGAGAAGCGTTCCGACATAGCGTGCCAGCGCCGCATCGTCCTTGCGCCCTGGATAGAGGTGAATTCCATAACCATCGACCAGCGCGTCGATATTTCGCTCCCGCAGGAGTGAAATGAATTCGCCGGGGTCGAGCCGTTCCATGCCCCGGCTATCGGCCTCGCTTGTGCCGACATCGGACAGCCCGGCCGAAATCAAAAACGCCTCGCGGCTATGGACCGTCGCCTGCAACTCCTCCCGCGTGATGCGAACGGCACCGACATAAGCGTCGAGCCCGCGCCCGAAGGCCGTGCGGTCTGCGACTTCCGAAACGTTGCGCGGCGTCCGTCGCCCGGGCTTCTCGTAGACGACGAGGTCGCCGTTATAGGCGCTGTAGTTTATCTCGTTTCCGGGCTCAACGGCGTCGATGCGGATGCCCATGTCGTCGATGCGGCGAAGGGCCGAGCGCAACTGCGACCGGTACAGATCGAGGTCGAGATCCGAAAGCCGCTGAACATCCCAGATACGGCCGAAACCGGTGCGGGGACGCGCGCCCGGGGGATAATAATCCTTGTTCCCGAGCTGGATCTCAAGAAGGACTTTCAGCCCCAACCGGTCCGCGATCTCGAGCGCATCGATGCTCTTGTCCACCGGCCTCGACAGCGAAAGCCGGACATGGGTGATGCCACTCGCCGCGATTTCCTTCAGTATACGCTCCTGGTCGGCGCGAGAAAGCCAGGCGAGGTTGACCCGGTTGACGCCGATGCGGTCGGTAGCCACATCGCGCGCGTCCGCCGGCGGCACTTGGGCAAACGCCCAGAGCACCGCCAGCGCACAGGCAAGGATCGCGCGCACCTGCACCGCCACCGTCATCCGCTCAAAGTCCGATCTGCCCCAGAGCACTGCGGAAATTCGCCTCGCAAGCGGAATAGCGGTCGATCACGGCCTGCGTGTCGATCTTGCCGAGGAAGTTGGCGAGATAGGCGCGCTTATCCGTCTCCCTGTTCCAGGTGGAGGCCTCGATATAAGGAAAGCCGATGAATTCCAGCATTTCCCGCATGCGGTCATCGACGGCGATCATCAGGGCGGGCGTGCCGGCCTGCATGCCGATGATGCAGCCATGGAAGCGGCGGCCGAAGCAGAGATCGCGCTCGGACATCGCCCCGCGCCACTGGTTCGTGTCGAAGTAGACCAGCAACTCGTATTTCCGCTGCCATTTCTCCGAATGCTTGTATTCCGTGCCCCCGGTGATGCGCGCACTCGACCGGTCATAGGCGATGTCAGTGTCGCCGCCGGTCAGGGAAAGGTTGTAGGCAACAAGTTCGTCCTGGACGACATAGCTTGCGACGCTGTCGGGCTTGAGCAGCGCGTGGGCGTCGACGATCGTATCGGCAACGCTGCCAAGATAACCGCCGAAGGCGATCTTCTGGGCTTCCGCCAGCGCCGGGTTGGCAAGCGCGGTCAGCGAACGTTTCATCTCGCTTGGCGAGAAATAGAGTGACGGGCAGCCCGTCGGCTTGACGAACTTCATCCCCTGCTCCCGTAGGAATTCGGCGGTGAAGTAACCGCGCGTGAGGAAGAAACTCTCCTTGTTCCGCAACACGTCCAGGAACTTGAGCGTACCGGCCGGCAGTTGATCCTTGAGGCCCTCCTTGCGCTGAATGCCGATGCCCATCACCACGACCGGCATCGTCAGCTTCGCAAAGATTTCCGCCTCGAGATCGGCGGAATAGCCGGGGCGCAGCAGATTGGCGGAGGCGAAGACGCATAGATCGAACTCGCGGTTCACCTGCTCGAAAATCTCGTTCGACTCCCGATTGTTGGCCAGGTGCCAGAACGGCAGATAGGTGACGTTATGGCCGCGCAGGCTCTCGGCCGCTCCCTCGCCGATCAGGTAGTTGCCGGTATTGGCGATCTTCCTGACCTGCGCGATCAGATCCCTTTTTGTCCTCGTCTCGTCGAAATAGGGCCGATGGATAACGGTCGTACCGGAGACGTCCGCAATCGTTCGCTGCAGATAGGAGGGAATGCCCGTAAGCAAGATACGCATGACTGTCCTCTGAACCGAAGGGTGATGGCCCGCAGGCCCGTGGATAGGGCCTCGCTAGAGACCGATGCCGATTTCGCGAAGCGTGGTGCGGAAGGCGCTCTCGCGATCGGAATACCGGTCGACGAGTTCGCTCGTGTTGAGCTGCGACAGATGGTCGGCCACGAACTCGGCGCGGTTCTCCGCCTTGTCGACCTCCATGATGTCGACAGCCGGCAGGCCGGTGAAGCCCAGCATCTCGCGCATGCGGTCGTCCACCGCCACCATCAGACTGGGCACGGCCGCCTGCATGGCGATGATCGAGCCGTGAAAACGCCGGCCGAAATTGAAATCCATCGACGAGGCCCAGCCGCGCCACTGGTTGTTGTCAAAGAAGGTGCGAACCTCGAACCGCTGCTTCTCCCGCTCAATGCCGGGATAAGTCAGATCGCCGATCATCCGGCCCGACGCGGAATCATAGACACGGCCCTCGTCATTGGGCTCTACCTTCATATCGAAGTGAAGGAACTCGTCCTGCACGACGTATGGCGGTACGGTATCCTGCGGAGCGAGCGCGTTCGCATCCACGATCGCATCCTGATTGCCGCCGAGATAGCCCGAAAAAATGGTCTTCGCCTGGCCGATCTTGACGCTCGGAAGCTTCCTCATCGACCGGCGCATGTTGTCAGGCATGAAATAGACGGAGGGGCAGCCGGTCGGGCGCACGAAGGAGAAGCCCTGATCCTTCAGGAAGCCGGCGGACTCGTAGCCGCGCGTCAGGAAATAATGCTCTCGCTCCTTTAGGACGGCCAGAAGCCGCTTAGTTCCTTCCGGAAGATTGTTTTCCAGGTCCTTGCGGTTCTGCAATCCGATACCCAGCATGACGATCGGCATGTTGAGCCGGCTCAGCACATCCGCCTCGGCATCTGCGGAAAGCCCCTTGCGCAACAGGTTCGCGCAGGTGAAGACACAGATATCGAAATTGGCGTTGAACTCATCGAACCCGCTGCCGCTCTTGCTCAGATTGTAGAGATGCCAGAACGGAACCTGCTTGGCATGCGGAGCGAGTGCCCGCAGGGCGCCTTCGCCGATGAGGTAGTTCCCGGTATTGCTGATGTTGCTCAGCTCCTGCAGGAACTCCTCTTTCGTTTCCGGCTGCTTCTGCCGCTCTGAATAGGAGACGGACGAACCATGGGCGCCATTGGCAAGGCGCGTGTAGTGACCAGGAATACCCGTCACGAGAATTCGCGGACGCATTCGACTAGACCTTTCTGTTTCAAAGAAGCGGCTCGGCGATCAGCCAGCTGCCGCGACCACGGGATTTGCCGTCGCCTGCTCGCGAAAGATCGCGGCGCGGGACAGTGACGAATTTTTTACGGACCGATCGCTCCAGGCGATGAAATCCGAGAAGGAGGACGTCCAAGACCGGTGCGCGGCGGTTCTGATGCAGCCCTCCATGAGCGGCGCAAGGCGTGCGCGATTGCGCGCGACCTCTTCAATGATGCGTGCCATCTCCCTCACCATCTGAGGATCGGAAGCAGCGTCGATGAGTATGCCGTCCTCGCCGTCGCAAATGAGCTCGTCCACCGCGCCAACCGCGGTCGCGATGGGCACGCAGCCGAGCTGCTGTGCCTCGGCGATCATCAGCGGCGCGCCCTCCCACCGTGACGGCATGAGGAGAACATCGGCCCAGCCGAGCGCCTTGATCAGATCCTTGCTCGCAAAGACCGGCGGACGCACGTCGACACCGAGGTCCTTCAGCCGCTCACTCCAGGAGACCCTGGAATCGGCGAGGATTTCCCCTCCGATGGCCCGGGCGTCGAAGGCGAGGTTGGAGGCCCGCAATTCCGCGAGCACTGCCGCCAGCCTGTCGATGCCCTTCTGCTGGTCAAACCGGCCCATGTAAAGAATCCGCAAGCGGTCATCCTTGCGCTCAATACGCCTGACGGCAAGGACCTCCGCCAAGGCTTTGGGCGGCACCGAGAAGCTCGCGCCGTTCGCAACGGCGAAGACCTTCTCGTGCGGGACACCGTAGCTGTGCAGATAGATCTTGAGCTGTTCGGAGCAGGTCAGGAAGGCATCGTAGCAATGCTCGTGGGCAATCGCTGCAAAGGGCTGGCCGGCGGGCCTCTTGAAGGCCGTGTTGTCCACGACGTGCAGGTAGCAGGCCGTGCGCGTGCCTTCGGAGCGCAGTCGCGCGATAAGGGGATGGACGGCCATCACGTGGTTGTTGATGACCAGGTCGAAGCCGGAAAGCTGCCCCTTGAGCGCCTGCCAGTCGACCGAATGCTCCTCGGCGATGAAGTCCTGTCCCAGGAAGGAACCCGACCCTCCCCAGGCCGGAATGCCCGCCTCCCAGAAATGGATGTAGTCGAAGCTGGAATCGAATTCGTCGATCACGTCCATCCGGGACGTGCCGAGCACGAAGAGGTGGGTTTCGTAACCGGCCGCCTTCAACTCCCGGGCCGCGGCATAAACGACCTTTTCAGCCCCGCCGAACGAGGCGTTCGGCACCAGCAGCGCCACGGTGCGCTTGCCCTCGTTATGCCCGAGCGGCAGGACCGGCGATCCTCCGATCTCCTTGCGCAACGCCTTGTGGAGATCGGTATAGGGTACCAGCCGCGCCGGACGCCAGGTCCACCGCCTGCCCGCCGTCTCGCGGAGGGGGCTTGAGGCAATCGCGTTGAGGCAATTGATCATCACCTGCTGAGGCGTGATGAGGGCGCGGCGCGGGAGGCTTCTTGGAAAAGGGAAGCGCACTTTCAGAATGGCCGATGTCGGCCATACCTGCTGGCTTGCGATCGAGGCGAACCAGTCGACGGCATTGTTCTGGACCACGTCCTGGGCGATCCGGGTCGACAGGAAGACGAGGTCGGCGGGGCCGATTTTTTGTGCGCCCGGACCATGAATGACCGGCTCGATCTTGCGCTGGGAAGCATCGTTGGCGAGCTGGACGAAGACGACATTACTCACCTCGCTCAGGCGCTCGAGATGAGCAAGCACGTTCGGCAGCATGCGCGAGCGCCGCAGCAGGTCGAGCGCCGCGCCGCTTCCGGCGACCAGGAATGGCGGAAAATGTTCGTTGTCCGGTTCGCCGATATTGCCCCAGAAGGCCGGGATGATGTCATCGAGGCGAAGCATCGTCGGTGGCTTGGTGGGATCGGTGAAGAAGGAGATCGCCGTATCTTCCGTCCGCGCAAACAGGTAACGCGGGCAATCCTCGTGCTCGAAATCCACCAGCATCGGGCGCTGGAACAACGGCATGTGACGTTTGCGCAGGAAGCTGACCGACGTAGCGCGGTCGCGGTTCGCCTCCTTGAAGCGGCTTTCCGCCCTCAGCCTGTATTCGAAGACGGTGTCGTGGCAGGGCATGCCGACGAAACCGTGCTCGATGCAGGACAGCCAGAATTCCCAATCCTCGAAACCGTTCTGCCGGTCGTCATTGAAGCGGACGCCGTCCTTGAAAACCTCGATCGAGATCATCGATCCCGTATCGCAGATATTGTCGGTGATGCAGTGCACCAGCCGCGAATAGCGATTGCCGTAATGGGCGCGCCAGCTGACCGAAAATGTGTCGATATTCGTGTAAACCCACCCGCAGCCGCTGGAGACGAGCTGCTGGTAAAGCGTCTTGATCGTGCCGGGAAGGATACGGTTGTCGGCATCGAGGAAATAGACGGCCTTCGCCTCGGGAAAGTGCTCGATGACGAAATCGATGGCACGATTGCGTGCGCCGCCCGGGCCGGCGTTCCGGCCGAATATGACATGGACGCAGGGATGGGCCGCGGCGTAGAGCAGCAGCTGATCGAACGTCTCATGGCGCGGATCGCCGTCAACAGAGACAACGATGACAATCCGGCAGTTGCCGGGATTGGAGGCAAGCACCGACTCGATCGCCTCAAGCGCAAGTGCCGCGTGACCGTAGAGAGGCATGGCCACGGCGATCAGGTCGGATGGCTCCCTGTTACCGGACATCGGCGGCCTCCGTAAATTGCTTGACCATCCTGAAGCCGGACACTTTCAGCCAGGAGAAGTCGACCGAATCCGTCACTGCGCGGCTGAGGATCATCAGATCCATCAGGCCGCGTGCCGGCTCGTCCAGCTGGATGTTGATGTTGACGACCTCGCTGGAGCTGACTTCGCGCCATCCGCTGAAGAATGTCGATGGTCTGGCCGTGCCCTTTCGCGCGATCTCGGCCACTTCGGAACGCGCATTCGAATTTGCCGGCGCAAGCAGGAAGCTGACCGCCGCAGGTTTGCCTTCCGGATGGTCGATAAAGGCGCTCACCGAAAAAGATATCGTTCCGGGCTCGACGGCGCCGCTGACCGCGCCGGCCGATATGCCACTCGGCAACGGGTGGCAGACGATGGCATGCTCATGCTCGAGGAAGCGCACCGTCTGGAATTCCGGGACGATGGGCGTGACCGAAACGTCGGCGACCTGGCTCAAGGTCGCGACCGCCAGGCGATAGTCGACAGTGTACTGGCCTTCGAGCAGGTTGCTCGGCGCTATCATGTTGGGTGTTCTGGTCGGCTTGACCCCGGGCAACCCCGTGAACACCTTGAACGCCAGCGGGCGCAGGTCGAGATCCGGATGCGGCAGTTCCGAGCGCGCCGAATAACGCTCGCCGGCGATCGGATAGCCGAGCGAAAGGCCGACGGTCTCCGGCCCGGTCGCGGAAATCCGCAGCTTCAATGTACGTGCAGCTCCTCCACAGGCGCGGGGCAGCGAGAAGAAATTCCAGTTCGGCACGAGCTGCGCATAGGGGACAGTCCATTCGGCAACCCCTTCGCCGCTCTCGAGATAGCTCAACGCGACGACAAGCTCTCCGCTGATCCTGGGCACCGAGTGAAAGTGAAGGGCAAACCCCGCCACGCCAAGGCTCGATACCGGCAGAAGCTGTTCGATAAAGGCTGCGGCAAGCAGCGGCCCGATCCCCTCGTCCTTCGGATCAGCATAGGGATCGTGGGAGAAAATCTCCGAAACCGGCTCCCAGTTTCGCGCCTGGAACGCATCCTCGAGCGCTCGGTAGTTTTCCAGCAGCGTTTCTCGTTCCCTTCTCAGGATCGCAAGCTCGGAGGTGATCGAGGCGCTGTATCGCGCAAGCCGGCCGACACTGCCTTCAGTCAAAGCCTGCAGAAGCGGGAGGCTTTCCGGCCTGTTTGCGGGATCAAGCCGCCGGATAGGAACGGCCGGGATCGTCCCCAGTGGTCCAAGCAGCGCCAAACCCGCCTGCAGATCCGCCTCGCCCTCGTCCGAATAGGCGACGGCGACCAATGGAAAAGCATTCTGCAATGTCACCGGAGGAAGGCCATCGGCATCGAGGAAAACGACCTGATGTTCGATATCGCTTCCTTCGAAGCAGGAGCGATCCCGGGCCGATGCCGCGATCAGCTTTCTCGTCACCAGTTGTTTCCCAATGCCGGAAGACGTCAAATTTAGCACGCACCGCCCCTGAAGAATTACCCTGCAACAAAGAACAATATTCCGGATAACCGAATTTTTTCAAAGTCATCCTGCGTCTTCTGGGGGAAGCCTAACAACTAACATTGCAGTGCACAATAACAAAATTCAACCGATATAAAGAAATAAACTCCAAATATACTTTGAAAATTGAAGTAATAATCATGCGGCCGTTCCATGGGCGCTTCGAAACGGTTTCCCGGCCAATTTTTCAATAATATTCTGTTGACGATGAAGGCATTCCGCTAACCGGAAACGCCTCTCGACTGTCCGGCGGGCCGCAGCGCGCATCCCGAGGTGACGTTCCGGATTCGCGAGGGCGCCAAGAATCGCCTCGGCGAGTGCATCCGTATCGAAGAACGGCACCAAAAGACCATTCTTGCCGGAACGTATGACCTCCTGAACGGGCGCGGTATCGGACCCGATGACCAGCGCGCCACAGGCCATCGCCTCCAGCACCGACCAGGACAGGACAAAGGGATAGGTCAGGTACAGATGCGCGGAGGAGATCTGGTAGATCTGCCGTAAGAGCGAATGCGGCACCGCGCCGGGAAAGACGATATTCTCCCGCGGTATGTCCAGGGACTTGAGGAGATGATCCTTCCATGCCCCCCCGCCCGGCGGCGGCACGCCATAGCTGACACCGTCTCCTCCGACGCAGACGAACAGAGCATCGGAGCGCTGGTGCACGACCTTGGCGGCAGCCTCCAGAACCTGCGGGAATCCGCGATACGGCTCGAGATCGCGCGCGACAAAGGTGACGATGGGAGGACCATCGGCCGTCAACACGCGTCCATCCGGAAGCGTGGCCGAAGCTGTCGGGTCGGGTCGAAACCGCACCGTATCGATCCCCTCGTGACACACCGAAATGCGTCCCTGGGCGTCGGCAGGATAGAGACTTCTCTGCCAATGGGTGGGGCTGATGCCGGCCTCGATAGCCTCGAGGGACAGGAGTTGCGCGATATTGCGCAGCCGCAGTCTCTTGCGGGTCTCCAGATCGGGCCGATCGTCAGGGGAGAACCCGATATCCGCCCCTTCCGACCGGTAGAAGAACTCGCAATATCCCAATACGGGCACCTGCGGGAGCACATCCTTCAGAAACATCATGCTTCCCCAGCCGATATGGCCGACGACGACATCGGGCACCAGCCCCTGCCTCACCATGGCATCGAGCGTCTCGGCGACGCGATGGCCGATTCGCGCATGGTGATCGGGAGTAGCCATGTGTCGGGCCATATGCGGATCCGCACGCGGGCCCGCTTCCGCTCGATGTCGAATGACGCGAACGGAAGGGATCTTCTGATCTATGGTCTCGGTGATGAGGCTGACCTCATTGCCCAGCTGTGCAAGCTGGGCGGCCAGGGCAGCGAACTGGCCGAAACCCCGTCGATGAACAAACGCCACGTGCATCGCGTCTATTCCCCCACGGCCAGGCGCACGGCCTCACCACCACTCAAACGCCGTACCGTGAGGTGCTGCCCCAGGCCAGTTCGAGCTGATGCAGTGTCTGGAAGGCCGTTTCAAGCATCCGTTGCTCCTGGTCGCCACGATTCACCGCGCGCTCATAGGTCATCGCGGCCTCCCGGAGATTGGCTCTGAGCTGCCGCCCCTTCTCCGTCAACTTGATGCGTGCGGACCGCTTGTCGCGCTGGGAGGCAACCCGATCGATGTAGTCACCATCACCAAGCTGTTTCAGATAGTAGGAAACGTTGGAGCCGACATAATGGCCCCGATCCAAAAGCTCGGCGACCGAGAGCTCCGAATCGCCGATTGCCAGCAGGATCATCGCCTGTGCCGGCCCGATATCGTCAACCCGAAGCTTGGTCAGCTCCGCACGGATCAGACCCGAGAACCGCCTGCTTGCCCGCTCCATGAGGCGAGCGAGTTCGAAATATGTAACCTGTTGGAGGGCCCCAAACTCGGCATCCTGAGAATGCTTGGGGTCTGTCTGTGCCGCCTGACCCATTTGAACTGTTAGTTCGCCACTCAGCTCTACAGGCAAATTAAGCACAACTTCTTCTTTCATCCCAATCTCCGTTTCAGGAAACTACTTCAAAAATTGAAGTAATATTCAACTACGCCCAATCCCCCCAATCGCCATGAGCTTGCACAAGCCCTCCGTTATGTGCCAGATTGGAGGAAGCAATACTATCCTTCGGTTTAGCTATAACCAAAACGTCCTCCGACTGATTGATCTAACGTTAACCTGAGGCAAATTGCCATGCGCGATACTGTTCAAAATGAGACAACAATCAAGGGGCAAATTCGCAGAGGCCGGAAAGAAAGCAGCCCAGGGTTGCTGGTATCGCAAGCCAAGCGTGTATTTTTGTCGGGACTGCTTTATGCCGCAGCGCTCAGCGTGTGTCTGAATTTATTACAGCTGACGATGCCTCTGTTCATGCTGCAGGTTCATGACCGGGTGCTTAACAGTCAGAGCATGGACACGCTGGGAATGCTCGTCATCCTGGCCATAGGCGCCCTGATCGTGCTCGGTGTTCTGGAATTCATCCGCGCCCTTTCGTTCCAGGCCATGGGAGGTGCGCTTGTGCGCAGACTGAACATGCCCATCCTGGCGGCCGCCGTTCAGGCCTCGGTCGACCAGGGCCTGTCGCGCGCGACGCAGTCGCTTCGGGACATCTCGGAATTGCGAAGCTTTTTGACCTCGTCGGCAGTCACGGCACCCCTCGATGCGGCGTGGTCTCCAATTTTCCTCGGCGCCCTTTTCCTTTTGCATCCGCTCTTTGGCCTCATCGGAGCCGTTTCCGCCGCTCTGCTTCTCTGCGGCGGACTGGTTACGGACATTTTGACACGCCAACTCACCAAGGAGGCGAATCAGACGAATATCGAGGCGGTGTCCAAGATTGGCGCTTCGCTGCGACATTCCGAGGCAATCGAGGCAATGGGCATGCTGCCGGCCCTGGCGGCCCGTTGGCGTGCCCTGCAGCTGCAAGCCCTCAGCGCCTATGAAACGAGCGGGAGCAGGAGCAAGGCGATGTCGTCCATTACCCGCAGCCTGCGCTATTCCATCCAGATCATCACCCTCGCGGCCGGTGCCTATCTGGTGCTGCAGCAGGAAATCACGCCCGGCGCAATGATGGCATCGAGCATCCTGGTCGGGCGCCTCCTGATCCCTTTCGATTCGCTCATCGACAATTGGCGGCAGTGGGTGCTGGCGGCAGCGGCCTGGCATCGTCTCGAGGCCATCCTCGCGGCGGACGTTGCGATCCGCCAGACGATGCCGACGCCGCATTCGTCGGGCGACATCGTCGTCGACAAGCTCATTTACGCGGCCCCCGGCCTGGATGTGCCGATCATCAAGGGCATTTCTTTCTCCCTCTCTCCGGGCGAGGTTCTGGGCGTGATCGGCCCTTCCGCCGCGGGCAAATCGACGCTTGCGCGCCTGCTGGTCGGTATCCTGCGCCCCACATCCGGTGGCGTCTTCCTCGACGGCAACAATACCTATCTCTGGGAGCGCAGCTCGTTCGGCCAGGGTGTCGGATACCTGCCGCAATCCGTCTCGCTTCTGGAAGGCACCATTCGGGAAAACATCGGGCGAATGGCGGACAGCGATCCATACAAGGTCCTGGAGGCGGCGCGACTGGCCGACATCCATGAAATGGTCGGGCGCCTGCCGCTCGGCTACGACACGCCGGTCGGCGACGGACATCTGACCCTTTCCGGAGGCCAGCGGCAGCGCATCGCGTTGGCGCGCTGCCTCTACAATCAACCGCGCCTCATCGTGCTCGACGAGCCGAACGCAAATCTGGACGCGATCGGCGAGCGGGCCCTTATCCGCGCGATCGAGCGCGCTCGCGAAAGTGGCGCCATCGTCATCATCATCGCTCACCGGCCGGCTATCATGCAGGTCGCCGACAAGCTGCTCGTGCTTGAAAACGGCCGCGTCACCCAGTTCGGACCGCGTACGTCCGTGATTCCGGTAGCGGGGCCGGGCGAAACAACCCGCGAGGTAGCCGCAATATGACCGCGCAGAAACCTCTCCTGGTTGAGAAAAAACCGCTCGCGATCCGCGCCGATCTTTCCGAGCGTCAGATCCAGCGATATCAGCCGGCCTTGCCGGATGCCGCCCCGTCGAACCCGGAGTTCGACCAATTCGACAACCGTTCACCGCTGCGAGGTCTCGTCATTGCGGGGCTTGCCACGATCCTCGTGTCGTTCGGGGGATTTTTTGCCTGGGGGTTTTCGGTTGAGCTCAGCAGCGCCACGGTCGCCAACGGCACGATCATCGTCGATTCGAAACGAAAAACCATCAGCCATTTCGAAGGCGGCGTGATGAACCGATTGCTCGTCCAGGAGGGCGACAAGGTCACCGTCGGTCAGCCCCTGATCGAACTGGAGGATACGCGTGCCCGTTCCAGCCTCCGGTCGCTCCAGGCCCGGCGCATCGGCCTGATCGCCAAACTGGCTCGACTGAAATCCGAACAGAACGACGCGCCGCAAATCAGTTTTCCAAGCGATTTCGGCGACGCCTGGGATGTTGCGATGGACGACTCCGTCAGGGCGGAGACGATATTTTTTGAAAAGCGGCGCGAGACCAAGGTCGGACGCGTCGAGGTCCAGAGAAAAACGATCGAGGAACACCTCGAACTGGCGGCGTCATACGATATCCAGATCGAGGCGATCGACCGGCAAATCGGCTTCATCAGGGAGCACCGCGCGGCGATGGACTCATTGGTGAAGATAGGCGCCGTACCGCGTACCCAGGTCATCGAGATCGACTCCAGACTCAGCGATCTCGCGAGGCAAAGGGGCGAGCTCGTCGGCAACAAGGCCCAATCCGAAAAGGCCGCAGCCGGGGCGCAGCTTGCGCTGACCGGGATCGAAAGCGACTTTCAATCGACGATTGCCGGCGAAATCACCACCGCACGCGTCGATCTTGCCGACGTCGAACAACAGATCACCGCTTCGAAGGACGTGCTGCGGCGGCTTGAAATCCGCTCTCCGCAGGATGGCATCATCAGCAACATCCTGTTGCGCACCCCCGGCAGCGCGGTCACGCCCGGCCAGCCGTTGCTTGAGATCGTCCCGGAAAACGAACCGCTGCTGGTCGAGATGCGCGTCAATCCTCGCGACGTCGACAGCATCGCCGTCGGCTCGCATACCCAGGTCCGGCTGACGGCCTATAACCAACGGTCCCGCCTGCCGATGGAAGGTACAATCACGTATGTCGCCGCGGACCAGTCGGTCGATGAGAAATCAAACAGTGCTTATTTCGTCGCGCGCGCCAAACTCGACCCGGCATCGCTTGAGGCAAACCCTGATGTGCGCCTCTATCCCGGCATGCCGGCAGAAGTGCTGATCATTCACGCGTCACGCCGCGCGATCGACTACATCACCTCTCCCGTCCTCGAAAGTTTCCATCGCGCTTTCAGGGAAGATTAGTGTCCAGGTTACAAGAAATGCTGCATAGCAGAAACTATTTCAAATATTGAAGTTATTCCAAAGTAAAATACGGCAACTTTAATTTATAAGATGGCCCATTATCGAAACAATGTGCCATTAATATTCAATTCAGGAAATATATTTCCCAACATCTGACATTTTAGCTCCGGGTTATGCTTGCGCTTCTGTTTTTTGCAGTGCACATTTCAAGCGCGAAATCGTCGCACCCTGCGCCGACAACGCACTCATACAAACCTGAAGAGGAGAGGCAGATGGCCACATTGGAAGGCGGAGCATACGACGATGCCCTGTTCGGTTCCCGCTTCAACGACTTCATCCGCGCCCATGCGGGCGATGATTTCGTAAACGGCGGCAACGGACATGACACGGTGTTCGGCGGTGAGGGTGACGACATCCTGTTCGGCGGAAAGGGACATGATTCCCTGTTCGGCGGCGAGGGTAGCGACTTGTTGAACGGTGAAGCTGGCGACGACAATCTTGTCGGCGGCTGGGGTGATGATCTTCTTTACGGCGACAAGGGCAATGACACCCTGCTCGGCGGGCATGGCAGTGACCTTCTGTCCGGCGGCAAGGGTGCAGACATCCTCTACGGCGGCGACGGCAACGACATCATCGATGGCGGCGCTGGCAACGACCTCCTTGTCGGCGGTGCTGGCAATGACGTCTTCGTCTTCGGCGGCGGCGGCGGCAATGACGTCATTCTCGACTTCACCGCTGGCGAGGATATCCTGCAGATCTCGAAGGGCATCAATGGCCTCGACGTGACTTCGCCGGACGATCTGGCCTCGCGCATCACGCAGGTCGGCGGCAATGTCGTCGTGGATCTCGGCCATGGCGATACGCTCACATTGGTCAATGTCGACGCTGACGACATTCATGCCAATCCCGAGAACTACTTCACCGTTCACTGAGCATGATTTCTGCGCGCCCTGCCTCCTCCCGCGGGGCGCGCAACTCCGATCCAAAGGGGCAGCGTGTGACGTTCGACGAAGCGATAGACGCCACCGGCGTTTTTAGAAACGCAAAAATCTTTCGGCTCGGCACGGATTTGGCCATCCTTGTCTGGGATCTCCCCCCGGCCCTTCCCGCAACCACCAAGTGCCTGTTGTCGATGGATCGCTCGCCGGTACCGCTGGTCAGCATGATGCTTCCGCTCGGCCACGGAAGGCAACGCATGTTCTGGGCGATGCGGCCGGAACAGCAGCCGGTGAATGTGGACATCTGCACGGAACACGGCGGCATCGTCGAAACCGTCATGATGCCGCCGGCACGCATGCTCACGCCCCTCGATGTGGAAGCGCTGTTTACCGATCTTGCGCCGGGTTCCCGTATCAAGTTCGTCAACAACCTGCTGACCGTCTGGCGAAGCGCCTTTCGCATCACCGGTGACCATCTTTTCCATATGATCGTTGAAGACACCCTTCATGCGCTCGTGCCCGAACCGCAGGCCGCCGGCATCGTCTGCCAGGTTGCCCAGGGACGCCATCTGATCGAGACGGCGATCAATCCGGACCTCGGCGACATCGTAGCGATCTATGCGATCGGCGCGACTTCGATCGCACGCATGGCCGCAAGGCCTGTCCTCGGACGCAAAGCGAAAAGCGGCCTGCAACCCTGCCATTTCATCGCAGAGGCGCCTTTTCCCTCTCCTCCGTTTCTCATCGTCCTCCTGAGCAAGAATGGTGCTGCAATCCGCCAGCTTGCTGACGACAAGCCTCGCCATCCCAGCCTTCAGGCCTGGTGGAGCAAGAACCGTGAGGCCGTGGAGCTGCGCGAAATGGTCGTCCGTTGTCTCGCCACCTTGCCGGAAGGCAGCGCCGCGACGGCGATCGACCTTCAGGTCAGCGCCCCGCTGCCTGCAATCCGTATTGCCAAGTCGTCGATGCATCCGTCGGGGGAGGTCGATCTCGCCCTGGCGCTCGACGACGGCCTTCTGGCAGGCGGGTGGTTCCATGCACCGTCATCCGCCTTCGCCGGCATCGACTACGTCAAGGAGGACGGCACTGCCGTGCCGCTTGACGCAAACAGCTACAAATTCCCGGCATGGGCGGAAGGCAAGGATGAAAAGAGCAAGACCGATGTGACCGGCTTCGTTGCCTGGATCCCGCTGACGGAATCCCCCGGCCCGCTTCTGCAGCCGCGATTTCAGTTGCGCCTTGCTTCGGGAGCGGTCAGGCCGCTGATACCGAAGTTGCAACCTTTCGAGCCCGCAACGCAGCGAAACCATGTCCTGCGCGCCGTGCCGCCGCAGCATGCGGTCGACAGTGCCTTCCGCGCGATCCTCGCGCCTGCCCTGCAGGATATTGAACGGCGATTGGGCAAGACCATAGAGGTCGATTCCACGAAGGACTACAGCCTGTCCGAAACCACACCCCTCGTTTCGATTGTCATACCCCTCTACAAGGTCCTCGATTTCCTGCGTTTCCAACTGTCGGGAATGGCCACCGATCCGTGGCTCGTTGCCAATGCCGAGATCATCTTCGTCCTCGATTCACCGGAAGTCCAGGATGAGACGGAGCATATGCTGGGCGGCCTGCACCTGCTGCACGGGCTGCCGATGAAGCTGGTCATCATGAACCGCAACAGCGGCTACGCACGGGCCTGCAATGCCGGCGCACGTTTTGCCCGCGGCGCCGTTCTGGTCATGCTCAATTCGGATGTCGTGCCAAAGGGACCCGGTTGGCTTCAGGTGCTGTCGCGGCCGCTGCTGGAAAACAGCAGGCTCGGTGCCATCGGCCCTAAACTGCTCTTCGAAGACGGATCGCTGCAACATGCGGGCCTTTATTTTGGCCGCGACCAGCGCGGGATCTGGTTGAACCACCATTTCAACAAGGGCATGCCCGGCGACTATGCTCCCGCCCAGCAAGCCCGCGAGGTTCCCGGCGTCACCGGCGCCTGCCTCGTGACCCGCAGGGCCACCTACGAGCGCGTCGGCGGCTTCACCGAGGATTACGTGATCGGCGACTACGAGGACAGTGACCTCTGCCTCAAGATCCGCCGTCTCGGGCTCCAGATCGCCTATGAGCCGGCCGCCTGCCTGTATCATTTCGAGCGCCGCTCGATCCGCCGCAGCCAGGACTATATGCGCGGCGTCGCCAGCCAGTACAATTCCTGGCTGCACACCCAGCGCTGGGAAGACGACATCACCGACTTGATGGCGAACCAGTTCGGCAGAGATCAAGATCGCCCGGCCGCCACAAACGGCAGAAACCAGGAAAGGAACGCAGCGTGACACAGGTAGCACTCGTGCACCCTGCCAAGCCGGCTCGGCTGGTCGACGAGGACCGTGTTCGCTGGCTGCTCGAAGCCGTTCGGGGCAACCGCTTTCTGCCGCAGCCGGAACCCACCAATGTCTTCGTGGGGGACGGTGATTTTCGTGCGATCGGCGCAGAATTCCTCGGGCACTTCATCCGTATCGGCGGCCTGCGCGAAGAGGCCCGCGTGCTCGACATCGGTTGCGGTATCGGCCGGATGGCCGTGCCGCTCACCCAGTATCTCGATCCGCAGACGAGCCGCTACGATGGCATCGATCCGGTCGAGGGCGGCATCGACTGGTGCCAGCGGACGATCACGCCCGCCTACTCCAATTTCGCCTTCCAGCGACTGGATATCGCGCACGAACTCTACAATCCGAACGGCAAGGTCAGCGGCAGGACCCTGAGGCTTCCCTTTCCGGATCACCATTTCGACTTCGTCATCATGACGTCGGTGGTCACTCACCTGCCCCCTGCGGAAGTCCTCGTTTACCTCGCCGAGGTTCGCAGGGTCCTGTCATTCGGCGGGCGATTGTTCATGACAGCCTTCGTGGTCGACCGGATCGCGGCGGTAAACGAGCACGGGCGGCGCGATCCGCGCCTTGCGTTCCGCCGTTATGGCGAAAGCCCGTGCTGGTTCGTACCCAACCAGGCGCCGCTTGCGGCAGTCGGCTTCGAAGACGGCTTTCTCGACAGGGCGCTCGAACGCGCCGGCCTCTCCATCACCTTGAAATCGCTGGGCCATTGGCGCGGTACCAATGCGGCTCACCATCAGGATTTCATCGTGGCGAAGCGCCGGGGAAATGGCCGATGAGCAAGCGCATTCTGGTCGCGGCCCACAACCATCCGTCCCTTCACCCGGGCGGAACCGAGATATTTGCTCATGACCTGTTTCGCGCCTATCAGCGCGAGGGCCATGAAGCTCTGTTTCTCGGTGCCACAAACCATATTCATCGCGAAGCGAGACCAGGCACGAGCTTCCAGAGCATCGGCTCGGCGGGAGACGAAATCCTGCTGTGGTCCGGACATTTCGACCGCTTCTTCATGAGCCAGATCGACCTCTATGGTGTCGTGCCTGACATAGCGGAGCTGCTGCGCGATTTCCGGCCGGATGTGGTTCATCTCCATCATATGCTGCTGCTTGGCGCCGAGTTTCCCCACATCGTCCGCCGCACCCTGCCGGACTGCCAGATCGTCATGACACTCCACGACTACTACCCCATCTGCCATCATGACGGCCTGATGGTGCGCACTGGCACCAAGGAGCTTTGTCACCAGTCCAGCCCGGACCGCTGCCATGCCTGCTTCAAGGACATCCCGCTTGATCGCTTCGCTCTGCGCGAACGCCACCTGAAGGCCCTGCTGAGCACGGTCGACCACTTCGTCTCGCCAAGCGCCTTCTTGCGGGATCGCTACGTGCAATGGGGACTGGAGGCTGATACGATCAGCGTCATTCCCAATGGCATCCCCGTCCGCAAGACCGGGCTGCGGAGAGATCTGCTCCAGGGCGGCAAGCCGGTCTTCGGATATTTCGGCAATCTCAACCCCTGGAAAGGGGTGACCGTCTTGCTCGAGGCGGCGCGTCAGCTTCTTGCCGACGGCCTGGATTTCGAACTTCGCGTCCATGGCGGCGCGCCCTTCCAGAGCGAGACGTTCGTCGAGGAGATCAACAGGCGTTTTGCCGAAACATCCGGATCCGTGCAGGCCCGAGGCCCCTATCGACGCGAAGATATCGGCGATCTGGTGGCCGCGGTCGATTGCACCATCGTTCCTTCCGTCTGGTGGGAGAACGCGCCGCTGGTCATTCAGGAAGCCCAGGCGCAACGCCGCCCGGTCATCGCCAGCAATATCGGCGGAATGGCTGAAATGGTCGAGCATGGCGTCAACGGCCTGACCGTCCCACCCAATGATGCCCGGGCGCTCGCCGCGGCGATGCGCGACATCCTGGAAGACCCGAAACTGCTGCACCTGTTCGCGCAAAACGCCCGCAAGCCCGACGACATCGACACGACTGCCCGCCGCTATCTCGAGTGGATGGAGACGGCTCAGGTTCAGGCATTGGAGAGCGCATGACCAGTCCCGCCGAACGACCGGATGCCGCATCCGAACAGGACAACGTCAAGCCGATGAACGGCCGGGTGGACGCCGTCGACATGGGCAGGATTTTCGGCTGGGCATTCGACCCGATGGCGCCGGATCAACGGCTGACCATCCGTGTCCTTCTCGATGGCAAGGTAATTGCCGAGGCCGTTGCCGATCGCAACCGTCCAGACCTGCGGCGCAACGGTATCGGCGACGGCAAACACGCGTTCGAAATCGCGCTGCCCGATCCCCTCCATTCGCGGACCAACGATATCGTCGTCATGGCGCGCAATGAAAGCGGCTCCGAACAGGCTCTGCGTGTTCCGCAGCCGAACGAGCAGGCGGCCGAAGCCCTGATCGCAGCGCCGCTGGCAAAAGTGCTCGACAAACTCGATGTGCTGATGGCGTCGCAGCGGCAGTTGCAGGTCTCGCAGCGCTCCCTGCAGCGCGCACCGGAAATCGATGGGGACAAGGCCGAAACCACCGGCCTGACCGAAATGGGCAACGCCGTCGAAAACCTCAAGGTGGAGGTCAGCCAACGCTTGAATGACCTCGATGTCCACCTGATGCGGCTGGACGGGGTCGTGGCGGGGATGGAGAAGAACCTGAATACATTGAAGAAGCGGGCGAGCGCTGAATTCAAACCCATGTTGTTGCTGCTGTTCGTTCTCGTCGGATTTGCCGCTGGCGCCGGCCTTGCGCTGATTGCCAGGATTTGACCCAGGGAGGGCAAGGCATGCTGGTCACCGAACAATCCCCCACGGTTACCAATCCTCCGGTCACCAGCCCCCTGGTCGCCAAGCCAACACCCGCTAAGCAGGCGACAAGCAGGGCGATGCGCTCCGGCAGGGTCATCGGCTGCCGCGTCGACGAAACAACCCTGCTCATCATTGGCCTCGGCCAGGTCCCGGCCGGTGACGTGGCGGTTGGCGTCGGCGAAGACCAGGCCGACACGCGAAATGCATTTGTCTCGGAATGGCGTTCGGCCGCGTCCTCACCGCGGGCCAAGCACGGCTTTGCGGCACTCCTCCCGGCAGGGGACACGGACCTTGCCATGAGCACGATACGCTTTGGAGAGAAGGAGACCAGCGCGCCGTACATCTTTGCGCCCCGTCTTGCGTCAACGGAGGAAGCAGCCGCGCTCATGCTTGAGTCCGCCGGATCTCAGTCGGCCGCCGTCATAAACCGGCTCGTGGACGCGCTGATGACCGGCAATCTCAGCCGCCGCAGGCTTCTCACCATAACCGCGCTTTTACAGGCGACCCACGCCACTGATGGCTTCGTCGAGTTGATCGGTGAGAGCCATGACGGCGTGACATTCCTGCAGGGCTGGAGCCGCGGCATGGCACCCGGGCCTTGCCGGATGTCCCTGATCGGAAGGGCGACACCGGTGGTCGCGGAATGCGGTATAGCAACCTTTGCACGGCCCGACGCTCCTGATGGCGCCACCGGTTTTGTCGGCCTTCTGGAGACGGACGAGGCTGCCCGCGCTGCCGACATTGAAGGTCTGATCTTTCGAGGGCGCACCGGCTGGAGGCATGTTGCCATCCACCCTCGCAAGCGCATCGCCGATCCGCAGGAAACCCCCGAACATATCCGGTCGGTCCTGATGCGCACCCATGGCACGCCGGACGTGCTCCTGTCCCTGCGGGCCGCAGCCAACAGCTTCGAGGGCAAGGAAACCGTCTCCGGCCTGCCCTATCCCGTCCGGATGGGGATAGACAGCATTTTCGAGGCCGATGTGGCAAATCTCCTCATCTCCGGCTGGCTTTACGACCCCGATGGCCACGTCGCGACGGTTAGACTGCGCCGACGCGATGCTGCGACCCGCCTCGACGAACATTGGACGCGCTTCGATCGCCCCGACGTCACGGACAGTTTCAACGACCAGGCGCACCTTGTGCCGGGTCTGCGGGGAGATCAGCGCGCCCACGGCTTCATCGCCCACGCCCAGTTATCGGCTGAAGATCCCGGTGCCCCCACTTATTTCGAACTGACGCTGCAGGATTCGCGCCGCGCGTTTCTGCCAGTAAAACCGACACGCCTTTCGGCACGTTCGGCGGCATTGCGCCAGATCGGCTCGATTGATCCCGCCAACAGCGCGCTGCCGGGGATCGTCGATACACACATTGTTCCGTTCCTCAAACAATCATCAGGAAGATCAGCGCCGGTCATCGAAACCATCATAGATGCCGGATTCTTCGATGAAGAAAACGGCCCGCCGATCATCATTGGCGTCGGCGAGAGCGAGGAAGATATCTCCCCGCTGCTCGCCCTGCTTGCGCTCGATCCGGAAACCCGGGGCGCTCCGATCGTGATCGCCATGCCCGCCGAGCGGTTTCGCAGGCAGGCCACCCGCCTCAAGGAGCTCGCACGTTTCTATCGCCTTTCGGTCAGAATGGTGTCGACGAAGGGTATGGGCGACGTTTACGACATGCTGGAAGCGGGCACGCAGGCGCTTTCCTGTGAAACGGTCGTGTCGCTCTCCGCCTCGCTGATCCCGCATGGGACAGGCTGGTATGGCAAGCTCGTGGCCGCGGCTTCCACGATGAAAGGAAGCATCATCTCGCCTGTCCTCGCTTACGAAGACCATTCGGTTCGCTGGGCGGGAAGCTGGATTGACGACGGCAACGACGACCAACCGGTTGTGGGCCGCTACGCCGGATATCCGCTCAAAGCGGTGACCGACATGAAGGTGACCGGCATCGCGGCGGCATCGCTCGAATGCTGCATCATGCCCCGCGACGCCCTGTCGCGCGCGGGCGGCTTTTCCGGCGGCTATCTCGGCACGCAGGAAAAGGGTCTGGATCTCGGCCTCCGCCTCAGCCGGTCAGGATTCGACTCCTACTTGCTGCCGTCCGTGCAGATGTGGGGCTGCGACGACGCACGCGCCGGCGATAGTCCCGCGATGGCGGCTTTGGTGGAGGAGATCGACCGAAAGATCTTCAAGAGCCAATGGCTGCCTATCCTCACCGTTGAAAAGCACCTGGAAAAGAGGCCCGCATGAACGAGCAGCTTCGCGTCCTTGTCGTCTCGCATGCACATCCATCGGTCTCGCTCGGCGGGGCGGAAATTGCGTCCCACAACCTGCATCTCGGCCTGAAAGCATTGCCGAACGTGGAATCGGTTTATCTGGCCCGGATCGGACACCCGGTGCCGCGGCACGCCGCATCCGCACTGATGAGCCTGCGCCTTGTCGAGGACGAATTGCTGTTCCACACGGACGATTACGACCACTTCTTCCTGTCCAACGGCGATACTCGGGCGATCAGCCGGGACCTCTTGCGTTTTGCACGCGATCTCAGGCCCCATGTCATCCATTTCCACCATGTTCTCGGTATCGGCCTTGAAGCGCTCTATGCTTTGAGAGAAGCGTTTCCGCACGCCGCCATCATCGTCACCTTCCATGAATATCTGTCGATCTGCCACAATCACGGGCAGATGGTGAAACGGCCTTCCGGTCAGCTCTGTGAAACCGCGTCCCCGGTCGCCTGCCACGGCTGCTTTCCCGAGATCCCCGTCTCACGCTTCCTGAAGCGGGAATTGTTCGCCCGCGGCATGCTCGGCCTTGCCGACGCTTTCATCTCCCCCAGCCGGTTCCTGGCGGATCGCTATGCCGCATGGGGCATTGAAAGAGACAAGATCAGCGTGATCGAAAACGGCATCGCCATGGAAACGGCGGCGCCCGCGCGCGAGGTTCAAGGTGCCAAGCCACGCCGCAATCGCTTTGCCTATTTCGGACAAATGACCCCATTCAAGGGCGCCGATCTCCTGATCGAGGCCGTCTCGCGCATCCCGAAGGAGATATCGGGCGAAGACTCCTGCCTGATGATCTTCGGCGGCAATCTCGAGCGGCAGCCGGTCGAATTCCAGGAACGTATCAAGAAGCTCATCGCCGACGCCGGCCACCGCGTTCGCTTCTACGGCGCCTACCAGAATGCGGACGTGCCGCGTCTCATGCGTTCCGTCGACTGGGTGGTTCTGCCGTCCGTCTGGTGGGAAAACTCGCCCGTTGTTATTCAGGAAGCTCTGCTCCACCGCAGGCCGATGATCTGCTCCGATATCGGCGGAATGGCCGAGAAGGTGCGCGACGGAAAGGACGGCCTGCACTTCCGCGCAGGCAGCAGCCAGGATCTCGCGGATCGCATCGTCGAGGTGCTGGGCGATGGCAAGATCTGGGAGCGGCTGCGCGTTTCCATGCGCCAACCCGCCGACCGCGCCGCCTGTGCGCGCGAACACGTCAAACTCTATCGCACATTGCTACGGCGGAAACTCGATGCCGCGATCGCCGAAAGCCCCAAGCTTCTCTCGCCCGCGCTTTAAAGACACTCGTTTCGAGAAACGCTGAGGGACCGGCCTTCTTCGCGAAGGCTGCCTTGTCTCGGCAGGCTCGGCAACATTCGGTCACGAATGCGCAGCGCCTGCCGCTGTCAGCCGCGCGATGCGGCCGTCCAGTTCCTCCAGCCGGCGGCCGAAGCCGAGATTGTCCGGCTGATACTCAATGGCGTCCGCAAGCATGGCCCGCGCCGTCACAAGCTCACCGTCGCGAATATGGCGGTTGGCCCGATGGTAGAGGAAGTTTGCCTGCTCGACAGGAGAGAAATTTGGGCCGAAGCGCGCGTGAAACCTGTCGGCCCAGGCCCGATGCCGAGCAATCGCCGTCATGGCGATCTGATAGGGCCGCATTGGCGCGGTCACGCGCGCTGCGCGGGCGAGACCGCGCAGACCCGGAAGATCGTCTGCGCGGCAGGCCTCGATCAGCGACAGCGCGCGCGCCGTCCCGGTAAAGGCGCGAACGGTGCCATGACCGGTCATATGGACAGGCACCAGTTGGGTCCTCTCCTGTAGCGCCGTGATCCGAACCGCGTGCTGGTGATCGACGGTGTGAAACGGATCGAAGAACAGATAGGCCCGGCCTGCCGCGTGATCAGGCGCGATCCCCATATTGGCATGAAGGTCGGGCGAGAAATGGCGCGCAAACCTGCCGTCGAAGGGAACAGCCTTCGGATCGATGGAGACTTGCGGGCAGAAGGCGACGGCAACTGTGGCGTTGAAGCGCCTCCGATAGCGCAATGCCGCATAGCCGCCCTGCGAATGCCCGTAGAGGATCCGCTCCGATGTCGCGTGAAGTATGGGCGCGGCCGCCTCGACGGCCTTGACGACGCTTGCCGCTGGAAACCAGTTCGGCCGCCTGCTGATGAAGCCGAGCGCCGAAATGCCGGCCTTCTCGCACAATCGCTGCCCCCAGAAACGACTGCCGTTCGCCCTCATTTCCATTTCGTTAAATGTGACGAGAAGGTAGGGAGACGACCCGGAACGATGTATCACCTCCAAATTTTCATCTGAAAATATGATCATATGGCCACCATTAAGCGGTTCTGGAATAAAACTAATTCAAATTTTGAACTATATCTGCTCCATGATGTAATCATACGTAAATGTTGCTTAACATCAATAACATATTTACGCGCACGATTTGAAAATATATTCGTTAAGCTCCTATTTTTGGCTATAGGAATTTTACCTGGCTGCGAAAATACCAATCACGCCTCAACGTCCGCACAAGATGTTTCTCGCCTGCATTCGTTACCCTGGAGACACCGAGACGGCTTCGTTGCAACGGCACAAAACAAAAAGCCCTTTGGAGATGTCACGAATGATCCAGTGAACGCGGCCGGATGTGTCCATCACGTGGTTGAAATGATCGAGCGATCTGAGTGCGAGGAAGACATGCAATTTGAACGGACGAAAATCGCCGACGTCGTGCTGGTGACGCCCCAAAAAAATGGAGACCATCGCGGATATTTTTCAGAGACTTTCCGTTCTGACGTCTTTGGCCAAAACATCGGCGCCTTCAATTTCGTCCAGGATAACCAATCGCTTTCCGTAGAAGCTGGCACGGTGAGAGGATTGCACTTTCAGATTGAACCTCGCGCTCAAGGAAAGCTGGTCCGGTGCATCGCCGGTTCCATCCTCGATGTCGCAGTCGACATCCGGAGAGGATCACCGACTTTTGGACAATATGTCCAAGCGGAGCTGACCGCCGAGAACGGTTGCCAGGTCTGGATTCCCGCAGGGTTTGCACATGGGTTCTGCACTCTCCAGCCCAACAGCATCATCTCCTACAAGGTAACGGACTACCACAGCCGCGACCATGACCGCGGAATATTATGGAATGATCCAGAGCTCAACATCAGGTGGCCGGTGACAGCAGAAAGCGCCGTGCTTTCGCAGAGAGATCGGATGCAACCGTGTCTCGCCGAGCTTGAGACGACTTCATTCACAATAGCTGGTGGCAGCTAGGGAGCATGCAATGCGAGTCCTCGTTACCGGCGGCGCCGGGTTCATCGGATCGGCTGTCGTGCGTCATCTGGTTCTCGTTAAAAACTACGACGTCTTGACCGTAGATAAGCTGACTTATGCCGGCAACGTGGCGTCGCTCGCCACCGTCGAAAACAATCCGCGGCATCGTTTCCTTCAGGCAGACATTTGCAATCGAGCGGCGATGCAGGAGGCGTTCGACAGTTTCAAACCCAACCGAGTCATGCATCTGGCGGCGGAGAGCCACGTGGACCGCTCTATAACTGGCGCCCGCGACTTCATCGAAACCAACGTCATCGGCTCATTTACCTTGCTGGAGGCAGCCCGGCACCACTGGCAGGATCTCTTCGGCAAAGCTAAAACAGACTTTCGCTTTCTCCACGTCTCTACCGACGAGGTTTATGGCTCTCTCGGCGAGGGCGGATTGTTCACCGAAGAAACCCCCTACGATCCCTCTTCTCCCTATTCAGCGTCCAAAGCAGCCTCTGATCACCTCGCCAAGGCGTGGGCCCGCACCTATGGCATGCCGGTTATTGTCTCCAACTGCTCGAACAATTACGGCCCTTATCACTTCCCTGAAAAACTGATCCCGCTGATTGTGCTGAATGCTCTTGAGGGCAAAGCGCTGCCTGTTTACGGTAACGGCGCCAATATCCGCGACTGGCTATTTGTCGAGGACCACGCAAGGGCGCTGGACCTCATCGCCGAACGCGGGAGGATTGGCGAAACATACAATATCGGCGGCCGCAATGAGCGGCGCAACATAGAGGTGGTCAAGCGCATCTGCTCGATAGTGGATGCCCTTCGGCCGCAGAAAGCCCCACACGAGCGACTGATCACATATGTCACGGACCGGCCCGGGCATGACGCGCGCTACGCGATCGACGCCACCAAGCTCGAGGCGGAATTGGGTTGGAAGGCAGAAGAAAATTTCGATACCGGGATCGAAAAGACCGTCAACTGGTACCTGGAAAACGAATGGTGGTGGGCGCCGCTTCGTCAGGGATACGGCGGTGGCCGGCTCGGCCTCCTTAACGGATCCGGAGGCAAATGATGGCGCGGCGGTATGTGGTCACCGGACGTGGCGGGCAGGTCGCGCAGTCTCTGATCGAGCGAGCCGAGCACCACGGCGAGATAGAAATTATTCCGCTAGCAAGACCCGATCTCGACCTTGCCGATATCGGAACGATCGAAAAAGCTCTTGTGGAAGCGAGACCTGAACTGATCATCTCCGCTGCCGCCTATACTGCCGTCGACCAAGCGGAAAGCGACGCCGCCAAAGCTTTCGTCGTCAACGGCGCGGCCCTAAGCGAGATCGGTCGCGTGGCATCCAAGCTCAACGTGCCGATTATTCATTTGTCGACGGACTATGTCTTCGACGGCGACAAGTCTTCGCCTTATCAGGAGAGCGACCCTGTCGCCCCCCTCTGTGTTTATGGGCGGTCGAAGCTTGAGGGCGAACATCGTCTCATCGCGTCGGGGGCGGATTACGTCATCCTCAGGACCGCATGGGTCTACAGCCCCTTTAACAAGAACTTTTTGCGCACGATGTTACATCTTGCCGGAAGTCATGACGAACTCGCTGTCGTCGCCGATCAATACGGCAATCCAACATCTGCACTCGATATCGCCGATGCCATATTAACGGTTGCCGACAATTTGCTGTCGTCACGGGACCAGCGCCTGCGCGGCATGTTCCACATGGCGGGAAGCGGTGAGGCCAGCTGGGCAGACTTTGCTTCCGAGATCTTCCGCATATCTGCCGAGATGGGTGGCCCGTCTGCGATCGTCCATCCGATCCCGACTGCGCAATATCCGACACCGGCTCGCAGGCCAACCAATTCGAGGTTGGATTGCAGCAAACTCGAACAGATTCACGGCGTTCGACTGCCAGTCTGGAATATCGCGACCGCGACTACGGTGCAACGGCTCTTGGCCAGCGGCGCGCCGGAAAACAGGCCGGCATGGAAAAGGCATTTTGAGGAGAATTGTCGATGAAGGGTATCATTCTGGCTGGCGGCAACGGGACGCGGCTGCATCCGATGACGCTTGTCACGTCGAAACAGCTCATGCCCGTCTATGACAAGCCGATGATCTATTATCCGCTCTCGACGTTGATGCTGGCCGGAATACGCGACATCCTCATCATATCCACGCCGCATGATCTGCCCGATTTTCGCGGCCTGTTAGGCGACGGTTCGGCCTGGGGAATTTCGCTTTCCTATGCGGAACAGCCTTCACCTGCAGGTCTTGCTCAAGCTTACATCATCGGTGCCGATTTTGTCGGATCGGATCAGTCCTGCCTCATCCTCGGTGATAACATTTTCTACGGCCATGGCATCACGGAGCTTTTTGAAAGCGCCGCGGCGCGCAACGATGGCGCGACAGTGTTCGCCTATCATGTCCACGATCCGGAACGTTATGGCGTCGTGGAGTTCGACAAGGCAATGAAGGCGATCTCGATCGTCGAAAAGCCGACTGTCCCGAAATCCAACTGGGCGGTTACCGGACTCTATTTTTACGACAAGGACGTGGTCGACATTGCCGCAAACCTCAAGCCGTCGCTGCGCGGTGAACTGGAGATTACCGATGTCAACCGAGTCTATCTTGAACGCGGCAAGTTGAACGTCGAACAAATGGGCCGCGGTTTTGCTTGGCTCGACACCGGCACGCCCGAGAGTTTGTTGGAAGCAGGCAATTTTGTCGGCACTCTGCAGAAGCGGCAGGGCATCAAAATCAACAGCCCTGAAGAGGTCGCCTGGCGCAGGGGCTTTATAGATGACAAGCAACTGGAGGCCGTCGGCAAGAAGCTGGGCAAGAGCGAATATGGTAGATATCTACAAACGCTTTGTACCTAAATTCAAGCTTAGGCCCTGTTGAACAAAGTATGGCAGCCATATTTTGGCGGCCGCTAAGGCAAGAAATCCCGAAGGGATTTCCTGGTCTTGTCGTAGCGGGTGGAGGCGCGCCGGAACTGCTTGAGCCTGCCGGACATTCTCTCGCCCGGCATCAGCGAATTTAACATAAAGACGTGGTATGAGTTCCATCGCCAGCTATAAGCGCCACCTCTCGGTCATCGGGCCACTTTGTACCCTACCTTCTCCCTGTCCCAGGTCGTGTTCGTCACGCCTTTCTCGATCAGCTTGAATTTCTGAACTTTGCCGTTTTCAGTCAGCGGCAGCGCCTCAATGAAATCCAGGAAGCACGGCACGGAAAAATGACCCATCCGGGGCTGACAGAAGTCAATCAACTCCGAGGCACTGAGATCGAAGCCTTTTTTTAGCATTATCGATTCGCCGGCTTTGACACCTGCTGCCCCAGCGGCCGGTCGCCGTATCGCTCGGCCTGAAGGGAGACCATCTGAGGGAATGTCCGCATTGACGGACTGAATGTCTCCGTTAGCTGAAAGACCTTCGCCTCTCGAGATAATTCGATCTGAGGTGCGTTCATTGTTGTTCGTCCGCCTGCCCTTCAGTTTATCCGCTGTTCGCTTTGCTGGTCGAAGAGATGGACCTTCCAAGGATCGAATTTGACGCGAAGAACATCTCCTGGCCGCGTCGCAAATCGCTCCCGGAAAACACCGATGACCCGCTGCCCGGATATGTGCCCGACGACATGCGTTTCGGCGCCTGTCGGCTCGATGACGTCGACGACAAGGGGCAGGCCATCGTCATCGCTAATGGCAAGGTTTTCGGGGCGGATGCCATAAATGACCCGCCGCCCTTCGCTGGCGGAGACTGGAAGATCGGAAACCGGAAACCGGACATCGCCGATCCAGACCGCGCCTGCGGCATATCTGCCTGACAGGAAGTTCATCCCCGGCGAACCGATGAAACCTGCAACGAAGAGATTGGCCGGCCGATCGTAGAGGGCAAGAGGAGAACCGACCTGCTCGACGAAACCGTCGCGCATGACCACGATCTTGTCTGCCATGGTCATGGCTTCGATCTGGTCGTGCGTCACGTAGACCATAGTGCTGCCCAGCCTCTGGTGCAGCGCCTTGATCTCGCCGCGCATGATAACGCGCAGCTTGGCGTCCAGATTGGACAAAGGCTCGTCAAACAGGAACACCTGCGGATTGCGCACGATCGCCCGCCCCATCGCAACGCGCTGCCGCTGGCCGCCCGAAAGTTGCCGTGGATAACGCTCGAGCAGGGCTTCGAGGTCGAGAATTTTGGCGGCCTTTTCGACCTCGATGCGGATCTCAGCCTTTGCGTTGCCGCGCATCTGCAGGGAGAAACCCATGTTCTGGGCAACGGTCATGTGCGGATAGAGCGCATAGCTCTGGAAAACCATCGCGATATCCCGGTCCTTCGGGGACATGTCGTTGACGATGGTCGATCCGATATGGACCTGTCCGTCGCTGATTTCCTCCAGCCCGGCAATCATCCGCAGCAGTGTCGACTTTCCGCATCCCGACGGTCCGACCAGAACCACGAACTCACCGTCGTCGATATCGACGTTCACGCCATGAATGACCTGAGTCTGATTGTAGATCTTTCTGACATCGCGAAGATTTACGTTGGCCATGCTTCCATTCCTCGTTGCGCGCGCCGACTGTCCCGTCGGGCGCAGCGGTTGCCTTCCGCTCCAGGCGGATCGCAAGCCGTTGATGGTTATCCTTTGACAGCGCCGCCGAGTACGCCGCGTACGAAATATTTCTGAAGGGTGACGATCAGGACCAGGGGCACGATCACCGAGATGAAGGTCGCCGCAGTGAGCGTGTTGAGGCCACCTGCATTGGTCTGCGCCAGGCTTGCGACCTGCACCGTCAGCGGCGAAAGCGAGCCGGAGCCCAGGAAGATCAGCGGGATCAGGAGGTGGTTCCAGGCGATCATGAACTGCAGGATTGCCAGCGATGCGAGGACGGCTCCGGATAGCGGCAGGATGATCTGCAAGAATATTCGGGGTTCGGAAGCGCCGTCGATGCGTGCGGCTTCCACAAGATCGGATGGAATGCTGGCGAAGAAGCCGTAAAGGAGAAAGATCCCGAACGGCACCGTCAGCCCCATCTCTATGATCCACACCGGGATGAAGGTCCCGGTAAGGCCGAGCGCGAGAAAGAACTTCAGCATCGGCACCAACACGAGCTGGGGTGGAAGCACTTGGAACCCGACCATGGCGAGAAACAAGGCGATGCGCCCTCGAAACCGCATCCGGGCGAGCGTAAACGCCCCGATCGCGGAAAAGAGCACGGTGCCCAGGACGGTCGGGACCGTCAGGACGATCGAGTTCACGACGCTTCGGCCAACGCCGGTCAGGTACATCGCTTCGACATAGTTCGACAGCACTGGCCGCCACTCGATGAAGGCGTGCCACCACCCTGTCCGCGACGAGTCGCTTTCCGATCGGAAGGTCGTCACGAAAAGCGACAGGACAGGCGTGAACCAGACCAGGCAAAGCAAGAAGACCGCGGTGTGCAGTGCTACACCTTTCAGCCGGGTTCCGAGCTTCGACGTGGATTGCATCGGTGCGGACATGGTTCTGTGGCTTTCGATTGCGGACATCGTCACTCTCCTCCCCCCGACTTGATCTGCTTGATATTCATAAAGATCACGGGGGACGCCAGGATGAGGAGCAGGACAGCGATGGCGCTGGCCGTTCCCAGATTCTGCTTCACGAACAGCTCCGTATACATTCTGTTGGCGATCACATCGGTGCCAAAGGAGCCGTTGGTCATGACGTAGACGATGTCGAACACCTTGAGTGAGAAGATCGCCTGGGTCGTCAGGACTACGAGGATCGTTGGCCACAGCGAGGGAAGCGTCACGAACCGGAAGATCGCCCACTCCCCCGCTCCGTCTATGCGGGCCGCTTCGACCAGTTCGCGCGGCATGTTCTTGACGCCCGCGGACAGGATCAGGGTGGCGACGCCGATACTCATCCACACCGCGACGACGATCAGCGCATAGTTGTTGACGCTTCGGTCGATCAGCCAGGCGATCGGCATCCGGCCGGTAATCGCCGTCCAGATGGCGTTGAGCGTCCCGGTCTGGGGCTGCATCGGTGGCTCGTAGGTGTACATCATCTTCCAGATCACGGCGCCGGCGACGAAGGACATTGCGGTCGGCAGGATCAGGAAGGTTCTGGCGATGCGTTCGTACTTGACCCGGTCCAGCATGATGGCGGCCGAAAGCGCAAGCACGGCTGTCAGCAGGGGAAAGACGACGATCCACAGGACATTGTTGAACAGAACGGGTCGCATGGCGCTCCCGAATGCCCAAACGAAGTTGCTGAATCCGACCCACTTGCTGGCCGTGGCATCGCGGAAACTGAAAACGATCGATGCGGCAAGCGGATAGGCGATGACAAGCCCGACCAGAGCAAGGACAGGCGAGAGCCAGATCCACGGCCGCAGGCTGCTCTGGCGCTTCTGCGGAAACCTTCTGATCGCCAGTTCGCCCGGCAGGATGATGGCGAGGACGATCGCGGGCATTGCGAGAAGCCCGAGGACAAGCTGCAGGATCTGACTAGTCATGGTGCTTATTCCGTCTTGTGCCGAGAGCGACCTCAGGCCGCTCCCGGGATTGATCGTCCGAGTTATCTCGCAGCGTCAATGGACTGCAGGACGCTGTCGAGGCTGTCGGGATCGAGCACATATTGCACAATACCCTTCCACAAGGCTTGGATTACTGGCGGATCGACAACCTGGGTCGGCTGGGCGACAAGTGTCACACCCGGCTTGAGCAGCGTCTCGCGAGCCCGTTTGAGGACCGGGTTGGAATAGTCGCTCGGCTGAACCGCCTGACTGGCGACGGTCCAGTTACCAGCGGAAGCTACGAGCTTCTGCGCCTCGTCCGAAACGAGGTAGGACAAGAATGCCTTGACCTGCGGCGTATCCTTGAATGCCAGATAAAGCGTTCCGCCGAAGGTCTCATAGGCCGCATTTTCCGGCGTGCCCGGCACCGGCATGAAGTCCAGGTCCTCGATCGGCTTGACCTTTGGATAGATCAAGGTGGTCAGGCTGCCTGCATACGTCCCCCAAAGAAGAACCGAGCATTGCGGCGGCTCGTAGAAAAGTCCGGTACCGACTTTGACGGCGGGCGTCGACATGGCAGCAACCGGCCCTCCCGGAACCATCTTCGGATCGTGGGCGACTTTGCCGAACGCCTCGAAGGCTGCCTTCACTTCGGGAGCGGTCCAGGAAACCGAGCCATCGGCAAGACCTTTGAGGGTTTTCTGGCCGGACTTCTTGAGGATGTAGGCCTGGATCCAGTTGCCGGCGAGCGCTCCTGAAGAAGCACCTCGCTCGTCGGTATAACACCAGGGCGTCTTGCCGGCGTTGGCGCGCTTAACGGCCCATGCGTCGAATTGCTCCCAGGTCGGCGAATCTTTCGGGCCGTCATAGGTATGAGCGTTGTACCAGACCATGAAGTTGTTGAGTTCGGTCCAGACCCCGTAGATCTTGCCGTTCAAGCTTGCCGCATCGACAAGTCCGGCATCAAATTTACCCTTGATGGCGGCTTCGCCGACCATCGCGCCGATATCCTTCAAAGCGCCCTGCTTGGCGTAACGCATGAGGTTGTTGATATTGGTGGAACCGGCAAGATCCGGCGGATCACCCGCCTGGACGCGGGTCTGCAGCACCGCGGCAAAATCGGTCGTGCCCGTATAGTCAACGGTAATGCCGGTCGCCGCCTGGAAAGGCGCCCAGGCCGCCTTGAGCATATCAAGCTCCCGGCCGCCGTTGACGCCGAGAATGGACACCTTGCCACCGATCTTCTGCCCGCCGGTCAGTTTCGACGCATAAGCCTGCGCCGCATCGATGAGAGGCTTCGGAAGCTCCACCGCCTGGGCATGCACCATTCTGTCGGAGGATGCCAACGCCATCGCCACCACGAAACCCATGGATAGCAGTGTCGGCACGCGCGACGTCTTCTCAGTTTTTAGCAACACCATGATGTATTTACCTCCTGTTAGACGGCCATTCGCAAATTCTTGCGTTTGCGCGCACGACCGCTGCCGGCATCTCCCCGAAATGCAGGATGCTTACGGCTCGAACGTGTGCACATATTCCCGGCGCGGCTCCGGCCCGCCGTTTCCGTTTTCCGTGACTTATGACGCCAAGCTTCCAGGCTTATCCAGCGCAGTCACCGTGTTCCCCTATGCGGCCGATTTTAGCAGAACAATCACAGACATGCAGATCCGGTGTCGATATGCCATGGCGGGGTTCTGCCCGGCCTTTGTGACACGACACTCCGTTCACCGCGGCTCGAAGTCAAACAACTAACATTGCCCGAGATATAACCTTTAGTCATACTGCCCCCTATAAACGCGTTTCGCAGCAAGGCCCCCATGAACAAAAACCTGCACCGCCTAGATCTTCGACAGCTCCGGCATTTCATTGCGGTCGTGCATACGGGCAGTTTCAGCATGGCGGCGGAGAACCTGCGGCTAACCCAACCTGCGCTCAGCAAGAGCATCCGCAGCATGGAGCAGTCGCTTGGCGTCCGCCTGCTCGACCGGGGACCGAGCGGAGTTCAGGCTACCATCTTCGGACAGCGCCTGATCGGTTACAGCGAATTGCTGCTGTCATTGGCCAGCGAAGCCATTGATGAAATTGACGCGCTACGCGGTGCGCGTCGTGGCTCGCTCCGAATTGGAAGCATGGCTGCCGCCTTGCGACAACTTATCCCCGATGCGTTGAACCACTTCGCGGTAACACGCCCAGATGTGGGCCTGATGGTGCATGAGGGTATAAATGAAGTCTTGCTTCCTCAGCTCTTCGCCGGAAAGCTCGACGTCGTTTTTACCGTAAAACCCAGCGAGATCCTAAACGAGGATTTTGAGTGGAGGCTTGTCGCGAGGGAGCCCGTGCAAATCGTTGCGCATCAATCGCATCCGCTTGCAAATCGTGAAAATCTCACAGTCTCTGATCTCGCAAAATACAGCTGGGTCCTGCCACCGCTACCCGAGACCGACAGGCTGCTGCTCGAGTCTCTTTTCCGCAGTGCCGGCTTGCCAAAACCTGTGGTGGCCGTGGAAACGACATCGATAAATTTTCTCACGTCGATGATCTCGCGCACCCACCATTTGGCCTATCTGACACGCGCGAACCTTCAAGGAAGTGGGTTGGGATTAGTGGCTCTCGACTTCAACGAGATTTCACTGGCGCGCGACATATATGCGGTGTTTCGCCGCAAGGGGGAGGTCCGTCCAACAGTCTCGGTACTTCTCAAAGAAATCGAACGATCCAGCGGTATGGGCGGATCCCTTTCGCCGCAATAAGTCCGCTATGACGATCAGTTATACCTTCGCCAGTCGAAGTTATTTTATTCGATGAGCGCGCTCATGTACCTCTAAACGTACTCGTCTCATCGACAACACGCGCAGTAAGGGCATTTCGCGTCATCCGGATATATGTGTCCGGATGCTGGTGAAGGCATGTCCAAAGATAGAGGGACGAGCGGCGCGGAATAACCAAAAGCGGACATTCTTGATGACAGATTCCCAATTTGCTTCCGGCGGCTACAGATATGCTCTCAATCCCATCCAGTGGTTCGCGACGGAGGACGGCTGGCTCGATCCGACCAAAGGACCGACGCCGCGGGATCTGCTGAAAGAAATCGCGCGCTCCGGATTTCACGCCGTTCACGCCCAGGTTCCAGCCGGATGGACGACAGAGGACTATCAGAACGCCCTGAAGGATGCAGGCCTGCAACCTGCCCCGGGCTACCTGTCGATGGCGCTGCCGGAACACGGCGTCGATATAGCGACAACACTGGAAACGGCACGTACGAGCGCCACGCAACAGGCACAACTCGGCCTGACCGACATGTTCATCTCCACCCGCATGACCAAGGATGCACCGCGCGTCAAACGCCCGGGTGTCGGGGCGGAGTTCGACGAGGCCCGCTTTGTCATGATCTTCGACCTCGTCGAGCGAGCCTCGGCAATTCTGAAGGAGGAAGGCGTCAAGGCGGCGCTGCATCCGCATATCGGGACCTGGATCGAGAGCGAGGCTGAAACCCGCCGCCTGCTGGACAATATCAGTTCAGATCAGCTCGGTTTCGGCCCTGACACGGGGCATCTGTCATGGGCTGGGGCGGATATCATTGGTCTCATGAGCGATTACCGCGACCGGACACGAGTCGTGCATGTGAAGGATTGCCGGCTGAGTGTGCGCGACGCGGCCAAGGCTGCCGGAAAGAGCTATCAGGAAACCGTCGTTTCCGGGCTTTGGGCGGAACCCGGAACTGGCGAACTTGATCTTGAAGGGATGCTCGCTGCACTGGGGCCTGATTTTGACGGCTGGCTGATTGCCGAAGTGGACTTTCCGACGCTTCCGCCATTCGAATGTGCTCAAGCCAGCGCCGAGTGGCTGGCAGATCTGCGGCGCGCCGTCTCCTCTTCCCGTTGAGCCGATACGGCGGGGCGCCCCGCATCAGATCGGATCGCTGCATGGCGGTCGTTCCGGCCCGACCAACACCCGGAATTCCGTTGATCTCTCGGGACAAATCTCTTTGCCGCAGGCAGGATACTGAAAGCTATGTCTCAAACCGTTTATGATGCACTGGTCGTCGGTTCCGGCGCAGCCGGGTCCTTTGCAGCCAAGGAGTTGACTGCCCAAGGTCTGTCGGTCCTGCTCCTCGAGGCCGGACCTTCGGTCGGTCCTAAGGACTTCGACCCGGCTCGCAAGAAGGCGGCACAGAAGGACATCAACATCTGGGAACGGGCACGCGCGACGGCGAACGGGCAGGCCGTACAGGCGCGCGCGGTCTTCTTCAAGGAGTGGATGAGCCACCTCTTCGTCAACGATCGTCGAAACCCCTACACGACGCCGCCGGATGCTCCGTTCCTCTGGATCAGAGGGCGGCAGGCCGGCGGGAGGCTGCACACCTTCGGTCGCGTCCTGCTCCGCTGGAGTGACGACGATTTCAGGCTGCATGCCCGGACCGGTCAGGCCGTCGACTGGCCCTTGTCATATGAGGAACTCGATCCTTTCTATGCCGAGGTCGAATCCTGTCTGGGCCTCTACGGCCAGGAAGACCATGTCTCAACGTTACCCGACGGAATTTATTCGAAACGAGCAACTCTCACGCCGGCCGAGCAATCGTTCAAGGCAGCCGTTGAGGGACGATGGCCAGAACGGCGCGTCGTATCTTGGCGCTATATCGCTCCGGAAGCCGAACGCATCCCCCGCGCCCTTCGTGATGCACAGTCGACCTCCCGCCTCGCCATCCGCTACAATGCGGTCGTGCGTCGTATCACGACCGATAGTCGGACCGGGATGGCGACCGGTGCGGAATTTACCGACAGCGACACCGGAACAACGGAAACGGTCCGGGCTTCGAACGTCGTCGTCTGCGCCTCGCCGATCGAGAGCATCCGGCTTCTCCTGAACTCCGCCTCGTCCCGGCATCCGCAAGGCCTTGGCAACAGTTCGGGGACGTTGGGGCGTTACTTCATGGACCAGCTGCCATGCCTGGCAATGGGGTCCTTTCCATCGGTCCCCGGATGGATGAAGGATGATTCCGCGCCGGCAGACCCCTTCTACAATGCCTCCGGCGGCATCTTCATCCCGCGGTTTGAACCCTCCGGGACCGGAGGCCAAAGCAGCGATTTCGCTTATCAAGGGGCTGTCGGCAGGGCGCCCGTTTCGAGCGATACGCCGGCTCGCATGGCGTTTTTCGGCTACGGCCAGATGCTGCCCCACGCCGACAACCGCGTGACCCTGGATAGCCGCAAGACGGATACCTGGAACATTCCCGTCCCGCATATCCGCTGTGTCATGAGTGCCAGAGAGCGTGAACTCCTGGCCAGGCAGGAAGAAACCTTGGTTGAAATCGTCAGGCAAGCCGGTGGCGACCTGGAGTTCATAGGATCGCCGCTCGGCCTCAAGGAAATGGGAAAGGGCGCCTATCCAAATGCTGACTTCTTCAGCCGCCTGATGTTTCGAAAGATGTTCCATCGAAGCATGTCGATGGGCGCCGCTATTCATGAGACCGGCGGTATACGGATGGGAACGTCGCCTGAGACGTCGGTCCTGAACGCGTGGAACCAGAGCTGGGATGTTCCCAACCTTCTCGTTACGGACGCAAGTTCCTTTCCGACGAGCGGTGTCGCCGGAACGACTCTCACGGTCATGGCACTCACGACACGTGCATGCCGGCGCCTCGCTCAGCATGGTCATGGCCGGCCAACGTGACCGCGACCGTTCCAGCCGAATTGCGGCTCTACGATCATTGCGCTTTTCAGCCAAGCCTGACTGACAACATAGCGGCCAAATTGGCCAATGCTTGTTCGCGCCAAGACGAGGACTTGGAGGTAGGACTGTTTGAACCTTGACGAACCAAAGTGGTTCACTGATATTCAAGGGAACCAGAAAGGGCTTTTATGACTGCGTTTACAATCCGCGTCCCAGACGATGTCGCCGACCGTCTAAACCAGCTTGCCCAAAAGCTAGACCGTTCCCGCTCCTATGTGGCAGCACAGGCCATTGAAGATTTCGTATCACGCGAAGAATGGCAGCTAGAAGAAATTGAAGCCGGAATTGCTGAGGCGGACCGCGGCGAATTCGCCAGTGATGACGACTTGGCACGCGTAGTTGGCAAATACGTCAAGACAACTTCCCGGTCATGAAGCAGAGGCGCATCCGGTGGACCTTGCGCGCGTTGCGGCGGCTTGACGAAATTGGTGCGTACATAGAACATGACAACCCAGATGCTGCGGCACGGGTCGTTGCCCGAATTGTCGCGTCCGTTGATATTCTGGGAGAGATGCCTGCAGCTGGACGCACGGGACGCATCCCAGGCACGCGCGAAGTTGTACTGTCGGACATTCCTTACATCATCCCTTACCGTATTCGCGAGGACATTGAAATTATCACTGTAATGCATGCTTCTCAGAAGTGGCCGACGAAGCTGTAAGCCCGTGCCTCGAGTAGGCAACATCCAACAAACGCCAAGCGAACATGCGAAATGTATATCTTGCTCCTGAACCGATTTGAACCTCAGATCCGCTGTCTCGAGATAGCTGGCACTACGGATTCAATTCGGATTGATGGGCTGGTTATAAGCGTTGGACGTTGCGTAAAACTCGACTAGACAGCCATCTGTCGAGCCCTCGGTGGCGCCGCCGCCGGCCTGGTCAATGGGGCCGGCGAGCGGCTACATGTGGGCGATTCTCAACTACATCGTCGGGACGGAAAATATCTTGTCGCAGTGCAAGGCCGTGCGCAGACGGCGGTCAGTCCTCGATCGGGAAAGCAAAGCCAGCTTTCACTCGATCCATTACCACCATGGTTTTGAAACCTCTAATATCGTGGTTCTCATAGAAAAACCGACGTGTGAAGGCTTCGTAGTCCTCCATGTCCTTGGCGGTAATAACCAGAATGAAATCGGCATCGCCCGTCACGTAGTAGCCGATCATGACTTCCCGAGTGGCGCGGATCGCTGCCTTGAATCGATCAACGATGTCGGCGCGTTCGCGCTCTAGCGAGACAAGCACGATCATGGTGATGCCGCGGCCCCCGGCCTTGGGCGAGACGATTGATACATCTGCCTCGATCACCCCTTCTTCACGCAACCGCTTCAGGCGTCGCTGACAAGCCGTCGGTGAGAGATTGACAATTTGCGCCAGCTCTTCTGACGTCATGCGATTGTTCTTTTGAACAGCCTCAAGCAGCGCCCTGTCCGCTCTATCGAGAGTAGTCATGCAGAAATCCTGCGTTGAGAGCCAAAATTGAGCACAATTCCTGCACCGAAGGTCAATCAATGCAGCCAGACGATCATGTCCTACGACTAGTCTCCTTGTAAACCCAATTTGGAGCCCCGCATGAAAGGTATTGCCAGCGCAGCGCTGAAAAACCTGCAACGACCGGATCTGCTCGAGCGCCGTGCCTTTCTGAGCGGCACATGGGTTGCACGCGGAGAGACGCTGGGCGTCGTCGATCCTGCAACCGGCGAACACCTCGTCGATGTGGCGGCCTGCTCGCTTGAAGACGCCGATGCTGCCGTCGACGCTGCGAAGAACGCCTTTCTGGCTTGGCGTGACAAGCTTCCAGTCGAACGAGGCCAGATCCTTCGCATCTGGGGCAAGCTGATGCGCGACAACGCGCAGGACCTCGCTGTCATCATGACGGCCGAACAGGGCAAGCCGCTGGCAGAGGCGCTTGGCGAGATTTCCTATGCCGCGAATTTCCTCGAGTGGTTTGCCGCCGAAGGCGAGCGGGCCTATGGCGAAACGATCCCGAGCCACCTGCCAGGCAGCCGCCTTTCGGTACAGATGCAGCCGCTTGGCGTCACCGTTGCGATCACGCCGTGGAACTTTCCCTCCGCCATGATTACCCGCAAGGCGGGCGCGGCTCTCGCGGCCGGCTGCACCATGATCGTCAAGCCTGCGCCGGAAACACCGCTATCGGCGCTTGCTCTGGCAAAGCTCGCGCAGGAGGCCGGGATGCCCGCCGGCGTATTCCAGGTTCTCACCGGCGAAGCTGCACCGCTTGCACGCCGTCTGCTGGAACACACCGACGTGCGCGCATTTTCCTTTACCGGCTCCACCGAGGTCGGGCGCATCCTGCTCACGCAGTCGGCCGCCACCGTGAAGAAGGCCTCGTTGGAACTTGGCGGCCATGCACCTTTCATCCTGTTCGACGACGCTAAGCTTTCCGACGCTGTAAAGGGCTGTATCGGCGCAAAATTTGCCACGTCAGGGCAGGATTGCCTCGCCGCCAACAGGATTTACGTCCAACGCGGGCATTACGATCGGTTCGTCGACGCCTTCGCCAAGGCGACCCTGGAGCTTAAAGTCGGTCACGGCCTCGAACCCCGCACCGATATCGGGCCGATGACCCGCCCCTCCGTAGCCGAAAAATGCCGCCAGCAGATTGCGCAGGCAATCTCCGCCGGCGCACGTCTCGTCTGCGGCGGACAGGACAGCCCGCTTGGCGGCAATTTCGTCACGCCGACCGTGCTTGCCGATGTCACCGATGACATGCTGATCGCACGCGAAGAGACCTTCGGCCCAGTCGCCGCAATACTGCCGTTCGATGACGAGCAGGACGTGCTCGCCCGTGCCAATGCCACCGAAATGGGGCTCGCAGCCTACGTCTACACCAATGATCTTGGCCGCGCGATGCGCCTTACCGACCGGCTAGAATACGGCATGATCGCCGTCAACACGCCGAAATTCACCGGCGCCTCGATACCCTTTGGTGGCTGGAAGCAATCCGGCCTTGGTCGCGAAGGCTCGCGCCACGGCCTCCTGGAATATCTCGAAGCAAAATATGTCTGCTTCGGCAATCTCGCTGCATGAAAGGATCCGCTGCTATGACCACCAACCTCGATCAGATCGCCGAGATGGACCGCAAATCGGTCCTGCATCCCTTTACGCAGATCAAAGATTTCGCCAGCGGCAAATTGGGCGATCCAACGATCGTCGAAACCGGCAAGGGCATCCGCATTCAGGATGCGCAGGGGAACCAGCTGATCGACGGCTTCGCCGGTCTTTACTGCGTCAATGTCGGCTATGGCCGCACCGAGGTTGCCGAGGCCATCTCGCGCCAGGCCTATCGCCTCGCCTATTACCATACCTATGCCGCCCACACGACGGATGAACTCGCAATCCTTTCCGACCGTCTGGTGAAAATGGCGCCAGGCCGGATGAGCAAGGTTTTCTACGGCATGTCGGGTTCCGACGCCAACGAAACCCAGGCCAAGCTCGTCTGGTACTACAGCAACCTGCGCGGTACGCCGAACAAGAAGAAGATCATCTCCCGCGAACGGGGTTATCATGGTTGCAGCGTCGTCTCCGGCTCGATGACCGGCATGAGTTTTTACCATGACCACATGGACCTGCCGCGTGCCGGCATTCTTCACACCGGCGCGCCGCATCATTATTGGGGCGCTGACGCAGGCGAAACGGAACTCGAATTCTCCGGGCGCCGCGCCGACGAACTCGAAGCGCTGATCCTGCGCGAAGACCCCGACACCATCGGCGCTTTTATTGCCGAGCCCGTACTTGGCACCGGCGGCATCACTCCACCGCCGCAGGGCTATTGGGACGAAGTGCAAAAGGTCCTCAAGAAATACGACATCCTGCTCATCGCCGACGAAGTCATCACCGGTTTCGGACGCACCGGCTCAATGTTCGGGTCGCAGCATTACGGCATCGAACCTGATCTGATCACGGTCGCCAAGGGCCTCACCTCGGCCTACTTCCCGCTGTCGGCCGCCATCGTCGGCGAAAAGGTCTACAAGGTGATGGAAGAAGGAGCCGACCGCGTCGGCGCTTTTTCGCATGGCTACACCTATTCCGGCCACCCGATCGGCGCTGCAGCAGCCAACGCCGTTCTCGACATCGTCGAGAAGGAGGATCTGCCGGGGAATGCACGCACGGTTGGCACCTATTTCCAGGCACAGCTGAAGGAAAAGTTCGCTCAGCTTCCCATCGTCGGTGAAGTGCGAGGCGTCGGCTTGATGGGCGCCATCGAATTTGTGGCGGATCGAGAAAAGAAGACGCGCTTTGCGCCGGGCCTTGCTGTCGGAGCACGTATCTCGAAGGCAGCGCGCAATCGTGGGCTGATTGCCCGTGCCATGCCGCATGGCGATATTCTGGGTTTTGCGCCGCCCCTCGTCACGACGAAGGAAGAGGTCGACGAGATCATTGCCATCGCCGAATCCGCTGTGCGCTCGGTCATGGACGATTTGGTCCAGGCTGGCGAAACGATTTGACGCAGGCATCACTGCCGGGCGGGACAAGTCCCGCCCGGCCATTATTCCTGATACAATCAAGGCCCAGGCTGCATAATGCTTCATCTTTGAGACGAAGCGTGCATAATGTCATGAAATAGCCGTCCTCAAAACGAGCCAATTTCATGCGACGTCAAGCCAATCCCCTCAACCTTGTTCCGATCGCGGCGACCAAGCCGGTGGCATGGCGGCCGCATCTTTCCAAGCAGAGGGGTGAGACGAAACATGCGGCGCTCACCGAGCGCATCATCGCCGATATTGATGCTGGCGTTCTCAAGCCAATGGATCGCATGCCGACGCATCGCGATCTGGCGCGCGAACTCGGCCTTTCGGTCCAGACGGTCAGCCTCTCCTACAAGGAGGCTGAGCGGCTCGGCTATCTAAGCGGTGAGATCGGTCGCGGCACCTTCGTCAAGACACGCGTGACCGACCGCGCCGGCCGCATGATGCTTGACCATAGTGCCAACGAAGTGCACGATCTTTCCATTATTCGCGGCGTCTATCTCGATGCGCATGAGGCCGCATCTCGCGAGATCCTTCGTGAGCTTTCCGAAGGCGACAATGCAAGCTTCATGCGTCCATGCCGCCCGATCGCCGGCCTTGATCGTCATCGGGAGACGGCGCGCATCTGGTTACGCACGCTCGGCGTCACGGCCGGGGTGGAACGCGTTCTCCTCACCAACGGCGCCGCCCACGGCATTTTTCTCGCCCTGAGCTGCATTGTCCGCTCCGGCGATGTCGTCTTGAGCGAAAATCTCACCGATCACGGCATCATCGGACTTTCCAATATACTCGGCTTCAGCCTGAAGGGCCTGCCTACCGACAATGAGGGCATTTTGCCCGATGCACTGGAAGCCGCGTGCGCGGCAGGCGGTGTCCGGGCATTGGTGCTTATTCCAACCCTCAATAATCCAACAGGTCACGTCGCGGGTGCGGAACGCAGGCGTCAGATAGCCGCGATTGCGGCACGTCATGGCGTGTTCGTCATCGAAGATGAGGTCTATCGACCACTGATCGAAGAGGATCTGCCTTCGATCACGGAAATGCTGCCTGATCTCGGTTTCTTCGTCACGAGCTTCACCAAGGTGGTGCTGACGGGGTTGCGCGTTGGCTATCTCGTTGTTCCACCCGCCTATTCCATTCGCGCCGCCTCAATCCTGCGCGTATCGAGTTGGAGCGGCACCTATCTGACCGGCGAAATCGCAACACGATGGGTCGAGAACGGCACGGCGCAGCGTCTGCTCGAAATTCAGCGAGACGAAGCAAAGGCACGCCAAAACATCGCGACGGAAATTCTCGGCGACCATATCGCCTCCAGTCATCCGCTCTCGCTCTGCGCCTGGCTCAAGGTCCCGCCGCACTGGTCCGAGGAAGGTCTGGTCCGTTCGCTCACCAACCAGAAAGTCGCCGTCACGCCGTCCGAACCCTTCATTGCCGGACCGGGTCATGGTGGCGGCATTCGTATCTGTTTGGGCGGACGCCTGAACCATGCAAGCCTGGCCAAGGCGCTGACAACCGTGCGGCAGGCCTTTGAGCAACTGCCGCCGGTCTATGACGTCGGTTCGATCGGCTAGAGCGCCCCCACGACAATCATTGAATCATTACAATATAATAATTGACATGATTTTACTTCGCTCACAACATGACAATCATGAAGAGCGACGTCCAGTCCAGATTGACCGAAGAAAACGTGCAGCCAGTCATCCTGGCAGACATTGAGCAGGCTGCGACCCGCATTGCCGACAGGGTGGCGCGCACGCCGCTCGTTCGCTCCAGCACGCTTTCTGAATACACCGGTCAGTCCGTCCACCTGAAGCTCGAAACATGCCAGCCCGTCGGCGCCTTCAAGCTGCGCGGCGCGATGAACGCTATCCTGTCGCTGGATGATGCGGCACGCGAACGCGGTCTCGTCACCGCCTCGACAGGCAATCATGGTCGCGCCGTGGCCTACGCCGCACGCGCGCTTGGCGTTCCCGCCGTCATCTGCATGTCGTCGCTCGTTCCGGCCAACAAGGTCGAAGCGATCCGCTTGCTCGGCGCCGAAATCCGCATTGTCGGCCTGTCGCAGGACGATGCACAAGAGGAAGTCGAACGCCTGACCAAGAGCCGCGGCCTCACGCCGATCCCGCCTTTCGACCATGTGGACGTCGTTGCCGGTCAAGGCACGATCGGCCTCGAGATTGTGAAAAGCCTGCCTGACCTTGCGACCGTGCTTGTTCCCCTTTCCGGTGGGGGCCTGGCCGGTGGCATTGCCGTTGCCGTCAAGGCCTTGAGGCCACAGGCCCGGGTCATCGGCATATCGATGAAGCGCGGGGCAGCCATGCATGCAGCGATTGCCGCCGGCAAGCCTGTCGCAATCCGCGAAGAGGAAACGCTGGCGGATTCGCTTGGGGGCGGCATCGGCCTCCAAAACCATGTCACCTTTGCGCTCTGCCGCGATCTTCTCGACGACGTCATCCTTCTCAGCGAGGACGAGATCGCCGAAGGCATCCGCCATGCGGCGCGCAATGAGAGCGTGACCGTCGAGGGCGCCGGCGCGGTCGGCATTGCCGCTATCCTCGCAGACAAGGCCGAGCTGTCCGGCCCCACCGCCGTCATCGTCTCAGGCGGCAACATCGACCCGAAGATGCACCAGAAAATCGTCGAGGGGGCCACCCTATGAGCCGCATCACTATTTTGATGGAAAAGGATCTTCACGCCATCGTCAAGCTCGACGTCTCCGCGGTCGATTGCGTCGAGCAGGCGTTTGCGGCGCTCGCCACCAAAGCCGTTGCGATGCCGCCGATCCTGCGCCTCGACATCCCGGAATTTCGGGGTGAAGTGGACGTCAAGACAGCCTATGTGCCGGGCCTAGACGGCTTCGCCATCAAGGTCAGTCCCGGATTCTTCGACAACCCCAAGATCGGTCTGCCAAGCCTGAACGGGTTGATGATCTTGCTCAGCGCGAAGACCGGATTGGTCGAAGCCCTTCTTCTTGACAACGGCTATCTCACGGATGTGCGCACCGCAGCGGCCGGTGCCGTCGCGGCACGACATCTGTCGCGTGAGGACGCCTGCGTCGCGACGATCCTGGGTGCAGGTGTTCAGGCACAGCTGCAACTCGCGGCTCTCATGCTTGTACGCCCGATCAAATCGGCGCGCATCTGGGCACGCGACCACGCAAAGGCGCAGACGCTTGCTGTCGATTTCGCGCGCAGCCACGGAATAGAGACCACCGCAATTGCCGATCCGCGCGAGGCCGTGCGCGGAGCAGATATCGTCGTCACAACGACGCCGGCCGAAAAGCCGATCCTGATGGCCGAATGGCTTGAACCCGGTCAGCATCTGACCGCGATGGGATCGGATGCAGAGCACAAGAACGAGATTGATCCGGCCGTCTTTGCTCGCGCGATTTACGTCCCGGATCGATTATCGCAGACCCGCATCCTCGGCGAGTTATACCATGCCATCAAGACCGGCGCAGTCATGCCGGACCGGCAGTTTGCGGAACTCGGAGCTGTCATCGCCGGCAAGGCAATTGGCCGCTTGAACGCAGACGAAATAACCTTTGCCGACCTTACGGGTACCGGCGTGCAGGACACAGCCATCGCCAATCTGGCGCTTGCCCGCGCGACAGATGCCGGACGTGGCCAGACAATCGAAAACGACATCAAAATGGGAGATGCAGCGTGAGTGTGACGCTGAACTTTACCCGCGAGGAATATGCCGCTCGCCTTTCCAAAACCCGTCACGCGATGGAAAAGGCGGGGATCGATCTCCTGATCGTCACCGATCCATCCAACATGCACTGGCTTACCGGCTATGACGGCTGGTCCTTTTATGTGCATCAATGCGTGCTGGTGCCACCGGGCGGCGAGCCGATCTGGTACGGCCGCAAGCAGGATTCCAACGGCGCCAAGCGCACCGCTTATCTGAACCATGACAATATCATCGGTTACCCGGATCACTACGTTCAGTCGAGCGAACGCCACCCGATGGATCTTCTGGCGCAGATCATCGGCGAGCGCGCATGGTCCAGCCTCGCGATAGGCGTCGAGATGGACAATTATTATTTCTCGGCAGCAGCCTTCGCCTCTCTGCAAAAGCATCTCCCAAATGCCCGTTTCAAGGATGCGGCTGCCCTCGTCAACTGGCAGCGCGCGGTCAAGAGCACGACCGAACTCGACTATATGCGCAAGGCAGGTACGATCGTCGAACTGATGCACAAGCGCATTGTCGAGGTTGTCGAACCCGGCATGCGCAAATGCGATCTCGTCGCCGAGATCTATGATGCCGGCATTCGTGGTACGCCGGAATTCGGCGGCGATTATCCGGCGATCGTGCCGCTCCTGCCGTCGGGCGCAGACGCTTCCGCGCCGCACCTGACCTGGGATGACAAGCCGATGCGTTCGGGTGAAGGGACGTTCTTCGAAATCGCCGGCGCCTATAAGCGTTATCATTGCCCATTGTCGCGGACCGTTTTCCTGGGCAAGCCGACGCAGGCCTTTCTCGACGCGGAAAAGGCGACGCTCGAAGGCATGGAGGCGGGCCTTGCCGCGGCAAGGCCTGGCAATACGTGCGAGGACATCGCCAACGCCTTCTTCGCCGTGTTGAAAAAATACGGGATTATCAAGGACAACCGGACTGGCTATCCGATCGGCCTGTCCTATCCGCCGGACTGGGGTGAACGCACCATGAGCCTGCGCCCAGGCGACCGCACGGAGTTGAGACCCGGCATGACATTCCATTTTATGACCGGTCTCTGGCTCGAAGACATGGGGCTGGAAATCACCGAAAGCATCGCGATTACTGAAACGGGCGTCGAATGCCTGTCGAACGTGCCGCGCCAGCTGTTCGTGAAAGGCTGAGGCCATGCTGACGAGTGCGCCCCGCCCCTCGCCGATAACGCCGACCGTCGATTTCGACGGGAAGGGCGTGCAGCACGGGCATCTGCGATTGCCCTACAGCCGTGACGAAAGCGCCTGGGGTTCGGTGATGATCCCGGTCTGCGTCATCTCCAACGGCGAAGGCCCGACCGCGCTCCTCACCGGTGCCAACCATGGCGACGAATATGAAGGTCCGGCGGCTCTTTTCGAACTGGCACGGACGCTGGATCCCTCGCAGGTGAGTGGGCGCGTCATCATCGTCCCGGCGCTCAATTATCCCGCGTTTCGCGCCGGAACCCGTACGTCGCCGATCGATCGCGGAAATCTGAACCGTAGCTTTCCAGGTCGCCCGGATGGAACGGTGACGGAAAAGATCGCGGACTATGTCACCCGCAATCTGGTACCGCTCGCCGACATCGTGCTCGACTTCCATTCGGGCGGCAAGACGCTCGATTTTCTTCCCTATGCAGCAGCACACGAACTGCCCGACAAGGATCAGGAGGCGCGTTGTTTTGATGCCGTTGCGGCTTTCGCTGCGCCCTACTCGATGAAAATGCTGGAGATCGATGCGGTCGGCATGCTGGATACGACGGTCGAGGAACTGGGCAAGGTCTTCGTGACCACCGAGCTCGGCGGTGCTGGCACTGCCAGCGCAAGAACGATCGAGATCGCGCGAAAGGGCAGTCTCAACCTCCTGCGCCACGTCGGAATCCTGGAGGGCGCGCCCTGTACCCAGCCGACCCGCTGGCTCGATATGCCGTCAAGCGATTGCTTCACATTCGCTGAAGATGACGGACTGGTGGCGTTCGCGCACGATCTCGGCGATCCGATCATTACCGGCGATATCATCGCCAGCATCTACCCGGTCGGAAAGACCGGTGTTGCGCCGATCCACTGCCGCGCTGCCATGGATGGCGTTCTGGCGGCTCGCCACGTGCCCGGCCTCATCAAGGCCGGCGACTGCCTTTCCGTGATCGCGACGATCACGGAGAAGATCAAATAAACGCAACCATCTGAGATCCGAAAACGGACCAGAAGAACCTTAACCAGAGGAGAATTCGAATGCGCATCTCTAAAACCATTTGCCTTTCCACACTTGCGCTTTGCATCGGCGTCACGTCGGCCACCGCACTGACCGTCGAAGAAGCCAAGAAACAGGGATTTATCCGTGCCGCGACGGCCAACGAGGTACCCTACTCGTATATGCAGCCGGACGGCACCTCTGCCGGTATCGGCCCCGACGTCGCCAATGCCGTTCTAAAGTCCATGGGCATTGAGGAGGTCAATTGGACCGTAACGCCCTTCGGCACGCTCATTCCAGGTCTTAAGGCTCGTCGCTTCGATTTTGCCGCCGCAGAGCAGAACATATCCCCCGAGCGCTGCAAGCAGGTCGCCTTTACCGAGCCCAACTCGTCCTACGGTGAGGGACTGCTGGTCAAGAAAGGCAATCCGAAGCGCCTGACGACCTATGGCGACATTGCAAAAGATCCATCCTTGAAAGTTGCCGTGGTTTCCGGTGCAAACAATGTCGACTTCCTGCGTGCCGTCGGCGTCAAAGACGAGCAGATCGTCTTCATTCCGGCGAATGCCGATGCGATCCCGACCGTGCAGAGCCGGGTCGATGCCTATGCGGCGACCGAGTTGACCGTTTCCGAACTCGCCAAGGGGCAGGCCAATGTCGAGCAGGTTGCGCCGTTCAAGGATCCGATCGTCAAGGGCGCACCCGTCCGCAACTATGGCGGCTTTGCCTTCCGTCCGGAAGACAAGGAATTGCGCGACGCGTTCAACACCGCACTCATCGCGTTCCGAAAGACGGATGGCTACAAGAAGACCCTGATGAAGTATGGCCTGTCGGAACAGAGCATTGCGGCAGCAGCGGAGAAGAAAGTCGCTGATCTCTGCTCCGGGAAGTAACAAAAAAGCGCCCGGTCCCGGACCGGGCGCTCCCCGCTTTCATTCGGAGAGATTGCCAGATGAGCTGGACAGCCTATCTGCCGATGCTTTGGCAAGGCGCTACCGTGACGATGACGATCACTTTGGCAGCGATCGTCTGCGGCGCGATGCTCGCCTTCGTTTTCGGCATCCTGCGCGTCGAGGGAGGACCGATTTTGTCGGCCGTCGCGCTCTGTTACACGGAGGTGTTTCGTGGGACCTCGCTGTTCGTTCAGCTGTTCTGGTTCTATTACGCGCTGCCACTGGTCGGTCTCAGCTTCGATCCGATCACCACCGGCATTCTGGTATTGGCCGCCCATGTCGGCGGCTATGGGGCCGAAATCGTTCGAGGCGCCCTCGCATCGGTCTCCGTGCAGCAACTGGAGGCCGCCCGGGCATTGAATTTCAACCGTGCCCAGACCCTCTTTCGCATTTCGCTGCCACAAGCCATCGTCGAAATGATGCCGGCCTTCGGAAACCTCGCCATCGAAACGCTGAAGCTGTCCTCGCTGGTGTCGTTGATCTCGATCGCCGATCTCACCTTCGCGGCCCAATCCATTCGCAACATCACGCTGGACAGCGCAAGCATCTATTCGATCACGCTCGTATGCTACTTCGCCATGTCGCTCGTCCTGATGGCAGCCGTGCGCGTGATCGAGCATTTCGTGCGGCGCGGCGATGTCTTCCCTCGCTCGGCTCATTCGTGAGGATCTTACCGCCATGATGTATGGTTACGAATGGGACACGACAACCTGGGTTACCTACACGACCTCGATCCTGCCAATCATTCTGATTGGTTTGACCGTCACGTTGAAGGCTGCAGCCGCTGGGTTCGCGATTGCACTGGTGCTCGGCCTGGTATTCGCCCTCTTGCGCCGAAGCCGCGTCAAGGTGATCTCCTGGACGACCGCCGTTATCGTTGAGTTCCTGCGCGATACGCCGCTTTTGGTGCAGCTGTTCTTCCTCTACTACGTGCTGCCCGATTTCGGTATCGTGCTCCCCGCCTTTCTGACCGGTGCGCTGGCGCTTGGTCTGCAATATGCGGCCTACACGTCGGAGGTCTATCGCGGCGGCATCGAAGCGGTGCATCACGGGCAATGGGAAGCGGCAACCGCCCTCAATATGACGCGCATGCAGGCCTATCGCGACATCATCCTGCCCCAGGCCGTTCCGCGAATAGTCCCTGCCATGGGCAACTATCTCGTGGCCATGATCAAGGAAACCCCGGTTCTCTCGGTGGTCACCGTTCTTGAGATGATGGGGCTTGCCAACATGATCGGCGAACGCACCTTCGAATATCTCGTGCCGCTGACGCTTGTCGGCCTGATCTTCCTTCTGCTGACGCTGATCTGCTCAGCAGGCCTCCACCGCTTGCATAAAGCTCTTCCAAAGGCAGGAATACCCTTGCGATGACCAACAATATCGATCCGCCGCCCATCATCGAGTTTTCCGATGTCACCAAGCGCTTCGGGATTCTGACGGTGCTTGACCACTTCAATTTCTGCGTCGCGAAGGGCGAGAAAGTCACGCTTATCGGACCGTCAGGCTCCGGTAAATCGACGGTCCTGCGCATTCTTATGACACTCGAACCGTTCCAGGAAGGCAAGCTAACGCTTGCTGGCACGTCCTACCACGAGCAGGGCGGCAAGGGCCGGTTCCAGGCCTCGGAAAAACACCTGCGCCAGATCCGCAATCATGTCGGCATGGTCTTCCAGAGTTTCAATCTCTTTCCGCATATGACGGTGCTTCGCAACGTTGTCGAAGCGCCGGTGCGGGTATTGGGAATGGCGCGCGCGGAAGCCGAAGGGCGTGCGCTGGACCTGCTGCAGATGGTGGGGCTCGCGGACAAGAAGGACCACTATCCGGTCCAGCTTTCCGGCGGGCAGCAGCAGCGTGTGGCAATTGCCCGTGCGCTTGCGATGCGCCCACGGGTTCTTCTTTTCGATGAGCCGACATCCGCGCTTGATCCGCAACTGGTGGGCGAAGTGCTTTCGGTCATCCGCGCTCTGGCGCATGAACATGATCTCACTATGCTGATGGTCACCCATGAGATGCGCTTTGCCCGAGAGGTGTCAGATCGCGTCTGCTTTTTCGATAAGGGGCGCATCTGCGAACAGGGTGCACCTGAAGAGATATTCGGCGCGCCGCGAATGGAGCGGACGCGCGAATTTCTGTCATCGGTTCTAGGGTAACCAGTAAACCCCGCAGGGGGAGAGACAGGGGCGGAAGGCTTAGAAAAAAACCGCTGGAAAGAAGCTCTGGATAGGGTTGGAACCCACGATCCTGTGGGCCACAATCCATATCTTCGTAGGCGTCCGGTCAGGATACTTCGCGCGCCCCTTCGCTTTCACGCGCGGCTCGATAGGATCAAGGACGTAAGCGAACGAATGCTCTGGGAAGCGCTTCGCATGTTCGTTCGCGATCGTCTGGTCCTGCGGCAATTGCATCCGACAGTCCCGCCACATGGCACTTGCCCGGGGATTGGGCGAGAAAGAGGCGGCAGACCTGCTCGGCATCAGCGAGCCGACCGGGCGCTCGCATCTAGCAATCCGATCGCCGGTCGGCATTCAGTGCTAAATCGCGTCAAGGACCAATGTGCATCAATGATCGCGCATGCCGCGGTAGGTGTCCTGCAGGTCGAGGAACGTCCTGTAGCGCTTTGCATGAATGTCCTGCGCCGACAGATCGGGGCCGATACTCTCACCCAGATTGGACATTCTGCACATGGCTGACTCGAGACTGGGCACGTGCCCCGCCGCAACCGCACCCAGGATGGCTGCGCCAAGCAGGACCGGCTCGTCCGTATCGACGGTGGCGATGGCGATGCCGGCAGCATCGGCGAGCATCTGCCGGACCAACCGGCTTCGTGCCGCCCCTCCACTGACCACGACCGTTGTAATGGCGATGCCCTTGGCACGGAGCGCATCGAGGATCCGCCTGAGGCCGTAACCAATGGACGCCAGACCGGCAAGATAGAGGCGCACGAGGCTGAGCTCGTCCGCATCAAGGCCGAGCCCGGCGATGACGGCCCGAGCCTGCGGGTCTGCAAGAGGTGCACGATTGCCGAGGAATTTGGGCACGATATGCAGCCCCTTTACGATGTCGGTGATCGAGAGGTCGGATGAGAAGGGCGATCCTCTTGGGATCGTCCCTGAAAGCCTCATTCGGCTAGCGAATTGAATTGTCCTGGTTTCGCCTGCACGGCCCGGCTGTGATGCCCGATCGGAATAGCCAATAACGAACTGGGCCGATCGACATCATCCAGCCCGCCGGGCGCAATTGGTCGGAAGTCTCACTCATCGCCATAAGGGCTTCCTTGTGCCGATCGGCAACTTTCCTGATCACGCTCGGCGCTATTCCGTAAAGGCCTCTTCCCGTTTACGGCTGATGCTCGGCGACAGCACCAGCGCAAGGACAACGACGGCGAAGATCAACAGCGAGAGACTGAGCGGGCTGCGCAAGAAGATCGACGGATCTCCTTGGCTGATGAGCATGGCACGCCGCAGGTTCTCTTCAAGCATCGGCCCCAGAATGAAGCCTAGGAGCAGCGGCGCCGGCTCGAATCGCATCTTGCTGAGCGCAAAGCCAATGACGCTGAAACCTGCCATGACGAACACGTCGAAGACGCTGTTATTGATGCTGTAGGCGCCGATGCAGCAGAAGCCGATAATTGCGGGAAACAACAGATGGTAAGGTACCGTCAGCATCCGCACCCATAGCCCGATAAGCGGCAAGTTGAGGATGACAAGCATGAGATTGCCCGACCACATCGAAACGATCATGCCCCAGAACAATGCCGGCTCGTCCGAGATCACGTTGGGGCCGGGCGTGATGCCCTGCAGGATCATGGCCCCCACCATCAGAGCCATGACTGGGTTACCGGGAATTCCGAGCGTCAGCATCGGAATGAACGAAGTCTGCGCCCCAGCATTGTTGGCGGATTCGGGCGCCGCGACCCCCTCGATCGCCCCCTTGCCGAACTCGGCCCGGTTCGGGGATATTCGCTTTTCCATTGCATAGGATGCGAAGGATGCGAGCATCGCGCCGCCTCCGGGCAGAACACCGAGAAAGGATCCGAGCGCCGTGCCGCGCAGAACCGGGGCGATAATGCGCTTAAAATCGCTCATCGTCAGCATCAGGCCGGTCACGCGCTTGACGCCAACCGAACGTTCCTGCTCGCTTTCGAGATTGCGAAGGATCTCGCAGATCCCGAATATGCCCATGCTGACCGCGACGAAGTTGAGCCCGTCATAAAGTTCGGGGATGTCGAAGACATAACGTGGGGTACCGCTCTCGACGTCGGTGCCGACGGTGCCAAGCATCAGCCCAAAAACGATCATAGCCATCGCCTTGAGCAACGACCCGCTGGCGAGCGCCACAGAGGCAACCAGCCCCAGGACCATCAGCGAAAAATACTCGGCAGGCCCGAAATTCAATGCGACCGCAGCCAGAGGGGGGGCTGCCATCGCGAGTAGGATTGTCGCCACCGTCCCGGCGAAGAAGGAGCCAAGTGCAGCCGTCGCCAGCGCCGCACCGGCACGCCCGTTTCGCGCCATCTGATAGCCGTCTATCGCGGTCACGACGGACGAGCTCTCGCCCGGAAGATTGATGAGAATGGCCGTTGTCGAACCGCCGTATTGCGCGCCGTAGAAGATGCCCGCAAGCATGATGAGTGCTGATTCCGGCGGCAGTCCGAACGTGATCGGCAGCAGCATGGCAATCGTCGCCGTTGGCCCGAGCCCCGGCAACACGCCGATCGCTGTCCCAAGCAGGCACCCGACGAAGCCGTAGAGCAGATTCATCGGCAAGAATGCGGTCGAGGCGCCGAGCCAGAGGTTCGAGAAGATGTCCATAAGCAATCCAATCCGGTTTCGTCGGCCTCGCTGGGAGGGTTATGAAAGGTCGCCGAGAAAAGGGACCCACGGTCCGAACGCGCTGATGGGGAGCGACAAAAGCCGCGTGAACAGCAAGACCGAGCAGACCGCCAGGAACAGGCCGAGGAGGATGGAATGGCGCCAGTTGGCGTATCGGCTGGCAGTCGCGACGCCGACGATCAGGAAAAACATTGTCGGCGCCAAACCCAGTCCGGAGAGCAGCACACCGAATCCTATTGGCGCGAGGATGACCAGAAAATAAGCCTTCCAATTCGGCCTCTGGGGCTCCACTCTCTCAGCCTCGACCACCAGGGACTGAAGGATGATGAGCGCGCCTATCGCCATCAGAACCAGGCTCAGCGCCGTGGGAAAATAGCCCGGCCCCATCTGGAAGGAGTTTCCAACCTCCAGGTTGCGACCGAACCAGATAAATAGCAGACCCGCAAAGATCATCGTCACGCCGCCGACGAAGTCGCGGCCATTTCTTATCTTCAACATGGCATGACACTCGCGTGGAAAGATGAGCCGGTCGGGCGTTAGCCCGACCGGCGCCTACTCATTGAGGCGGAACGTTGGCGGCCTTGATCACCTCGGCCCACTTTGCCGTTTCCGTGGCGATGAAGGCCTTGAACTCGGTCGACGTGTTGCCGACCGGGGTCGCACCCATGCCTTCCAGCTTCGCCTTCATGGCCGGCTCTGCAAGAATAGCCTGAACCTCTTTGCTGAGCTTCTCGACGATTTCCGGCGGCGTGCCGGGAGGCGCAAAGATGCCGTGCCAGGACGTTGCTTCGAACCCGGGAATGATGCTCGCCATTGTCGGCACTTCCGGCAGAAGAGCCGCTTTATCGAGACTGGTCACAGCGAGTGCGCGCACCTTGCCGGCCTTCACTTGCTGCGCTGCCGTCGGAATATTGTCGAACATCATGTCAACATGGCCCGCAACCACATCGAGAATGGCCTGGCTGCTTCCCTTGTAGGGAATGTGGGTCATCTTGATGCCTGCCTTGGTGGCCAAAAGCTCGCCGGCTAGATGTATCGACGTGCCGACGCCCGACGAAGCATAGGTGTGCTTGCCTGGCTCCTTCTTGAGAAGCTCGATAAGCTCCTCGACGGAGGTCGCCTTGATCTTGTCCGGATTGACCACCAGAACGTTCGGCAAGGTCGCGATGAGCGAGATCGGCGCAAAACCCTTCTCCTTGTCGTAAGGCAAGGTCTTGTAAAGCGTCTGGTTGATGGCGTTTGAACTTACCGTGCCCATGCCGATCGTATAGCCATCCGGCTTCGACCGCGCGAGATCGCCAAGACCCACATTGCCGCCCGCACCGGGCTTGTTCTCGACGATAAATCGCTGCCCCAACCGCTTGTCCAATTGTTCGGCCACGAGGCGGCCGAATGTATCGGTATTCCCTCCCGCGGCGAACGGCACGACCACCGTCACGGTCCTGGATGGATAGTCATCGGCGCGGCTCGACTGCATGCTTGTCGCGCATATTGCAGCCACAACGGCCGCAAACGTCGTGAAACGCTTGAAGTGCATAGAACTTCCTCCTTGCTTGGCCTCCAGCCAGCCTCATAAACCCACTCTCTCCACACCTCCCGGAGAGTAATGGAAGCGCTTTCATTGTAACTTCAAAATCCTGCTCCGCAAGCATGAGTGGCAAAATTTATATCACGTGAATTCAGTGTGTTATCTAGTTTCCTTGAATATTCTGCAGCTTAGGCACTTGCCTGTGAGTCCAATGAAAGCGTAACTCATTTGGCAGGGATGGCGAATATGACAGGTCACGATAAAAACAGAAGAAATCCGACGAATGGGCCGGTAACGCTTGCCGATGTCGCAAGGCTTGCCAACGTATCTCCTGTCACCGTCTCACGAGCCATCAACACGCCAAATCTGGTCAAGCCGCAAACGCTGGAAGCAATCGGCCGCGTCATCGCAAGGACCGGATACGTGCCCAATCTCCTGGCCGGGGGGCTCGCCTCACGAAGAACGAGGTTGATCGCTGCGATCGTGCCGTCGGTCGCCAGCACGATCTTCGCAGAGACTATAGAGGGCCTCAACGCCGAGCTTGTTTCCGCCGGCTACCAACTCTTGCTTGGATTGTCCGGCTACGATGCCCAACGAGAGCTCGAACTGACCCGCGCAATCCTCGCCCGCCGTCCCGACGGCATTATCCTGACTGGAATCTCCCATCTGAAAGAGACGCGCACGATGCTGACCGGGGCAGGATTGCCGATCGTCGAGATCTGGGACTCGACGCCGTCGCCGCTCGATACGGCCGTCGGTTTCTCGCACCTGGCCGTGGGCGCCCTGGTCGCCGAGCATCTTTTGGCCAAGGGATATGACCGTTATGCCCAGATCGGCGCGAATGACCCGCGCGCAGTCCAACGCCGCGACGGATTCGTCAATCGTCTGGCGGGAATTGCGGAGGTGGAGTTGCCGGCGCTCGATATGAACTCTCCATCGACGTTTAGCGACGGACGGGCCGCGATGGCGCGGCTTTTGGACCGGGGACACGGCACGCTCGGCGTCTTCTGCTCGTCGGATGTAGTAGCACACGGGGCACTGGCCGAAGCCCATTTCCAAGGCTGCAGGATACCGGAGGACCTGGCGATCATCGGCTTTGGCGATTTCGATTTTGCTCCGCACACGCATCCTCCGCTAACGACCGTCCGCATCGATCGCCGCGACATCGGCACCAAGGCGGCGCAATCGATCTTGAAAAAAATCGCCGGCAGCGAGGATGTGGGCGCCATGATCAATATCGATTTCCACATCGTCGCGCGGGGAACTGCCTGACATGCGACCTTAAGGTCGCTTGCCGAACTCCGCCGTTCCCCTTGTCCAATGATGCGACTGCTCGGAAAGCGTGATTCCCAATCCCGGACGGGTCGGCACCGCCATGCGGCCGTCCTTGATCTCCAGCCGCTCGTTGAACAGCGGATCGAGCCAGTCGAAATGTTCGACCCAAGATTCAAGCTCGTAAGCTGCCGCCAAGTGCAAATGGATTTCCATGGCAAAATGCGGCGCCAGTTGCAGCTTTTTCGCCTCCGCCAGCGCACAGATCTTCAGGAACTGGGTAATGCCGCCTACCCGCGGCGCGTCCGGCTGGATGAAATCAACGGAATTGTTCTGGATAAGAGAGGCATGCTCAAGAACGCTTGCCAGCATTTCGCCGGTCGCGATCGGCGTGTCCAACTGCGCCGCAAGCGCCGCATGCCCTTCGACATCATATGCGTCGAGCGGCTCCTCGATCCAGGTAAGGTTATAAGGCTCCATCAGGCGGCCGAAGCGCATGGCGCTCGGCCGGTCCCATTGCTGGTTTGCGTCGACCATCATGGCTGCCCGGCCACCGATGCGGTCGTGAACTGCCGCCACGCGCTTCAGGTCGATATTCATGTCCGGCTGACCGACCTTGATCTTGATGCCGCCGATGCCGGCCGCGATCGACTGCTCGACGTTTTCGAGAACCTCTTCGATCGGAGAAGAAAGAAACCCGCCGGAGGTGTTGTAGCATCTGACGGAATCACGGTGTGCGCCCAGCAGCTTTGCGAGCGGCAGACCCGCGCGCTTGGCTTTGAGATCCCACAAGGCCACGTCGAAAGCGGCGATCGCTTGGATGGCAAGACCGCTACGACCGACGGAGGCTCCGGCCCAGCAGAGTTTGTTCCAGAGCTTGCCGATATCGTTCGGATCTTCACCGATTAAAACCTCGGCGATCTCCTTTGCATGCTCGTACTGGCCGGGACCGCCTGCACGCTTGGAATAACTGAACCCGATGCCGCTATGCCCCTGCTGCGTCTCTATTTCTGCGAACAGGAACGCAACCTCGGTCAGCGGCTTCTGCCGGCCGGTCAGCACCTTTGCATCGCTGATCGGCGTTTTCAGCGGCAGGAAGATCGAGGAAAGCTTGATCCAGGCGATGCTGTCTGCACCGCCGATTTGTTGGGTTGAGCCCGTTGTCGAGTGCGTATCCATTCGTCTCACGCCCATAAAGGTTTCGCGTCTGGTCTTGACCGTTACCGATCTCACCCATTTAAGTCCAGATTGATTATTGTAGAGAATCTATACCGGAGTTGGATAGATGCTGGATATGACGCAGGTCAGGTCGTTTGTCGTGCTGGCGTCAGAGTTGAATTTCAGCCGTGCTGCCCGGCGCTTGAATATCACGCAGCCGCCCCTCAGCCGGCAGATCAAACTCTTGGAGCAGGAGCTGGACGTCACGCTGCTGGAAAGGACGAGCCGGCGGGTCGTCCTGACCCCTGCCGGCATGGTATTCCTGGTGGAAGCCCAGAAGTTGATCGAGCAGGGCAATACGGCCACAACAGCGGCGCGGCGAGCGGCACGCGGCAGCGCGGGATCGGTGAGCATCGCATTTGTGGGAGCAGCAACCTATAGTTTTTTGCCAAAGTTCATCAGTGCCGCGCGCACCACCGCTCCTCAGATTGAGCTGGAATTGGTGCAGATGGAGACGGCGGAACAACTCCAGTCAATCAACACCGGCCGTATCGATCTGGGCCTGTCGCGCCCGTTGATAGGTTCGCATTATCTCGAAAGCGTCTGCGTGGCGCGCGAACCCATGATGCTTGCGATACCTCGGGCCCATCCCCTGGCCGCCAATCGCCGTCCCGCGCTGAACATGCTTGATGGCGAGCCCTTCATCATGTTTTCCGCCCAGGCGCGATATTTGCACGAAAAGCTGGCCAGGCTACTAGCCGAAGCCCGGATCACCCCGCGCATTGTGCAGCAGATGACGCATTCACAGGCCATTCTGTCACTGGTGAGCGCTGGCATAGGTTTGGCAATCGTGCCAGGCGAGACCCGGGCCGCTTGCTTCGACAGTGTCGTATTTCGCCCGATCGATCTCCGCGAAGAATGCATGGCCGAACTCCACGCCATCTGGAGACCGGACAATCGCAATCGCTTGCTGCAGGACATCCGCGACGTAGCAGTGCAAACGGCAGCCCATGACGGTGATCTCGCCGGAAGGGGCCTTTGAATGACCGTCGCAAACCGGTGCGTCGACTACAGGCATGCCGGTGGGATTCATGTTGCCGCAGCCCGAGGAGGTGGTAAGCTTACAGCCAGGGAGGACATATCATCCGCGGCGGAACCGATCACGTGAACAGGGTCGCAAGGGTTATCGCGTCCGGATCGGACGCGGCGCGGAGTCCGCTTGCAGCGTCCTGGCGACGATCAATGGAACATCACCGGCTGGATCCGTCGGCGCGCCGACCGAACGATCGGGTCGATGAGGCGGAACTCGACCACCGACGAGCTTGCCTGGATCGCTTCATGAGGGTTGCAACAGCAAGGCTTGATCATCTCTTTGGCCTGGTGGGTGCCTCAGGGTGCGGTGTTCTTCTGACCGATTGCGACGGTGTGATCCTGGATCAGCGCTGCAAGGATTCCGACCTGACAGCCTTCCGGGAATGGGGCCTGTGGCCGGGCGCGGACTGGAGCGAGGCCAGCGAAGGCACCAACGGAATAGGCACCTGCCTGACCGAGAAAAGAAGCGTCACGATCCACCGCGATGAACACTTCTTCGCCCGCAATACTGGAATGAGTTGCATGGATGCTCCGGTCTTCGGTGCCGATGGCGGCATCATCGCCGCGCTCGATGTGTCTTCTGCCCGGGTCGACCAGACGGAAGGATTCAATCGGCTCATCTCGGCGATGGTGGCGCAGACAGCGCGGTCCATCGAGACCGATTACTTCCGCGCTACGTTTCCAAAATCTCGCATCGTGGTGGCACATACGGACGACAGCGAGATGTCGGTGCTTTTGGCTGTGGATGCCGACGATCTTGTCGTCGGAGCAACACGGGGCGCACGTCGCGTATTCAGATTGGAGCCCACGGGTTTTCTTAAACCCCGCCCTGCGTCCGACCTCTTCGGCGGGGGAGAGGAATGCTTGGGGTTCGATGCCGCGGAACGAGCCGCCGTGATGCGTGCCCTTGCTCGTACCGAGGGCAACGTGTCGGAGGCAGCCCGGCAGTTGGGGATCGGTCGAGCGACCCTTTACCGGCGCATGAGACGGCTGCATATCGGCGAATAGCGCGCCCACCTGTCTCAGATTTGGGACGTTTTAGGTCCCTGACCCTCTCTCCCCAGGCTGACCAGCTGACCTTTCTGGCGCATCTAGATGTGATCGGGTGGAGGATCCGATCACACGGAGGAGTATTTCCATGAACATCATGACCAAGCCGGCAAGCATCTACGTCTCGCCCTTCAAGGACCGCTATGACAATTTCATCGGCGGCAAGTTCGTTCCCCCAGTCCACGGCCGATACTTCGACAACATCACCCCGATCACTGGCGCAAAGGTCTGCGAAGTTGCTCGATCGGACGTGGCCGACGTTGAGCTGGCACTGGATGCGGCCCACGATGCCAAGGAGGCCTGGGGCCGGACCTCGGCAAGCGAACGCGCCAACATCCTCTTGAAGATCGCCGGCCGCTTGGAAGACAATCTCCAGCTTCTGGCGCAGGCTGAGACGTGGGACAACGGCAAGCCGATCCGCGAAACCACGGCGGCAGACATCCCGCTTTCAGTCGACCACTTCCGCTATTTCGCTTCCGTGTTGCGTGCCCAGGAAGGCACCATGTCCGAAATCGACGCCGACACGGTCGCCTATCACTATCACGAGCCGCTGGGCGTCGTCGGCCAGATCATTCCGTGGAACTTTTCAATCCTGATGGCCGCCTGGAAGCTGGCCCCCGCACTTGCCGCCGGCAACTGCATTGTACTGAAGCCTGCCGAACAGACACCAGCGGCGATCATGGTGCTGATGGAACTGATCGCCGACCTCCTGCCGGCCGGCGTCCTGAACATCGTCAACGGGATGGGACCCGAGGTAGGAGGCCCACTGGCCAGATCTCCCCGCATTGCAAAGATCGCCTTCACCGGCTCCACCGAGACCGGGCGCATCATCATGCAGGCGGCAACCGAAAACCTGATCCCCGTGACCCTGGAATTGGGCGGCAAGTCCCCGAACATCTTCTTCTCCGATGTGATGGCAGAGGATGACGCGTTCCTTGACAAGGCGGTCGAAGGGTTCGTCCTGTTTGCCTTCAACCAGGGCGAGGTCTGCACTTGCCCCAGTCGTGCGCTTATCCATGAGGACATCTACGAGGCGTTCATCGCACGCTGCATCGAGCGGGTGCGCGCGATCAAACAGGGTGACCCTCGCGACATGCAGACGATGGTGGGGGCACAGGCGAGCCAGGAACAGCAGGACAAGATCCTGTCCTATCTGACGATCGGCGTGAATGAAGGAGCAGAAGTATTGATCGGAGGGGATGCCGCGCGCCTTGACGGGGACCTTTCCAGCGGCTTCTACGTTCAGCCGACGATCCTGAAGGGCCACAACAAGATGCGGGTCTTCCAGGAAGAGATCTTCGGCCCGGTGGTTTCTGTCACGACGTTCAAGGATGAGGCGGAGGCGCTGCAAATCGCTAATGACACCATATACGGCCTTGGGGCCGGCGTGTGGAGCCGCGACGCCAACCGTTGCTACCGCTTCGGTCGCTCAATCCAGGCCGGCCGCGTCTGGATCAACAATTATCACGCTTACCCGGCCCACGCCGCGTTCGGTGGATACAAGCAGTCGGGCTTTGGGCGCGAGACGCACAAGATGATGCTCGACCACTATCAGCAGACCAAGAACATGCTGGTCAGCTACAACCCAAACAAACTTGGGTTCTTCTGAGCCGAGGATTTGCCAAGGGGTGGGTCTTTACGGGCCCACCCCTAACGTTTCCATCCGCTCTTTTCGCTCATGTGCCGTCTTCCAGACATCGAGCCTCTTCGAGAGTCACGCCGATTGCCAACGCCGACAAGCTGTCTTCCAGTTCCGCTACCGTCCACGGGCGGATCAAGGGGACTGTTGGGAACGGCTACCTATGCGACTACTGGGTTGCGCTCTGGTTTTGACAAGCAAATCGAACGGGCGGGAATAGGTCGGCCAGCGACGCAACGGACGAGGGAAATCGTCTGAATCTGCCGCTTCAGATCCGCAACCGCCATCAGAATGGCAGGCCAATGGTTTGCAGCGCTACCCGGGTTCTGTATCAAGGCACCAGCCCCAATCGCCCTACGATCGAGAGGAGATCAGAATGGTTGCCGAAACTGACGAGTTTGCGCTGGAGATCCGAGACGTGACACGACGTTTCGGACCGACGGCAGCCGTCGGTGGCATTTCGTTATCGGTCCGCAAGGGAGAAATTATCTGCCTCGTCGGTCACTCCGGATGCGGCAAATCAACACTGCTCAGATTGATCGCCGGCGTCGACACACCGGACGGCGGCCGTATTCTTCTGGCTGGCAAGGAGATTTCGGGCCCATCGATTTTCATCGAGCCCGAGGCGCGCAATGTCGGTTTCGTTTTCCAGGATTATGCTCTCTTCCCGCATCTGACCGTGGAGCAGAATATCCTGTTCGGTCTCAAGCGCTACAATAGAGCCGAGGCCATCAGGAGGACCTCGGAGGTGATTGGCAGGATAGGTATCACGCATCTCATCGACCGTTTTCCACATATGCTGTCCGGTGGCGAACAACAGCGCGTAGCGCTGGCAAGGGCGCTTGCTCCCCGGCCCCACATCCTGCTGATGGACGAACCTTTTTCCAATCTGGATCAGAGCCTGAGGGACAGGGTGCGCGACAACACGCTGTCGCTTCTGAAAACGCTGGGTACAACCGTGATCATGGTCACTCATGACCCCGACGAGGCGCTTTCGGCCGGGGACCGCGTGGTTCTGATGAAGGCTGGCGAAGTCGTTCAGGCGGGCTCAGGCTACGATCTACACGATCGACCCCTCACCCCGTATGCGGCAGAATTCTTCTGTGACTTCAACAAGGTGCCGGGCGTCTACAAGGGCGGCGTGATTAAAACAGCGATGGGCGCCTTCTCACAGGCCATGGCTATCCCGGAAGGCAGTCCGTCGACGATTTACATCCGTCCCCAGGCGATTTCGATTTCGCGGGATGACGGAGATTTTGCCGGCCGCATCGAGCGGCGAAGCTTTCATGGAGAATTCGAGCAGTTCCTTGTTCGTGTCGACAACCTTGAAACACCATTGCGAGTGAGATCGACAAAACGGCTGCCGCCGGATGTCGATCTGGTGCGAGTCTCCATCGCCAACGACCAAGTGCTGGCATTTCCGAGCGATTAAATCGAAGATTGTATTAGGTGGGAAATGCGGATCAACAAACCGTGATTGTGACTGCAAGTTGAACATTAAACTTGACGAAAATGGTCATAAACTGCTGCAAGCATGCCAAACATGGAGGGACTCATGAACACGCATGCCATCGCAACATCGACCTTTCTCGTCGCCTCGCTCTTCCTGAGTGCAAGCGCGGCCACTGCCGCCGAGATCAACATCTATACGACGCGTGAGGCGGGGCTAATCCAGCCGCTTCTCGATGCATTCACCAAATCCACAGGCACCAAGGTCAACACCGTTTTCCTGAAAGATGGCCTTGCGGAACGCGTTGCGACAGAAGGCGCCAGCTCGCCCGCCGATATTCTGATGGCCGTCGATGCCGGTAGCCTGGTCGACCTGGTCGAGAAAGGTGTCACCCAGCCCGTCGAGTCGGCGGTGCTGAATGCTGCCATTCCCGCGCAGCTGCGCGACCCCAAAGGCAACTGGTTCGCGCTTTCGATGCGGGCACGCGTGCTCTATGCCGCGAAGGACTTGGATCTGAAATCGTTCAACTACGAAGAGCTTGCCGACCCCAAATGGAAGGGTAAGGTATGCATTCGCGCCGGCCAGCACCCCTACAACACGGCTCTCTTCGCTGACTACATCGCCCATTACGGCGCGGCTGAAGCAGAAAAGTGGCTGACGGGCGTTAAGGCCAACCTGGCCCGCAAGGCCGGTGGTGGCGACCGTGACGGCGCCAAGGACATCCTTGGCGGTATCTGCGATATTGCAATCGCGAACTCTTATTATGTCGGCCTGATGCGATCGGGCAAGGGCGGTCCGGATCAGGTCAAGTGGGGCGAGGCCATCAAGGTCATTCTTCCGACCTTCAAGAATGGCGGCACGCAGGTCAACATCAGTGGCGCAGCTGTCGCCAAAAATGCGCCAAACAAGGCCGAAGCAGTCAAGCTCCTGGAATATCTCGTCTCCGATGAAGCCCAGAAGATTTACGCCGAAGCCAATTACGAATACCCGGTCAAGGCCGGCGCGGCCACCGATCCGATCATCGCATCCTTCGGTCAATTGAAGATCGATTCCAAGTCGTTGACGGAGATCGTCGGCCATCGCAAACAAGCAAGCACGCTGGTCGATAAGGTTGGCTTCGACAACTAACATGGACAGAAAGGCGCCCTTGTCTTTGCGGGCGCCTTTCGTCTGGCCAGTTGGTGAATAACATGACCTCCCCTATCGCCGCGATCGCTTGGCCTAAACGGCGTCCAGGCAACCGTTGGCTGATCTGCACAGTTATGGTCGCAGCACTTGTGGCGCTTCCCGTCGTGGGCCTTTTCCTACAGGCCATTCAGGGCTCTCCCGGCCTCTGGCAGCATCTGGCAACCACTATCCTGCCGATTTCCATGGTCGACACCATCATCCTTCTCCTGGGCGTCGGCATCGTTTCGGCTGTCATCGGCACAACAATGGCATGGCTGGTTACAGCGTATTCCTTTCCCGGTCGGCGGACGCTGGAATGGGCACTGCTGCTGCCGCTCGCCGTGCCGACCTACATCATCGCCTATGCCTATCTCGACATTCTGCACCCGATCGGTCCCGTACAGAGCGTAATCCGCTGGTTGCTTGGTTATTCGAGCCCGCGCGAGTTCCGATTGCCGGACGTGCGCTCGATGCCCGGCTGCATTCTTCTTCTGGGTTTCGTTCTCTACCCATACGTCTACATGCCCACACGCGTGATGTTCCTGACACAATCAGCCAATCTCATCGACGCGGCACGAACGCTTGGTATCTCCCGCCGCGCCATCTTCTGGAACGTCGCTCTGCCGCTTGCAAGGCCGGCGGTCGCCGTCGGTGTCAGCCTGGCGCTGATGGAAACCCTGAATGATGTCGGCGCCTCGGAATTTCTCGGTGTTCGCACGCTGACCGTGTCGATCTATACGACCTGGATCACGCGAACAGACCTGCCCGGCGCGTCACAGATCGCCCTGTTGCTATTGCTTATGGTCGTCGCTCTGGTGTCGTTCGAACGGTGGGCGAGGCGAAGGCAGCGCTATTCTGCAACTGCGCAGCGCAATCGTGGTTTTGAGCCGCTCCGAGTTTCGTCGCCGAAAGGCCTGCTTTTGCTGATGCTCGGCCTAACCCCGATCCTGATCGGTTTTGCCGGACCGGCCCTGTACCTGTCGACATCCGCATGGCAACGCATCCGTTTCGCCGGCATATCCTCGAACCTGCTGAACGAGGCGGTAAACACGATTGCCCTAGCCGTCATCGCAACCGCGACCACCATCGCATTTGGCCTCGTCGTCGCCTATGCGAACCGCCTTCGCCCGGGCGCGGTGTCGTCTTGGTCCTATCGTTTCGCGACAATGGGATATGCGGCCCCCGGCACGGTGGTTGCCATCGGCGTTCTGATCGTGCTGGCGACGGCAGATCGGTTGGTTGACCAGACCGCCATCGATTGGTTCGGAGTCTCCACCGGCCTGTTGTTCATCGGTTCGGGCGCTGCACTGATCTACGCATATACGATGAGGTTTCTGGCTATCTCGGCGGGAGGCATTGACGCCGGGCTTGCACGCATTCCCCTGTCACTGGACCAAGCCTCACGCTTGCTCGGCCAGTCTCCGGCCGGGACCCTGCGCCACATACATCTGCCGTTGTCCAAAGCGGCATTAACCGCAGCCGGCCTGCTAGTCTTTGTCGACTGCGTCAAGGAACTCCCGGCCACGCTCCTGCTGCGACCGCTCAACATCGAAACATTTGCCACCCACCTGTATGGCGAGGCCGCGAGAGGAACCTACGAGGAGGCTTCTGTCGCCGCCTTGGCCATCCTTCTGATCGGCATGCTACCGGTCATCCTGCTCTCCCGCATCGGTCGCTCGGATCGTTGACGTTGCCCGAGCAAGCCGATGTCAGTCAGACTGACTAGGCATGGGCGATGCCTATCCGTCGGACGCATGGATGATGCGTCAACCTCGTGGTTTGGAAAAGAACCGATTGAGGATAGGATCTCTACTCAGCCAGATTAAATGAACTCATCCTTGCCGTTTATGGCCTGCCGTAAACCATGCTACCAGCTCAGCCGAATTGCGTACGCCGACGGCTTGCATAAGCCGCGCGCGATGGGATTCTATCGTACGCTTCGAAAGTCCGAGTTCGTCAGCGATCATCGCGTTGCTCTTTCCCTGCGCAACCAGGGTGATGATCTGGTGCTGCCGATCAGTAAAGGTCGGGTCGGAGCTTTTGATCGGCCGGTTGATCGCCTGGAAACAATAGAGTGCTTCGGCAAACGGATCGGCGAGATTGTGGCTCCGGCCGTTCACCCTGCACCAGAAGCGTCCGCCATCCCCCCTCGTCATGATCCGCTCGTCATAAAAGACCTGCCCGGCGGGCAGATGACTGCGCCACAAATGACCGATGCGCACAAAGTCCGCGATCTTCGGATAGAGACGTGCAAAACTGGTGTCCAGGATCTCTTCCCGGCGAAGCCCAAAAAGCGTAGCGAATTCGACGTTACAATCACGAATGATGCGATGCCTTGCATAAACCATGGGCACCGGCATATCCGCCAGCGGAAAACGATGGATCTGATCCGGATCCGGAATTGATGCTGGAGCGTCAGGCATGCAGTATTAATACGGCTAGCCGCCAAGGTCGATCAAGCCTTAGTTTCGCGCTAGCGGAATTCCGTGGGAGGGTCAGGATGCGAAAGATAGTATCAAGCGCCACTGAGGCGCTGGCAGGCGTATTGAAGGACGGCATGGTGATCATGTCGGGCGGGTTCGGGCTTTGCGGAATACCCGAAATCCTGATCGAGGCGGTCAAGCTGTCCGGCGTAAAGGACCTCACTGTCATCTCGAATAATGCTGGCGTCGATGGAATAGGCCTCGGCCTGTTGCTGGAAACGCGCCAGATTCGGAAAATGATTTCGTCCTATGTCGGCGAGAACAAGCTCTTCGCCCAACAGTTCCTTTCCGGCGAACTCGAGCTCGAGTTCAATCCGCAGGGTACGCTTGCGGAACGGATACGCGCAGGCGGCGCAGGCATCCCGGCGTTCTTTACAAAGACGGGTGTCGGTACGATCATTTCGGAGGGCAAGGAGATACGGGAGTTCGGCGGCGAGCAATACGTCATGGAAATGGCGCTGACGGCGGACGTATCGCTTGTCCATGCCTGGAAAGGCGACACCGAAGGCAATCTCGTCTATCGCAAGACGGCCCGGAACTTCAATCCGATGATGGCGACCGCCGGCAAGTTCACAGTTGCCGAGGTCGAACATCTCGTGGACGTCGGCCAGATTGACGCCGACCATATCCATACGCCGGGCATCTTCGTGTCAAAAATTCTCCACGTTCCCGATGCGAAGAAACATATCGAACAGCGGACCGTGAGAGCCGCACAGACGGAGGCGGTGTAATGGCCTGGACACGGGATCAGATGGCTGCGCGCGCCGCGCGTGAGCTTCAGGACGGTTTCTACGTCAACCTCGGCATCGGCATCCCGACGCTGGTGGCTAACCACATTCCTGCCGGCATCAATGTCGTCCTGCAGAGCGAAAACGGTATGCTCGGCATCGGCCCTTTCCCACTCGACAATGAAGTCGACGCCGACCTCATCAATGCCGGCAAGCAGACCGTCAGCGAACTGCCGATGACGAGCTTCTTTTCGTCGGCAGACAGCTTCGCGATGATCCGCGGCGGTCACATCGACCTGTCGATCCTGGGCGCCATGCAGGTAGCCAGCAACGGCGACCTCGCGAACTGGATGATCCCGGGCAAGATGGCCAAGGGCATGGGCGGCGCGATGGACCTCGTCGCCGGGGTCAAACGCGTCGTCGTACTGATGGAGCACGAGGCCAAGGGCGAGTCGAAGCTTTTGCCGGAATGCGATCTTCCGCTCACCGGCAAGCGCGTCGTGGATCTCGTCGTCACCGACCTCGGCGTTTTCACGATCGCAAGGACGGGCGCTCCGGAAATGGTGCTGGTCGAAATCGCCGAAGGGGTGACCCTCGAGGAAATCAAGGCAAAGACCAGAGCTGACTTCAGGGTCGGTCTTTGATCGGCGTATAGGGCAATACATCCCATGACGTGTTCGCCTCACGTCGGAGCTGATCTCTAACTGATCGTCTCTCTGGCGCTGCTTAAGTCACTCTCTGAACTCGGACGCCAGGCAAAGTTCGCGTCAGGCTTGGAAGCTTCGGGCGCTATCGAGGGAAGGACGGGCGTGATGCGGATCGCGATCCATACATATGGCACGAGAGGAGACGTTCAGCCCTTTGTGGCGCTCTCAGTTGCGCTCCTGGCCGCGGGTCACGAGGTCCAGCTCGCGGGGCCGGCACCATATGCTCCACTTGCTGTCGCCAGATCTGTTCCCTTTCACTGTCTCCCGCCGGAGATGTTGAACCTGATCGAAACGCGCGAGGGCAAGAAGGCCATCGCCGAGGGCGGCGGCTTTCTTGCCGGGTTCAAATTACTCAAGCACGTAAGGCCTCTTATGGAGGATCTGCTAAGACATGAATGGGAAACCGCGCGCGATTTTGCGCCCGACCTGATTGTCTATCACCCCAAGTCACTTGCGTCGCTTCACATCGCAGAACGATTGGGATGTAGCGCCGTTCTCGGCTCACCTTTGCCGATCTCGACACCGACCTCTGCTTTTCCCAGTCCGGTCTTTCCGGTGAGAACCCTGGGACCGCTCAACCGGCTGAGCCATAGCCTCGTGGCAAATGGCGCTGAGCTTCTCTTCGCCGGAACTATCGCCCGTTGGAGAGAGAGCTGCCTGAAGCTACCTGGCCGGCCAGCACGGCGACCGCGTCCGTCGATGACGCTCTACGCGTTCAGCAGACATATCGTTCCCGCGCCATCCGACTGGCCGCCTGATGTCCACGTTACCGGGGCCTGGTTCCTGGATAGCCCCGAGTGGGAAATGCCAAGTACATTGGAAGCTTTTATTGCCGGTGGTGAGGCCCCTGTATATGTGGGCTTCGGCAGCATGCCCGGGCTGGACCCAGAACAACTGACGGAGATCGTTGTTAACGGACTGGCTCTGGCCGGTCGCCGAGGATTGCTTGCAACCGGCGGGGGCGCCCTCTCGGCGTCTCTTCCAACATCGACTATTATGCATTTGGATGAATTTCCTCATGATCGGGTACTGCCTCTCACCGCGATGGCGCTCCATCATGGCGGCGCTGGGACGACCATGGCATGCGCACGGGCGGGTATCCCGGCGGCCATTTGCCCATTCATGGGTGACCAGCCGTTTTGGGCTCTGCGAATGCGGAACATGGGAGTGGCTCCGGCAAAACTCTCGAGAAAGCATTTGAGCGCCGATCGGCTCGCTCGGGCGATCGGCGCCATGGATAATCCGAGGATGCGGGAACGAGCGACCACACTGGGGAACCTGGTTACACAAGAGACTGGAACCGCGACGGCGGTTCGTTTGCTCGAGCGTCTAGGCCAGGACCTCGGCAGATCCTTATCCTGATAGCCCCCCGGCGCGTGGAAAACCGCAGAAGGGAACTTGGTCTCAATGTCGCCAGAATGCCGGAGCGACGAGAACCAGGTTTCTGGCTATTCAATCACATCGGCGTACTGGCGCCCCTGCCGACGGGGCGCAAACCTCAGTATGAAATATCCAGCGATACCTGCGATGATTGATCCCGCAAGAATGCCGAGCTTTGCCCGATCTTGCATCACCGGATCATCAAACGCCAGCAGCGCGACGAACAGACTCATGGTAAAACCGATGCCACAGAGAAGCGAAACGCCGAAAGTCTGGGCCCAACTGGCGGATCCCGGCATCTCCACGATACCGGCTTTCACCAGAAGAAAGACCGAGCCAAAAACCCCGATCAGCTTGCCGAGGACCAAGCCGAGGCCGATACCAAGGGTCAAAGGTTCAAGGATAACGGACGGCGATAGTCCCGAGAACGACACCCCTGCGTTCACAAACCCAAAGATAGGGATGACAATGAATGATACCGGACGATGGAGCGCGTGTTCCAGCTTATGAAGCGGGGACACATCCTGGTTGGCCTCAGGAGTACCCGGCGTTAGTTTGATCGGAACCGTGAGTGCGAGAAGCACACCGGCAATCGTTGCATGAACACCCGACTTCAGGACGAAAAACCAAAGAACAGCCCCCAGCATAAGGTAGGGCCATAGTGCCACGACTTTGATCCGGCTGAAGAGGCAGAGATTGAGGAACACCAAGGCGGCTCCGGCCAAAGCCCAGAGATTTATATCCGCAGTGTAGAACAGAGCGATAATCACCACTGCTCCGAGATCGTCTATGATGGCAAGCGCTGTCAGGAAGACCTTGAGCGTCACCGGAACACGTGGGCCAAGCAGTGAAAGGACTCCGAGCGCAAATGCGATATCAGTCGCAGTCGGAATCGCCCAACCTCGTGTTGCAGCGGGATCGTTGATGTTGAAAAACACGTAGATTGCCGCGGGCATCATCATGCCACAGAGTGCCGCCACACCGGGGAGAATTCGGCGCGGCCAGCTTGAGAGCTGGCCATCGAGCATCTCGCGTTTGATTTCCAGGCCCACCATCAGAAAAAATATGACCATAAGGGCCTCATTGACCCAGTGCTGGACGCTAAGCGGACCGATGTAGCTCTTCATCAAGGAAAAATAAGTTGGTGCGAACGGCGAGTTCGCCACGGCAAGACCCACAGCCGCAACCGCCATCAAAAGCAATCCGCCTGACGCTTCGCTATGGAGGAATTTGCGAAGTGTGGAGTTTATTCTTCCCGTCGTGAAGATCGATTGTTTTTTGTTCGAAGACATAGCTACGCGATCCTGCTCAGGTTGTTCAAGTCTCCGTAATTTTGGGAAAACCCTGGCGCACGCAGCACACGCCAAGCGGATCGTGTCTATATGATCATAAGTTCACTGCCAACTCTTCGCGCCAGCAATCGGCGTCAGTCAACGACCTCTGTGAGGCGTCAATGGGGATGAGAGCCGCTAAATAATCCAACGGGCATGGCGCAAACTGGCAGCTACCGCCAAAAAAGAGTTCCTAGATCCCGGTCACCTCCCGACATGGTGCGCCGCGGCTGACCGCTTCATGGTTCCAAAAGAGGCCGCGTCCAAATCGACGCGGCCTTTTGGTTGGTCTTGCGATCCCGGTGTCGCGAGAAAGCCTCGGCCAAGCTCCGACGCAGGCCTTCGACGCAGCGGCCACCGAACTGAGATAACCATAGCGCCTTCAGTTATTTCCCTGCTGCCTGGGCTGCATACATGTAGCTGTCATAGCTATACTCGGCGACCCGGAACCACTCGAAGCTCTCGTCACGGAACTTCTTCCAGCCAGGATAGATCTTTGCCCATGCCGGGTGTTTCTGCGCATATTCGGCATATAGTTCAAAGGATGCTTTGTAGGCTGCATCCATGACGTCGCGTGGCAGCGGACGCAGCTGCACACCCTTGCCCACAAGAGAGCGGATCGCGGCGGTATTCTTGACGTCATAGAGCGCCTGCATATTGACATTGGCCGCCTTGCACGCCGTGTCGAGCGCTGCCTTGTAGGCGTCCGGAAGGGCGGAATACTGACCTTGGTTGATGAAGAAGTGGATCGTCAAACCGCCTTCCCAGTACGCTGGATAATAATAATTCTTGGCAATTTGGTAGAAGCCGAGCTTTTCGTCGTCATAGGGGCCGATCCATTCGGCGGCGTCAATCGTGCCGCGCTCAAGAGCTGGATAGATGTCCCCACCTGGAAGCTGCTGCGGGACGACGCCAAGACGTGACATGACTTCGCCGGCGACACCGGCGATCCGCATCTTGATGCCCTTGAGGTCAGAGACGCTCTTGATCTCCTTGCGGAACCAACCGCCCATCTGAGCGCCCGTTGCGCCGCCGGGAATACCCACCACGCCGTAGTTCGACAGGAATTCATTATAGGCCTGGTTGCCGCCGCCATGGTAAAGCCAGGCGTTCTGCTGTCGGCCGTTCAGTCCGAAGGGAATGGTCGAGCCGATCGCAAACGTCGGGTCCTTCCCCGTGAAATAATAGCCGCAGGTGTGGGCGAGTTCGACGGTGTTTTCCTTGACGGCATCGATCGCCTGGGCACCGGGCACGATTTCGCCTGCCTGGAATACCTGGATCTGGAACTTGCCATTGGTGATCTTCGAAAGCGCCTCGGACATGACGACCGCGCCGCCATAGATGGTGTCGAGGTTGTTTGGGAAACCCGACGTCAAGCGCCAACGGATCGACGGCATTTCCTGTGCGACGGCAGGCGCTGCAAGCGTCGCGCCGGCTGCCGTGGCAGCTCCGGCGATCGCACCCTTGGTCAAAAAGCCACGGCGGCTTACGTCATTTGGCATGTCAGTCCTCCTCGGTTGTTGTTTCTCTGGCCAGGCCTAAGGCCAGGGGCATAGACGCCGACGTTCGTCGGGTGTCGTCAGGGATTGGTTCCGCTCGCGGGTGGAGCGCCAAAGCTGGGTGTCGGTGAACCGAAGCTTGGCGGTGCAGGCTCCGCACCCGGTGCCGGAACTCCAAAGGTTGGCGGCGGCGAATCAAAGCTTGCCGGGGCTGAACCGCCACTAGATGGTTCCGGTGCCCCGAATGGTTGGGTCGGCGTTCCAAATGGGCTAAGTCCGCCCTCTCCAGGCATCGGCACGTTGATCTGAATGGTATTCGGATCGACCGCCACCGCTCCGGATTTGTAGTGCGTCACCAGGCCCGGGAACACGATCACGACAATGACCATCACCAGCTGGATTGCGAGATAAGGCAGCGCTCCCATGTAGATCTGGCCGGACGTTACGGGCTGGATCGTCGCGCCCGTGAGCCGGTCTTTGTAAGCGCGGCTGGGCGCAACCGAACGAAGGTAGAAGAGGGAAAACCCGAATGGCGGATGCATGAACGAGGTCTGCATATTGATCGCCAGCATGACCCCGAACCAGATCAGATCGATTCCGAGGCTGTCGGCCACTGGCGCCAGCAAGGGTATGATGATGAAGGCAAGCTCGAAGTAGTCGAGGAAAAACGCCAGGAAGAAGACCAGAAGATTGGCGACAATCAGAAAGCCGATCTCACCACCTGGCACCGATGTCATCAAGTGCTCGACCCAGATGTGGCCGTTAACACCATAGAAGGTCAGCGAGAACACGCGAGCCCCGAGCAGGATGAAGATCACAAACGACGATAGCTTCACCGTCGCATAAAGTGCCGATTTGACCATCGCCAGATTGAGACGGCGATTGATAGCCGCAAGTGCAAGGGCGCCCACTGCTCCCATGGCGCCGCCCTCGGTTGGCGTCGCGAGACCGATGAAGATCGTGCCAAGCACCAGGAAGATCAGGACAAGCGGCGGAACCAGCGAGATGATCACCTTCCGCAGCAGCTTCCAGCCACGCAGCGAGCGCGCTTCGATCGGCAAAGCCGGGACACTCAGCGGCCGAATGAACGACATCAGGATGATATAGCCGGCATAGGCTGCCACCAATAGCAGGCCCGGAACAAGTGCACCTTTGTACATATCGCCGACTGATCGACCAAGCTGATCCGCGAGGATGATCAGCACGAGGCTTGGCGGAATGATCTGGGCCAGCGTTCCGGAAGCCGCGATGGTACCGGCCGCGACTCGCCGGTCGTAGCCGTAGCGCATCATGATCGGCAGTGAGATCAGGCCCATGGAAATGACCGAGGCGGCAACGACCCCTGTCGTTGCCGCCAGGATCGCGCCAACGAAGATGACGGCAAAAGCGAGCCCACCCCTGACGGGTCCGAAAAGCTGGCCGATGGTATCCAGCAACTCCTCGGCCATGCCGCTTCGCTCCAGGATCAGACCCATGAAGGTGAAGAACGGGATCGCCAGCAGTGTCTCGTTCGACATCTGGCCGAAAATGCGGTCGGGAATGGCGCCGAACAGATTGACGGGCAGAAGCCCCATCTCGATGCCGATGAAGCCGAAAACGAAACCGACAAAGGCCAGTGCGAAGGCGACCGGATAGCCTATCAACAGCACGACGATCAGTGAAAGAAACATGATCGGCGCGAGGTTTTCCGCGAAAAATGCAAACATTCGGATGCCTCGGCCTTAGAGGGTATGTGCTTCAGCGTCAGCCAGCGCGATTGCGTCCGGTATGTCGCCGCGAAGAATTGCGATCCGCTTGATGAGTTCGGAAAGCCCCTGCAGAGCCAGCAGGCCGAATCCGAGCGGGATCATCGCCCACACAGGCCAGAGGAGCAGCCCTCCGGTATTGTTGGAAATCTCGCCGCTGATGAACTTTGACGTCACCCTTGGCCATGACAGGTAGATTGTGATGAGGCAGAACGGGAACAGGAAGAACAGCGTGCCGAGGATCTCGATCCACAATTGTGATTTGCGCGACAGACGCCCGTAGACGAGGTCGACTTTAACATGTTCGTTGTTGAGAAGCGTGTAGCCGGCCGCAATCAGGAACCCCGCAGAGAACAGGTACCACTGAGCCTCAAGCCATGCGTTGGAGCTGAGATTGAACAGTTTTCGCGTGGTGGCGTTCGCCGCACTGATCACGATGGCGAGCAGTATGAGCCACGAAACCGCCTTACCGATGATCGTGTTCGCCGCGTCTATGAGACGCGACAGCGACAGCAAGTTGGACATGAAATTTCCTCCCAAGCCCGATTTCGCGGGAACTGGGAGGCAGTGCTACGTCGCCGGCGAGGAGCGAACAAGAGCGTGGTGAGGTGAAATGAACGAGGCTACCCAGAAGTGGGTAGAGCCGAGGAAACGTCAGGCGACGACACGCCATTCTCCATCACATACCGGATCAGCCCGGCCGTCGTAGCGATCCCGAGCTTTTTCTTTATGTTCTTGCGGTGGGTTTCAACAGTTGCGGCTGAAATGGCCAGCACATCCGCAATATCACGATTGCTGCTTCCGGCGGCGATCTTGATGAGCACGTCCCGTTCCCGCGCTGTCAGACCGTCGGAACCCTCGGTGCCCTTGCGTGAAAGAAGCGCTTCGGAAACCCCTGACGAGAAATATCTGCCACCGGAAGCAACGGCTTCGATCGCGGCGACAATCTCCTCGGTCGGAACATCCTTCAGGATATATCCGGCGGCCCCCCTCAAGACCGAGGCCGAGATATACTCACGGTTTTCATGCATGGAGAGCATCAGGATCCGGGTCTCGGGAACCGCCGCCTTGAATAGGTCGATGGCCTCGATGCCGTTCAATTGCGGCATGTTGATATCCATCAGGACGACGTGCGGCAAGGTCCGCCGTGCCGCGTCTAAGCCTGTGCTGGCCTGAATGGCCGTTCCCACGACTTCTATGTGCCCGTAGGTTTCGAGCAGCGCCTTTAGCCCCTCGAGTACGAGCGGGTGATTGTCCACGAGAAGGACCTTAATTCGATCCGGGACCGTCAAGCCGCCACCTGCTTATCTTCCGGTCGATTGGCGGATTTCGGAAGCATAGCGGTCAAAGTTGTCCCATCCGCCGAGGATTTGACCAGTAACATACCTCCAAAATGGGACATGCGTTCCTGCATATTCCTCAAGCCCAAGCCGCCACTCTTGGGCCAAGCGCCAGCGGAGCTCCCGTCGAAACCGCCGCCATCGTCGGAAATGGTCATCCGAACGCGTTGGCGTTCCCGCCAAAGCCGAACGTTCACCCGACTGGCCCCCGCATGTCTTTCTATATTGGTCAAAGCTTCCTGCGCTATTCTGTAAAGCGCAGTACTTGCTTCGGCCTTCAAAACGTCGGGCCCGTCCGCCTGCACGTCGATTTCGATACCGGTTCTCTCGCCGAAATTTTGCGCCAGTGATTTCAGCGCCGGCGTCAGTCCCAGATCGTCCAGCACCCTTGGCCGCAATTCATGCGAAAGACGTCTTACCTCCTTGATCGCCTGGGTCAGAGCCTCGGCTCCACGATCAATCGCGGCAGACGCATCGTCTGCGTTACCTTTCGCTTTTCGGCTGGCGAGGTCGATTGCGTATCGAACGCCGACAAGGCTCTGTGAAATGCCGTCATGCAGCTCTCGTGCAAGCCTTGTCCGCTCCTCTTCCTGGGCATCGATGACCCGCTGCGTCAGGGCGGTGAGCTTGTGATCGGCGAGGCGGCGCTCATGAAGGGTGATCCACAGGCAGGTCGCAAAGACCAGGAGAACGGCCGGTACGGCAATCAGAGCGACAATCGTGAATGTCTCCCGGATGTTCCTCCGCGTATCGGCATTCGCGGCAGCGGTCTGCGCGTAAACATCATCAAGATATACGCCGGTGCCGACCATCCATTTCCACTTCTCGAGGCCGACAGCGAAAGAGAGTTTATCGGCGACCTCGCCGCTTGATGGTTTTTCCCATTTGTACTGGTGCAATCCACCGCCTTCCTTTGCCTTGGCAATGAGATTGGCGATCACCTTGTCTCCGTCAGGATCGGTGAGATCGAGCCAATTGTGCCCTGGACGGAAGGTCTGGCGCGGATGGACAACATTGTTGCCGTCATAATCGTAGACGAAGAAATAACCGTCGGTCCCGTAGTCCAACGCGGTCAGGATCGATCTGACCCTCTCCTTGGCAGCCTCGTCCTGTTGTCCGGCATCGGCATAAATGTCCTGAATTGCAGAAATTGCCAGGTTCGTAAGGTTAAGAAGCTCGGTCTCCTTCGCCTTCAGCATGTTGCGCTCGAACGTATCGATGCTGCTCTGGGCGAGCCTTGTGGATTGCCAGGTGATAAACGCCGTGACGGTCAGGATCGCGACGATGAGTGGCACGATTGCCAGGGCCACGATTTGATGACGCAGATGCAAGGCGTGTCCCCCCGACGAGCCATAGATGGGCGAATACAGGCCGCCGGGCGATTAGAAATTCAAGCCGTCGGCGCTTGCTCGCAGCATTATCAGGATCATCGGCTTGCACCAACGCAAAACAGCGACATCTGCCTCGCATCCTCTCCATCACGAGCAGACCATCAGCTTGCGAGGCTCCAGTAACTGCCGGGGCGCGCAGGCGAAATCCTCAATGCCGCCATCGATCCAGCAATCAGCCTTGCCATGCCCCTTAGATCACAGTGACTGCAACTGGCGATTACGGCCGCTTCATCTTCAGCCTTAAGGCCCTATTGACTGACAACGCCGTGTTCGTAGGTTCGATCCGCTCGTGTACACGTGGTGAGATACTTGTGGCGAGCAAAGCGGCCGGGGACGTGTGGATGCTCCGGCCGCCGCCAAACGTCAGACCTGAGGCGAGACTGGCACTTGAGATCTAGCCCCAGGTTGATCGAACCTGACCGCATCCTGACAGCATCACTTTTTGTTGACAACCGCTGGGCACATTCATCATGTTCACCGAAACAGGTAAAAGGGGACATCGATGAACATCAGCAAACGTTTCATGTCGATCGGCGCCATCGCGGGGGTGCTCGCTCTCGGTGCCAGCTTGGCGGGCGCACAGGCGCCGGCCTTTTTTAGAATTGGTACGGGCGGGACTGCTGGAACCTACTATCCGATCGGGGGATTGATCGCCAACGCAATTTCAGGCGCCGGCGACAAGGGTGTTGCCGGCCTCGTTTCCACAGCTGTTGCGTCGAATGGGTCCGTGGCCAACATCAACGCGATCCAGGGCGGATCAATGGAATCCGGATTCACCCAATCGGACGTCGCTTATTGGGCGCATAGTGGCACGGGCCTCTATGAAGGAAAGGGCAAAGTCGAGGACCTTCGCCTGATCGCCACGCTGTATCCGGAAACGATCCATCTTGTTGCGCGCAAGGGTGCGGGCATCAAATCGGTTGCAGACCTTAAGGGGAAGCGCGTTTCCATTGACGAACCAGGCTCGGGGACGATCGTCGACGCCCGTATCGTGCTCGGTGCCTACGGATTGAAGGAGAGCGATATCAAGGCCGAGCACCTCAAGCCTGGCCCGGCCGGCGACCGCCTGCGTGACGGAGGACTGGACGCGTATTTCTTTGTTGGTGGTTATCCGACCGGGGCTATCTCCGAACTGGCCACGTCCAGTGGCATCTCGCTCGTTCCGATCAGTGGTCCGGAAATTGACAAGCTGATCAAGGACTACACCTTCTTTTCGAAGGATACTGTCCCCGCCAATACCTACAAGGATGTTGCTGAAACACCGACGATCTCGGTTGCGGCACAGTGGGTTACCAGTGCGAAGCAGTCGGACGAGCTGGTCTACAAGATCACCAAGGTCATGTGGAACGGAGCGACGCGCGCTGCACTCGATGCTGGACATGCGAAGGGCAAGATGATCACTCTTCAAAATGCAACGACCAGCCTGGGCATTCCCCTCCATCCGGGCGCAGAGAAATTCTACAAGGAAGCCGGCGTCCTGAAGTAAACAGGCGCCGAACATGTGATTGGTGATGCGGCGGCAGGCTGAGGCAGGCCGCCGCATCGACCGTTATAGCAGTATTATCGCTAAGGATTTCCGACATGGGCGACGGCATAGCCGGCAAGACCTCTCCGATGGAGCTTGACGAAGCACGGGCGCGCGAGCTCGAAGAGCAGTTCGATGCCGAAATCCGGTTTCGGCCGCTGGCGCCGCTTGTTGCGCGGCTGGTCGGAGCCTTGCTGATCGCGTTGTCCCTCTTTCATTATTACACCGCCGGCTTCGGCCTTCTGTCTGAGGTGCTGCATCGCGGCATCCACCTGTCTTTCGTCCTTGGCCTGATATTCCTGGTATTTCCCTTCTCAAGGCGCGGTTACGGCGAGCCGGCACCTTCGACTGTGTTGCGGCCGCTCGGCATTTCGCTTTTCGATTGGGCGCTGGCAATCGGTGCGGTCATCGCCGTCATGCACGTTCCATTCATTCCGCTCGATGACCTCGCCTTCCGTGTCGGAAATCCGACGCCGACGGATGTCGTGCTGGGTGGCGTGCTGGTTCTGGTCCTTCTCGAAGCAACGCGCCGCTCGGTGGGCTGGCCCTTGCCGATCATCGCCGTCCTGTTCATGGTCTACTCTCTGTACGGGCCGTCCATGCCGGGAATTCTGGTCCATCCCGGCGCGACCTTCTCGCAGTTGATCAATCACCTCTATCTGACCAGCCAGGGCATCTACGGCATCGCGCTTGGCGTCGTTGCCACCTACGTCTTCCATTTCGTGCTGTTCGGGGTGTTCGCGACACGTATCGGGCTCGGCCAGCTCTTTCTCGATTGCGCGGCATGGGTTGCTGGTCGTTACGCCGGTGGTCCGGCCAAGATATCGATTTTTGGATCGGCACTGTTTGGCATGATATCCGGCTCGTCCGTCGCCAATACGGTGACTGTCGGCTCGCTGACGATCCCGGCAATGATCCGGCTCGGCTACAAGCGCACATTTGCAGCGGCTGTCGAATCCGCATCGTCCACCGGTGGCCAGATTACCCCGCCGATCATGGGCGCCGCGGCATTCCTGATGATCGAGTTCCTTGATCTCCCCTACACGACGATCATCCTGGCGGCGATCGTTCCGGCCTTCATGCATTTCTTCGGTGTCCTGGTTCAGGTTCACTTCGAGGCGAAGCGGGAGGGTCTTCGAGGCATGACCGATGACGAAATGCCGGATCTGAAGGAAGCCTTAAAGCGCGACTGGCCGACCGTCATCCCGCTTGTCGTGCTGATTGGCATCCTGCTTTCCGGCTACACGCCTTACCTCGCTGCATTCTGGGGCATCACGCTTTGCATCGCCGTAGGCCTCATCAATCCGCGCCGGCGCATGTCGGTGACGGAAGTCTTCGAGGGTCTGCGGGACGGTGCAAAATACGCGCTGGCCGTCGGCGCGGCGGCGGCAACGGTTGGCATTATCGTGGGGGTCGTAACGCTGACCGGCGTCGGCTTCAAGATTTCCTATATTGTCACGACGACGGCGGCGGAAATGGCCAGCTGGGTCGGTACGATGGTTCCAGCCGCCTGGTTCGGACCGCAGACACTGACATTGTTATTCACCCTCATCATGACCGGTGTCGTCTGCATTCTGATGGGCTGCGGCATTCCGACGACTGCCAATTATATCATCATGGCAACGATTGCCGCCCCGACACTTGGCTTGCTCGGCGTTGAGCCGATCGTCGCGCATTTCTTCGTCTTCTATTATGGCGTCCTTGCCGACATCACGCCTCCCGTCGCGCTCGCGGCCTATGCCGCGGCCGGCATGGCGGGCGCCGATCCCTTCAAGACAGGCAACACCGCATTTCGCCTCGGTTTGGGAAAAGTTCTCGTACCGTTCGTGTTCGTGTTCTCGCCTTCCCTTCTGCTTGTGACCGCCAACTTCTCCTGGAGCAACTTCACGATCGCCTTCGTCGGGTGCGTCTTGGGGATTACATGCCTCGGTTCCGCCCTTTCCGGCTTCTTGCTTGTCAGAACCGTCTGGTGGGAACGAACACTCCTGATTTTAGCCGCGATCCTGTTGGTCGTTCCTGAACTTGTGTCGTCGCTGGTGGGGCTGCTTTTGGTCATTCCTGTCTTGGGTCGGCAGCTCACTGCGGTCCGCCGGGTGCACGCTTAAGAGGCGGCCAGCACCCCAACCGAGACCGCTGAGGAGTGGTCAACACGTAGCGGCGTCTGACATCAGGGCAGCGAAAGAATACCCATGCCAATTCCTTCCATTGCGTTGCACCTGCTTCAAACCTAGGTAGGAGCGATGAAGACAATCATCAGCCACAATGTCGCGAGGCCACAATGGGTTGGCTGATCGGCGGCGCGATAGTTTTGATAATCTTTTTGTTTTCGCGCAGAGCTAGCGCCGTTGTGGTCGCTTTGCTTGCCGTTGCCTGGGTCGGGTTTTGGCTCGCCACCGATCGGAAAAGCGAGCAGGAGCCCTCGAACCAGTCTGTCTCCATCTCAGCGAACTCCGATCCCCAGTTGTGCCCAAATCCAGATATGCCGGTCTCGGTCCGGATTACCAACCATGCGGACAGAGCCCTTGAGACTGTCTCGTTCAGCCTGGTTGCCAAGCAACGCAATTCGATCGTTTACAGGGCGTCCCATACGAGTGGTGAAGCCATCGCGCCGGGAGATACCTTCTCGACGTGTTACGGACTAAACCCGCTTTCCTTTGCGATCCGCACTGTCCGCTATGACCCGCGGGAATTGGATTGGACGGGCGAAACTTCCCTCACCCGGTTTGCAAGCCCGTAAGCCGCCAGCACCTAAGTTTTATCCCCCTTTTCCGGCGGCGGCCTGCTGGTGGACGCGCACCAGGGTGGTGTCGGGCGTCAAGACCAAAAAGCGATCACGAACTTGTGTTCGCGGCAAAGCGTAACGTCGGGCTCTCCCCATCGAATGGGTGGTTACGCAGCCGATCACCGGCCTGCGGACTTCAAAGAGGAGATCATCCATGAACCGTTCCACGCTCACCCTCGCCCTCGCCGGCTCGCTCGCATCGGCAATCGCATCCGTTTCCTTCGCCGCACCGCTGGCGCCGGAAAAGATGGTCGGCAACGAGAAATGCTATGGCATCGCACTGAAGGGTCAGAACGATTGCGCCGCCGGCCCCGGCACCACCTGCGCCGGCACCTCGACGGCCGACTATCAGGGCAATGCCTGGAAGGCCGTCCCCGCCGGCACCTGCACCTCGATGAATGTCAACGGCCACAAAGGCATGCTGCAGCCCATGAAGGGTTGATCCCCGGCGGAGGCCCGGTTTGGCCGGGCCTCCGCCTTATCCGTCGATACAGGGAGAACAGCAATGACCGTTTCCGCAAACCGCTCCACCGCCTTGCCGCCACGCGCCGGCCTCGGCCTCAAGCCGGAGCATTACGAAACCATTCTCGCCATCAAGCCGGATGTCGGCTTTTTCGAGGTCCATGCCGAAAACTACATGGGTGCTGGCGGGCCACCGCACCGCTATCTCGAGGCAGTCGCCGACCTCTATCCGCTGTCCCTCCATGGCGTCGGCCTGTCGATTGGTGCAGCGCGCGACCTCGACAGAGAACATCTGAAGCGGCTTCGTGACCTCATCGATCGTTACCGGCCGCAGAGCTTTTCGGAACATCTGGCCTGGTCGACCCACGAGACCGGCTTCCTCAACGACCTTCTGCCGCTGCCCTATACGGCCGAAACGCTGGCGCGGGTCGTCGACCATGTCGATGAGACGCAGCAATGGCTCGGCCGGCAAATGTTGCTCGAAAATCCGTCGACCTATCTATTGTTCTCCGAGAGCACGATCGAGGAAGTGGATTTCCTGACGGAGATCGCCGACCGCACCGGCTGCGGGCTGCTCCTCGACGTCAACAATGTCATGGTTTCGGCCGTAAACCACCGTCTCGATCCAGTCGCCTATATCGACCGTTTCCCGATCGAACTGGTTGGTGAAATCCACCTGGCCGGCTATGACGAAACCGTCGACAGCGTGGGTGACCGGCTGCTGATCGACGCCCATGGCAGCACCGTCAGAACCGATGTGGTGGAGCTTTACCGACACACTCTGTCCCGGAGCGGTCCCCTGCCGACATTGATCGAGTGGGACAACGACGTCCCGGATTTTGCCTCCCTTCGGGCAGAGGCGGTTCGCGCCGATGCCATGTTGAACGCTGCGGCCGTAAAACGCCGTGCCAACCGGGCGGCATGACCATGGGTTTCATCGAAAGCCAGGATGCCTTCGCCGTCGCCCTGCTGCATCCGGATCAGCCGCTTCCGCAAGGCATCACCACCGCCCGCGGTACAGCCGATCCATCGCGTTTCGCCGTCTACCGCAACAATGTCTATGTCGGGCTGACGACGGCACTCGGCCAGCGCTTCCCGGTGACGAAGCGGCTCGTCGGCTCCGAATTCTTTGCCGGTATGGCCCGCGCCTACGCCGCAGATCACAAGCCGGCCTCGCCACTGATCATGCACTATGGCGATGACTTCCCCGATTTCATCGCGGCATTTCCGCCCGCGGCTTCTCTCCCTTATCTTCCCGATGTCGCCCGCATCGAGGTTGCCTGGACCCGGGCCTATCATGCGGCGGACAGATTGCCGCTCGGCGTCACCGCACTTGCCAGCGTAGCGCCGGAGCGAATTTCCGACATGGCGCTTGTTCCACATCCCTCGGCCCGACTCGTCCGATCGGACTTTCCCGTGGGCTCGATCTGGAGCGCCCATCAGGGCGAGACCGTGGCAACGGTTGCCGACTGGCATCCCGAAGCGGCGCTGGTCGTGCGGCCGGCAATGCACGTCGAGGTCCATGTCCTACCTCCGCGGGACGCGGCGTTCGCGGCCTGCCTCCTTGAGGGGGCGACCCTCGGCGAGGCGGCGCAGACGGCACTCGCCGCCGCGCCCGATTTCGATTTCGGATCGGCTTTGATCGGTCTGATCGGCCTTGGCGTATTCAGCGCCTTTGAACCTGTTGAAGGAGAACATCCATGACCATCGAACGTGCTTCCTCCCGCGGTCTCGGCATAGCACTTGTCTCGCTTCATCATCGCGCCGAACACCTGCTCGCATCAATTCCACAGTCGCTGCCGCTGCTGGCGCTGCGCATCGGCCTGGCCATCCCGTTCTTCAAATCGGGGCTGACGAAGTGGGACGGATTCCTGACCCTCTCGACCGGCGCCAGATTTCTGTTCGAACAGGAATTCAAGCTGCATATATTCGGCAGCCAATTCTCCTACCCTATGCCGTTGACCATGGCGGCGGCGGCCGGGATTGCCGAACTTGCCCTGCCCGTCCTGCTGGTTCTCGGCCTTTTCACCCGCTATGCGGCTCTTGGCCTGCTCGCGATGACGGCAGTGATCCATCTCACTATTCCGGACGGCTGGGCCAACTTCCATCTTCCATGGGCCGCCATGGCACTGACGCTTGTGGTGTACGGCGGCGGCAGGATCGCACTTGATCCCTTGGTCAAACTTCGCAGCGAATGACGACGCTCGGCCCATCTCGAACCGGTAGAATACTCTCAATCCGCCTAACCTGGAGACGTCCCAAGGGCAGCGTCAATCGGTTAAGCTGTTCGACAGCTACGCTCCCTCAACCATGCATTCCGCCCAAAAAAATTCTTGACATTTGTAGGTCAAATGTCCTAAAAGGCTCTAGGTCAATCGTCCTAAATAAATGAATGCGCTTTCGGCAAGCGCATTCAGAGGAGCCGGAATTTGGTCGCCACGACTACGCGACAGCAGATTGTTGAAGCAGCCGACAAGCGCTTCTACGAGCGAGGTTTCGAGGCGACATCCTTCGCTGACATCGCGGCGGTCGTAGGGCTTTCGCGTGGGAACTTCTACTATCACTTCAAGACCAAGGACGAGATTCTCGAAGCCGTGATCGCCCATCGCCTTTCAAAGACAAGGGCGATGCTCGATGCGTGGGAGGTCGAGGGGAAAACGCCGACCGACCGCATCCGCAGCTTCATCAACATCCTCATCATGAACCAGGCGAAGATCATGGCCCATGGCTGCCCCGTCGGAACGCTATGTAATGAACTCGCCAAGCTCGATCATGTTGCCAAGAACAGAGCGGCCGAGCTGTTCACTTTGTTCCGCAATTGGCTGTCGCGCCAGTTCAGAGACATCGGCCATGACACCGGCGCCGATGAGTTCGCCATGCACATTCTCATGCGCAGCCAGGGTGTGGCCGCGCTCGCGACCGCGTTTCGCGATGAGGCGTTCGTGCGCCGTGAGGTTGAAGACATGTGCCAATGGCTGACAGCGCAGCAACCCACGTCATCACCCAAGTAGAAACCGTTTCCGTCCAGAATCCCGAGGGGTCGCCTATGTTCGTCGTCACGCTCAAATTCTCTGCCAACAAGGCTAAAGCGCCTGCTTCGATGGAAGGGCACAATGCCTGGCTCAAGCGAGGTTTCGACGAGGGCATTTTCCTCCTGAGCGGAAGCATTCAGCCAAGCGCAGGCGGCGCGGTTCTCGCCCACAATACCTCCCGCGCCGATCTGGAAACACGCGTTCAGCAAGACCCCTTTGTTGTGGAAGATGTCGTCACCGCCGACATCCTTGAAATCGCACCCGGCCGCACAGATGACCGCCTGGCTTTTCTCAAGGTTTGAGGTATGAGCGCGACGATCCCGGGGCCGGACGGGCAGCCTTTCGGCGTCCGACTGCGACCAAGCGGGCTTAGACCTCACCCGTATATTCGCCTCTCGCCGGGTAGTCGTTCTTGATCACGAAGTCCAACGCCTGCACCATCTCGGCGAAAAGTGGCCGCGCAAACGGCATGGATTGCACCGAGAGCCAATAGACGGTCTGGTCCGGTCTGATCAAGAATACGCCCGGCTCTGAAAAAAGCTCCGGCTCCTCGATGCCGATCGACGTTTTTCCGCGCGAGGCGGAGATATAGAGACCCCATTGCCGGGCCGTGCTCAAGGGCAGGCCATAACCGATACGCAGATGTTCTGCACCGATCTTGTCTGCCATTTGCCGGGCGCGTTCCTCCCCATCGGAGCTCATGGCAATTGTGTGTACGCCGCGCTCTTCGAAGGCCGGCGTCAGCCGTTCCAATTCCTTGAGATAATTTCCGCAGACGGGGCAGTGAAGGCCTCGATAGAAGCAGACGAGCGTCATGAGCGATGGGTTTTCGCGCGTGAGATCGAATTCTCCGTGCTGAAGAGTCTTGACGGTCAAATTGGGGGCCAGTGTTCTCGGGACCAACATCGATCAACTCCTTTAGGTGAAACTTCTGACGCCATGTTGACGTCACAGCGTGTGCATCCCATGATCACGATCATTATTGTCCAGAAATCATGATCCAAAGTCTGAAAATTCTTCCGAAAGTCGATCGCCTAACGGCCTTCTTTGATGCGTTCGAGCTGGAAGCCTCGCTGGAACCGCCACCGATCAGCGATGGCCGTGCCCGGCTGTTTGTAATTGGAGAACCGGGTGGCCCTGCCGAACGGATCGCCCTCCACCCACGGGGCGACACGTCTCCCGAGCCATCGGCTTTGATAACCGCGGCGGTCGATTTCGAGGGGACGCATAACCCACTGATGAACGCTTTGCCGGACCGGGTCGTCGTCGACGTCAATGACATTCCTACCCTTCGCGACACCACGGCCGCCTTCATGGCGGAAGCGGTGGAATCGCGCTGCGGACGAAGCGCCGCCCTTAACCGGCTTTGCGAAGTCATCGTCCTGCTTATCCTGAGGTCAGCGATCGACCGCGGGGCGACTGGACCGGGTTTGCTGGCGGGTCTGTCCCATCCAGCGTTACACCGGGCGTTAGTGGCAATGCATGATGCGCCAGCGCGAGCCTGGAACAGCGATGACCTTGCTTCGGCTGCGGGGATGTCGCGAAGCCATTTCATGGCCCTGTTTCGCGACGTGGTCGGCACGACGCCGCAGGCTTACCTGACCGGATGGCGTCTGATTCTTGCTCGACGGAAGCTCGATAAAGGAGCGAAAGTGAAGGCAGTGGCGCGTCAGGTCGGATTTGGCAGTGCGGCCGCATTCTCTCGCGCTTTCTTTCGAAAATTTGGCGACTGGCCATCAGTCCGATCCTAGGTGCGGGATCAAGCGCCCGCCTGTTCCTATGGTCTTCGCGCATCGACTGGTGTCGGACGGCAAAGGCGCCAGGCGGGGACGGAAACTCTCCTAGCCGCGAAGGGTAAACGCAGCGCGAAATGCCTCGAGGGCAATTTCCGGATCGCCCTTTGCAAAAGCCTCCATGCCGATAGGCCCACGATAACCCATCTCGTGGAGCGCGCGCGCTATCATCGGGTAATTGACCTCGCCGGTACCTGGCTCGCACCGACCGGGCACATCGGCCACCTGCACCTCGCCGATCCATGGGAGGCAGGCACGGCAGGTTTCGATCAGGTTCCCCTCGCCGATCTGCACGTGATAGAGGTCGAGGTTGAGGCGTAAACGCGGATGGTTGACCGACGCGACCAGAGCCAAGGTATCCTCGGCACGTCCGAACGGCGTGCCGGGATGATCAACCGGCAGATTGAGGTTTTCCAGCGTGAAGACAACATCTTCCTCCTCCGCCATGTCTGCGATGCGGCAAAGCGTGTCCCTTGCCTTCAGCCACATCCGTCCTGTCACCACATCGCTGGGGCGGGCCGGCAGCCCGCCCTCGCCAAGCCCGGTTCCATGCAGGTTGAGACGCGCGACGCCGAGCCGCTTGCCGACCATGGCCGTCTGGCGCGCGGAACGCAAAAGCTCGTCGGCGCCCTCGTCGTCGGCAAGCCGGCCGGTAAGGTAGCCGTTCATGATCGAGAACGTGGCCCCCGATCTCTCCAGCCCGGCGAGATCGTGGTCCGGCCAGTTCCATAGGCCGACTTGAAAGCCCAGGTCGGCCAACCGCGCGCAGCGCCACTCGATCGGCTTGTCGCGCCAGAGCATTTCCGCGCAGGCGGCGAGCGTGAAGGGCTGATCCATGTTTACTCTCTCGATTGTTATGGGGCGCAAGAAGGTGCGTCTTCAATCAGGCCTGGCGCTGCCGCAGGCTATGTCGGCAAGCGTGCCGGATGCCGATGACATCGGGCACGCCCTCACGGTTTCTGCCCTTCAATGCGGATGACAGCACCATTCGAGGCAGCCATGGCGTGAATGACCTTCTCGATGTCGAGCCCTTGGACGAAATCGGGACCTGCGTTCGGACCGCCAGCGATCGCCACCAGCAGGTCGCGCGCCTCGACCACCTTCTGCTCGTTGAAGCCGAAATTGTGCCCCGGCGCCGGGCAGAAGGCGGTAAAGTCCGGTTGCCCGGGTCCGGTCAGATGACGCACGAAGCCGGCCTCGCCGGCGCGATGCACCCACAATTCGTTCATGTTCTCCTGATCGAACACGATCGTGCCGTCGCTGCCATGCACCTCCCATTGCAGCCGGCACTTGCGGCCCCGCGCCACCCTGGAGGTGGCGAACGAACCCTGCGCGCCCGAGGCGAAGCGCAGGAGCGCCAGAGCACTGTCCTCGTTCTCGACCCGTTTCGGCCCATCCGGAGAGGGACGCGTGGGGATAGTGACCTGGGTCTGGGCGACCACATCGGTGACCGACCCCATCAACGCCAGCATATGGCTCACGAGGTGGCAGCCAAGGTCGCCGAGTGCGCCCAGTCCGCCACCCTCGTGAGTCATCCGCCACGACCACGGGAGGAGCGGGTCGGCCGAATAGTCTTCGTCATAGACGCCGCGGAAGGCGACCGGCCGCCCGATCGCGCCGTCGCGGATCAGGCCGCGCGCCGCCTGGAAGGCCGGGCTCCTAAGATAGTTGTAGCCGAGGATGGTCACCTGGCCCGGATGTGCGGCCGCCGTCGCCGCCATCGCCTCGGCGTCTACGAGCGTCAGCGCCATTGGCTTTTCCAGCCACACGTGCTTGCCGGCCCTGAGCGCTGCCTCGGCCATCGGGCGGTGCATGCCGTTCGGGGCCGTGATCGAGACGATGTCAACCTTGGGATCGGCTATCGCTTCCTCCCAGCGCGCGGTGGCGCGGGCGAAGCCGAACTGGCGGGCGAAGGCCTCGGCACTCTCCGGCGTGGCATCCGACAGGATTTCGAGCCGGTGATGCGCGCCGCCGAATACCGCGGCGACGTTGCGCCAGGCCATGGCGTGGCACTTGCCCATGAAGCCCGTGCCGATGAGGGCAACCCCGAGCGGACGTTGAGGCAATGAAGACGATTTATCCATTCGGGGTTACCTCAGATCGTTCCGTCGAGCGAGCCTTCAAGCTCGGCCATTTCCTGACCACCGGCCATTAGGTCCTGCAACTGGGCGGCAGTGATTTCGCCGCGCGTAGCGGTGCCGAGCGTCTGCCCGCGGTTGAGCACGGTGAAGCGGTCGCCCACGGCAAGCGCATGGCGGACGTTGTGGGAGATGAACACGACGCCTATTCCCTGAGCACGCACGCGCTTGATGGTCGCAAGCACATTGGCGGTCTGTCGCACCCCAAGCGCCGAGGTTGGTTCGTCGAGGATCAGCACCTTGGCTCCGAAATAGACGGCGCGCGCAATCGCCACCGTCTGCCGCTCGCCACCCGAAAGCGTGCCGACCGCCTGGTCGGGGCCGCGCAGGTTGATGCCCATCTTGCGCATTTCTGCCATGGTGATCTCGTTGGCGGTGTCGATATCGAAGCGCTTGAACAGGCCCCGTCCCTTGGTCGGCTCGCGTCCCATGAAGAAGTTGCGGGTCACGGACATCAGCGGGATCATTGCCAGATCCTGGAATACCGTGGCGATGCCGGCCTCCATGGCGTCGCGCGGGCTGTCGAAGGAAAGCGGCCTTCCCTCGAAAGTGATGGAGCCCTCGGTCGGCTTGTGCACGCCCGACATGGTCTTGATGAAGGTCGACTTGCCGGCACCGTTGTCGCCGAGCAGGCAATGGCATTCCCCGGCGAGCAGGTCGAAGGTCACGCCATTGAGCGCGATGACGTTGCCATAGTGCTTTTTGATGTTTTCCATATGGATGATAGGGGCGGACATCTCAGCGTTCTCCGGTCACACGTCGGCGGATGACGTTGTTGAAGATCACCGCGAGCAGCAGCATCGCGCCGAGGAAGACCTGGAACCAGTCCTGATCGAAGCGGGTATAGGTCAGCCCGATGGTGACCATGCCGAAGATGATCGCACCGAAAAACGCACCGATCGCGGAACCGTAGCCGCCGGTCAGGAGGCAGCCGCCGATGACCGCGGCGATGATCGCCTCGAACTCCTTCATGAAGCCGCGGCGGGCGTCCGTGGAACCGGCATCGATCACAGTGATGATGGCAACAAGCGCGGCGGCCATGGCCGTCAGCATGAACAGCGAGATCTTGACCCGACGTACGGGCACACCGGAATTCTGCGCCGCGAGGGCGTCACCGCCAGTGGCGAAGATCCAGTTACCGGCCGGCGTGCGCAGCAGGACATAGGTCGCGACCAGCGCAAAGGCGATGAACCAGATAATCTCGACCGGGATGCCCGGCACCTTTGGCACACCGGATTTGAAGCTGTCGACAAGACCCGCCTTTGCCAGCCATGTCAGAATAAATCCGAAGGCGTCGCCGGAAAAGATCGGCACCAGGAAATCCCCCTCGACCGCTTCGCGGATGCCGCGCAGCTGAGTGGAACCGCCGGTGAACATTTTCAGGCCGACCAGTGATGCGCCCCGCAGCACGAAAAGACCTGCGAGCGTGACGATGAATGAAGGCAGCCCGGTGCGCAGCACGATCAGCCCGTTGGTCACGCCAAGTGCCGCGGCGAGCCCCATCGTCAATGGTATTGCGATGATAAGCGGCATGCCGACATTGACGACGAAGACGCCAAAGACCATGCCCGCAAAGGCCACCATCGAGCCGATCGACAAATCGAATTCGCCGCCGATCATCAGCATGGCCGCGGCGATGCCGAGAATGCCAAGCTGTGCGGCCGGCGTCATGAAGTTCATGATCCCGGATAGCGTGAACATGGTGCGGTCTGCGGTCAGGAAAAAGAACACGGTGACGAGAACGACCCCTCCGATCGCCCCCAGTTCCGGCCGCTTCATGAGTTTCGTTGCGAAGGACTCGGTTTTGATCCGTTCGTCCGCTCGCGCCAGCGTTTCTGTCGACATTGACCTGTCTCCTGATCGGTGGCCGAGCCGCGACGTGGAACGCTGCGGCCCGGCAATCAACTGCGGTTAACGGATGCCTTTGGCCGAAAGATCGATGACCTTGGCGGCAGCCTCCTTGGTCACGAGGTTCGGTCCGGACGGAACGTCGCCACCTGGAACAAGGCCATACTGCGCATTGAGCGCGAGGAAGGCGACTGGCAGATAACCCTGCAGGAACTGCTGCTGGTCGATCGCGAATGCCGCCTTGCCGTCCGCGATGAACTTGAGAAAGCCGGCCGAAAGGTCGAAGGTGGAGATCAACACGCCGTTGCGTCCGACCGCCTGCGCCGCCTTGACGCTGGGCTCGCCAACGAGCGAGGCGTTGAGTGCCAGGATTACATTCAAGTCCGGATCGGATTCCAGCGCCGCGCGCACCTTGGCTTCGACTTCCGCCGGATCGTTGGTGGTCGGGAGCACTTTGACCGCCTTGCCAAAACCCTCCTTGAAGCCGGCGCAACGCAGGTCGAGCGAAACGTTACCGACTTCCTGGTTGACGCAAATGGCCTTTTTGCCGCCCAACTCCGCAAGCTTCTGACCGGCGACCTTCCCAGCGTCGAATTCCGATTGACCGACATGCAGCAACGCACCGAGCTTATGCGCGACGTCCGAACCGGAATTCATGGAAATGACCGGAATGCCGGCGGCAACTGCGCGCTTGATCGCCGGACCCAGCGCGTCGCCGTCAGGGATCGAGACGACGAGACCGTCGGGGTCCTGGTTGACGGCGGCGTCGATCATCTGGCCCATCTGGACCATGTCGAAGGTTTCCGGCGAGCGGAACTGGACTTTAACGCCTGTGTCCTTAGCCGCCTTTTCAACGCCGTTTTTTACCACCGACCAGAACGGATCGTTCGCCTGGCCGTGAGCCACGACGATGATGTCGGTCGCAAGGGCCGGACCGGCCATCGCGACTACCGCGGCGATGGCGACGGATGCTAATAATTTCTTCATGCTAACCTCCCGTTTAAGTTCCCCTTGGACGTCACTCCCGTACGTCCATTCCTCCGGCCAGGCAGGCCGGAACCGAAAGCCGGCGGCGACACCTCCCGTGCGCCGTGGCAATGCGTGCACGATGGCCGCGGCCACCGCACTGATGTTTTAAGGCGCCAGATCGACCGATTGGCCCGACCGTGCCGATTCGGTCGCAGCCTCGGCCATCGCCAGCGCCGCAACGCCGTCCGCCAGCGTGACCGGGATGGAGGCACCGTCGAGAATGGCGTGCAGGAAGGCATCCCATTCCGCAGCATAGGCGCGCATGTAGCGCTCAAGGAAAAAGAACTCCGGCTTGGCGCTTGTCACGCCGGCCTTCGTCGCCTTGGACACCGTGTTTTCGAGCACGTTTGCCGCCGACAGCAGGCCCTCAGCGCCCAGCAACTCGACACGCTGGTCATAACCGTAGACGGCGCGGCGGCTGTTCTTGATGACCGCGATGCGCCCGTCGGCATAAGTCAGCGTCACGACGGCGGTATCGACGTCGCCGGCCGCGCCGATTTCGGCATCGACAATCGACGTGCCAGTCGCGTGAAGGGTCTTCGGCGCATCTCCCATCAGGAAATTCGCCATGTCGAAGTCGTGGATCATCATGTCGCGAAATAGTCCGCCCGACACCTTGATATAGCTGACCGGCGGCGGAGCCGGGTCGAACGAGGTAATCGAAAGCAATTCCGGCTTGCCGATTTCGCCGGCGTCCAATGCCGCCTTGATCCTTGCGAAATTCGGATCGAAGCGACGATTGAAGCCGATCATGACCGGAACGCCGGTGGCCGAAGCCACCGCCAAGCATGCCTTGGCCCGCTGCAGCGAAAGATCCACCGGCTTTTCGCAAAGCACGGCTTTGCCGGCCTTCGCAGCCTCCTCGATCAAGTCGGAATGGGTATCGGTCGAGGTCGCGATCAGCACGGCGTCGATCGAAGCGTCCTTGAGGATCGCCTCGGAACTCAGTGCCTTCGCACCGTAGGAGCTGGCTAGAGACTGCGCAGCCTCTTGGTTGACGTCCGACACGGCGACCAGTTTGCTCCTGCCATGACCGGCAATATTAATGGCGTGCACACGGCCAATGCGGCCGGCACCGAGCAGTCCAATTCTCAGCACTGATATCCTCCTGAAAGCGGCCTCCCGCCGCCTTGGAATGGACTATCTCTACATTTGCTCGCGCGAGCAAGAAAAATCTGCTCCCGCGAGCAAAAAAGATGGGATAAACGAAAAAGGCGCTATCAATGGAGGCTAAACCAATACAAAACAGAGACGGGAGATCGGAATGCCAAACGAAAAGAGACCCCCTTTTGCCGAAAACGTCACGGCGGACGATGTCGCAATCGCCGCAGGCGTGTCGCGCTGGACGGTCAATCGCGCCTTCCGCAAGGATGCATCCATCTCGCCGAAAAGCCTCCAGAAAGTGATGGTTGCGGCAGAACGCCTCGGCTATCTGCCTGATCTGCGTGCCGCAAGCCTTGCCTCGGACCGATCCAACCTGGTAGCGCTGCTGATCGACGACTTCGCCAATCCGCACAAACTGGTCATGATGGAGCGCCTCACCCGTATCCTGCGGCGCGAGGGCTGGGATATCCTGCTGGTAAATACGCTGAACAGAGACGATGCAGGCCATGCGCTCTTGAATGCAAGCCAGCGGCGCGTCGACGCGGTAATCCTGATCGGCATCCAGTTTGACGACGACGTACTGGAAACCGCGCTCCAGGCTCGCCGCTTCCGCAAGCTGATCGTCTTCGCCCGCAGTTCGGAGAATCCGAACACTATCTCGATCGCGGTCGATGATGTCGGAGCAATGACCGAACTGGCGCGTTACGTGCATCGACGCGGATATCGACGTCCTCTATTCCTTGCAGGGCCGCAAAGCTATTCGGCACATCTGCTCCGGAAAGAAACATTTCTCGAATACTGGGGGAAACATTTCTCGTTCCGACCCGAGTCGGTGACGGTTCCTGCCTACGATCCCGCGCTGGCCGGAACTATCGTGATGGAAACGTTAAGCCATCGAGGGCCATCAGACTTGCCGGATGTGATCGTTTGCGAGAATGACGCCCTCGCCATGGGGGCAAGTGACGTTATTCGGCACAAGCTGGGACTGGAAATTCCCAAGGATATTGCCATCACAGGCTTTGACGACGTGCCCCAGGCGGACAATCCAAACTACCGCCTCACCACCTATCGGCAGCCCCTTACGGAAATGGTTGAATACCTCGTCAAGGTTTTGGCGGATCCGGAAGAGCGGGATCTCAATCGTCTTTTCACGGGAAGATTGATACCGCGACACAGCGCTTAGGGACTAACTTGACAATAAGAGGCCGCGAAGGTGCCCCCGCGATGAAACCCAGGCCTTGAGCCGTCGCATAAAGGTGAAACACCATCCCCTCCTCCAGCGCCCAGTCGGATGTGGGCAGTAGAACCCGCGAAAAGTCGCTGGTGCGGGGCGTGCGGGTATAGAGGCCCAGCGTATAGGCGGTGACGTTTTCGTAGGTCGGTCGCAGGCCCGTGTCGAGGGCACCTCGGCGCATGATCGCGTCAACGTCCCGCGCTATGGCACCCGGCTTCATCGCCAAGATCTGCCGATCCTGCAGCTCAATCAGCTTTCCCGCCGTAGCGGTAAGTACCGCGGAGGGAGCACCCACGACGATCGGCCGCATCATCCGCGCGCCATAGTTCCCGACGCGCGGAATGAGTTCGACATGCAGGACGTCGCCCTCCGCGATCGTTTCGGTCTTGAACGCGCCGTGCAGAAACTCGTGGCTGCCGGAGGCCTTGACGACCGGGCCCACTTCCCCGGTATCGGCACCTTCACGCAGGAAGACCTGCGAGGCGATTGCCGCCGCATCGCGGGTGGTCATTCCCGGACGAGCCTGCCTTGCGATCTCCAGCATCGTCTTGTCGGCGATTGCACATGCCTGGCGGAGGATGGCAATCTCCTCCTCCGACTTGACCCAGCGCAGGCTGTCGCTGAGCCCCGGCATGGGAATGAAGCGCGCCTCCGGCAGCAGCGCCGAAAGCCGCATGAAGGTCGCAGCACTCATGCTGTAGGAATTGGTATCGAGGCCGATGCGCGCACCGGCAAACCGGCGCTCGCGGATGCTTGCCGCGACGGCCGCTTGCGCTTCGTCGGTATCGACGAAACCGACCACGTCGGAAATCCAGCTCTTTTCCCGGCAGGGCGCCTGGTCCAGCGCCCGCAGCGTAAACCAGGCATCGCCCTCGCGCGGCAAAAAGGCGGCGCGGTACATGGTTTCGGAGACGGTGTAGCCGGTCAGCCAGGCTAGCAGTTCGCCGCTATCGACGAGCAGCAGATCGACGCCGGCGGATGCCATGGCGTCCCGGGCGCGTGCAATACGGCGATCGAATTCCGCCCGGGAGAACATGATCAGGCAACCTCGCAGATATCGAGGATGGTCAGCATGTAGACGCGGATCATGTCGAGATAGTCGACGATGTCGACACGCTCGTCGGGCATGGTGTTGTAACGGCCGCCGGGGCCGCACACGATACCTTCCATGCCGAGTTCCTTGTAGAGATGGCCGGCATCGGTACCGTAGAAGCGCGTCGGTGTGATCGCGCCGGTCGGTTGTTTTTCGCCGCGCACGGCTTCATAGGCCGCGTTGATCGATTTGACGATGCGCGATGTCGGCGAGACCTCGAAGGGCGGCATCAGCGGGCGACCCTCGATCAATTCCGGAACCAGCTTTGCCTTGAGGCCGGGGAAGCGGCCTTCGAGGGCCACCAGCTCCTTTTCGAGATCGGCCAGCACGCCCTCCTGCGTCTGCCCCGGCGCATAACGGCACGAGCCCTTGAGGCGGACGAAATCCGCCACCTGCGGCGGACGCCATTCTTCGAGACTGCGCCCGAGGGCGCCATGGACGACGCCGACATGGCCGCGGTTGATCGACCGGTGCACGTCGCTCCTGGCGCCGCTGAAGGTCATGGCGTTGATGCGCGGGATGATGTCGCAAGCCGCGGCGATCGCATCGACGGATTCCTCGCGCTTGGAGAGATGGCGCGTGTCGCCGGTCAATTCGATGACATAGCTGAGAGCTGCCGCGTGCATGGTGACGGCGACGAGATCGCTCGGTTCGCTGTTGATGAAATAATCCGCCTTGACACCGTGTCTGATCGCCGCAAGCGTGCCGACGCCGCCCTGCAACTCGCCGACCACGAAGGTCAGGATAACGTCGCCCTTGAGCTTGACGCCGGCATCGAGCAGCGTCTTGACCGCGCAGAAATAGGCGGCATCACCGGCCTTCATGTTCGACACACCGATACCGTAGATGAACTTGTCATCGACGAGGCCGGCATAGGGATCGACCGTCCAGCCTTCGGTGACCGGATTGGTGTCGAGATGGCCGTTGAACAGCAGGCTCTTGCCGCCGCCGGTACCCCTGAGGCGTCCGATCGTGTTGAAGCGGCGGCCTTCGTCGAATGGCTGCAATTCGGCTTCGACCCCGATCTTTTCCAGTTCGCCGGCCATGTAGCGCGCAAGATCACGCTCGCCATCGGTTTCCGAATGGCTCTTGTGCTGGACCATCTTCGATAGGAAATCGAGGCAGGCCTTTTCGTTGATCCGATCCACCAGGGATTTCGGGTCCATTGTCATGCTCCTTGATGCATTGTCATAGGTATTGGCCCGCCGCGCGCGGCACCGCCTCGATCAGGCGGCGGGTATATTCGGCGCGATCCTGGCTATCGATGTCTGCTGCCGGTGCGATCTCGACGAGATTGCCGCGATACATCACGGCGATCCGGTGGGCGATCTGGCGGATAAGGTTGAGGTCGTGGGTAATGAACAGATAGGCGGTGCCGCTGGCCTTCTGCAGCTCCAGCAGCAGCTGGACGATGGACGCCTGCACCGACACGTCGAGTGCGGAAGTGATCTCGTCGCAGATCACCAATTTCGGCTTGGAGGCAAACGCACGGGCGATCGCCACGCGCTGTTTCTCGCCGCCCGACAGCTGATGCGGATACCGCTGGGCATGGGTGCGCGGCAGGCGCACCTGCTCCAGCATGTCGCCCACCTTCTGGTCGAGATGAGACGCGTCCCCGAACAGCTTCAGCGGCCGCGACAGGATCTCGCTGATCTTCTGGCGGGGATTGAGCGAGGCGTCGGGGTGCTGGAAGATGATCTGCACATCCTTGCGATAGGCATTGTCCATGTCGCCAAGGTTCCTGATCTCGCGACCGTCGAACCAGATCTTGCCCTCGAAGCGGTTGAGACCGGTCATCGCCTTCGCCAGGGTCGATTTACCGGAGCCGGATTCACCGACGATGCCGAGAACCTCCCCCGGATTGATGCTGAGGCTGATGGCATTGTTGCCGGCAACGCGTTCGGTGGCGCGGCCGGTGAGTGCTGCCAGAAACGGCTTGCGGCCATAATGGACGCTGACGTTTTCGACCCGCACCAGCGGCTTGTCCGTGTCAACGACAATGTCACCGACCAGCCTGCGGGCCGGATCGGGAACCGCCGCGATCAGCTCGCGGGTATAATCCTGCTGCGGATTGGCAAAGATATCGCGCACCGCGCCCTGCTCGACGATGTCGCCGCGACGGATGACGGCGACGCGGCTGGCCGTGCGCGACACCAGCGCCAGATCGTGGGAAATGTAGAGCGAGGCGACGCCGGTCTCGGCCTGCAATTCCACGAACAGGTCGAGGATCTGGCATGAGGTGATGACGTCGAGCGCCGTCGTCGGTTCATCGAAGATGATGCATTCGGGATTGCACGCAAACGCGGATGCGATGACGACGCGCTGCTTCTCGCCGCCCGATGCCTCGTGCGGCATGCGGTTCATCATCGCTGCCGGCGTCTTCAGGCCAACGCGATCAAGCATCGCCTCGCCTTCTTTCCAGGCCTGCTTCCGTGTCAGCCCGCGGTGACGGACCAGCACTTCGGCGAGCTGGGTGCCGAGCGACAGAGTCGGGTTGAGCGACGTGCTCGGATCCTGGAACACCATGCTGATGCGCCGGCCGCGAAAGGCCTCGATCTGGGCATCGGTCTTTTCGAGCAGGTTCTCGCCGCTCAGCAGGATACGGCCACCTGGTTCGCGCGCGTTCTTGGGCAGATAGCGCATGATCGACCAGGCAAGCGAGGTCTTGCCGGAACCGGATTCACCGACCAGGCCGAGGATTTCGCCGCGGTGGACGGAAAGGTCGATGTTCTTGAGCGCATGGAAGACGCCGGAGGCCGTGTCGTAATCCAACGAGTAATTCTCGATCGCGAGAACCGGAGTTTCTGGTTTTGTCGTCATGGTGGTGGCCTCAGGTTCGCGGATTGAGGGCATCGCGAAGACCGTCGCCCAGAAGGTTGAAGCCGACGGCGACGACGGCGATCGCCACGCTCGGCCAGATCAGGATGCCGGCACTCAGGTGCATGTAGCGGCGCGCCTCCGAGACCATCAGGCCCCATTCGGCCGCCGGCGGCTGTGCGCCGAGACCGAGAAAACTGAGCGTCGCAAACAGCATGACCGCAAAGGAAATGCGGATTGTCATCTCGACGATGATCGGCGCAATGACGTTCGGCAGCATTTCCCGCAGGATGATGTAGGCAGAGCTTTCGCCACGAGCGACCGCCGCATTGACATAATCCTGCTTGCGCACCGACAGCGCGACGCTGCGGGTGATACGGGCCATGCCCGGCGCGAACGCGATGGCAACGGCGATCAGTGCGTTGACCGTGCTGGACCCCAGGAGGTTGACCACCAGAAGCGCAAACAGCAGGCTCGGGATCGACATGACGGCGTCGATGGTGCGCATGATCAGTTCGTCCGCCCGGCCGCCGAGGAAGGCGGAGGTGGTGCCGACGAAGGCGCCGAGCAGCGTGCCGGCGATGGTTGCGAGCACGGCCATGACGACGGTGGCGCGGGCGCCGATCAGCAGGCGGCTGAAGATGTCGCGGCCGTATTGATCAGTTCCCAGCCAATAGGCAGCGCTCGGGCCCTTGTATCGCGTAAGCGGTGCAAGAGTTTCCGGGTCGTGCGGCGCGAGCATTGGTCCGAACAGCACGATCACCAGCACCAGCAGGACAAGCAACACGCCGATCGCGCCCTGCGGCGTGCGCAGGAGGCGTTTGATGAAATCAGTCATACTGGATCCTCTTGTCGAGCCAGGCATAGAGGATGTCGGCGATGAAATTGACGATCGAATAGGTGGCAGCCATGATCAGCACGCCGGCCTGGATGGCCGGCAGGTCACGCGCCTGGATCGCCACGATCAACTGGCGGCCGATGCCGGGAATGGCAAAGATCTCTTCGACGACGATGACGCCACCGAGCAGGTAACCCACATCGAGCGCAACGATGGTGATGGTCGGCAACAGCGCATTGCGCAGCGCGTGGCGACGCAGGACTTGTCCGCGTGAAATCCCCTTCAGCCGGGCGGCGCGGATATAATCGGTGTGCAGCACATCGACGAGTTCCGAGCGAACCATCCGCGAGACGTGAGCAATCAGGATCACCGAAATGACGCAGACCGGCAGGACCAGATGGGCGATGCCGCCCGCAAAATTTTCGGTAAGCGGCACATAGCCGGTCGGCGGCAACCATTTCATCAGGTCGGCGAAGACGAGGACGGCGACCGTTGCGGTGACGAATTCGGGTAGCGCCACGCCGGCATAGGAGATCAGGCTGACGACCATGTCGGCGATCTTGCCGCGACGGACGGCGGCGATGATGCCGAGCGGAATGGCAAGAACCAGCATCAGGCCGATCGACAGGAAGGCCAAAAGCAGCGAGCGTCCGAGGGCCTCGAACATGACCGGGCCGACGGGCTGGCCGGTGCGAAGCGAGGTGCCGAGATCGCCCTGCAGCACGTGGCCGAGCCAAATTGCATATTGCTGCCACACCGGAGCGTTGAGCCCCATGTTTTCGCGCAACGCCGCGAGGGCGTCCTGTGTCGCATTCTCGCCCAGCATCATGACGGCCGCATCGGCCGGCAGGATCTGGGTGATGGCGAAGACGATGAGCGATACGATGAAGAGCGTATAGACGATCATCACCAGCCGCTTGGCTATATAGTTCGGCGACACGGTCGTGTTCCTTGTTCGACTGGCCGGACGCCCAAAGAGCGCCCGGCATTGTTCGGGGTCAGCCGCGCTTGGGCGCCTTGTCGGTCAGGGAGGCGTAGTCGAGGCGGAAGACCGAGGCGCGCGGATGCGCCTGGTAACCGCTGACCCAGCTACGCTTGGCCGACAGCACATCGAAGAAGGACGGGATGATCGAGGGTACTTCCTCGTTCATCAGCTCCTGGGCCTTGGTGTAAAGCTCGGTGCGCTTGGCCGCGTCGATCGTGCCGCGGGCTTCGGCGACCAGGGCGTCGAAGGCCTTGTTGTTCCAGCGCGTCTCGTTCCAGGAGGCATCCGAGGTATAGAGAAGCTTGAAGATTCCGTCCGGGGTCGGCTGCATGTTGTAGAAGCCGACATAGAAGCTGCCCTTCTTCCACACCTGCTCCAGATAGGTGGCATGCGGCATCGTCTGGACGTTGATGGTAATGCCGGCTTCCTTGGCCATTTCCTTGAGGGCGACCGCAAGCTGGGTGCGCACCGCCGGGCGGTCGGAGGCGATGAGCGTCGCTTGCAGGCCATTCGGGAAACCGGCTTCCGCAAGCAGCTTCTTGGCTTCTTGGATATTCTTCTGGCGCTGTTTGGCAGCCTTGAAGAACTGGTAGGACGGGTTCAGCGGCGTGTCGTTGCCCGGCGTGCCAAATCCTTCGGTCACGAAGTTGACCATCGCCTCGCGATCGACCGTGAGCGCGATCGCACGGCGGACGCGCGCGTCGTTGAACGGTGCGGTGTCGCAACCGAAGTTGATGTTGCAGAACTGGCCGGACGGCGTGCGCAGGACCTCGACGCCGTCATTGCCGTCAAGCCGCAGGTATTCGGTCGGCTGCAGCGTCGAGATGATGTCGACATTGCCGGCGATCATCGCCGAGCCTTCGGCGGAGATATCCGGGAATACCTGGACCTCGATACGATCGAGATAGGGGCGTGCCGGGTCGTAATAGTTCGGGTTGCGTTCGACGACGATCAGGCGGTCCGGCTCGTAGGATACCAGCTTGAACGGGCCGGTGCCCACAGCCTTGGTGGAAAGGCTCTTGAGGTCACCGGTGGCGATCGAGGCCGGAATGATGCGAGCGTTGGTGTAGGCCATGGCGACCGGCAAGTCGGCATAGGCGCCGGACAGCTTGAACAGCACCGTCGTATCGTCGACGGCGACGATGTCGGAGATCGGGCCGACATTGTTGCGGCCGGGCGACGCGGTTGCCGGATTGAGGATTGCCTTGAAGGTGGCGACGACGTCCTTTGCCGTGAACGGCGAGCCGTCATGGAAGGTGACGCCCTTGCGCAGCTTGAACGTCCATTCCGTCAGGCCGTCATTGGGCGTCCAGCTTTCGGCCAGATCCGGCTCGACCGACATGTCGACCTTCAGGCGCGTCAGGTTGCTGTAGAGCAGTTCGGTCACCAGGTATTCCGGATTGACGCGGGTCAAAAGCGGATGGATGACGCTTGCAGCCTGGTCAACGGAGATGCGCAGCGTGCCGCCCTTGGCCGGCTTTGCGGTCTGCGCCAGGCCAAGCGCCGGTGCAGCAAAGACGGCGGCGGTGCCGGCGAGGAAGAAGCGACGTTTCATTTCCAGCATTTTTCAGTTCCCTTATGGTTCAGGCGCGGTTTTCAGGAATGGCGTCGGCGGCAAAGTCCGCCGCGAGATAGGCCAGTATGCTTTTCGCCAGGGCGATGATGTCCTGGCGGGTGGTATGCTCTTCAGGACTGTGGATGCAGCTTTCCGGGCGGCCGAGCCCGCCCAGCAGCACCTCCTGTGCAAAGCCGGACTTCTGCACGTAGCCGAAATCGGAGCAGCTTACGGCGCCCCATTTTTGAAAGTCTTCCGGCTTGTAGCCGAAGCCCAGCGACAGCGCCTTCTGCCAGCGTGGCCAATGCGGACCTTCCGGATCGTCCGTCGGGATGAGGTGGCCGACAAGGTCCGTTTCGAGCCCCAGCCCCGTGCCGGCAATGCTGTCGCGGATCAGGCTTTCGATCTCGTCGCGCGCGACCTCATAGTTTTCTTCCGGAGCGTAACGCCGGCTCACGAGAATCTTGATCTCCGCCGGCACCTGTCCGCCGGCGGTTCCGCCGTTGACGGCGGAAATCGAAAGCTGCGGTCGCAGCGGACCTGATGCGTGCGGCGGCGGAGTCAGCGCGGATGCCCGCCTGGCCACGTCCGGCTTCAATGCCATCAAGGCATTGAGCATGGGCAAGGCGCCTTCGATAGCATTGATGCCGATGCCGGTGCGATTGCCTTCGCCCGCATGAACAGCGTGCCCCCTGATCGTCACCTGCAGATGGAAGACACCGAAGCAGCCAGCCCAGATGCGCGGCGCCGCGGACCCGTTGAAATTGAGGATATGACCTTTCAACATGCCCTGCTCCGCCAGATAGCGAATGCCGGGATAGAGGCCCCCTTCCTCATCGGTGCACAGCAGCAGCATCGGATCGTAATAGAGAGGCAGCCCGCATTTTTTGGCAGCCCGCAACGCCAGCAGCGTTGCTGCGATCGTGCCCTTCATGTCGGCTGCGCCGAGCCCGAACAGATCGTCACCTTCGACCGTCAGCTTCAGCGGATCGCGTACCCAGCCAGGCGCGGCCGGGACCGTGTCGACATGATAATAAAGACCGCAGACGGGCTTTCCCGTTCCGCGGGTGGCAATGAGGTTGGTCCGCTCGCCGGATGCCGGCCCACCGGCCACGTACCAAAGATCACGCGGCACGACGACCCGCTCAAACGCAAACCCAAAGGGCGAAAGCAGTTCTGCCATCAGATCGGCAAAAGCGTCATAGCCCCGGCCCGGCGGGAATGAGGTGTCAACTTCGATCATCCGGGCCAGATCATCGACAGCAACCTCGACATCCCGCTCAATCGCTGCCATGGCAGGTCCAAGGATCTGTTGCGAAGAAGGTGGCTGCGGCGCGTTCATGGCAGTGTCCTCGGTACCCGTCGCGCCGGCCTCCCCAGCTTGCGCTTTAATATAAACTATATAGTAATACTGCGTAGATCGAGACCCCGAGTCAACTCCAAAGAAGAGGCAAATCATTGCCGGAACTGCCCAATAATTCATCAGGAGTGATCAAGCTGACGGAATTGTCGTTGCCGCTCTATGAAGTGGTCAAACGACAGATCACCGAAGCGATCATGCTCGGCAAACTGGAACCGGGTGCGGTTCTGCCGAGCGAAGTGGCGCTGTCGCAAACCTACGGCGTGGCCGTGGGCACGATCCGGCGGGCGCTGATGGATCTCACCAATGACGGCCTTCTCAGCCGCCGTCGCAAGACCGGCACAGTCGTGACCGGCCGCAAGCCGCAGCACAGCCTGCGCCTGTTTTTTCAGTATTTTCGATTGCACGGGCTGGATGGTTCGCTCAGCAAGTCGGTCACGAAGGTGACTTCGCTCGACAGGAGTTCGGCTTCCGCGGCCGATGCACGAAAACTTCAGATCGACGAAGGATCGCCGATCGTCACCTTCCACCGGGTGCGTTACGTCGACGAGCGCCCGATCATGCACGAGACGCTGACGCTTTCCCGCGAACGGGTTCCGGACTTCCCGGAAAGGCCGGAGGAAATCCCTCAGCTCTTCTACCTGCATCTGCTGGAAAATTATGGGATCCGCATCTCGGCCATACGCGAGCAGATCGGCGCCGACCTTGCGGCCGAGTGCGATGCCCATTGGCTGGACCTGAGCCGGCCAGCAGCGGTCCTAACGATCGACGAAGTGGCCTATGACCAGATGGCTGTACCGGTTTTGATTTCAGCGCACCGGGCAACCACCGCCAACCACCGCTATGTCAACGAGGTGCAGTAAGGCGGTGTCTTCGCAGTCGACATCGCTGGTCCTCAGAAAAGTTTTTCGGCCTTGTCCGCGCGATGGAGGCTCACGGCGACCTCTCGAGGTTTCCCGCGCGGGCCCCTTCGCGATCTTGCGCCAGGCGTCCAGCGCGGTCTGGCCGCGCCAGCATTCGAAGAGATTGACGCGCTCCGGATCGACCGCGTCCGCGCTTATGGAGAAGTCGAGACAGCCGTCATACGCCCTCGCGCGTTCGACCATGCCGCTGAAGGCTTCCACGGTGCTGTCCCGCTTCTTGGCATCGGTGCGGGTGTAGCCGGCTATGATGATCATGGGTCTACTCCTCCTTTGGGCTGGCGCCTTGCTCGGGCAGCCCGCCGCAGTGCGTGGTCCTGGATAGCGACCCGCTGGGATCGCCGGTTCGTGATCGGAAACGTCAACTCCCCTTCACGTACCCCAGGCCCTCGACGATCTTTCCGTCCCGGACGCGCATGATGTTGATGCCTCGAACCCGGTCCGCTTCGCGCTCGCTCCAGCGAAGCTGCCAGCGGATGATCCCGCGATCGCCCATCACGGAGATTTCCTCAGCTTTGAAGACAAGGTTGGCGGACGACGCGACTCCCTTCCAGAAGGTGAGGCAAGCCTCGCGTCCTTCATAGCGCGCTCCATCCGGAGCCGGCGCCGTATTTTCGAGAACACAGCCGTCGCCGATGAGATCATCAAGGTCTTCGGGGCGATGCTTCTCAAATGCGTTGTGGAAGCGTTCCACGATTTGGCGGGTAGCTTTGCTGTCACTGGTCATTTCTCACCTCATAGAGCGATGGAGCCGCCGTCGATCCCCTGCGTGTGGCCGATGATGAACCAGGCTCCGGTTGAACAAAAAATGAAGATGATTGCGACTCTCGTTTGTCTTGTCGTCCTTGCCACAAACTACTCAGGCAGGGGCGCCGACTCGGATCAGGCTGACCCCGCGCAGCGAGCCGCCGTCGCCGAAATGGAAGCGCCAGCGGATGTTGGCGCGATCACCCATCACGAAGATCTCTTCCGACTCGGAGCGGTTGGCGCGGTCGGCCGCCATGGCCCGCCAGAATGCCAGATTCACATCGTAGCCCTCGTACCGGGTGCCATCCGGTGCTGGCTGGATCGACTCCATGACGCAGTTCTGGCCGATGATGTCATCGAGGAGTTCAGGATCGTGCTCCTCAAAGGCCCGATTGAACCGGTGAACGATTTCAGATGTTTTGCCAATTTTCATAATGTCTTCCTATACAGACCGGTCTGTCTGCCAATTGCAATATACAGACCTGTCTGTTATAGTCAACCGATGGATCAGAAAACTTCTCTCAGCCCCGCCGAATCAGGTTCCGCACGTCGCCGTTTGCTCGACACTGCGACCCGGCTCTTTTACCAGGGAGGTATTCACGCTGTCGGCATCGACCGCATCATCGCGGAAGCCGGCGTGGCCAAGGCGACGTTCTACAAGCACTTTCCGTCCAAGGATGACCTCGTCGTCGCCTATCTCGAAGAGATAGACCGGCTCGGGCGGGCGGCAGTGGCCGCGCTTCCGAAGCAATCGCCTCGGAAAATGATCTCGGCTGTCATGGGGCGTATCAGCGAAGCTGTGACCGCGGGAGGCTGGCGGGGGTGTCCGTTCCTCAACGCGGCGGCCGAATACCCCGATCCAGCCAGCCCTGTGCGGCAGGCGATCAATGCGCGCCGCGTCTGGTATCACAACAGCCTTGAAAACCTTCTCGCGGAAGACGGCGATCCCGCTCCTCCCGTCACCGCTTCCCTCCTCGTCGCGCTTTCGGACGGCCTGCTGGAAAGTGCCTATCTGGATGATGCCGAAAGCGTCCCCGCCCTTGTCCGCGAGGCGGTGGCGAGACTGCTGGACCGCCGATGAGCGCCGCTCGCAGCCCAAGCAGCACCGGCCTGCGCCGATTCCTGGATCTCCAGCTCCAGCACGATTGGATGGAGGGCAAGACGATCCTGCGCGACGCCGACGAGCGCTCGGAATCCCTCGAGCTGCGTTTCAAGTATATCGCGCGATTTGAGAAGCTGCTGCGCCGCCCACAGGCGCCGGAGGTTCTGGAGATCCTCGGGCGCTACGGCCGCGACTGCATTCCCATCCCGCGCCGGACCGAGCGATACTATTGGTCCGTTTCCTGCCTGCCCTCGACGGCGGGCAAGGCTCTCGTTCGCATCAATGCGAGCTGGATGGAGCTGTTCTCGCTCTATGCGGACGGCGAGGACATCCGCGCGCTTTTCGTGGTGCATCTTTCCGATTTCACCACCGACCGTTCGCTCGATCACGGCCGGGTGGACGAAGCTTTTCTTGAGAGCAGTATCGTGACGCCGGAAGACCTCAGCTATTTTTTCCCCCGCGGCGAGGACATGTTCGGCATCAAGATCCGCGGTTTCTCCTCAATCAGCAAGTTCCTGACGACGCGCCGTGCTTTGCAGGCCATCCGAGCTTTCAACCTCACGCACATGAACCGCGGCCGGAACGCCTATCAGGCGAGCCATTGCTACAGCCTGGCGGATCACATGCTGAGCGATGAGCAATACTGAATAGCCACCCAGGACAGACCCTTGGCTGCGAGGAGGAGCTAGCCATATGAAATAGTGTTTTCGCCAGATAGTGGAAGAGAGTGATGAACAATCCTCAGATCACCCGTATGCCGATCGCCAAGACCGGAATGCTCGTCCGCAAGCCGGTCGAGCATGTGTTCGAAGCGATCGTGAACCCGGACATCACGACGAAATTCTGGTTCAGCAAAGGCAGCGGAAGGCTGGAGACCGGTAAGGCCGCCAAGTGGGATTGGGAGAGCCATGACGTCTCCATCGAGGTCACGCCAAAGGTCGTAGAGCCCAACAAGTGCGTCGTGATAGAATGGCCTGGTTATAGCGGCCCAACAACTGTGGAATGGACGTTTCAATCCATTCCGGATGGTACGACTTTTGTACGCGTGCAGGAGTCCGGATGGACGGGAGATGCCGATAAGCTCATGCGCTACGTCGCTGATTCCACGCAAGGCTTCACGCTTTTGCTTGCGGGGTTAAAGGCATGGCTTGAGCACGGTATCCAGTTGAACCTGACGCTCGATCGTTATCCGAAGGGTATCGAAGACCAACAGTTTGAATGAGGCCGAGCAGCACTGGTCCCGGCGGACGCGGTTACAGAACCTCAGAATTTTACCTCCGCGAGCAGCCGCCATCACGAAGGCCAACGTGAAGAGCAGATGCATAACCAGAAATAGCTTGGCTATGTCCCGCGCGTCACCGCTGGCGACGCCCCAAAATGTCGTTGGCCCCAACGACTTCGGGCGCATCGTCGAAACCGGCAAGACATGCAGGCGTTTCTTGAGGAAGATCTCGTCAGCCGTCCAGCCAGGCAGCGAGGCCGTCCAGCGTCTGCAGCCCGTATTCCACCGCGCCGAAGCCGATGACCACCTGGCGCCGCTTGGCGCTGGGGTGGAGTTGGCGCATTGTCAGCACGGTCTTGCCGTCGGCCTGCTCATCGAAGGTCACGGTGGCGCGAAAACGGTCGGGGTCGTCAGGGTCGGGTGTGCCATAGTCCATCACGATCCGCTCGTTCGGCACGATCTCCAGAAAGCGCATGAGGTTCGGGAAGCGCTGCTCCTTGCCTTCGAACACGCCCACCATGTCGAACCGCCAGACCCCGCCCTCGCGGATATCGACTTCGTGGGTCTCTATGCTAAGGCCGGCCGGGCCGTACCATTCGCCAAGCGCCTTGGGGTCCATCCAGGCGGCAAAGACCTTCTCGCGGGGGTGATTCAGCAGCTTGACCAGCACGATTTCGCGATCGAGCGACCAGGTCTCAAACAGGCTTGCCATGTCTTTCAACGTCCTCTTCCGTCTTGTCCAAGTAGACTTCCAGGCGATCCAACCGCTCGGTCCAGCGCCGGCGCTCCGTTTCCATCCAGTCCGCCGCCTCGTCGAAGCGCGCCTGCACCAGCCGGCACCAGCGGCTGCGCCCGCGCTTCTCGCTGGCAATCAGCCCGCAATCTTCCAGCACCTTGAGATGCTGGGCGAAGGAGGGCAGTGCCATGTCGAAAGGCTCGGCCAGGACGCTGACCGGCACCTCGCCCTCAGCCAGCCGCGATACCACCGCGCGGCGGGTCGGGTCGCTGAGAGCATGAAAGGCGAGGTCGAGCGGAGTCGAATGGTAAGGCATGTGACTCATTAAAACAGCCTGGGGCTCTGGTCAAGAACAGAAAGGCACTTGCCTTAGTGTTTAACCTTGGATATGAAGGTACTTACCTTAGTATCCGGCCCCGCTTGATAATGAGGCGGTTATGCAGCCACTCACAAGGAGGACTCCAGTGGTAGTTCGTGTCGATCTCATGATCTCGCTCGATGGTTTCGCGACAACAACGGACCAGACGCCCGAAGCTCCGTTCGGCGAGGACTGGCCGCGTCTCGTCGGAGCATATGCTGCAACGCGAACGTTTCGCGAGCGCGTGTTAAAGGATACGACGGGAGCAGGGACCACAGGTGTCGACGACGAATACGCGAGGGCGTATTTCGATAATGTGGGTGCCGAGATCATGGGCGCCGGCATGTTCGGACTCCACAACTTTCCCGATGATCCGAACTGGCGTGGCTGGTGGGGCGACGAGCCACCGTTCCGGGTTCCGGTCTTCGTCCTCACCCATAGGCCACGGCCTTCCTTGGAGATGGCCGGCGGGACGACTTTTCATTTCATCGACACCACGCCTGCTGATGCGCTCCAGCGGGCTGTCAGTGTGGCGGGCGACAAGGACGTGCGGGTTGGCGGCGGCCCCACCGTCGTTCGCGACTTCCTCAAGGCAGGCCTTGTCGATCGTCTTCATGTTGCTATCACTCCGATTTTGCTGGGGCGCGGTATACGCCTGTGGGACGATCTGCGCGGCTTGGAAGCTGGCTGTACAGTCAAGGCAGAAACGGCACCGAGTGGCACCGTCCACCTGACCTTCCAACGCTAGCCGCTCGTCTGTGACCTGGGTGATTTGCGAAATGGATGCTCGAGGATTCACCTTTCCAGCAATCGGCAGGCACAACCGGGTCAGACAGTCTTCTGCCGCATATGGCTGACGGTGAGCCAAACGGCTGAGACAAGAAAATAGAAGGCACCGAGACCAGCATAGCCCGCAACATTGGCGATCGAAGGTGCGTCGGGCTTCAGCGCTTGCGCGATGAAGAATGCGCCCGCCACGGCGGACTGACCGCCGCTCAGGATCATTGCCCACTGTCCCCCGCTTGTCTTCCACCGCCGAACCGCTGTGCCAAGCTGCGAGAAGCCGGAGAATATTGCCCAGAGACCAAAAACGCCAAGGACCCAGTTCATGCTCATTGTAAGAGCGACGACGACCGCAACGGTCATCACCGAACTGACCGCCACGTTGATCGCCTGGCTCCTGTTATGTGCCAGACCGCCGTTTCGTTTGGCATCGACGTAGTTGGCGGCAGCATCCCAGGCGGGATAGATGATCAGCAAGACCGCCGCTGCGGAGAAGGACTGGCGGCCAACCGTCAATGCTGCCGCGACCCAGATGACGGAGAAGGCGGCTCGCGCAAAATAGTATCGCTTCAACCAATAATCCTTGCCGTTCACGGCGAAGCTCGTTTGGTAGTGTGCCATGGTGAAATCCTTATCTGATTTGAATAAGTGGCTTACACGCCGAGGCGTGTTGGAGATCGCAAGCAACCGGTCGAACCGGAGGGCGGCCGATCCGACCAGCGACGATGACGTGGTTTACATTGGGGGAACCACGCCATTCTTTCCGACAACGAGTTGGTGAGCGACGAGGCCGGTTGCTGCCTTCTCGGCAGGCACGAAGACGACAGCGCTGGGAACGAGATCATCCTGTGTTGCCGGAGCAAAGGTCACAACGGGCGTGCCGTCCGGGATGGAGATCTTCTTTTCTTTGCCGTGATAGGACACGGTGACCGTCCGGCCGTCGACGCCCTTGGCGGCATCCGCCACGGTCGCATTGGTCATGTTGCTGTTGGGCTTGAGGTCCCAGCCGTAGTTTCCCTCGCCTGCTCCCTTCAATGCCGGCGGGAAAATAAGCACCTCAAGGGCACCATCACCACCGCCGTCCTTCGGCAGGGACGCGATGCCGACAAAATCACCAGGCTTGATGTCGGTAACCTTCGCATCTGCCACGCTGGAAACCTTCCAGTCGTCAGCGAGGGCGATATCGACGGTCTCTCCTTCGCGGGTCTTCACCTTGAGGCTGGATCCGCCGTAGTTGACGATGCTGCCGCGGACATTAAGCCGGCCGGCCTTTGCTTCCTCAGCATGGACAGGCGCCGCCATATAGGCCTGCGATGCGAGAACAGACAGCCCGAGCACGAGGGCGGGGAGAATATTCTTCATCATGCCGACCCTTCCTACTGGTTGGTAGTTTCCCTTGCCATAGAAATCCCCCGGGCGGTTTGTCTCCGCCCGGAACGTTATTGGACGACCGCCGGAGACAGACGCTCCAGAGTGGGCGCCAGAATGGCGGCAAACATTTCCGGAGCGCCGTAGGCACGCGCGGACAGCATAGCTCCGTGGACGGATGCCATGAACGCTTCCGCTTCAACGCGAGGCTCGCTCGAAAGCCTCAAAGCCCCCTGCTGTGAGCCGCGCTCCATGACCGAGGTCAGCCACGTCGAGACAAAGCGGAAAAAAGCTCTTACTTCTGCTGCGACTTCCGGCGGTAGAGACGGCAGCTCGCTCGCAAGCAGAGCGCAAACACAAAAAGGCCTGCTCGCGTCCTCAATGCATTGGGCCCAATAGCCCGCGTAGATCTTGAGGAGTTCGAGCGGGTCCTGCACGTTCTGCTCCAGCGCCGCCACGCCTGCCTCCCCCTCCTCACGGTATCGCTGTACAAGCGTGCGAACCAAATCGACCTTGCTCGGGAAATGGTGATGGATACTGGCCTTCCGGATTCCAACGATCCCAGCGATATCGGCATAGCTAAAACCGTTATAACCTCCGCTCATGATCAAGGTTCGCGCAGAAGCAAGGATTTCGTCGGCGGTTGTCAGAAGGTTGCTCATTTTTGTTGTCTACCTTCTAGTAGGGATGCTGTCAACGGCATGGTGTCATCAATTTCCTGATGCGCCCGCCCAAGCGTGAGCAATCATCCTACTGACCAATATTTAGATATAAATATTGGTCAGTAGGATGAGATTTATTGCCAGTGACCAAAGTTTGTATATAATCTCCGGTCAGGAGATAGGATAGCTATGCCGGATCCCACATCGAACACTCTCGAACGCATCCACCAAAGGATTGCCAGCGCGGCGCCTTCGGGCGTTTGGTCGCGCTCCGATTTCCTGGATATCGCGACACCGAACGCCGTCGAAAAGGCGCTGCAGAGACTGACCAGCCGCGGCGACATCCGACGCCCTCATCGTGGTCTCTACGACAAGCCGGCTATCGGCCAACTGACCGGCAAGATGGTGTTTCCGCCACGCGCCTCATTCATCGATGCGATCGCACGGCGCGACAAGCTTCGTGTTTGCGTCGATGGCATGACGGCTGCCAATGATCTTGGCCTGACGACGGCCGGTCCAGCCCGGTCCACAATCTATGCGGACACATACCCCCGAACCATCAAGATCGAGGCCAATGCCGGCGACGCCAAGGCCACAAAACCGGTCATCTACATCCTGGACTTCAAGCGCATTTCGGCAAAGACCGCTTTTTGGGCCGGTCGGCCGGCAATGCGGGTGATCCAGGCCCTCCACTGGTTTCGCGACGAGCGATCCAATCTAGAGACAGTTGTCGATGGTATCGTCCGTTACCTGGCACGAAGCTCCCACAGGCAGCCGATCGTCGAGGACCTGCGCGAAAACATCCACGCCATCCCTGCCTGGATGTACCAGGCGGTGGAGACCATAACAAGCGATCCGCCGCCCCCGGAGGATGAAGGCACTCCGCTGGGCCACGACGGAAAGGATGAATATGCGCCAGAGTTTCATTGATGTCCTTCGCTCAAGCGCTGACGAGTGGAGAGCACTATTCTCCGCCGCTGCATCCGATCTGGAGACGCGGGCCGAGAATATCGAGAAGGATCTCTACGTCTGCTGGGTGCTCGACTTCCTGTTCAACCGACGGAGGGACGATGCTATCGGCATCTATTTTAAGGGCGGTACCAGCCTCAGCAAAGCATATGGCCTGAAGGCGAAGTCCTAAAATCGATCGATCACCAGGAGAACGTTCTACCGAAGTGCTCGTGCACTCCCATGCCCTCGAAGTCCTTGATGTTGTGCGTCACCAGCGTCATACGGCAGGTGAAGGCCGTCGCTGCGATATAGGCGTCATTGATCCGTTTGGATTGGGCACATGCCATTGGGCGGCCTTGAAAAATTCCGAGAATGGAAATTCCGGTTCCCATGGCCATACCTCACCCGCCTGCAGATGGGATGACACCCTTGGTGAACAGGAAGCATCCATAGAAGCGGGTTTCCCCAGTCGAGATCACGCAATAGGCCTTCTTGGCCAGATCGTAGAAATCGAAGCGCTCGATGCCGTACATGGGTGAAGGCCTGTCTTCCGCCTGGTCGATCTCGGCCTGCACCTCGCTTTGCACCGTCGGAATTTCGCCCGGCGCGCCCATGACTTCCATGCGGCCGGCAGAATTCTGCAGCGGCGTGTCGAGCGGCAGCACCGAGAGAATGGCACGGATCGCCTGCGGTGCAGGGAGGTTGGCCATGCTGAGCGGCCGGCCGACAACCGTCTGCCTGGCGACGCTGTCGCTCGGGAAGTTGGTGTCGGAGACGACCAGCGTGTCGCCGTGCCCCATGGAGCGAAGCGCGTGCAGCACGTCGGCGTTCAACGCCGGATGAATGTTCTTAAGCATAGTGTCCTCCTCATTGGCATTTATTTGACGGCACCCGCCGTCAACCCCTTGACGATATAGCGCTCCAGAACGATGCCGACGAGGACCAAGGGCATGATCGCAGCCGTGGCGATGGCGGCCATCGACCACCAGTTGATCCCCTGCGACCCCGGTTGGCTTTCCACCATCACCGTCAGTGTCTTGGCATTCGAACTCGTCAGTAGTGCCGGCAAAGAGATATTCGTTTCAGCGCAGAATGACCGAGAGGATGAAAGCTGCCACCATGCCGGGCAGCGCGATTGGCACAACGATCGGCAGATAGGCGCCCCAGATCGAGCAGCCATCCACCAGTGCCGCCTGTTCCAGCTCGACCGGAAGCGTGCCGAACTGGTCGCGCATGATCCAGATCACGATTGGCAATACCATGAGCGTATGGACGAGGATCAGACCGATCAGCGTATCGAGCAGCAGCAGGTGTTTGTAGAGAACCAGGAACGACATGGCGAGCACGACCGGCGGCAGGATCAACTGCGACAGGAAGAAGAAGGAAATGTCCTTGTTCGCCATCCAAAGGAACTTGTAGGAGACCCAGCTGAGCCCGTAGGCCGCCAGAGACCCAATAAGCACCGCCAGGAACGAGGCCTCAGCGGACGCCACGATACGTTCAGCGTTCGAACCGCTCCAGCACCCTCTCAGTTGTGCATTTTGCTGCTGAAGCCTGCGCGCCAGCTGGTCCAGCAGCAGCCTGATCTCTTCATCGAGGCATTGCATCGTCAGAAACGGCGGGAACGCCTGGAGGTTGTTCTACGGTCAGCGTGGCGGGGAAGGACCTTCCTTTCGCTGCTGGTCCGCCGCGTAGGTGCGCTTGCCCCTCTTTTGTCGCGTTTTGCCTCGGCCATTGAAATCTGCTCACATCTTCAAAAGTTAGTCCGGGGCCATGCGGGTAGGTGCTTGTTGGGAGCGTCTATAAGATTCTCTGGTGGACCGAAGAGCTCTCAAGTCTTCGCCCTTTCGCACGTTTCTGCCTGTGACGACATGCCAAGGTAGGACTGTTTGGATCGGCAGGAAGGAGTTGTACGTTTCCGCATCGCCGACAGCGGTCTTCACCCAGCACAATCGGATCGTGGACCGCTCAGGAGCTGCTCGTTCCGCCATCACCATGCCGCCCTGTATATCGAGAGTGCGTCCGCCTCACCGACCTCGCGGGGGTTGTTGACAAGAAGCCGGGTCTGTTTCATGGCGTCCAGCGCCATTCCGGCCAGGTGCTCTTCTCCGATACCCACGTCTCGCAGCCGCGGCTGAAGCCCGAGCTTAAGCGACAACCCGGCAAGTCGCTCGATGAAAGCGGCGCATCGTCCCTGGTCACCCTGTTCCGAAGCGAGTTCCGGAAAGACGTCGGCTGCGATCTCAGCGTATATCGACGCAGCATCCGGCGCGTTGAACTGGAGGACGTGCGGGAGCACGAGCGCGTTTGAAAGGCCGTGGGGAATGTGGAAGGTTCCGCCAATCGGATAGGCCAACGCGTGAACCGCCGCCACAGGCGAGTTCGCGAAGGCCTGTCCAGCCAGCATCGAGCCGAGAAGCATTGCGCCGCGGGCGGCACGGTCCTTTCCGTCAAAGACCGCCTTCTCGATATTCGAGCCCAGAAGCTGCAGCGCCTGGCGCGCAAGCATCTTTGAAAGAGGGTTGTTATTCGCGCTCTTCGATGCATATGCCTCGATCGCATGGACCATGGCGTCGATGCCGGTGGCGGCCGTTATGTGAGCGGGAAGGCCTAAGGTCAGATCGGGATCGAGGATCGCGATGTCGGGCAGGATGATGGTCGACGACACGCCACGCTTCTCGTCGCCGCCGACCGTGATAATGGAAACCGGGGTGACCTCCGATCCTGTTCCGGCCGTGGTGGGAACAAGAACCAGCGGCAGCCGCGGCCCCTTCGCATTCCCCACGCCCCACGCCTCGTCGAGGGGCTCACCTGAACCGCAAAGCAATGCGACGACTTTGGCCACGTCAAGTGAAGAACCGCCGCCGAAGCCGATGACCCCGGAGACATTGTCAGCCTTGGCGGCGCCTGCCGCGGCCATCACGGTCGCGAGCGATGGGTCGGCTTCGACTCCATCGAACACAGTGGTCTCGATGCCGGAGGCAGTGAGAGACGCAAGAGCGGGTTCACAGAGGCCAAGCCGTCGCAATCCGGGGTCTGTCACGAAGAGAATACGGCGGCCGAGCTTCTGCTTTACGAGATCGCCGATCGCAGTTGCAGCGCCAGGTCGAAAGACGATCTGTGCAGTCGTACTGAAGACAAACGGATTCATGCATTTTTCCTTTGCCGATTTGAGCCTACGCCATGGGATGCCGTCGCCACGTTTGTCTTTGCAGGCTTTTTCTCCAGCCTGTACGAGTTTCTCAATACCGATGCCGACACGGTCCAGGATCTTGTAGGCCGATAGCCGGAGATCGCAGCAAACCTTTTCTTTTTTGACATCGCCTTACTGGCGGAGCGCATGCGCGGATTTAAATGTCCGCGAATTTGGCCCCCGGGGACAAACCGCGCGTATGCCCGTCACCAATGATGTGCTGCGATATCCGCTCCCACTGCTCGTCCTGAAGGACTACACGATCCAAAACACCCATGACTGTCTCCAAAAGACAGTCATGAATCTGATTTGTGCAGCCTTGGAAACCCAAGAGCCAACCCTTCCTAAAGCGCAACCGCCGCAGCCGGTTATCAAGATTGGGTGTCGGCAACTCGGACCAGCTCCGCCCGATGGCGCAGCAGGTCCAGAATTGTGAACCTTATGTCCAAGCAAGCCAAATATAGGCGGCGGCCGTCCAGGAAAAGCCGAGGCCGCCGCAGCCTTCGCCCGTTACCGGGTCGAAATATTCGGCAAAACCTTCCGCCTCGATCGCCGCGACCGTCGATCTGCGCAGCTTTTCCGCCGCTTCCGGATGACCGTTGCGCTTGAAGCCGTCGATCAGCAGCCAATTGATGATCGCCCAGGCCGGGCCGCGCCAGTAGCGTTTCGGTTCCCAGCCTGCGATACCCGGCTTGGTGGTCGGAAAGGCGACCTTGAGGCCCTTCGACCAAGCCTTCATCTCATCGACCATCGCATTGGCGATGCCCTTCTCCAGGTCGAGCGACAGAAGGGGGATGAAGCCTGCCTGTGTCGCGGCTTCGACATCCTCGCCGGAGATCAGGTCGCGCGACACGAAGCGTGACAGGGCCGGGCGCCACTGCGCGAGTATCGCCTTGCGGGTGAGGTCGTTGAACGCGGCGATCTCGGCGGCGTCCTCCATCCGGCCGAATTCGCGGGCGAGATGTTCGAGGTCCTCGCCGGCCTTCAGCAGGATAGCGGTGGTCTGGATCTCGGCGACCTTGAACGGTGCCTTTTCCCATTGCCTTGCGGGATCCCAGCCGCAGGCGGCATAGGTGTCGACCAGATGTATGAAGCGGTTATAGTCCTCGTCGCGCGGGCGCATCGAGACGTTCACATGGCCGGTATCCTTGCGCACGACCGGCGTATCGGTGGTAGTCGGCACGCGCGCGAGCGCGATGTCCCAGGCCGGCGAGTTGTCGCTGCCGCTTTCCCAAGGGTGCAGCAAAGCGACTAGGCCGGTGCCTTCCGGATCGCGGGCGGAATACCACCAGCGATGCCATTTCAGCGCCGCCTCGTAGAGCGGCAGGGTGCGCGCCTCGGCGCCGCTTCCAGTCGCCTCGAAGACCTTGCGCAGCGCGATCGCAAAGACCGGCGGCTGGGTGATGCCGGAAGTCGGGATCGTGTGACGGGTGCGCCAGACGTTCGGACCCGGGAAATAGGTGTCGCTCGGCTGGTGGAAGACGATATGCGGGATCATGCCGTCCGCCCACTGGCCCTCGATCAGCCGCTCCAGTTCGCGATAGGCACGGTCGGTATCGTAAAGCGCGAAACCCATGGCGACGAAGGCGGAATCCCAGTTCCACTGGAAGGGGTAGAGCCGGTCGGTCGGCACCGTATAACCGCCGCGGTCGTTGGCGACGAGGATGCGCTTCGCCTCGGTGATATGCACGTTCATGTCGGGTACTCCGGTATGCTCAGGCCGAAACGGCCGGAAACGACTTGCCGCTTTCGGGCGAAAGCCAGGTGATGCGCCTGCGGTCGAGCTTCAGGCCGATCGTGTCGCCGCTCTTCACGGTTTCGGACGCCGGCAGGATGACTCGCACCGGCTGGTCGTGGATCGAGCCGGTCAGGAGCAGATGCGATCCCATCGGCTCGGCGACCCGCACCTTCATCTCGATCCCCTGCGGCAGCGGCGCCAGTTCCACCGCTTCGCCTCGCAGGCCAAGCACGATTTCATTGCCGACATCGTCCGGCACCGCGAGCTGTTCCGCACCGGCCGCCACCTGGCCGTTCGAGACCGGCACCTTGATGAAGTTCATCGGAGGATTGCCGATGAAACCGCCGACGAAACGCGTCGCCGGATGATTATAGATCTCGACCGGATGACCGACCTGTTCGACGACGCCGTTGTGCATGACCGCGATACGATCCGACAGGCCCATCGCCTCGGTCTGGTCGTGGGTGACATAGATCGTCGTCGTACCCGCCGATTGCAGCACGGTTTTCAGTTCGGTGCGCATTTCGAGCCGCAGCAGGGCATCGAGATTGGAAAGCGGCTCGTCCATCAGCAGCACCTTCGGCTCGACGGCCAGCGCGCGGGCGACCGCCACGCGCTGACGCTGGCCGCCCGAAAGCTTGTTCGGATAGCGGTCGAGATACGGCTCGATATGCAGCAGGCCGGCCGCCTTCTCCACCTGCGCCTTCACCCGCGCATCGTCCGCCTTCTGCATGCGCAGGCCGAAGGCGACGTTTTCGTAGACCGTCATATGCGGGAAGACTGCATAGTTCTGGAAGACCATCGCCAGCCCGCGATCCTTGGGCGCCAGTCCAATGATCGACCTGTCGCCGATGCGAACATCGCCCGAGGTCGAGGTTTCGAGACCGGCGATGATGCGCAGGAGCGTGGTCTTGCCGCAGCCCGATGGCCCGAGCAGCGAGACGAACTCGCCATCGTTGATCGTCAGCGAGACCTCCTTCAGCGCCTGGAAAGCGCCGAAACTCTTGCGGATGCGGTCAATGACAATATCGGCCATGTCGATGGTCCCGTTATTTGGAGGAAATGCCCCAGATCGCGAACAGGTAACGCCTGACCGCGAAGATGAAGACAACGGATGGAAGAATGAGCATCAGGCCGCCGGCAAAGCGGTAATGCATCGGGCTTTCTGACAGCACCGTCAGCAGATAGGCCGTGAGCGTGCGGTTGCGCACCGTCAGCACCGAGGCGGCGAACACCTCGTTCCAGGAGATGACGAAGGCAAACACGGCGGTGGCGACGATGCCGGGCAAAGCCAGCGGCGCGACCACCTTGAAAAAGGCCTGGACGCGGGTGCAGCCGAACACCCAGGCGGCCTCTTCGAGTTCCTTCGGAACGCCGAGGAATATGCCCTGGGTAACGAGCGCCGCAAAGGGCAACGCCAAAACCGTGTGGATCAGACCGACGCCGATGATCGTGTCATAGAGGCCGAGCCGGATGAAGGAGACGGTGAGCGGCAGCGCCAGGATCGCCAGCGGGAACGCGCGGGTGAGCAGGACCAGAAGCCGGTAGCTGTCCTTGCCCCGGAAATCGTAGCGGGCCAGTGCATAGCCGGCCGGGGCGCCCAGCAGGATGGAAAGCGCCACCGTGATGCCGGCTGCCCCCAGTGAGTTGAGAAAAGACTGTACGACGCCTTCTGTTTTCAGGAACAGAATAAAGGGTTCGAGCGAAATCCCGGTCGGCAAGCCCGTCTTCGGCCAGATATAGACGCCCTGGCGACCGCCGAGTGCCCCCAACGCCACCAGATAGATCGGCACCAGAACCCAGGCGCAGAGCGCCGCGATACCGCTCCAGAGGAGCCAGCGGCGGGAGGAGGCGAAGCTTGCGGGACGGGAAGCTGTCTCCGTCGCGCTCATGGTTTCCGTACTCATGGCAGGCGCTCCGGATCGACTTTCAGGGCCTTCAGATAGATCAGCGTCGCGGCAAGCGAGATGATCATGATCAGCACCGCGTAGACCGCCGCGACGCTGTAATTCTGGTTCTGGTTCTGCCAGTTGTAGGCCTCGCCGACGAGGACCGGGAAATTGCGCCCGCCGAGCGCATAGACCACTGCGAACACCTCGAAGGCGAGTACCGTGCGCAGGATCAGCGCCGATTGCAGCGCGGGCCGGATCAGCGGCAGGGTGATACGCCAGAAGCGCGTCCATGGGCCGGCGCCGAAGATCTCGGCGGCTTCCTTGAATTCCTTCGGCACCTGGTTGAGGCCGGCGACGATGATGACCATGACGATCGCCGTGCCGCGCCAGATTTCCGCAACCGCGATGGCGATGAAAAGCGCGACCGGCGTCTGGTAGGACAGCCAGCTCGCCTGCCGGCCGATCACACCGAGGCTGAAGAGGAGCGAGTTGAAATAGCCGGTATTCTGCAGGATCGACAGCCAGACAAGGCCGGCGGCGAGGTCGGAAATGCCAAGCGGGATGGTCCAGATCCAGAGAATGGTCTCGCGGCCGCGGCCGACCTTGGAGACCATGGCGCCCATGGCAAGCGCGATGGCGATCTGTACCGGCACGACGACGATCGTCAAAAGGAACGTGTTCCTGACCGAACGGGTGAAATTGATATCGGTCACCATGCGTTCGGCATTCGCCAGCGACGGCGCGCCGTTGTCCGAGAGAGCCAGCCAGATCGTCTGCACCAGCGGCACGACGAAGAGCAGCGCCAGAAAGGCGACTGACGGCAGGATCAGCAGATAGGGGATCCAGGGTCGGTTCTGGGTCATCGATCGCCCTCGCCGTGGGGCTTTGAGAATTGATCATACATCGACTTGTTCCTCTCTCCGCCATCCGTATCGCGACGGAATGCAGCCACCTTGCGATCCGCTGCTCCCGCTCCTTCGGATTTGGCATCCGGGCATTCGCGCCCGGATGCCATCAGCCTTGGGAGGCTTGTCGGATGGTGCCTTATTGAACCGGGCAGGCGCCGTCGCTCTTGGCGTCCGGAGCCCAGCAAGGCGCCTTGGCGTCGGTCATCAGTTTGGCCATGGTGGCACCCTGCTTGGCGAGCACGTCTGCGACGGGCTCGTTCTGCAGCACGATGCGCTGGAAGGCGTCCATGTAGACCTTGTTGAATTCGCCGCCCTTGTCGCCGAGGCCGACCGGGAGGAGCGAGATCACGGCATCCTTGGAGCCCTGCGTCTTGGTGACCGCACCGGCGAGGAGCGCCACGCCCTTGTCGAGGTCCGGCGGCAGCTGCACGTTGAGGGTCGGGAAGAAGCCAACCTTCGAAGCCGTCAGCAGCTGGGTCTTCTGGGTCGTCAGCGTTTCGATGACCTTCGTGGCGCCTGCCATGTCCGGTGCGCCCTTCGGGATCGCAAGCCCGGCCAGAACCGGCATGTAGCCGCGGCCCTTCGGGCCGGCTGGTGCCGGGAAGACGACATAGTCATCCGGCGCCGCAGAGATGGCGCTCTTCAGGCGGGCGACATGGTCCCAGGCGACCATGACTTCGCCCGAGGCCAGCGGCTCCTGCATGAAGTCGTAATTGGTCGAGTTCGGGGTGACATAGGCCCAGAGTGCCTTCAGCTTCTCCCAGCCGGCTGCGGCATCCGCATTCTTGAAGGTACGCACCACGCCGCCGGTGAAGGACGGATAGAAATAGCCCTGGAAATAACGCGCCATCAGGCCCTTCGGACCCGCCGGGAAGCCGATCTGCGGCTGGCCGGTGGCAGCCTGCATGCTCTTGCCCCACTCGATCAGCTGGTCGTAGGTCAACGCGTTGATGTCGGTGCCCTTCGGCAGGTATTGCAGGGCTTCCTTCTTGGCGGCCATGACATAGGTCGCCTGCATCCAAGGAATATACTGCTGCGTGGGCTTGCCGAGCTTGCCGAGATCAAGAACCGATTGCGGCATGCCGCTGGCGGCGAGCTTCTTGGCAAGGTCGTCGAGCGGTTCAAGCTGGCCCTTGTCGGCAAGCGGCGAAAGCTCGCCATGCAGCGCACCGACGAGGCTCACGGTGTGCTTGCCGGCCTGCGCTTCGGCTTCCATGCGGACTGCAAACTGCGGCGGCTCCTCCACCACGTAGTCGACCTTGCCGGCATCCTTCAAAAGGTCCTGCCGGACCACGGTCGCCTCCTCGATCGGGCGAAGCTGGGTGGATACGAAAACCGTCTGGGCAAGCACCGGCGAGGCGAACGCCACCACCGTCGAAGCCAGAATTGTAAGTGACACGATACGTTTCATCTTCTCCTCCTTCATTGTTCTTTGTCGTGAATGCACGGCTGTCTATGCCGCCAGGGGCGGACGGCGATGGCTGTCGCGGTCGACGAATTCAACCGCGTGAAGCTCCTGGAGATCTTCGGCAGGCTCGCCGGCGATGGCGCGCAACAGCAGCGAGGCGAAGGTCGCACCGAGGTTCTCGCCGGTCATGCGCATGGTCGAGAGCGGCGGGCTGGTGAAGGCACCCATCGGCAGGTCGTCATGGCCGACGATGCTGATCTGGCTGCCACCGTCGACTTCGCGCAGTGCCCGCAACGCTCCGATCGCCATTTCGTCGGTGGCGCAGACGAGGGCCGTCGGACGCGACGGCTGGCGCAGGAGTTCCAGGGCTGCGAGATAACCGCCCTGCTCGAGCGGCGCCCCTTCGGCGCAGAGATCGATCGCAAGCCCGCATTCCTCCATCGCCGCCTGCCAGCCGCGGCGACGGACATGCGCGAAGTAATATTCCTGGGGCCCGGCGATATGGCCGATGCGCCGATGCCCCGCCGCATGGAAGCGCAGCGTCGCGGCGCGGAACCCGGCAAAACCATCGCCGTCGATGAACGGATGGGGGACCAGGCTTTCGGTGCGGCCGTTGGTGACGAAGGGAATGCCCCGCGACTGGAGGTATTCGACGCGCTCGTCCTTGCGTTTGGTGCGAACCAGCAGCATGGCATCGACGCGGCGCCCATCGACGAAGCGCTGGCATATCTCAAGTTCGCTGACACCCCGCGGCACAGGCGCGATGACGAGATTGAGACCGGCCGCAGCGAGATGTTCGGCGCAGCCTGACAACATGTCGAGGAAATGAGGGGGGCCGACGTGGCCAGGATCACTCGGCAGCGTCACGGCGACCAGTTCAGCGCGCTGCTTGCGCAACCGACGAGCGGAGGCATTCGGCCGATAACCTGCGGTCTCTGCTGCCTCACGAACCCGCGCGCGGGTGGCCGCGGACACGTCGGAATAACCATCAAGTGCTCGGGACACAGTGGTAATCGACAGTCCGAGCGAATGCGCCAGCTGTTTCAGATTAGCCAAAATCTTCCTCCCGAATTGAAATAAGCATTCTCCAAAACGTTTTGGGAGTCAACCAGAACGTTTTGGAGATCATCGGGCGCCTCAGCTCGGTGAGGACTTTCCCTACTCCGGTGAAGCGGCCCCTCGTACGTCGCCATCTTGGCGAACATGACGGCTGAGACAGCGTCCAGCCAAAGTCGTGCCAGCAGCACCAGTAGAGCGGCCGGACAGAGAACCGAGTAGTTTCGCGCTATGTTGGGCCATCTGCGTGCGCAGCTAACGACCTGAACATTGCCGCAAATGAAGATCGCGTCACGCCTAGCGCGGCACTGGAGAAAGCGGGAAGTACAACTTTTCCATGGTGGTATCTCGATGGGAGGACCTGTTGATTCTCACGAACCGCTGTTCCATCCTCGGCGAGGCGGGAGAATCGTGGAGATGGCACCAGATCCTACTCAAGCAATCCTATGTCAGGACGCCCAAGGACATGTCATAAAGGTGCTCCGCGTCCCCGATCAAAAAGGGGATCGGTACTTTTACATCGACGGCCATCAAACCTCTCGGCTGCTCATCCTGCAGGCCGATGGAAGCTTCCTGGAAGCTATAAACTCGAGAAGGTTTTTGCCGATTGCAATCGAGTCCTCCAACGTTGTCTTCCCTCGCAAGGGCTGACCTAGCAACATGGGGCGGGGGCAAAATGGTGATGAACATTCTCCCGGAGCCGAGCCAGTGGTCGGCGCGCGGCCCGAACGAGAAAGAGCGCCGCTACCCTCCCCGGCCAGCGACGCTCCCTGCAGACGTGGCGACCGAAGTCAGATCATCAGAATGTAGACGATCTCGTAGGGTATCCGGCTCGACGATCCCGATGCGATTGTCGGCAAGCACGAAGTAGCGGTACGAGCGATAGGCCGGGAGAATTTCGACGACCCTCGGCGGAAGCGGATGCAGTTCCACCGTTTTGGGGACCGCAACCCCGACCGATACGCTGAAGCTCGGCTTGGTCGGATCGACCTTGTTCTCCACGATGATGTTTCGAATTTCGGTCTTCTGTTCACTGGAGACCACTCTTTTCGCGCAAGGATATCCGCTGCTTATCTAAACTTGGAGGTGAAGGTCGAGCAAAGCCGTCAGACGCAAGTGATTGGGCCATGGAACTAAGCGGCTTAGCCGTTGTTCGGCGATTTCCACCGACCCAAAGTAAAAAGGGAAATCCTTTGAGCGAATTGCGCCAGGAGTTTGAGCTTCGAAGAGATTTTCTGCCGACGGGCCAGGAGGACGAGTGGATTTTACCTCGCCGAACGATATCAACGGTCGGTGGTTCGTCGACACCGCAAAGTTCGGAGTCATCGCGGCCGCTGGTCATCGACCTCGATGGCACCTTGGTCCGATCCGACCTCCTGATCGAGACCGCGTTCTCTGAACTCAGGCGTCGCCCCTTTTCCGTCGTTGACCTTGTCCTCTCGATGTGCAGGGGAAAGGCTTGCCTCAAGCACCGCCTTTCAGCACCGGCGGATTTCGATCCGGCTATCCTGCCCTTTGATCTCGAGGTTCTGAACTTGATCCAGACGGCGCGGGAAGAGGGACGTCAGGTTTATCTCGCGTCCGCGACGCACGAGCGCCTTGTCTCCCGCGTTTCCGATCATTTAGGTGTCTTCACCGGTTGGTTTGCAACGGACGAGATGACAAACTGCGCTGCCAAGGTGAAGGCGGAAAAGCTCGTAGCGGCCTTTGGCAATGGCGGCTTCGACTATGTTGGCAACGACGCCGCAGATCTACCTGTATGGCGTCATGCCGGAAAGTCATATGCAATTCGGACGTCCGCCAGGGTGGCCCGGCAACTGTCACGTCAATGCGACAATGTCGAACATCTTGCGCACGACAAGCCGACCTGGCGCACTTGGGCGCGGTTGCTGCGGGTGCATCAATATGTCAAGAACGGGCTCGTCTTTATCCCGTTGCTGACAAATCAGCTCTTCGACGTCCACAGTCTCGCCAATGCCGCTCTGGCTTTGGTCGCCTTCTCGCTTTGCGCGTCGAGCGTCTATGTGCTGAATGACCTGGTCGACCTGCAGGACGACCGCGGACATCGCAGCAAATGCAGCAGGCCGCTGGGTTGCGGCGATATCCCGCTCTCACACGCGCTCATGGCAATCCCCGTTCTCCTGCTGCTGTCGTTTATGGTTGCCGTCACGATTTCACCCGCCTTCATGTTGGTTCTCGCCGGATACTTTGCGTTGACCACCGCCTATTCATTCTTTCTGAAGCGGAAGATAATCCTCGACGTCGTCACCCTTGCCGCTCTTTACACCGCACGCGTGGTGGGAGGCTCGGCGGCGATTTCCGTTTGGCCTTCTCCTTGGCTGCTCGCCTTCATGATGAGCTGGTTCCTCTCGCTTGCACTCGTCAAGCGATATACGGAGCTCATTTCACGCCGAGCCGCGAACCTACCCGACTCCAAGAGCCGCGATTACAAGAATGGAGACGTCGGCATGATCGGCGCGTTGGCGGCGGGGGCCGGGATGAACGCGCTGACATTGTATGCTCTCTACGCTGCAAGCGACAGCGTGCAGGATCTCTATACACGGCCAGGGATTTTATGGCTGGCGGGACCAATCCTGGCTTGCTGGATTGCCCGCATCCTGTTGCTGGCCCATAGGGGGCAGATGCATGACGATCCGGTCGTATTTGCGATCAAAGACAGGGTAAGCCTCGCGACTCTGGGCGTTGCCGGCGCCTTTGTAGTCGCCGCGCTTTGAGGTGAGCGAGATGCGTTCCTATCATATGCGTGAAGGGACTACGACCCGCATCGCAGTTCGCTATGTCGCGTTCGCGATCCTCTCGACTTTGGCGAATTTTGCGGTTCAGGCGGCTGTCGTGAAAATCTACCCGTCGCAAAGCCTTGTGCCGTCAATGTTCGCGGGCACCGCCGCTGGGTTCGGGCTCAAATACTTCCTCGACAAAAGGTGGATCTTCTTTGACCGATACGAGTCGCATGGTGACGAATTGTTCAAGATCGTCCTTTACGGCCTGTTCAGCGTCGTGACGACGATCATATTCTGGGGGTTCGAAATCGTCTTCTGGACAGTCTGGAGAACGGACCTTGCGAAGTATGCGGGCGGGGCAATCGGTCTGGCGATCGGCTACGTCTCAAAATTCGCGCTCGATCGAAAATTCGTGTTCAGGTTGGAGGGGGCGTGACAGACCGATGGAGGGATGGGGACGTTATCCGCGCCATGAAAGTGAAGTGCTTGTTTGCAGGCTGCCGGAAACGCTGTCTGGAACGGTGTCATCGCGCGCGGGTCTGATTGCTCGCGGCAACGGCCGCTCGTATGGCGATGCCGCGATCGGTGAGCATCTCACGTTGACCTGCGGTGCACTGAGTCGGATGAAAAGCTTCGATGAAATGAACGCGTCGCTGACCGTCGAAGGTGGCGTCATGCTGTCAGACATACTCAGGTCATTCATCCCCCGGGGCTATTTCCCCCCGGTGGTCCCGGGTACGAAGTTTGTCACGATTGGCGGAATGATCGCATCCGATGTGCACGGGAAGAACCATCATCGCGACGGTGGGTTCGGCGAGCACGTTAGCGAAATCAAACTGGTTGTTGCCGGTGGTGAGATTGTTACCTGCAGCAGAGCCAAGAATTCGGAGCTTTTTCTCGCGACGCTCGGCGGTATGGGCCTGACGGGCGTCGTCGCTGAAGCCACCTTTACGCTGAGGCCCATCACTACCGGCTGGATTGTTCAAAAGACGGTCGTGACAGAAAACCTCGCCGATACGCTGAAAGCCTTGAAGCAAACAGACGACGCCACCTATTCCGTTGCCTGGATTGATTGCCTTTCGCGGGGCGCTTCGCTCGGCCGCTCGCTGATCTTTGTCGGCGAGCACGCCAGCCCGAGCGACATCGCTCAAATGCCGAAAGCAGCGCAATTCCCTCCCTCCAAGGCCGCCCGTCTTTCGCTGCCGGTCGACCTGCCTGGTTCGGCGCTCAACAGGGCGAGTGTTTCCGCATTCAACGACCTTTACTATCGGCTGGGTGCCCGCAAAGCAGCCCGAGCCTCGTTGGTCCACTGGGACAGCTACTTCTTTCCGCTTGATGGTCTGCTCGAATGGAATCGCCTCTACGGCAAGCGCGGCTTCCTGCAGCATCAATGCGTAGTGCCTGACGAAAATGCACTTGCGGTTCTGAGCAGTATGCTCGATCGTTTCGCTCGTTCTGGGAAAGCCTCATTCCTGGCCGTTCTGAAAAGGCTGAGGGGTGGCGCAGGCCTTCTGTCATTTCCGGCGCCAGGGTATACTCTCGCACTCGATCTGCCGGTCGCGCCCGACGTGTTCCAGTTGTTAGACGAAATTGACAAGCTGGTTGTCGCGGCGGGAGGGCGACTCTATCTCGCCAAGGATGCGAGGCAATCCCGTCATACTTTCGAAGCCGGTTACCCCCGACTGCAGGCGTTCAAAGAGGTGCGACGAACAACGGGGGCCGACCGTCACTTTAGTTCCCAGCTGGGAAAAAGGCTTGGCATATGAAAGCCATCGGCAAGGCACTGCTCCTGATTGGCGCGACGTCGGATATTGGTCGTGCGACTGCCCTGGTCTATGCCGAGGCGGGCTGGGACATCCATTTGGTCGGACGCAGGCGTGAGCTTGTCCAACGTGAAGCCGATGACATCGTCACGCGCACCGGCGCCGCCGTCACCGCCCATGAACTGGATATTCTTGATATCGACCGCTTCGAAGCCTTTCTGAGCACCGTGTCGCCATTGCCTGACACGGCCGTTTGCGTCGTCGGCGAACTCGGCGAGCAGGCCCGCGCCGAAAGGGAACTCGAACACGCAGCCATGGTAATGCGGACAAACTTCGAAGGACCGGCTTTGATGCTCGGCCTCCTGGCTAGCCGCTTTGCCGCGCGCGGGTCCGGCACCATCGTCGGCATAAGTTCGGTCGCGGGCGACCGCGGGAGAGGATCCAACTATGTGTATGGCGCCGCGAAAGCTGGCCTGACGGCGTTCTTGTCCGGTCTCAGAAACAGACTATCCACAGCCGGGGTACGCGTCCTCACCATCAAACCCGGTTTTGTCCGAACGCGGATGACTGATGGAATGAAGCTTCCACCAGTGCTTACGGCCGCGCCTGCAGAGGTCGCTCAAAGGATCTTTGCCGTGGCCGATGGCAGCAAGGGAGGGGACGTCGTCTATGTCCGGCGCATTTGGTATCCGCTCATGGCGATAATCCGAAGCATACCGGAACCGATCTTCAAGAGGTTGCGGCTGTGATCGAAACCTGGGGAATAGAAGATAGAGATTGCCCTGGCCGCTTCGTCGTCCGTATGTTCCATCTTGTTGATCCGCTTTTTCCGCACGCCGATGCGGATCAAGACCTGTCCTCGGGAAGGACGGGGTCTAGATGAGGCGCCGCCTTTTTTCCACACAGGTTGCGCTCCTGGTGGTCGCGGCAATTTGTGCCGCGATGCTTGCCATTCCTGGACGGACCATCAACACCGCTTTCATCAACGACGTTTTGATATTCATTGATGGAGCGCATCGTATCGCTGTCGGGCAGGTGCCAAACCGTGATTTTCATACGGCGCTCGGACCGTTGGTCTTCTATATCCCTGCCTTGGGATACCTCCTGTCCGGAAATTTCGGCGCCGCGATACCGATGGGAATGGCACTCCTGGTCATCGCGTTCATGCCTGCGATGATCCGTATCCTTCTTTCGCGCCTAAGCTCTCCCTCAGCCATCGCCTTGGGCATATTCCTGATTCTTATTCTCGCGGTCCCGATCAATCTCGGAAGTCCGGTCCGGCTTCTTTCTTTTGCGATGTTCTACAATCGCATCGGCTGGGTCGCTCTCGGGCTCATCCTGGTGATGTACCTGAAGCCGAGATCCAACGCCGCGCGCAACGACGTTGCAGACAGTCTCGCGACGGCCTTTCTTCTACTTGTCCAATTCTACACCAAGGCGACCTACGGGCTCTGCGGCCTAGCTTTTCTGATCTTCCTGTTGTTGGACCGGCAGCAGCGCTCCTGGATCCTGCTCAGTCTGTTCCTGACTGCACTGGCAATGATCGTCATCGAGTTCTTCTGGCGCGGCACGCTTCAGCACATAGAGGATCTGCGGGCCGCCGCACGGGTCAGCGGTGATCATGACGTCCGCAGCATACTGAAAAATGTCCGTGAGAATTTCTCGGATCTGGTGGTTTTCACGATCTTTGCGCTGATCGCCTTCTGGCGCATCCGCAGCCTTCGAGACCTGCTCTACAGTGGCTTCTGCGTGGGTGCAGGATTGGCAATCATCAACCAGAACGCCCACAGCTGGGGTATCATCACCCTCTATTGCGGCGCGGCAGTGCTGGCGGAAAAGGCACGGCGCTTTCAATCTGTCGACCCAAGCGCGCAAATCGAGAGGCCTGCTCGTCTTGTCGCTGCACTGCCGCTGCTTCTAATCTTCTTTCTCTTGCCGCCCATCGTCCACCACGCTGAGGCGATCGCTCTCCACACGGCACTTGCGGCGGAGAACGTGGGCAAGCCCCTTGGCCCTCCGCTATTTGAGGACGTCCGGGAAGTCGATCCGCCCGGTGGGGAGCCTGATTTCATTCAGTGCTACCTCGATAGTATCGAAAGCGGAACGGCCCTACTACAGGCCCTGCCGATCCCGCTGGAGCGGGTATTCGTGCTCGATTTCGTCAACCCCTTTTCCGCAGGGCTCGGGATACGCCCTCCCACAGGTGACACTGCGTGGTTCCACTGGAACCGCAACATCAATGAGAAGGCCTATATCCCACCGGAAGCACTGTTCGCCGACGTGAAGATTGTGATGGTGCCGCAGGCTGGCATCAACAGCCTGCCGTTACAGGAGCTGTATGGCCCGTTCATTTCGAAGAATTTCGACATGGTGCAGAAAACGCCGGAATGGACGATTTACCAGCGACCGCAGGCCGGGTTGGAAAGCGAGGCGCGGTGACGCAGGCAGTGAGGTCGATGCCGGAGCAGGAAGGCGCATCGCCACGGGCTGGCCGCCAATACATCTGGTGGGCCACCGTCGTGTCGTTTGCTCTGGTGCTTTCAGCTCTTCTCGCTCTGCCCAGCCAGACGATCACCAGCAAATACGTCAACGATCTCTTCGTCTTTCTCGACGGTGCGCATCGCATCTGGTCGGGACAAGTTCCGAACGTCGATTTCCACACCTCGCTTGGAGCACTCACCTTCTATATTCCCGCTGCCGGCTATGGCCTTTCGGGAAGTATGGGCGGCGCGATGCCAGTGGGCATGGCTATAGTTATCCCCCTGTTCGCGGCCGTTGCCGCGGCAATTCTCGGCAGCCGTATGCACAAGGCGCTCGGCTTGCCCTTGGCAGCATTTTTGCTTTTGCTCGTCGCGGCTCCTGCCAATCCGGGAGAACGGATCGGCGATCTCACATTTGCGATGTTCTACAATCGGCTGGGCTGGGCCTCGCTCGGTCTTCTTTTGGTCATGTATCTGCCCCGCCTATCCAGCGCTGGGAGCAAGGTCGTAGACGCCGCCTGTGCAAGCTTCCTCGTATTGCTCATGCTCTACACAAAGATCACCTATGGCGTTGTAGAGCTCGCATTTTTGGTCTTCCTGGCAACCGACCGACGCCAAATCGGGTGGGCGGCGCTGGCGCTTGGGATGATCGCGAGCAGCGTCGTTGCAATCGATCTTCTCTGGGGCGGCAGCCTCAACTATCTCGCGGATCTGCGCCTTGCAGGCGAGAACAGCGGCGGGCTCCCGACACTCGGCGCTCTGGGGCACGTCTTTCTGAACAATCTCGCCGACTTGGCTGCTTACGTACTTGTCGCTGGCATCTTTCTTATCCTCGCACCCAGCTACCGGCATCTTTTTTTTATAGTTTTTTGCGGCGTAACCGGTGTGCTGCTCATTGAACAGAACTTTCAACGCCGGGGCATCCTGACGCTGGTTCCGAGCGCAGCTGTAATCACGCAATATCTTCTGAAGGCCGAGCTCGCTCGACTGCACCGGAAGGCTCCCTTTGTCTTGGCGCTACTGTTGGCATTTCTGCTTGTGCCGGCGGCGATAAGCAATGCCGCGGCTGTTGCCATTCATGCCCGTTACGCCATTGCCGGGCGGGGCGAGCCTATGCCGCTGCCGGCATTTTCGAGAGTTCGGCTTGTCGAGACATGGAGTGTTGGTCAGTACGACTATTTTGTGCAGTATAATCAAACTCTGGTCGAGGCCGCGGACGTGCTGTCCCAGTTGGGCGCTCGCCAAGCGACTGTCGCCGTGTTGGACTTCGTCAATCCGCTCTCGGCCGGCCTGGCGCTCCGGCCGCCCGTGGGCGATAGCGCCTGGTATCACTGGGGACGGACGCTCGGTCCCGACTACCATCCACCCGCGGAGGAGATGTTTGCAGATGTCGACCTGATCCTCGATCCCAAATGGCCAATCGAGATCTGGACGGCGAATGGCATGCGCGACGTTTTTGCTCACTACATCGCCCGCCATTTCGATAAGGTACGGGAGACAACGAACTGGCGAATCTACCGCAGGAAAACATGAGCAGCAGACTGCCTCCCTCGCTCAGCAGCGATCAGACCGATGAGGAGCAGGACGAGGGCCCAGGCGTAGACCGAGCCGACCCCTAATTGCGCTAGGCGGGGAGCACCGAAGTAACCGAGTATGACTGGGACCGGTATCACCAGAGGTGCGGCCGACAGCCATGTCCAAGGCCGCTGCCAATGATGCAAAAACACCGGAAGGAGGAAGAGCGTATAGTGGATCCAGCCAAGCGGCGACGCCTGGAGGGACGCCAAGAGCGCAAATCCGCTGACGACGATCACTGGCGGCCGGCGGAAAAAAGCCCACGCTGCCAGCGAAAGCAACAATGCGACAGCAAGAGCGGTGCCCACGGCCGGGAGGCCCGCCCGTGCTGCAAGTCCTGCAAACGAAGCGTTCGTCAAGAACACCGCCCGCCCGCCGTCCGTCGCCACCAAATGCAGCCAATCCAGGTAGATTCCGGGCCCGAAGATGACTAAAGGGACCGCGGCTATGACGACGGCCGTTGCAATCGTCACGACGCTCGGCATGCGGTGGCCCGCGAGAAAAAGCAGCACGGGCCAGACCGAAAAATTCGGTTTCATCGAGATCAACAAACCGATCATGATGCCGGCAACCAAATGGTCACCCTTTTCCAGTCGGAGCCAGGCGACGATGCAGGCCAGCACAAGCGGCGTGTAGATCTGGCCGAGATAGAGCAAGGTCGTCGGCTGGGTGGAGGAGATCCGCCGGGATCGCCGGCGGCTGCAAGATCGCATCGGAAGAGCAACTGTCGTTGCACCACTGGGACGACAATCCGCAGGAGACCATGAGACCCCATCGTTTCATCAGCGACCTCTGCTTCCCCTAACGTCAAGCCATGCGATGGCGGCGTAGAATTGCGACAAGCCGGACAACCAGCATCAATCCGATAACGACCATTGCGGGCCAGTACATCGAATTCACCGCGGCGCGTTTTCCGAAGTTCAGCAAGAACGACACCCAGATGTACCAAGCGCCCAAAGTGTGGAGCCAATACCAAGTTACCGGTCCAATAAAGGCGGCCGTTCGGTCAAACGAGGTGAGCGTCATCAGGATGATGAAGGCATAGGCGATACCACCGCCAATGTAGCTACCAATGTTCGTCAATTGCAGGAAGAGCGTTGGGTCAAGCCTGGCGAGAGCGAACAGCGCCGCGGCATGGATCGCATGGGACACGGCGAACGACACGCCGAGGTAACGACGGTTCTGTCGCAGCCACCGCGTTGCAGGAGACGGGAAAAGGCGCTCCAGGCTTGACGCCGTGAAAGCCAGCGCGAAGAGCACCAGCGACGTGCGGGCCGTCAGCCGGATCACTAGACGCGCCGCCTCGACAGATGACGGGCTCATCGCGGCGGCGACCGCCGCCATGATCAGCAACGACAGCGAGATGAGAGCCGTAAGTTGCCAACCCTTCCAGACTGAATTTTCCTTCGCAGGCATGTAGGCCTCCCGTTTATGTAAACACTGATTACTTCAAAGGAAGGCGTTTTGCAAGGGCAATTATAATCAATGATTACATTCGAGGGACGGATCGGCTATCGTCGCAAAATGACGCCAAAATCACTGCCAGCTCGCGCTAACTACCACCATGGAAACCTGATCGAAGCTCTCCTTGAGGCTGCCATCGTACTCATCGAGGACAAGGGCGTGGAATCGCTGTCTGTGCGTGAAGTGGCCAAACGCGCCGGAGTTTCGCCCGGCGCACCATTCCGGCATTTCAGCAGCAAGACGGCATTGTTGACGGCTGTTGCCGAACAGGCAATGAGCCGCCTGACCGAAGCTGTGTCTGCGGAATTGCAAAGAGCAGGCGACGACGATCCGATTGCTGCGTTGCGCGCAGTCGGCCAAGGCTATCTCAACTGGGTCTTGGCCAATCCCACACATTTTCAGGTGATAAGTTCGCGCACGCTGATCGACTTCCACGGTTCTGAGAAGCTCGTCGCGGAAAATGAAGCTATTCGCTTGATCATGGTCCAGTTGATCGACGATGCTCGAAGGCTCGGCCTGCTTCGTGACGGCATCAGCAGCGAGGATCTGATCTTCTCCTCGCGAGCATTTATATATGGCGTGGCGAGAATGTGGATCGATGGGCATTTCCCGGAGTGGCGGATTGAACGCCCCGCCGAGGCGGCAATGTCCGCAGCACTTGATATGTTCATTCTGTCTATCGGCGCTCAGGTGGGGCAAATATCACCGCCGGCACCTGAACGCGATAGGTAGGGATACTGGCAACATTCGGCAGCCCTTGCTGCGGCGTATGGAGCAAAACGCCAGATGACCTCGTCATACTGCTTCGGGTCTTGGTAGACGCCGAATGATTTTGCCGCATAATCTTCCAACGAAAAGCCTGGCGCGAAAGTTCGAGGGCGACGCAAGGTTTTCCGGCGGACTGGTCCTTACCGACGCTCCGGTCCTTCCCCGTCAGTACCATCTTTCGAAACATCCCCTTCTCGCGCATGGCCGGATGGCGGTTATCCGGCCATGCCCATCTCGCGAAGCCTGCCCTGCGGCACGAATTTGACAGGGCGGTGGAGCGAACCCACCTCCTGGAGGTGTCCCTCAAGCGCCCCAAGAACTGCACGGTCCTTATCTCCTGTGACGGAACGCACTCTCGGGGTTGAAACGACGACAGCCAGCATCGATGAACGGCATCGACCGATCGAGATATGGCTTGTTGACGTTTGACGGTGCCGACCTGTTGTCGCCATCGGAACCGTCAAAGCCAGCCCTTGTCTTGTGTGGACAGGGGCTGGCAACGAGTTTGCTCCAAGAAAACGCCGCCCTACCGCAACAATGCCGCCGTCGTGGCAACATACCGCCCTCGTCAGGGATCACGTTGCGCGTCGGTAATCCGCTCACGGGCACGCACCAGATGGTAACGCATATAGAGCGCCGCGTGCTCCCCGTTTCTCGCCCGGATCGCTTCGACGATCTGCTGGTGCTCGCGCAGCACGGCGATACGTCGCTCGTCCGAGCCCAGTTTCGTCAGGTTGAGCGCCACGCCCATAGAGCCGCTGATCTCCCCGCGCAGGTGTTCAAAGAGCGATACGAACAGGTCGTTGCCGCTCGCGACAGCGACCTCGCGATGAAAATTGAAATCCGCCTCGCTGGGAGACTGGCCGCTCATGATTTTTTCGCGCAGCAGCTCGTTGGCTTGGTCGAGATTGTGAAGGTTCTGGCTGGAGCGGCGCTCCGCCGCCAGCGACGCTGCCGCAGCCTCCAGCGCGAAACGAACCTCGAAGGACTTCAGATAACCCGCGACATTGGACGGCAGCACGAAGCGGGTGATGGCCGAGGGCGGCACGGCGCGCACGAATGTGCCGGAACCGCGCCGCGAATAGACAAGGCCATCAGCCTGCAACCGGATCAAGGCCTGGCGAACCACAGGGCGCGATACGGAAAAAGCAGAGCAGATATCGTTTTCCGCCGGCAGCCGATCGCCTTCCTTGAAGGCGCCATTCAAAATCTGCTCGAGGATCTGGCCGTATAGTTTGTCCGCCAGCCTCTCCTTGCGCGGCGGCGTTAATTGCAGTTCCGCCATTCAACACCCCCTTAACTCCCAAATCTCTCGTCCCCGCGGCCCTCCCGGCGCGCGATATGGCAGTCGCGACCATGGCTCGAGCCTGCCTATCTATCGATAGGCACAATTTCAAAGATGTCATCAAAAATTACTTCTTTTGGAGCCTTTTTTACAAAATTTGAGATGAGAGTTGACAACTTAGGTGACCGTGTTAGCGTATTCGAAATTGTCGAAGTGCATTCGGTCATCTCAGGGAGGAGATATTCAGATGCAGCACACGGCGCGAATCGACCATCATTGCTGGCGCGAGAAACGCAGCTGAGGTCGCAAGGCCAAACTTCAACGCCATTTCTGTCGCACCCTGGGCCGTAAGCCACGAAGCTTCGGCAACAGGGAGTTTTTGCCCGCGTCAGGCATCGGTCGACAGACAGTACATTTCTTCAAGCCCGGCACGCCAGCGCGTCGGCTGGCTCATTTATGCCTTTTTCGACAGAGGAACATTGCGACCATGCGCATTACCGGCCTTCGAAGCTTTATGAGCCACGACGACAAGCGCCCCCGTGTGATCGTGGCAATCGACACGGACGAAGGCATCACCGGCTGGGGCGAGTGCTACAACCACGGTCCCGACAAGGCATTGCCGCACATCCTCGAATATTTCTATGAACAGATCAAAGGCGAGGATCCGCGACGGATCGAATTCCTGATGCTGAAGATGCAGCAGCAGGCGCGCTTTCCGGGCGGCGCGATGCATCTGGCGGCGTTTTCGGCGATAGACCATTGCCTCTGGGATATTTCCGCCAAGGCGGTGGATCTGCCGGTCTATCAGCTGATCGGCGGCGCGGTCCGCGACAAGGTGCGCGTCTATCTCGGCGTGCATAATTACAAGGATGCCGAGGGATTCCTCGATGTGATCGCCGGTCATAACGAGAAGTACGGCCTCGCGGCATTCAAGATGCATCCCTATCGCGTGGATTTTCACAAGGAGCGCTGGGGCGAGGTGATCCGAACGGGTGCGGAATTCTTCCGCACCATCCGCGAGCGGGCGCCATCCCATTACGACTTCGCTTTCGATGCACATGCCAAGATCTACGATCCCTGGCAGGCAATCCAGCTCGGCAATGCTCTGGCCCCTTACGATCCGATGTTCTTCGAGGAGCCTATCCGACCGGAGCACATCCCTGCCTGGGCAGAGATGAAGGCGAAGCTTAACTGCCCGCTGGCTACCGGCGAAAGCCTCTATAACCGCTACGAATTCCTGAACCTCCTCTCGGCACGTGGCTGCGATATCGCCCAGCCCGATATCTGCGTCGTCGGCGGGCTTCTCGAAATGCGCAAGATCGCGGCGATTGCGGAAGCGCATTATGTGCCGATCGCACCGCATAACCCGATGGGACCGCTAGCGACCGCCGTCAACCTGCATTTCTCCGCAGCTACCCCGAACTTCAAGATCCTCGAATACCGGCTGCCGCTCGACGCGCCCTACGTCAAGGACCCCTACCTGCCGGAGGACGGATACCTGCAGCTCCGCCCCGACCGTCCCGGCTGGGGCGTCGAGATCGACGAACAGGTGCTGGCAAAGGATGGCTACGTGCATTGGGAACGCAAGCTGCCGGTCAAGCCGGACGGCGCGTTCGGTTATCCGTGAGACGGAAGACGGCAAGCAGAACGAACTGAAGAGCTCGAAGATTTCAATTGGGAGGTTGAACATGATGAAACATCTTATGGCGGCGACATTTCTAGTTGCTGCAGCGCTGACGGTCCCGCAGGGCGCAGCGCTCGCCGCATCGCCGCCGAACATGCTGGTGATCGGCACGAACCTGACCGGCATCCGCACTCTGGACCCTGCAGACAACAATGCCCGCACGGTTTCGGAGCTCATTTCCAATATCTACGACAACCTCGTCCGGCTGCCGCAGAACGACCTGCAAAAGCTGCAGCCGATGCTCGCGACCAAGTGGAGCGCCTCGGCCGACGGCAAGCTGATCACCATCACGCTGCGCAGCGACGCTACATTCCAGAGCGGCAATCCGGTGACCGCCGAAGATGCCGCCTGGTCGATCCAGCGCGTCATCAAGCGTGGTCAGGTCGGCTCGACCGATATCGCGCTCTGGGGCTTTACGGCCGACAATGTCGAAAAGCTGGTGCGGGCCAAGGATGCGCAGACGCTCGAAATCGAGCTGCCGATCCAGGTCAGCACCGATCTCGTGCTTTATTCGCTCGCCAGCTCTTCGCTTGGCATCATCGACAAGAAGACCGCCATGTCGCATGAGGCGAACGGCGATTTCGGCGCTGCCTGGCTTGCCGCCAACTCGGCCGGCAGCGGTCCTTTCACGCTTTCGCAATGGCGTCCGAACGACATCGCAGTCTTCGAAGCCAACAAGAAATACTGGGGCGGTGTCCCGGCCATGGCCCGCGTCATCACCCGGCATATCCCCGAATCCGGCAACCTGCGTCTTCAGCTGCAGGCCGGCGACGTGGATGTCGGCCAGTATCTCGCAAGCGGCGACCTGGATGCGCTGGCGAACGACAAGAAAATGGTGATCGACAACGTGCCAGGTCTCGGCTTCTATTATATCGCACTGAACCAGAAAGACCCCGATCTGCAGAAGCCCCTGGTCCGCCAAGCATTCCAGCATGCTTTCGACTGGAAGGCGATCTCCGGCAATATCATGCGCTATACCGGCTTTCCGTGGCAGTCCGTCGTGCCGAAGGGCATGATCGGTGCGCCGGCTGACAATACATCCCGTTATGACTACGACCCGGCCAAGGCCAAGGCCTTGCTGGCGCAGGCCGGATATCCGAATGGCCTCAAGAAGGTGCTGAACCCATCGGGTGCCGCAACGTTGCCGTTCACCGAAGCCCTGCAGGCAAGCGCCCGTGCGGCCGGCTTCGACCTTAACCTTGTGCCCGGCGAATACACACCAGCCTTCCGCGAGCGCAAATACGAAATCCTGCTCGGCAATTCTGGTGCCCGCCTGCCCGATCCGTTCGCGGTCGCCACCCAATATGCCTACAACCCAGACAATCGCGACGAGGCCCGTCTCGGCAGCTATTATCTGTGGCGCACCGCCATGCAGGTTCCGGAGCTGAACACCCTTGTCGATCAGTCGATGAAGGAACGCGATACGACCAAGCGCACGGAAATGTTCAAGAAGATCGATGAGATCTACAAGGGCATGAACCCGCCGCTGATCGTCTTCTTCCAACGCACTGACCCCTATGTCATGCGCGCCAATGTCAAGGGTTATCAGGGACATACGACCTGGTCGACCCGTTGGCACGACGTGACGAAAACCAAGGAGTAGGATTGACGTGGCCAGCGTGGACATGACGACACGAGACAACTCGCCCGTACCGACCACGACTGATCCCGCCACCGATGGCCCGGTCGATGACATGCCGGATGATGGCATCAAGCTTGCCGTCCGTCGCTTCATCGGTCGCGTCGTCGCTGTGGTGACGACCCTGCTGGGGCTGCTCTTCCTGACCTTCTCGATGGGACGCCTGCTGCCGGCCGATCCGGTTCTGGCGATCACCGGACCCGAGGTCAGCAAGGAAGTCTATGACCGGGTTTTCAAGCAACTCGGCCTCGACCAGCCCGTCTACATACAGTTCCTCAGCTATGTGAAAAGAGTGCTGACCGGCGATCTCGGCGTCTCCGCGATCACCGGCCAGCCCATCGTCACCGACCTGCTGTCGATCTTTCCGGCAACGATCGAACTGACCCTGGTGGCGATGATCGTCGGCACCATCGTTGGCGTGCCACTTGGCATCACGGCTGCGGTTCATCGCGGCAAGCCGATCGACCATGTCGCCCGTATCGTCGGTCTTGCAGGCCATTCGATCCCGACCTTCTGGATGGGTCTGATGGCGCTCTTTATCTTCTATGCCAAGCTGCAATGGGTCGGCGCATCGGGGCGCGTCGATGTCTATTACGAAGGCATCGTCACGCCGGTGACAGGCTTCCTGCTGCTCGATTCCGCCATGGAAGCCAACTGGGACGTCTTCCAGAATGCGCTCGGCCACATCATCCTGCCCGGCTCGATCCTTGGCTATTATTCCGTCGCCTATATCAGCCGCATGTCGCGCAGCTTCATGCTGGAGCAGCTCAGCCAGGAATATATCATCACGGCGCGCGCCAAGGGGCTGGCCTCCCGCCAGGTGATCTGGCGCCACGCCTTCCGCAACATCCGCGTCCAGCTCCTGACCATCATAGCGCTGACACTCGGCGGTCTGCTTGAGGGCGCGGTGCTGATCGAGACCGTCTTCGCCTGGCCGGGGCTCGGCCAGTATCTCACCCGCGGCCTGCAGATGAACGACATGAATGTCGTCATGGGCGCGGTTCTCACCATCGGGATCGTCTTCCTGATCATCAACATCACGTCGGATGTGCTCTACCGCATCCTCGACCCGAGAACACGGTGATAGATATGGCGATACCCATTTCCCAATCTCGCCCCACGCCTCCCGGCATTCGCGGCTGGCTTCTCGCCCCTGAACCCAAGGGTACGCTGCATGCGTCTGTGCAGCAATTCTACCAGGGCTGGCTGAAATTCCGTGAACATCCGCTCGGCGTCGTCGGCCTAGTGGTTATCCTGATCCTCATCATAACCGCCGCCGCCGCCCCTATTCTGACGCAATACGATCCGATCGCTCAGAACATGGCGATCCGCCTGTCGCCCCCCTCTTGGGACCACATTCTCGGAACCGACAATTTCGGTCGCGACGTCTTCGCCCGCATCATTTACGGCGCACGCACGACGCTCGACATCATCATCCTCGTGACGATCATCGTCGCACCGATCGGGCTCTTGATCGGCACCTGCTCCGGTTATTTCGGCGGCATTGTCGATGAGGTGCTGATGCGCATCACGGATATCTTCCTCTCCTTCCCCGGTCTCGTATTGGCGCTCGGCTTTGCGGCAGCTCTCGGTCCCGGCATCACCAACGCAATCATCGCGATCTCGCTGACTGCCTGGCCGCCCATCGCCCGCCTCGCCCGCGCCGAAACGCTGAGCCTCAGGCAAATGGACTATATCGCCGCGGTGCGGCTGCAAGGCGCATCCTCGGCCGCCGTGATCATGCGCCATATCCTGCCGATGTGCGTACCCTCGGTCATCGTCCGCGTGACGCTCAACATGGCCGGCATTATCCTGACCGCCGCCGGCCTCGGCTTCCTCGGCCTTGGCGCCCAGCCGCCATGGCCGGAATGGGGCGCGATGGCCGCCACCGGCCGCGAGTTCATGCTCGACAGCCCCTGGGTTATCGCCGCGCCCGGCATTGCAATCGCAGTCGTCAGCCTTGCCTTCAATCTCGTCGGCGATGCCCTGCGCGACGTACTCGACCCAAGAGGTGGCGAATGACCGAACCGCTCATCGATGTCAGAAATATGGAAATCTCCTTCGCCCACGGCTTCGTGAAGGCTGTGCGCGGCGTGAGCTTCCAACTTGGCCGCGAAAAGCTCGGCATCGTCGGCGAATCCGGCTCTGGCAAATCGACTGTCGGCCGGGCCATCATGCGGCTCCTGCCGCCGACCGCAAAGGTCACCGCCGACCGGATGACGTTCAAAGGCGCCGATATTCTGGCCGCCAGTGAAAAGCAGATGATGGATATCCGCGGCAAGCAGATCGGCCTCATCCTGCAGGACCCGAAATATTCGCTAAACCCGGTCATGCGCGTCGGCGAGCAGATCGCCGAGACCTATCGGCTGCATTATCCGAAAGCCGGCAGGAAGGCCGCTGAGAAGAAGGTGCTGGAAATGCTGGAAGCGGTAAAGATCCGCGATCCGCAGCGCGTCTTCCGGCTCTATCCGCACGAAGTCTCCGGCGGCATGGGCCAGCGCATCATGATCGCCATGATGCTGATCGCCGAGCCAGAAGTACTGATCGCCGACGAACCCACGTCGGCGCTCGACGTTACCGTGCGGCTCGACGTTCTGGCGCTGCTCGACGAACTGATCGCCAGGCGCAACCTCGGCCTGATCTTCATCAGCCACGATTTGAACCTGATCCGTAAATTCTGCGACCGGGTGCTGATCATGTATGCGGGACGCGTCGTCGAAGTGCTGAAGGCGTCCGAACTCGACAATGCCCAGCACCCCTATACCCAAGGATTGCTCGCCTCGCTGCCGTCCATTGAAAACCCGCCGGCACGCCTGCCGACGCTGACGCGGGATCCGTCCTGGTTGACGCAACCCACCATCGGAGTGCCGTCATGATCGACGTCGAAAACCTCACCGTCCGGTTCGGCCCGCGCACGCCGCTCGTCGTGAAGGGCATCAGCTTCACCATCGAACGCGGGAAATCCTTCGGCCTCGTCGGCGAATCCGGCTGCGGCAAATCCACCGTGCTCCGCGCGATTTCCGGCCTCAACCGCAATTACGGCGGACGGATTTCGCTGGATGGCAAGCCGCTGGAGCCGGAACGGAGCAAAGCCTTCTTCCGCGACGTCCAGATGGTCTTCCAGGACCCCTACGGCTCGCTGCATCCGCGCAAGACGGTTCGTTCGCAGTTGATCGAACCACTGCGCAATCAGCACCTGCCGATCAAGGAAAACGCTGTTTCCGACGTGCTGAAAGCAGTCGGTCTCGATCCCGGCCTCGGCTATCGGTTCCCACATCAGCTTTCCGGCGGCCAGCGGCAGCGCGTCGCGATCGCCCGCGCATTGATCCTCGACCCGCCTGTCCTGTTGCTCGACGAGCCGACCTCGGCGCTCGACGTTTCCGTGCAGGCGGAAATCCTCAACCTGCTCGCCGACCTGCAGAAGGAACGCGGGTTGACCTACCTGCTGGTGAGCCACGACATGGCCGTCATTGCGCATCTCTGCAGCCGCGTCGCGATCATGAACGGCGGCGAGATCGTCGAGGAAACCGGCATCGAGCAGATCCGCTCGGGCCATGTCCAGCACCCCTATTCCCAACGGCTTCTTTCCGCCAGCCGCGCTTACGGCAAGCAGGAAATGCGCCCGGTCGAGGTCATGAACTCGGCCTGATTCCAACGGTCGTCCAGCGCCTGGACGCTGGGCAAGACCGTTCGTCAATGCTTTTCCACTTACCCCTGAACCGGGAGCCTGAAGCCATGCCCAATTTTTCCGTGACACCCGAAATGCTTGCGAAATCGGTCCTCTCCGTGCCGCCCCTGGCACGCAAGGCCGACTACACGCTCGACCGCGAAGGCAACCGCCAGATCCTGGCGCATCTGGCGCAAGGCGGCGTGACCACCGCGCTTTATGGCGGCAACGCCAACCTCTACAACATCTCCGTCCGCGAATTCGCGGAGATGGTCGACCTGCTGAAGGAGATCGCGCCCTCCGGCACCTGGCTTATCCCTTCGGTCGGTCCGGACTATGGCAAGTCGCTGGACCAGATCGCAATTCTCAAGGACTACGACCTGCCGACTGCGATGGTCTTGCCCCTGAATTTCCCGGTGACTTCGGCCGGCGTCGCAACGGGCCTTCGCCGCATCGCGGACGCCTACGGGCGGCCGATCATCGCCTATGTGAAATCGCTCGGCTACATTTCGGCGGCCGATCTCGCGGCCGTCGTTGCGGATGGGGCGATCTGCACGATCAAATACGCAGTCGTCCGGCAGAACCCGAAGGAAGATGCCTACCTCTCCGAACTCGTCCAGAAGGTCGATCGCAAGATCATCATCTCCGGCATCGGCGAGCGGCCGGCGATCAGCCACCTGATGGATTTCGGTCTGCAGGGCTTCACGTCCGGCTCCGTCTGCGTCGCACCCGCCATGTCCACCGGTATCCTGAAAGCACTGAAGGCCGGCAACGTCGCCGAGGCGGAACGGCTGCGGGCCTTCTTCATGGGGCTGGAAGACCTGCGCGACGGCATATCGCCGCTCCGCGTCCTGCATGAAGCGGTCGCGACCGCCGGCATTGCGGATACCGGCCCGATGCTGCCGTTCCTGGAGAATATCACCGATGCCAAGGTGCTCTCTGCCATAACGGAAGCCTCGCAGAAACTGCTGGCGGCGGATCGGGCATATCAATCCGGTCAGGTCGAGAAGCAGGTTGAGCGGGCCTAAGGTTCCGGCATCACCTGCGCGGGCAGCGACACGATCGCCTTGATCGGATTCGAACCAAAGACCCGCAAGTTAGAGAACAGACATACCTTAATATCAAACGGCGAGTTCCCTTCTCACTCAACACGCAGTAGCTTCGCCACATCCAGTAGCATCCTGTCCGCGCCCCTTTTGCCAAGCAATGATAATGAGATGTTCCCGCCGGGTCGGGCAATAGGAAGTGCCAATTGCGGGCAACCGCTAAGTCCGGAGAGACACAGAAGTTTGATGCAGGCGGAGCGAAACGCTGCGAGACATCGCGGTGCGGCGTCGCGCCTTGACGGTTTCGCGGCCAATGTCGGAAGAGCGACGAGGACATCCTCGCCAAAAAGTCGATCAATCTCCTTGGAAAATTGCTCTCGAATCCGACGCGCCTCGAGCACCTCCTCCTCGCTCAGCCGTGATCCTGACAGGAGCCGCGCAGCAATGTCGGGCGCGATAGCATGCAGGCTTCGCTCGAGAAGCGATCTGTTGCTTTCCCAGGCTTCTCTTTGGAGGATGGTCGTGAACGCCCAAGCAAGCTCATCCAAGTTCAACCAACTGATCGCGCCGACTTCGCGAACAGGTATGCCCGCTGATCGAAGGCTGGCAATCATCTGGTCGGCGACCGCGTCGTCAATGGTTGCGAAGATATCCTCGGGAATAAGAATAGATTGTGGTCGGTCACTTGCCGCGTGCATGCCGACGGCGCTCATCACCGCGGCCATTGGTTCCAGGCTTCTCGTCATGAAGCCCGGCACATCAAAGTTTGGCGCCAACGGACGCAGCGCCCTGTTGTTCAGGCCTCCATGTGTTGGCCGCCAGCCGATAAGGCCGTTGACGGCGGCGGGCAACCGGATGGAACCGGACGTGTCTGTTCCAAGCCCGACATCCGCGAGGCCAGCGGCAACCGCGACGGCTGAGCCCGACGACGAGCCGCCGGGAATGAGGTCGGGATCGCGCGGATTGATCGGCATACCGAAATGGATGTTGCCGCCGATCAGGGAATAGGCGAGCTCATCCGTATTGGTTTTGCCGACGAAGCAGGCGCCGGTATCGAGCAGCGTCTGGACCAAAGGCGCCGTCGATGTCTTGATGCCGGAGGCAGCGAGCACCGCGGCATTGCCGGCCGCGGTCGGATAGCCGGCAACGTCGAAAAGGTCCTTGACGGCCAGTCGAAGGCCGGAAAGCGGACCGATGGCCGCGTGCCCGACATCCGCATCCGGATAGGGCATGAAAGCGTTCCATGGGTCTCGCACTCGCCCCGGCTCCCTAGATCTTCAGATGTTGCAGCACACGGCTGCGGCTATCTGGCCCATTGGGGCTTTCGTCTTCGATCGCCCCGAGTTTGAGAATGGCCCAGCGGTCGGCCACCGAAAGGGCGAAATCCAGGTTCTGTTCGACGAGCAGAATGGTCGTGCCGCGCTTTTCCCGTTCGTCCCTCAATGCTTTGGCGATATTCTGAACGACGGAGGGCTGCAGGCCTTCGGAGATTTCGTCGATCAGCAGCAATTTTGGCCGCAGCATCAGCGCTCGCGCGAGGATCAGCATTTTCTGCTCCCCGCCCGATAGCGTGCCGGCCTTCTGTGCCAGCCGGTCCTTCAGGAAAGGGAAATAACCGTAGACCCGTTCCAGTGCGGATGCCAGATCCCGATCGCCCTTGAGCGCGAGGCGCAGATTGTCGCGGATCGAGAGATCCTGAAACAACGGCAATTCCTGAGGGGCATAGCCGATTCCAGAAGCGATCAGCTCCGCGGGTTTTCTGTCGGCGATGACGGCACCGTCGACCTCGATCGTGCCTTTGCCACGCAGGAAGCCAAGGATCGTCTTCAACAGTGTTGTCTTGCCCATGCCGTTCTTGCCCATGAGCGCGAAGATCTCGCCCGGCCGGATGGCGAGCGACACGCCATTGACCACATCGACTGCGCCATATCCGCTCGACACGCCGCTGAGCTTGAGTTTGAACGTATCAGCCATGGACGCCTCCTGCGTAGATGGTGCGAACCGTTTCGGAGTTGACCACGTCATTCACCGTGCCGTCGAGCACGAGCTTGCCCTGATGGAGAACCACGATGCGGCTCGATATGTCGCGCACGAAATCCAGATCGTGTTCGACCAGAATGGCGGCGAAACCCATTTCGTCCGTCAGCTTCTTGAGAATGGTCCCGATGGTCATGCGCTCGGTCTTGGTAAGACCCGCAGTCGGCTCGTCGAGAAGAATGATGCGCGGTTCCAGAGCGACGACCATCGCCAGTTCGAGAGCCTGCCTTTGACCATGCGACAGCCGCGACACCGGCTTGGCCAGCATATCCGCCATGCCGGTGAGCGTCAGGATCTCGGCTGCCGCTGCCGGCAGCATGATCTCGCCAAGCGACCGCATTGGGTTGGGTCTCTCGCGGCTGAACCGTGCCATCTTCAGGCATTCGCCGATGGTCATGCTGTCGAAGATGCTGGCAACCTGGAATTTGCGGCCGACACCGAGGGCGACGATCCGCTCAGGTGCACGACCGGCAATATTCGTGCCGATGATATCCACTTGACCTTCGATCTGCTGGGTGCCGTCCGAGAGACAGCGCATCAGCGTGGTCTTGCCGGCGCCATTGGGGCCGACCAGGCTGACGAGTTCTCCGGCGCCGATTTCAAGGTCGATACCCTTGAGGACGGCGAAGCTGCCATAGGACTTGCCGAGACCGCGGATCGACAGGAGGCTCTTGCTTGCCAACGCACCATCCTTGACGATGCGCGTCGGCAAGGACTTCAGAGTGCTGCTGGAGTTCGCCGACTTCAGGAATCGCGTCACCAGGGAGGCGAGGCCGCCCGGCAAGAGGATGATCATGGCAACGAAGAGCGCACCGACGATCAGTTGCCACAGGAAGGGCAGATCGCCCGAAAGACTGGCGCTCAGATAATCGATGCCGATTGCGCCGAACAAGGGTCCGACAATCGTTCCCCGGCCACCGAGCGCCGTCCACACGACGAGCTCGGTTCCGAATACGAAGCCGGCGTTTTCAGGGGCGACGACACCGGATGCATTGGCAAAGAGGAAGCCCGCCAGGCCGCATACGCCAGCCAGAACGCCCGTCAGGACGATCTTCAGCCGGGCGGGGTTCATGCCGAGATAAGCCACGCGGGCTTCGTTGTCGCGGATTGCGACGAGCAGACGGCCGGCGTCCGACCGGACAAAGACGATGGCAAGAACGGCCAAGGCCAGCAGGCACGCCCCCGACAGGCGGAAATAGCCGGGAAGCCCGAGCGGGAGGGTTTCGTAACCGACGAGGCCACCCGAGGAACCGGTCCAGGTGCCGCCGGAAAAGACGAGCTGCGTGACGACGATCGGCACCACGAGCGAGATCACGGTGGCATAGAGCGGTGTCGAGCCGTGATAGAACGACAGCCAGCCGACCGCTAGCCCAAGCATGAGCGGAACCAGCACGGAAGCGACAAGGGCAACGACGAAAAGCGCCGGGCTTGCGCCGATATGGGTGAGGACCATGGCGGTGGCATAGGCGCCCACGCCAAAGAATGCCGCCTGTCCGAAGGTGAGAACACCCGTGTAGCCCCACAGCAAATCGACGGTGATCGCCAGCATCGCGTAGATCATCGAACGCGTCAGGACGTTGAGGCTGAAGCGGCCGAGAAACATCGGTCCGAAGACGATCAACAGGAGAGCTGTGAGCGCCAGCGCCACAAGAAGGACGAGCCGGAGTTTTTGTCTGTCACGCACGGGCAAATCCCTTCGGACGTATGCGCAGTGTGATTGCGCAAAGGACGGCTACGGTGATGCCGCCGAGGATTGGACTGAAATAGATGCTGACGAGCACCTGGGCGGCCCCGAAGATGAGGCAGGCGACAGCAAGCGCACCGAAAGAAGAGCCTGCGACCATCACCAGCATGAAGGCGCCTGTCAGCCAAGCGACGCCCATATTGGGATCGACGCTGGTCAGCGGCGCGAGCAACACGCCGGCAAGGGCCGCAAGGCCGGTGCCAATCATGAAGGTCGTGAGCCGCACCTTTTCGGTATCGATACCGAGACCCCGCGCCAGCGTTTCATTCATGATGACCGCCCGGGCGGAAAGACCAAGCCGTGTCCCATCGAGCAGCAAGGTGAAACCGAGCCCCAGAGCGATGGCCGCGACAATGGCGAAAAGACGGTAGGCCGAATAGCCGGCGCCAAAGAGATCGAAGGTGCCGGGCAGCAGCGCCGGCGTGAACTGCACGTCGCGGCCAAACCAGAGCGTGATCAACTGGCCGATGACGATGCCAAGGCCCCAGGTTGCAAGAATGGCATCGAGCGGCCGGCGATAGAGAGGTCGCACGATGAACCGTTCCGCCACACCACCGAGGATCGCGCCGATCAGGAAGGCAAAGGGAATGGCAAGCCATGGATTGAGGCCGAACCCGCTGACGACGACAGCGCAGTAGGCCCCAATGGTCAGCCATGCGCCATGCGCGAAATTAATGATCTTCAGCACGCCGAAGATCGCAAGCAGCCCGGCGGCAACGATGAAGAGAATGGCCGCGGTGCTGACGACATCGAGAAAGAGCGTCATTTCTAGAACTCCGATGATGGAGGCGGGGCGCCCTGCCCCGCCACGCTGGTTTCAGAGGTTCGGGCACTGATTGCCGGGATCGACGTCCTTGAAGCTATCGACAACGGCCACGCTTCCGTCGCCCTTTACCTGGCCAAGATACATCGTCAGGGGGGCGTGATGCTGCTTGTTCATGGAGATCTTGCCGCGCGGACCGGTGAAGGATACGTCAGGAAGAGCTTTGAGCACGCCCGCCGTATCCGTGCTGCCCGCCTTCTCTACGGCTGCCTTGTAAAGGTAGATCGCTTCATACTGCGGCACGGAAAGATCGTTCGGCGTGCGCAAATCCTTGCCGAACTTCTTTCCCATCGCCGAGAGGAAGGCCTTGTTTTCCGGGCTGTCGATTCCGGTGACGTAGGATGCGGAGAGGAAGATGTCCTTGGCGTCGGCACCCATGCTCTTGGCAGTACCTTCGTCGACCGCGAGATTGCCGTAAGGCAGGGTAACGCCAGAGGAGCGCAACTGCTTGGTCAGGGTCACGTTCGGTGCGCCGCCGGCCGTCGAGGTGATGATGGCGTCGGCGCCGGAGGAACGGACCTTGGAGATGATGGCCGTCCAGTCGCTGCCGTCCATGGGCAGATATTCCTCGCCAACAATCTGGGCGCCGGCTTTTTTGATATAGCCCTTGGCGAAGGACAGCATGCCGCGTCCGAAGGCATAATCCGAACCGATCAGGAAGAACTTCTTTGCGCCCTGTTTGATGATGAAATTGTCGACGACAGGCGGCACCTGCTGTTCTGGAACCCAGGCATCGACGAAAAGATTGGCATTGCAGGATTTGCCTTCATAGAAGGACGTGTAGATGTACGCCACGTCGCCCTTGGAAATGATTGGCAGGCCAGCATTGCGCGCGGCACTCGTCTCCATGGAGATGACGACGTTCACCTCTTTATGGAAAACCAGCGAATCGAAGGCCTTTTGCGCTCCGGCCGCCCCTGATGCGTCGTCCGCGATCTCCAGCTGTAGAGGCCGCCCGAGCACGCCGCCTTTGGCATTGATCTCTTCGACGGCGAGCTCTGCGGCTTGGACGACAGACGGCGCGACCACGCTGTTTGCGCCAGACAATCCCACCGGCACGCCGATCTTGATCGGAGCCTCGGCGAAAGCTGCGGTGGCGAATGCGGAGGTTGCGAGTGTAAGGATCATGGTTTTCATTTGCATTTTGTTCCCCTTTCTTAAGTGGGTTGTTGTTACCCGTAGACATCGGCCCGGCGGTCGCCGAGCAGATTATTGAAGCTGTTGAGTGTGCGGGTTTCCGTCACGCTCGACAGATCGACTGGCGCAAGGAGGATTTCCTCGCGGTCTGCACTTGCAGGACCGGATACGGGCCAGCCCTGCGGGCCGACGATAAGGCTGCGGCCGATGAAGGACTGACCGCGCTCGATGCCGATCCGGTCGGCGCAAGCAATGTAAAGACCGTTGGTGTGGGCAGCCGCCTTGTGGAGGATATTTGCCATCGGCTCGGCAGCGCTTTCCGCACCGGCCATCGGTACCCAGTTGGTGGGTACGCAGACCAGTTCGGCGCCGGCCAGCGCCAACCGACGAAATGTTTCCGGAAACCAGCCGTCGTAGCAGATAGCGATGCCGATACGGCCGAAGGGCAGATCGAATACCGGCAGCCCGAGATCGCCTTTTCTGAACAGACGGTTTTCGTTATTCCAAAGATGAAGCTTGCGGTACTTGCCGATATACCCCTGGGGTCCGCAGAGAAGCGCACTGTTGTAGAACCGATCGCCATCCTGCTCGGCTATGCCGCTGACGATGTAAAGGGCAAGTTCTCGGCCAAGGCGGCAGAACGTCTCGGCACTCGGGCCATCGGGCACCGCGCCGGCCAATGCCGCAACCTCATCGCCATCAAGGAAGTTATATCCGCTGTCGGCCAGTTCCGGCAGCACGACGATCTCCGCGCCCCTGGTCTTTGCCGCCCTTACCAGCCGATCAATGGTCGCAAGATTACCGGCGCGATCACCGATGATCGGCTCGAATTGGACGGTTGCGACGATTACCGTCCGTGTGGTTGAGGCCTTGGCGCTCAATCTTGTCTCCAAACGCAAAAAACCTCTGGCACGGAATTCAATCCGTGAACCAGAGGCTACATAGCCATGATGTGAATGCGGCAGCCCTGCCGCTGAGCAAACCTGCTCGTTACCCTTAGGCTTGCACGAAAGGACGGGACCGTCAAGCCGGTTCAGCAGGCATTGTCAGGGCATTTGGCTACACCTACTTAAGGTTGAACTTTTGCACCGACGGAAAGTCCGAGGCTTTTCATAGTCTCTTGTGCGGCAATGATCGATTCGGCGACCGTTGCCATCGGAACGCGCTTCGACGTTGCCTGATCGCGCAAGAGCTTATAGGCCGCCTCCTCATCGAGACCATTCATGACCCGTAGCGCCGAAACGGCTTTGTCGACCAACCGGCGACCCTTCAATGTTTCCTCGAGTTTCTGAACCTTGCCGGCGAGCCGTTTCTCGTAGCTCTGCCTATAACGTGCAAGCGTAAATTGCGTCAGGATGCCGAGCGGCCGCAACGGCTTGCTGATCACGCCGTGGGCGTTAAGATCGATGATCGCCTGGAGTGCTGTCGGGCTCTCATACGTGACGATGGCGATGATCGCCGTCTGCTGAAGATCGATGATCTCAAGCGCGTGCTCGACATGCATATCCTCGACATGCAGGAAGACGGTGTCGACGTCCGGAGGCAACGAAGGTGGAAGGGGCCAGGTCGCCCGAACCTCGCAGCCAAGGCGCTTGAGGTGGGCGATCAGAACGTTTCCGTCTTCGTCGCGCGGATGGACAACTAGAACGCGCGCGCGCCGCAGATCCTGAACGATCCTGCTCGGTCCCGCCATCTCAGGCCTCCAGCCAAACGTCTTCGAACCGCGAGGCCGTCAGGTAGGGATCCGGTCGGATGGGTCCGGGCGCCTGCCAGGCAATGTCGAACAAGCCGTCGGCGCGTGCCACACCGATGCGGGGATGCAGCCAGAGATGACGGGTATCGGCGTCGAAATTGATCCGACCTTCCGGAGCAAGAAAATCTTCCAGGAGAATTTCTTCGGAAATGCGATGGGTCTCGAGCGAGCCGGCACGGGCAAGCGCGCGGGCGAAGAGGTGAACCTGTGCATAGGCCGGTTGCGACCATACGCTCGTGGTGTACTCCTCGCCGAAACGGGCTTTGAAAGCCCCCACGAAGCGCTCGTTCGCCTCGTTCTCGACCGTCTGGAAATAAGTCGCCGAAAGGATATGGCCGGTGCAGGCGTCCGCTCCGATTGCGCGAATCTCGCTCTCGGCCATGGTCAGGCTCGCAATCGGAACCCGCGTTCGATCGATCCCGGCCTCGGCATACATGCGATAGAAACGCTGCGCCGGCCGGCCGATGATGGTCGAGAAGATGGCATCGGGCTGAAGACGGACGATATCAGAGATAACCGAACGCAAGACCTGTTCGTCGGCATGAAGAGGTAGATATCGCTCGCTGACGACTTCACCGCCCTTGGCCTCTACCACATCCCGCATGACCCGATTGGATTCGCGCGGATAAATATAATCCGCGCCAACGAAGAAGATCCGGCGCCCGTGGTGGCGAAGAAGGTATTCCGCGAGGGCGAAAGTGTTCTGATTGAGGGTGGCGCCGGTATAGACTACGTTTTCCGAATATTCGAAGCCCTCGTACATCGACGGATAAAACAGCAGTCCGTTGTGCCGCTCGACTATGGGAAGCACTGCCTTTCGGCTGGCCGACATCGACGCGCCGAAAATGATGTTGACGTCGTCGTCCGCCAAAAGGCGCCGTGCCAGATTGCGATAGGCGGTTTGATCTCCGCCCGGATCATAGGCAATCGGAACGATGGGCTTGCCAAGCACGCCGCCCGCTGCGTTGACTTCCTCGATTGCAAGTGCGGTGCCAAGAAAGTGCTCGGTTTCCGTAATTTCGCTAATTCCGCTTCTGGAAAACAGCACTCCCACCCGCCATTCGGAGCTTGTCATCTTTGCCTTTTCCGACGTGCTGGAGGTTCGGAAGCGGTGAAGACCTCAGGTCTGCGCTTTCGATTTCCATACCCTTAGTGCTTTTTCATGGGATCCCGCAAGCGGCACGGGCAACCACACCTTGGCAATCAGACACACATGTGTCAGCCGACAGTGTCTTTTCATCACTCGTATGCGATTTTAAACAGTGAAGGCAGCTAGTCTCAATATGAGACTAGCTGCGTTTTATGTCATTGCAGATCGACGATCTCGATCCAATTTGCGCCCTTGCCAACTGGGTAACGACCAACCCTTTTCAGCGATCCATCTTTCTGGTCAATGCCGTAAACGGAAAGCTGCTCCGACTTCTCCCCAGACGCGATCAGGAACCGGCCTGTCGGATCGATGCGAAAGCCACGCGGCTGCTTTTCGGTCTCAACGAAGCCAACACGGGCCAGCGCACCGGTATCGGAAGCCACGGCAAAGATTGCAATCGTGCTGGTTGAACGCTCCGACGCGTAGAGGAACTTTCCATCGGGCGTGATGCCGATATCAGCAGCCCAAATCTTTGCTGGCGGCGCTACGGCAGGGGCAGCTGCAGGTGCCGCCGCTGGTTTCTGTGGCACATTGAACGCAGCCGGTGCGGCTGGCGCGACGCCCTTTTCAAGGCCGGCATCTGGTGCCAAAACGGCCACGACGTCTTTTTCCGTCAAAGTTCCCTTGGCGGCATCCAGCGCATAGTGAATGACTTCACCGCTGAGTTCAGTGACGATATAGACCGACTTGTTGTCTGGCGAGATCACGATGTGACGTGGACCCTGTCCTGCCATTGTTGAGACGCTCGCCGGAGCGTTGGGTTCCAGCAGGCCGGTTTCGGAATTCAGAGTATATTGCAGAACCACATCGGAACCGAGGTTCGACACGAAAACGTATTTTCCGGTTTTGTCGCTGGCGATTGAGTGGGCATTTCGCCCTGTCAAGACAACCTGCTTGGCACCGTCTTTAACCAGACCATCAGCTCCCACCGGCAATGATGCGATCTTGTTGCCGCCATAGGACGCGAAGAACAAAAGTCGGCCGGATTTTTCGGCCGAAACATAAGGCATGCTATCCGGTAATGCCGCCACTGCCTTTTCCGTCAGTCCGCCCGTGTTGGGATCAATTTCATAGGACAATACGCGATAAGGCTGCGATCGGATGACCGCATAAAGATGCGTTCCATCAGGGCTGACTGTCATCGGCATCACGGAGTTGCCAGCCTTGACGTTGCCCGCTGGCGTCAAAGCTCCTGTTTTATCGTCCATACTATAGGTGTTGATCTCACCGTCCGTTGCAGCGGATACGTAAACCATTGTTTTGGCCAGCGATGGCGTTGTCGTCGTAAACATGGCACCCGCGACTGTCAGGCAGGTTGCAGCCACTAATATAACCTTCTGCATTTGCATAAGTCTCCGTGTTCCAAGTGCTCCACCTACGGCGGGGTTCAGGTATTTTCGATAATTAGCCTGCTGCTTCCCTACATACATGCTTTTCCTCCCAATTCTGGTAAAGAGATAATACCTCCTTTGTGGATTGTCGAGTTGCGATAATTTTTGAGGTTTGAATTCCACCCGTACTCTTTTCTCGACGTGCTACTGTAACCCAGCGCTTTCTTCCCCTACGAAACCCACGATAATCCGGAGACGCCATATCGAGCCCGAAGCACCCCAAACTAAGCAAATAGTTTACTTACCCCCGGGTTTATAAAGAAATTTCAAATTTGCGCTCTTTCGGCGGAACGTCATCAAACGACCCCGAGGAAAGAGCCGGTTTCTGTCGAAGGCATGCAAACCCGGCTTGCGCTTCGAGCAATATTGAGGTTCACGTCCCGTCAGAAGACGCGGTTCACAGCGTCAGACATCATACTTTATACACTGTAGATCGCGCAAAAATAACGTAATCATCGTATGACCTGTTCTACGTCGAAACGGTATCTTTAGGAGAAGATTGTTTTGCATTTAACGTAAGATTCTGCCACAAAGTCTTTTGGAGAGACCGGATCGCACCATGCAGTCCGCGATCTGCTGCTTGGGCTGGACCCGCATGAAATGTGGAACCAATCGATAATATGAGTTATCGGTTTTGGCAGGGCACGAGGCAGGCGCGTGAACACCGGCGACGGTACGTCTCATGCGCGCATCAACCAAGTGCGCGAGGACCTGACACCACGCTTTGGCGGTCTCACCTTATACCGTAACGCCCCTGCAGAAGCCCTGTGGGACGGCGGTGACATGGTGGAAGAAGACGCCATCATTGTCGCTGAAGTTAAGGGCTTCGCAGTCGTTGCTCAGGAGGTGCGAGAACTTGCACAGCGTTCGGCCAGCGCGGCCAAGGAGATCAAGGGCCTCATCCAGAACTCCTCCAAGGAGGTGGAGAGTGGAGTTAAGCTTGTGCGGGATACAGGCCAGGCTCTCAAGGCCATCGTCAGCTTAATCACCCAGATCAACCAGCATATGGATGCAATCGCAACCTCTTCCGAAGAAGCAGTCGGTCGGCCTGAGCGAAGTCAACGTTGCAATCAATCAAATGGACCAGACCACGCAGCGGAATGCGGCCATGGTGGAGCAATCACGGCCGCCTCCGCCTCACGGGCTCAGGAAGCCCAGAAACTCCGCGAGCTCGTCAGGCAGTTCAAGCTCGCCGATGCCGTTCCCGACCAGTCCAGAGTTCGCCCGACGGCGATCGCGATAGCTCAACCTGCCGCTGGCCCAACCGTTCAGCGTGCGTCGGCGCGACGGTAATGTCCCAGCTTTGCCTGGCGTATAATTTAACGGTGGTGCTCTTGAAGAGATCCGAACTTGCGACCCGTGACTTCGTCACATTGCCGGCAGGGGATCATTGCCGTCGCTTAGGATTGCGAGAGATTGCGAATGACGAGATATTCCGCGCTCACGCCTTCGAAGATACCTGCGCAAAAAACGGTATTGAACACGGGACGACCAAGCCCAGACACTCCCGGACCAACGATCAGCTCAAGCGAATGAACCGAACGATCAAAGATGCAACCATCAAAGGCTATTATTAAGGACGCGATGATCAGCTTCGCCAGCATCTGAGCGACTTCGTCGTCGCCTATAAAGCCTTGTCCAGGTCTAGTGGATGACTGCCGCCCAGAAAAGTCACAGAAAAGCTACTGCTTGCGCGCCGAATTAGCGTAAAATTAAGGTCTCGCGCCGCTCTTGAAAGCCTTCTGAAGGGGGCTTTTCATGCAGATATTTTCACGGCGCAATTTTCTGCAACGTTCCGTCGCGGCAACCTTGATTGGCGGCGCCGCTAGCGCGCTTCTGGGCGGCAGGCTGGCCGGTGCCGTCGAGACCTATCCGGAAGCCTCGCCGCTGGGCATTGCCGACGATCTGATCAATCCTTCGGAGATCCGCAGCCAGAGCGGGCGCCTCAAGGCGAAACTCCACATGGACATCACCGAGGTCAATCTGCCCTCGGGCCCGGCGAAGCTTAGAATCTTCAACGGCCGCCTGCCGGCGCCGACCCTGCGGCTGATGCCGGGCGACACCCTGGAGGTCGCCTTCGAAAACCGCATGCCGGCCAATTCCGATACAGACCAGATGGTCACCAACACGCCGAACCGCTTCAACACCACCAATGTCCACTACCACGGCTTCCATGTCAGCCCGCGCGGCAACAGCGACAACGTCTATCTGAACATCGATCCGGGCCAGCGCTTCAACTATGTCGTCAAGATCCCACACGATCATCCGGCCGGCAATTACTGGTACCACCCTCATCGCCATGGTTCGGTCGCAGCCCAGGTGGCGTCGGGTGCCGCTGGTATGGCCATCATTGGCGGGACGCTCGACACGGTCCCTGAAATTGCCGCAATGGTCGAACGGGTGATGGTCATCCAGGCGCCGGTGCCGGGGCTGGAAGACCTTTTGACCAGCGAAGAGCCGATCTGGGCACTGGATGCCGAGCGCAATTTCCTGATCAACGGCAGCTACCGCCCGCGCATCTACATGCGCGAGGGTGAAGTCCAGCATTGGCGTGTCCTGCATGCCGGCGACGCCCAGTTCCTGCCGCTGACCGCCGATGGGCTGGAGCTTTATGAAGTCGGGCGCGACGGCAATCCGTTGCCCAAGCCCGATCTGGTGACCAATGTCGACCTGGCGCCGGGCAACCGGGCCAATATCCTGGTCAAGGCGCCGAAGGTCGGCACCTACGAGCTGCGCCGCCCCGCCTTCAGCCAGGGAAAGCAACCGCTGCCCGATATGATGCTGGCCGAAATCGTCGTAATTGCCGCCGACGACGCGCGTGTCGCCAAACATATCCCCTTCGGCCGGGATCTTCCGACCGGGCGGCTGCCGAAGAACCGCATCCTCACCGATATCGCCGATAGCGAGATCACCGGCCACCGGCAGTTCGTGCTCGGCATCTCCGATGTCAAGGGCTTCTTCCACGACACCGAGTTCACCATCAATGGTCAACCGTTCGATCCTCGCCGCGACGACGTCGTCACCAAAGTCGGCGCGGTCGAGGAATGGACGCTGGTCAACACTACGCCCTACCCGCACCCGCTGCATATCCACGTCAATCCGTTCCAGGTGATCGACGTCAACGGCGTGCCTGATCCGCGCAAGCCCTGGCTCGACACCGTCGCGGTGCCGGCGGCCGGCACGCTGCGCTTCCGCACCCGCTTTACCGATTTTTCCGGGCGCTACGTCATGCATTGCCACATCCTGCCGCACGAGGACACCGGCATGATGATCAACATCAATATCGAGGACTGAGCATGCAGCGGCTTGGGGCGAAGGCGAACTATCGGTTGGGGCTGGCGATGATACTGGCGGGCATGGCAACGGCCACCCATGCCGAAGGACTGGCGGCACCGGCTTCGCCGCCGGACAAGGCATCGCAGTGTTTCGCCTGCCACGGCGCTGAGGGCCATCCGAGCCTTGCCGATGTGCCGATCATCGCCGGCCAGCAGCCGGTCTACCTGCAAAACACCCTGAACGCCTATCGCAGCGGCCTTCGCGGCGGCGGCCGGGCCATCGTCATGCGTGAAATTACCAAACGCCTCAGCGACGACGATATCGCCGCCCTGGCCGCCTGGTTTGGAGATCAGAAATGAACCGCCTTCTCAAAGCTTCCGTCTGCCTCGTCCTGCTGGCGCCGCTCACAGCTAATGCCGACGAGTTGATCTACCTGCCGGATGCCAAGGGCATCGAACTGTTCAAGGGCGCCGAACTGGGAGCCCAGTATTTCGCGCTGGCAAGCGCCCTCGACAGCGAGCACATCCTCACCTTCTGCGGCCCGGCGACCATCGCCGCGGTGATGAACAGCCTCGGCGGGCCGCGCCTGGTGTCCCAGCGGCTGTATCCCTGGCCGTTCTTCACCCAGGAAAACATTTTTACCGCCGAGAACGAGAAGGTGAAACCCTATCCGATGGTGGAGCACGAGGGTCTGGTGCTGAGCCAGCTGGCGCAGTTCTTCACCAATCTCGGCGCCACCGCCGAATTCAAGCATGCCGACACTTTCGACGCCAACACCCTGCGCGACACCGTCAAGGCAGTGCTGGCCGACCCGTCGAAGCGTCTCGTCATCAACTATTCGCGCAGGCCGATCGGCCAGAACGGTGACGGCCACATCTCGCCTGTCGCCGCCTATGACGCCGACAGCGACCGTGTGCTGATGCTCGACGTGGCGAAGTACAAGTATCCGCCGGTGTGGCTGACGATTGCCGACCTCTACAAGGGAATGGCCACCACCGATACCGGCTCGAACGCTATGCGTGGTTTCGTGGTGGTCAGCAAATGAAGCTCAGCCGCCGCATGTTCCTCGGCATCCTGCCGCTGGTCCCCGGTGCTGCAAAGGCACGGGCGCTCGGCAATCGGGATTGGGCCTTTGCCGACATCGCCCGCCAGATCGGCGGCGTTACCGATGTCTCGCCTTACCTGATCGAGGCGGCGGAGTATGAATTCGTGCTGGCTTATGGTCCCGATGCCAAGCGCATCTTCGTGACGGCGCTCGACACCGGCCCCTTGCTGGACCGCATCGCCGATGCCGAACCGGCATTGCAGGCACAGGCGGCCTTCGTCGCCACCTTTCTCTATACCGGCGAAGTCGTCCGCGACGGCGTCACCAGCGCCAAATATTACCCCTGGTGCCTGTCCTGGAAAGCGGTGACCTTTGCTTCCGCCCCCGGCACCTGCGGCGGCCCGGGCTTCGGCCACTGGGAAAACGCACCTATTCCGGGAGCCATGTGATGCGCGCCACGGTCGTCGTCATCGGCTCCGGCATGGCCGGCTCGCATCTGGCCTATACACTTGCGCTCAAAGGCGTCGACGTGTTGGTGCTGGAGGCCGGACCGCGCCGCGACCGTTCCAGCAATCTCAAGACGTTTTACGAAAATCCCGTTAAGGGTCCGCAGTCGCCCTATCCGAGCGCGCCTTCCGCCCCCCATCCGGAAGACGGCCGATACGACGATTTCTACGTCCAGGCCGGCGCCGACAAGTTCATCGGCGCCTATCTCAGGCTTTATGGCGGCACCACTTGGCACTGGACCGGCTTTGCCGACCGTCTTCGCCCGGCCGACTTCCGGATGAAGACCGACTATGCGCTGGCCGAAGATTGGCCGATCACCTACGAGTCGCTCGTCGGTTTCTACGAGGAAGCGGAAAAGCGCTGGGGCGTGGCCGGCGATCCGGCGTTCAATTGGGGCGCGCCGCGCGGCGACACCCCGTACCAGATGCCGCCGATCCCGCACAGCTACATGGACCACCAGGTGATCAAGGCGCTGGATACGCTCGGCCTGCATGCCGGCCGCTTTTCCCATGCCCGCAATTCCGAGATTTTCGACGACCGCCCGGCCTGCTGCGGCAACAATACCTGCGTGCCGATCTGTCCGATCGGCGCCAAATACGATGCCTCGGTGCATGCCGAAAAGGCCGAGGCCGCGGGCGCAAAATTTCTCACCGACGCCCTGGCCACCTACATAGAACTCGGCCCTGACGGCAATGTCACACGGGTAAAGGTCCGCCGGCCGGATGGCGAAACATTCTGGGTCGAAGGCGACGTCTTTGCGCTCTGCTGCCACGCGATCGAAAATCCGCGGCTGTTGCTGAATTCCAAGCAGGCGGGTGCGCAAAATGGCGTCGCCAATTCGTCCGGCGCCGTCGGCCGCTATCTGCTGACCCAAGCCAATCAGGACGCCTGGGCGATGATGCCCGAGCCGGTCTATCCCTATCGCGGTCCGCAGCAGACCGGCGGGCTGCTGGAGCTGCGCGACGGCGCGTTCCGCAGCCAGTATGCCGCCGCCGGTACCTCCTTCATGAACAGCGGTTGGGCGGGCAATTCGGATGCCACGGGGCTCGCCAGGAAACTGATCGCCCAAGGCATGACCGGGGCAGAACTGGCCCGCAGCATCAACCGCCAGGTCGCCCGCCATTTGCGCCTGAATTCGTCCGCCGAAGTCCTGCCGGATTGGAATAACCGGGTCGAGCTGGCCGATGTGATGGACAGTTCCGGCGTGCCGAAGCCCAAGGTCACCTTCACGATGGACGACTACACCAAGGCGGGGCTCGCCAAGGCACTGAAGATCAACCGGCAGATTTTTTCGGCAATGGGTGCGACCGACGTTGAGAGCAACGATCCCTACCTTTCCAACGCCATCATCGGCGGCACCGCCCGTATGGGCTACGACCCTAAGACATCCGTAGTCGACACCGACCTCGTCGCCCATGATCACCGCAATCTCTACATCCTCGGCTCCAGCGCCCATGTCACCGCCCCCGTCAACGCACCGTCGCTGACGATCGCCGCGTTGGCGATCCGCGCCGCCGGCCGGATGATCCAGAACCTCAAGAACTGAGAGAACAGAATGCACAGGCTCCTAGCGCTTGAAGGTCTCATCTTGGCGATGTTCGTGCTGCTCGGTAACGGACTGCGCTCAATCAGCACCACCACGGTATCGGTGTCGCAGAGCGAGTTCGCCAGCTTCCTGAACATCTCGGTGGAAAAGACCGACGTACTGATCGAGCTGCTGCTGGGCGGCGCGGTGCTGGCTTTGGCGTTGGCTCCGTTCGTCATCTCGGTGCGTAGCGCCAAGAAGATCGCCGTTATCTTCGCCGTCATCACCACGGCATGCTATGCCTTGGTCGGCGTGACCATGCTGGTCGATCCGGCGCTGGAGATCCGCGAAGCCGTGGTGATTGCGAGCTTTGCCTTCAGCGGCTTTTCCGTCGCCTTCTTCGCGCCGCTGGCGCAATTGGCGATCAACGACGAGAAGGACCCGGCGATGCGCTCCCGGCTCACCACGGTGTGGATCTCGGCCCAGCCGATCGCATTCCTGGTGACGCCACAGTTGGTCAAATACGTCGCCTTCGACATCGGCACCGGCAACTACTTCCTGATCATGGCCATCCTGCCGCTGGTCTTCCTGATCTTCATTCCCTTCGTCTTCGGCGAGAAGGGCAAAGCGGACGACACGCTTGCACCGGTACCCGCCGATGCCCCGAAGGCCTGGAAGCGGGCGCTGCCGTTGATCATTGCCGTTATCGCCTTCGAGGCCTGGACCGCCGCCAATTCCTTCGTCGGCATCGACAGCATCATCAGTCTGACGCTGATGGCGGTGTTCGTTGCGATCGTCGTAGCACTGTTCTTGAAGCGCAGGCACCTGACCCGCGGCGCCGGCGAGGTCCCGCATCTGGCGATCTTCCTGCTCTGCGTCCTGTTCGTGCTGGAGATCCCGACCACCGGCCTTTACGACACCGCCTATCTGGTCCGGCACCTGTGCTCGGCGGATCTGATCGACAACCGCGCGACGCTTTCTGCCGCCAGCCAGATCATCTCGGTGTTTGCCACCGGAGCGATTCTGGTGCGTTACCCACACTGGGGCACGCGCATGGTGGGCCTGTCGCTGCCGTTTCTGCTGGCCGGCATGGTGGCGATCTATTTCTACCCCTATCAGGAGATCAACGTTCCGCTGTTCTACATCTCCAAGATGCTGTCGAGCATCGGCATGGGCACGGCGACGGCGGCCGTCATCGGCGTCGTCGCCGGGCTGGGCGCGCAAAGCAAGATCGTCGCGCTGGCGCCGGCCTTCATCATCATGTTCGGCACCGAAGTCGGGATCGAGATCCTCGAGATCGTCTTCCAGTCGAGCAAGCTCGCCGGCCTCGATATCAACAGCGCCTATGAGGTGGTGTTTGCCGTCCAGATCGTCGCTGTGCTCGTGGCCATTGCACTGATGCTGCACTGGCTGACAGGCAAACGCGTCGCACCCGGCCTGCCGCCATCGGCACTTTCGGGCGGCCCGGCCGCCTGAGACCGCGACCAGAGCGGTGCCGTCATAGATGTTTGATCGCGGCAATTGCTGGTCTCAAGAAACGCCTCGCGAACCCATACGGTTAGCGTCCCATATGCGGTTATGGCTGGTTCGTCCGGTATGGCGCAATACCGCTCTTCAGCTTCGGCCGACGGGTCTATTCCCGATTGGCTCCAGAAATCGCCGGTGATTGAACCAGTCGACCCATTCCGGAGTGGCGAATTCCGTTCAGTCGATCAAATTTTCGTAAATTTTCAGTTCATGCAGTTACTGGCTGCGGACGCTATATTGGCAATCTAGGAGATATTGCCACGGCAAGCCAAACCATTCACTTCGCCGGACTGCCGGATCGCGAGCGAAAGGCAGCTTTGCCTCTGCCGAACCTGAGCGCGGGCTGCGGGCTCGAACTTCACTTTCGTAAAGAGTAAGATTCGGGCAAGAAGCACCGCTTTGAACGTCCCGAAGCACGCCTGACACGCCGACCGGGTCGCAAGAGGTCCTATGACCGGACGCTGATCGTGTGCGAAGGCGAAAAGACCGAGGTCAATTATTTCGAGGCGATCCGCCGCGAAAACGGCTCTCCAACGCCGATATCCGTATTGTGCCGTCCGACTACGGAACCTCCCCGTTAAACATCCTCAAGTATGCGATCGACCTGTTCAACGAAACCAGGGCCTTCGACCACGTCTACGTCGTCTTCGACCGGGACGACCATCTGAGCTACCACAATGCCCTCGCCAAAGCCGAGGCCACTGACAAAAAGCTGAAAAGCGTCGAGGGGAAAGCGGTTCCGTTTACCGCCATCCCGTCGGTTCCGAATCTCGAGCTGTAGGTGCTGTTGCACTTCCGCGACGTTCTCGCTCCCATCCACCGGGCCGAGGTCTATGCCGAGTTGCGAAAGCCGGCGCACTACGCGCGCCAAGAACAGCAAGACAGTATACGAAGACACCAAGGACCGGATTCCTGCCGCCACGGCCCGCGCGGTCAATCTTCGCGCGCAGTTTAACCGCACATAGCGGCACGGATCCATACACGGACGCCGACGTGCTAACCGGCGAGCTTATGAAGATTGCCGGACGGTTCTCCTAGATGGACGAGCTTGCAAAAGCGGCCGCGGCGTTTCGGGCCGCGATTGAACGGACGCCGTCGGACAAGTTGCCGATCGGCCTTCAGTGGTTCCCCGGGGAGCGCCCGTGGCGATGCGGCTGACCTTCTAGGCTATTATCTGAAAAACTCATGGCAGGCTTGCCTATCATCTCCGCCGTTGTGAAGCCAAACAGGCGCTTCGCGCCCCCGTTCCAACTGGTAATCAAGCCGTCCAGCGTCTTGCTCTCACGTGTCCTCTTTGGGACCCAAAAGAGGAGCTGGTCCCACCGCAGAACGGTCGCCTTCATGCGATCTGAACCAGCGGCTATGCTATCTAGATCGAGGCAGATTCCAACGATTTCTGAGTTTGTTACATTGCTTACAGGGTGGGATATACATCATGTTGGCCAAATGGTCGTACGCGCTGGACGGCTTCGCAGACGCACTTGAGGCGCTCTCGAACCGGGCAGAACCAACGACCTGTTGTTCATTTCCCGATTTTAAGCGGCTTCTATAGGCGCCGCTTGAACTTGGCTTGTACGAATGACCGCTGTGAGCGCCGAAATGGGGCCGAAAGGGGGCCGGCAGCTTATGGTATCAGGAAAAACGATAGCGCGTCCTTTCGAACGCGTTGTTGTCGGCACCCTCTGAATATTTGAGCTAATCGTCACGGCGCCGACTTCTCTCAGCTGAACTCAAGCTACCACTGCCAAGCCCGGCGAAGCGCGCAAGCGGGCTATGTCGCGCGCCGGCGGTTCTCCAAAGTGGCGGCGATATTCGCGACTGAACTGCGACGCGCTTTCGTAACCCACTTGGAAGGCGGCGGTCGTGACGTCGATGTTCTGGACCAGCATCAGGCTGCGCGCGTCCTGCAGCCTGAGCTGCTTCTGAAACTGCAGCGGCGTCATCGCCGTCACGGCGCGAAAATGCTCGTGCAGGCTCGACGGGCTCATGCCGACTTCCGCGGCAAGCCGCTCGATGCTGAACCTTTCCCGGAAGTTCTTGCCTATCCAGGCTATGGCGCGGCCGACCTGGGCCACAGGACCTTGGCCGGAAGTGATGTGGCGCATCCTGGCGCCGTCCGGGCCGGCGAGCAGGTGATAGAGAATTTCCTGCTCGACAAGCGGCCCGAGCACGGGCAGCGCTACCGGATCGTCGAGCAAGCGCAGCAGGCGTAGCGCTGCGTCGAGCAGAGCGGCACCGGCGTCGGACACCGTCTTGCCTATGGGCCGAGATGGCGCTCCCGGCGGAGGCGGCACGCGCAACGCCAAGTCCCCCAGCATGACCGGATCGAAATCGAGGTACAGGCACAGATAGGGCTTGTCAGGCGTCGCTTCGACCACATGGCCTATCACGGGCAGATCGTAGGTCACGACGCCATAGCGCCCTGGCGTATATCTGAATACATGGTCGCCCAGCGTGACCTCCTTGCGCCCCTGCGCGACGAGGCATAGTTGCGGCCGATAAACATTCGGCATCGGCATCGTCACTGTGGAGGATTGAACAAGCGTCACCCGTTCGATGGGGGTGGCGTGGAAGCCATCCTTCGAGACGTGGCGGGCAATCACGGCGGCAATTTCGGTCAGTGTTTCCATGTACCGGACCATCGCACCCGCGCCGGAAGTCGGCAAGGCAGATCCACGCGACCTCTGGAGGATCGGGCAGTAATTTCGGCGCATCAGGCTAACGGTTGGGCGTCGCCGCGCGTCACAGTGTCAGCGGCGCCTGGGTCACAGCAACCCTGGCCGCAGAACAAGATGGAGTAAACATGACAAGCGAAAAAATGAAGAGCCCCACCATTGCACTGGGCACCTGGGCCTGGGGCGACAGCGGCGAGACTGGCGACGGTTACTTCGGCAGCAGCCTCACCCAGGCTGGCCTGGAAGAGGTCGCGGACAAGGCACATGCGGCCGGGTTTACCCTGTGGGATACAGCCATTGTGTACGGCATGGGCCGTTCAGAGACCATGCTCGGCGAGGTACTGAAGCGATACGCTCGCAGCGATTACCAGCTCTCCACGAAGTTCAACCCGCGGATCGCGGGAACCAGCGACACGCCGATGGCGAACATGCTGGAGCAGAGTCTCGCCAACCTCGGCACCGACTACATCGACCTCTACTGGATTCACAATCCAGCCGATGTGCCGCGGTGGACTCCGCACCTGATCCCGTTGCTGAAAAGCGGGAAGGTCAGACATGTCGGCGTCTCGAACCACAACCTCAGCGAAATCAAGCTTGCCGACCAGATTCTGGGCGAAGCCGGGTTCCGGGTGGAAGCCGTCCAGAACCACTATAGCCTCCTCTACCGCAGCTCTGAGCACGCTGGCATCCTGGACTACTGCCGCAGCCAAGGGATCCGCTTCTTCGCCTATGGCCGAGGCGTTTGTAGCGCGCGCAGCTAAAGTGATCGTCGTGGCTCGCGACACGACGACTTTGCAAACGCTGGGAGAGCAACTAGCCGTGACAACTGTGTCTGCTGACGCGACCAATGCCGACGCCGCGAAGAGGATCATGTCAGAGACACGACCTGATGTTGTCATCATGAACGCCGGCGCGGAACCGCCCATGGAACGTATCGACCGTGTTGGCTGGGAGGCGTTCACGACCAACTGGAACGTCGATGTGAAGGCCGCCCTGCATTGGGTCCAGGCCGCTCTGACGTTGCCGATGGCATCAGGCGGGCTGGTCGTTCTCATTTCCAGCGGAGCCGCGGTGCAGGGTTCGCCGCTATCGGGAGGCTATGCGGGAGCAAAACGGGCGCAGTGGTTCATCGCAAAATATGCTGAGGGCCTGTCGACCCAGCTCGGCCTGGGTCTGCGTTTCCGGGTCATTGTCCCCCGGCAGATGTTCGCAGGAACCGGCGTGGGCAACGCCGGAATCTCCGGCTACGCGGCGGCGGCGGGCCGGACATTCGCCGAACAGGCCGCTACCTGGCCGGACATGACACCGCGTGGCTTTGGCGATACGGTAGCCGAACTGATTGGCAACACGCCGCTGGAAGAGGCTATGATCTACGCCGTGCGTGGAGATACGGGCGTGACGGTCATCGAATGATGGATGAAGCTGCCTTTGAAGCGGAAGCGAAGAACACACTCTACGCGGCGCTGGCCAAGGAGGCGGATGCAGTTCGCCCGGAACTGCATCGCTATGCTGCCCGATTGGTCGGCTCGGTGATCGACGGCGAGGACGTGATACAGGACGCGTTGGTCAGTGCGTTCGCGATGGTCGGTTCGATCTCGTCCGGCACGCCGCTGCGACCCTGGCTGTTTCGCATTGTTCACAATCGCGCCATTGATGCTCTGCGCCAGCGAAATACCCGCCGTTCGGAGCCGCTGGAGACGGCCTTTGATCTAGCTGATGTCAGAGCTGCTGATCCAGAGGATGCCCTGATCCGGCAGGACACGGTGCGGATCGCCATGGCTCACTTTGCCAAATTGCCGGTGCCGCAGCGTAGCGCCGTGATCCTCAAGGATGTGCTGGGAGAGTCTATCGCAGACATCGCCGCGCTATTGGGCCTGAGTATCGATGCTGTCAAAGCCCATCTCTCACGTGGTCGGGCAGGATTGCGATCCATCGCCGTGGCAGAGTCCGAAGTTCCGCTGCCCCCAAGTGCCGAGGTTCTGAATTTCGCAGCGCTCTTCAACGCGAGGGATTGGACGGCCCTGCGCAGCCTGCTTGCCGAGGATGTTCGGCTTCGTCAGGCACGGCGGCCGCAGGTCTCCGGTGCGGCGAACGTTGGCCGATTCTTTTCCTATTATGCGGATTATCCGCGGGTTTGGATCGAACCGGCTTGTCTGGAGGGCAGAGAAATATTGCTGGTCTCGGCCGCGCCGTCCGCTGCTCCTGCTTACTTCATGCTGCTTGAATGGAAGGACCAAAAGATAACATTGATCCGCGACCATCGATATGCGACCTACGTCATGGAGGACGCGGCTGTGACGCGGGCCACATCGCAACGCGAATATTAGTGCCTGATGGTCTCGTTGTGTCAAACCAATGCGATGACCGCTTTCGACCGAGGCAACAACTGCCTCTATGACCAACAAGAAGGTGCGAGGTTGTCATTGCTGAGCTGTCGTAAAGCTCTTGATGAGATTCGAATAACCGCCAATACTCGAAATTACCTGTTTCGTGACCTAGCTCTGTTTCCCGGTGGTGGTCGCTTCCGGCAACCGTCAGTTTAGCCGTGAGTTCGCGAACTTTGCATCCAGCTCGACAAGGCCCAAGCCTCGAGCTCGAAACATGTCTTCAGGCCCAACCCTGTAGGCGCCAGACAAAAGCTTCTGTGGTGGACGTGTTCGAGTAATAAGCTTGAGGCGCGTGCCGCCGACATGCGTGCGCTAAATCTTCGTGGGACGCGGCGCTGACCTACCTCAGGTCCAATCGCCGGCGCACCAACGGATGCGGGCTCTAAGTTAACACTAACGGGCATAACCGCTTGAAGCATTGAGCAGCTTTGATATTCCTCACCCGCCGCAATTCGGTGGCCTAGGGGAACTTCCAAAAATGAAATTCGCTATCCGCGCCGCGTTCGCCGCCGCAGTTCTTTCCTGCGCTTGCGCGACATCAGCTCTCGCTACCGGCGCTATTGCTGTGAATGACGCATCGGGCACAGCAGCGGAAGATGCTGGCTATGCCGTTGGGTATGGTGGTTCGAAGAAGGAAGCATCTTCGAATGCCATGAAGGAATGCAAGGCCGCCGGTAATGCGACGTGCGAGGTCATGCTGACCTTCGAACAGTGCGGCGCCTATGTAGGCAACAAGGCGAGCTACGCGACGGGCGTGGGTAGCACAGAAGCAGCAGCGCAGAAGGCTGCGAAGGCCGAATGCCCCGAGTGCAAGCTCATCGTCTCTGACTGCCATTGATGGAGCAAGCCCCCTGGCTTCAAACCGGCGGGCTGCCAGACAACCTATTGCGTTTTGCGGCCTCTTTCCTCCGCTGTTTATCAAACCGACAAGGCCACACTGATGCGCCAGGTGCGCAGGTTCAAAAGAAGATGGCTCACTCGTTTTTTCGGTTCGACGCCTCGACAGTCTTTTGGCCGGACGAAATCTTGCTTGAGTGACAGCTGCCGGATAGATGGCCGCCGTCAGACTGCTTGTCCATCTTTGTGGCGGCCGCGGCGTTACACTTGCGCTGAGAGGTTGCCTTATCACCGCGTCATCTTTGTCGGATGTGTCTTTCAACGAGCGCCTTCAGCCTCTTCCCGTCGCGCGCCTGCAGAAGATCAACCATCTCATGATGCTCCCGAGCCGATTGCTCGATTCGCGCCCGCGTCTTCCACTGGGAAACGGGAGCGGAAGACGTGCGCTGTCGGAGTTCGGCGATAATCCCATCCAGTTCGTCGTTACCAGACAGCTGCACGAAGGCCCGATGGAAGTTCAGATTGGCTTCATACAGTTCCAGCACGGTCCCGTGCAGGATCAGGCTTTCGAACCGCTCGGCCAGGACGCGCAGGCTGCTGAGATCGTCGTCAGTCGCCATCGCCACAACTTTCGGCACCACCCCGGTTTCCAGTATGATGCGGATCTCGGCAATGTCATCCGCTAGCTTTCCGTCGGCCTTGTAAACGTGATAGCCGCGGTTCGGCACGTGCTCGACAACACGCTTTTGCGCCAGGCGGTCGAGTGCGCGGCGGATCTCATTGCGCCCGCGCCCGTAACGTGTTTCCAGATCGACCTGTTTCAACCAGACGCCCGGCGGAAATAGGCCGGATTGGATATCCGTCAGAATAAGTTGCGTGGCGTCGGGTTCGTCATGCGCGATTGTTTCTTCGAGCAGGTTGTCCATCTGAAAAAGCCTTGATCATCTGCGGGCAATTTGCCCAATAACTAGCCATAAATTCCGGTTGCTGAAAGAAGAATCTTCCCATAAATTGGTACCAATATTGGATAAAATAAGCAGGCAGCGATGAAAAATTCTGACGACATTTCAGATCTGGTTGACGACAAGGCGCCTCGCTTTGCAGAACTGAGCGACTATGTCTGGGACGTCCCGGAGACCAATTACGAGGAATATCGCTCCTCGGCGGCCCATGCGGAACTTCTGGAAGCGGAAGGGTTCAGGGTCACCCGCAATGTCGCAAACATCCCGACGGCGGTGATGGGCGAGGCTGGCGAAGGCGGTCCGGTCATCGCCATTCTCGGCGAATATGACGCTTTGCCGGGCCTCAGCCAGGTCGCGGGCCTTGCCGAACAGAAAGCGGTCACCGAAGGCGGTAATGGGCACGGCTGCGGCCATAACCTGCTTGGCTCCGGCTCCCTGCTGGCCGCCGCCGCCGTCAAGGATTACCTCAAGGCGAACAATCTCCAGGGCCGCGTCCGCTATTATGGCTGTCCTGCCGAAGAGGGCGGCTCCTCGAAGGGCTTCATGGTCCGGGCCGGCGTTTTTGACGATGTTGATATCGCGATTTCCTGGCATCCGGCCGCATTCGTCGGCGTCAACAATCCGATCTCGCTTGCCTGCAACGAGCTCAATTTCCACTTCACCGGCCGTGCGTCGCACGCCGCCGCCTCGCCGCATCTCGGACGCAGCGCACTCGACGCAGTCGAGCTGATGAATGTCGGCGTCAATTACCTGCGCGAGCATATGCCGTCGACGGCGCGGATCCACTATGCCATTACCGATACGGGCGGCCATGCCCCGAACGTCGTGCAGGCGAAAGCCTCAGTGCGTTATCTGATCCGGTCGCGCACGCTTCCCGAACTTCTGGAACTGGTGGCCCGAGTGAAGGATGTGGCGGCCGGCGCGGCCCTGATGACCGGCACCTCCGTGCGCAGCCGGATCGTCAGCGGCGATGCGAACTTGGTCGGCAACACGCCGCTCGAAACGCTGATGCACAGCCACATCGAGCGCGTCGGCCTGCCGGCTTTCGACGAGGCGGACAAGGCGACCGCCGCAAAATTCCAGGAAACCTTCAGCCAGGCGGATATCGCCACGTCCTTCGGACGGTTCGGACTGAAGGTCCGCAAGGGCGTGTCGCTCTGCGATGTCATCTTCCCGCCGGACAGCGGCGACGGAACGCTGGTCGGCTCCACCGATGTCGGAACGGTCAGCTGGGTCGTGCCAACCGTCCAGATGCGCGGCGCCACCTATGCGATCGGCACGCCCGGGCATTCCTGGCAGCTCGTCGCCCAGGGCAAGCTGCCCGCCGCGCACAAGGGCATGACACATGCGGCCAAGGTAATGGCATCGACCGCCGTCGATCTCATCCTGAAGCCGGAACTGATCGCAGAAGCGAAAGCCGACTTTACGGCGCGGCTCGAAGGTACTCCCTTCATCAATCCGATTCCCGATGACGTTCAGCCCGACATTCGGGAGAAGCGAGATGTCTGACGCGCCACTCCAGCCCGACCGCCAGATCCTGATGGGCCACATCCGCGAGTTTGGCAAACGGGTGAAACTCTCGGGCACGGCGGAAGAGCTGGAAAGCTTTAAATATCTGGAAAGGCAGATAGCCTCTTATGGCTATCGAACCGAGCTTCTCCTGCACGACGCCTATATTAGCCTGCCGGGCAGCGCAGCGGTCGAAATCGGTGGAAACGCTGTCCGCTGCATCACCCATTCCATGTCGGTTTCGACGCCTGGAGAAGGCATCTCGGCGGAAGTCATCTATGTCGCAGAAGGCGCTGAAGCCGATTTGGAGGGGATCGATGTCGAGGGGCACATCATCCTTGTCGACGGCATCGCGACCGAAGACGTCGCGGCCCTTGCAAGTGCCCGCGGCGCGATTGGACAGATTCATGTCAGCCCCAACGAACATCTTTACGAAATGTGCGTCTCGCCTGTCTGGGGCAGTCCGTCGCAACATACCCGCAAGCAGCTGCCAAGGACCGCGATCTGCACGATCGCCCACGACGACGGCGCACGGCTCCGTCAGGCCTGCCGCGCAGGCAAGGCGCCTGTCGCCCGCCTGACGACCGAGGTGGGTACGGGCTGGCGCAAGACGCCTATCCTGGTCGCGGAGCTTTTCCCGGGAAACCGGCCGGATGCACCTTTCATCCTGTTTTCCGGCCATCACGATACCTGGCATTACGGCGTGATGGACAATGGTGGAGCCAACGCCACGATGCTGGAGGCCGCGCGCCTCCTGGCCGAGCGGCGCGAAAACTGGCAGCGGGGCCTGCGCATCTGCTTCTGGTCCGGCCATTCCCACGGCCGTTATTCCGGCTCCGCCTGGTACGCGGACGAATATTGGGATGAGCTGGAACAGCGCTGCGTGGCGCATGTGAATGTCGATTCCACCGGCGGTGCAGGCGCGGACATCCTGACGAATTCGACCGTCATCGACGAATTGAAGGCGGTCGCGGCAAGGGCCGTCGAAACGGTGACCGGCCAGGTGCATCGCGGCCGTCGTCACGGGCGCGCTGCCGACCAGTCCTTCTGGGGCGTCGGTATTCCCTCGATGTTCGGCAGCCTCAGCCATCAGCCCCCAGGGCCTGTGAAGATGCTGACGGCGCTCGGGTGGTGGTGGCACACGCCGCACGATACGGAAGAGCATATCGATCCGGCCAATCTTCAGCGCGACACCGAGATCGTGTTACGCGTGCTCGGTGAATTGCTCGATGCCCGCGTTCTGCCGCTCGACTACACCGCCTACGCAGCATCTCTCAAACATGAACTCGACGGCCTGGCCGCGGATCTGGCGGGGCGGATGGATATGAACGGCCTGACATTGGTGGTGGATGAACTGCGCCGGCGTGCCGAGGCGATCAACCGGGCCGCGCAGCAGGAAACCGATCCGGGTCGCGCCGAGATCATCAACGACCGCCTTCGGCAGGCCTCCCGCCTTCTCGTTCCGTTGAACTACACGTACGGTGACCGTTTCCATCACGACAATGCGCTTCCGCATCCGGCCTGGCCGTCGCTATCAGGGCTTCGCGAACTGGCCGCCCTGCCGGAAGGGCATGCCGATATCGCGTTCTTCACGGTTCATGGGCGCCAGACGCGCAACCGGCTTCTCTCCGTGCTCCGACAAGCCTGCTCGGTGCTTGCACTCGAAGGAGTATGACCTTCCTCTCCAGCACAACGAACAAATAAGGGAACAACGACATGAAAACCGGGAAACTCTGGGCGGCCGCGCTGGCTGCCACTCTCACCATCATGCTGCCGGGCGCAGAAGCCAAGGACTGGACCCGTGTAAAGGTCGGTATCGAAGGCGCCTTTCCGCCATGGAACGCACTGGATTCCAAGGGCAACCTGACCGGACTCGATATCGACCTCATCAACGACCTGTGCCAGCGCGCCAAGGTCGAATGCGAGCTGATCGCCGGTGAATGGAGCGCCATGATCCCCAGCGTCAATGCCGGCAAGTTCGATCTTATCATGACGCTCGGCATCAACGAAAAGCGAAAGGAAGTCGTCGATTTCACGGTGCCTTATGCAAGCGGCGTGGCGACCTTCATCACGCTGAAGGACAGCCCGATCAGCAAGCTGCCGATGACCGGCGAACGACTGAGCCTCAACGACAAGGACAAGGCCGATCCAGTGATGAAGACGATCGGCGGTGTTCTCTCCGGAAAGACGATCGGCGTCGTGCAATCGACCAGCCAAGAGCAGTTGATCAATGCCTATTTCGGCAAAAACGTCACCGTTCGCACCTACAAGAATTCCGGCGAACGCGATCTCGACCTCAAGGCCGGCCGCATCGACGCCGGTTTCGATAGCGGCGTCTACGGCACCACCGCACTTGCCAAACCTGGGAACGAGGATCTGGCGATGGCCGGACCGCTGATGAAGGGCGCCATGCTGGCGACGGAGGTCGCCATGGGCATGCGCAAGGGCGAGACCGATCTGAAGGAGAAGTTCGACGCAGCCATCAAGTCGGCGGCCGCGGATGGCGTCATCAAAAAGCTCTCCGAAAAATGGAGCAAGCTGGACCTGACGCCATCGTTCTGACCCTGTGGACCCGGCGCGGGGTACGAAAGTTGCGTCCCCGTGCCGTGACGCCGGCGTCTGGATACGAACAAACCTCCATATGGATGAGGTCTCCATGAACCAGCCGACAATACTGGATCTGATCGGAACCGGCCCGAATGGCTGGGGCATGGCGCTCGCCGCGGCCACCGTCATGACCGTCCTGATCGCCATCGCCGGTTTCGCGATCGGTGCGGTGATCGGCGTCTTCGGTGCTTGGGCAAAAGTTTCGGGCGGCCCGCTGACGCGCGGGATCGCGGGTTTCTACACCACCGTTCTGCGCGGCATACCCGATCTTCTGGTCATCTATCTCTTCTATTTCGGCGGCAGTGCTGCCGTGACAGCGATCGGCAGGTTATTCGGCGCTGAAGGCTTCATCGGGTTTCCGGGCTTCCTGGCCGGCGCACTCGCTGTCGGCATTACCTCCGGCGCACAGCAGACGGAGGTCTTTCGCGGCGCCTATCGAGCGGTCCATTCCGGCGAGTTGGAGGCGGCGATCGCCTGCGGCATGTCGCGCTCCCTGCGGTTTCGCAGGATCCTCGCGCCGCTGACGCTGCGCCACGCGATTCCCGGCATGGGGAATGTCTGGCAGGTCGTCTTGAAGGAATCCGCGCTGGTTTCGGTTACGGGCGTCGTCGAGCTCCTTCGGCAGTCGCAGATCGGCGCCGGCTCCACCGGCCTGCCCTTTAATTTCTATGTCATCGCCGCTGCCGTCTACCTGGCTATTTCAACGGTTTCCGGCGGTCTCCTGCAATTCAGCGAAAAGCGCTTCACGCGCGGCGTCAGGAGGGGTTGATGGATCTGCCGTTTCTCTGGGAAACCTTCCTCAGCCTGATTGCTGCCGTACCGCTGACGCTGCAGCTTGCCGCGAGCGCAATCGTACTCGGCGTGTTCCTGGCCCTTGGCCTGGCACTCAGCCGGCTGTCCGGTATCCTGCCGCTCGACTGGTTCGCGAGGGCCTATATCTTCGTCTTCCGCGGCACGCCACTGCTCGTCCAGATCTTCCTGATCTATTACGGCCTTGGCCAGTTCCGTGATGTCCGCCAGAGCATGCTGTGGGTGGTGTTGCGCGATCCCTACTGGTGCGCTGTCATCGCCTTGATGCTGAACACCGCCGCCTATTCCGCCGAAATCATTCGTGGCGGCCTGCTCTCGGTCCCGTTCGGCCAGATCGAAGCGGCGCGCGCCTGCGGCATGTCCCATTTCATGGCCTTTCGGCGCATTGCCTTGCCGCTCGCGATCCGCCAGGCTCTGCCCGGTTATTCCAACGAGATGATCTCGATGGTGAAGGCGACGTCGCTTGCCTCGATCATCACCATCATGGAGGTGACCGGCGTCGCGGCCAAACTGATCTCCGAGACCTATCGGGCGATCGAAGTCTTCGTCGTCGCCGGCGCCATCTATCTCGCCATCAACTTCATCCTCACCCGGCTTGTCGCCCTCGCCGAGTATCAATTGAGCCCGCACCTGCGCCAGCCTGCGGCCTTGCCCAGCACGTCCACGGGAGCCACTAGATGACGCGTTCGACCAATCCACCCGCACCGGCGGCGATCACCGTGCGCGGGCTTCGCAAGAGTTTCGGTCCCATCGAAGTGCTGAAGGGTATCGACATGGAAGCATGCGAGGGCGAGGTCGTCTCGATCCTCGGCTCCTCCGGCTCTGGCAAGTCTACCATGCTCCGCTGCATCAATATGCTGGAGACACCCGATGCCGGCGAAATCACCGTTGCCGGCGAAACCATCCGCATGAAGCCGACCGGCTCCGGCAAGAGCCGCATTGCCGACCGCCGGCAGGTGGAGCGTATCCGCTCCGAACTCGGCATGGTGTTCCAGAGCTTCAATCTCTGGTCCCACAAGACCGTGCTCGAAAACATCATGGAAGCGCCTCTGCACGTGCAGAAGCGTTCGCGCGCCGAATGCCTGGAGGAGGCGGAAGCTCTGCTTGCCAAGGTTGGCATTGCCGAAAAGCGCAATCACTATCCGGCGCATCTTTCCGGCGGGCAGCAGCAACGGGCCGCCATCGCCCGCGCGCTCGCCATGCGGCCGAAGGTGATGCTGTTCGACGAGCCGACCTCGGCGCTTGACCCGGAACTTGTCGGCGAAGTGCTGCGTGTCATGCGGGCGCTTGCCGAAGAAGGCCGGACCATGCTGGTCGTCACGCACGAAATGGGCTTCGCGCGTGATGTCTCGAGCCGGGTCATCTTCCTGCACCAGGGCGCGATCGAGGAGGAAGGCCGGCCGCAGGACATGTTCACCAACGCGAAGTCCGAGCGCTTCCGGAAATTCATCAGCGGCTGAGCCGCTCGACATTCTACCCAAACAAAGAGAGGGAACTGACAGATGAAATTCGTCAACACGGCAATCGCCGCTGCTTTCACCGCCATGACGCTGATGGCGACGGCCGCCGCGGCGCAGGACAAAACGGAAATCGTCATCGCCACGGAGGGCGCCTTTCCGCCTTACAATCTGACCCGACCGGACGGCACGCTGGACGGCTACGACATCGAACTTGGCAAGAACCTCTGCGAGCGCATGAAAATCAAGTGCGCGTTCGTCGCGCAAGCTTTCGACGGCATCATCCCTGCCCTCAATGCCGGCAAGTTCGATGCCATCATGGCCGGCATGTCGGCCACGGAAAAGCGGAAGGAAGTCATCGACTTCTCCATGTCCTACGGTAGCACCGGCCAGTCCTTCGCGACGCTCAAGGACAGCCCCCTGGCAAAAATGCCCATGAAGGACGAACTCTTTTCGCTCGCCTCCAATGAGGCCGGCGCCCGCAAGGCTGTCGAACAGCTGAAGCCGCTGCTGCAGGGCAAGACGGTTGGCGTCCAGACGGCCTCGATCGCCGCACGCTTTATCGACGAATATCTGAAGGGCGTCGTGCAGGTTCGCGAGTACAAGACCACGGAACAGCATGACCTCGATCTCGTTTCCGGCCGCGTCGATTTTGTCATGGCATCAATGGGTTACCTGATGACCGCCGTGCAGAAGCCGACAAACAGCGACCTGACGATTGTCGGCCCTCGCTTCCAGGGTGGTTTCCTCGGCGCCGGCAGCTCGGTCGGTCTTCGCAAGGGGGATACTGGGCTCAAGCAGAAATTCGACGAGGCGATCGCCGCCGCCAAGGCGGACGGGACGACGACGAAGCTGTCCATGAAGTGGTTCGGCTTCGACATGACACCGCAATAATCTTCCAATCAGAAGGCCGCGGCATCCCGCGGCCTTTTCACAACCGGACCTTCGTGTTACGGCAGTCACGAACACGAGGCTGGTTTCGGTTGCTTGACTTGGAAGCTGCGCGTTCTGGATCAGCTACCGTTCGTAACGCCGCGAGCGCCGTAGAGCCACGAGGAGTTTCTGGAGCGCGTAGGCGGCCGGCGTCCGATCAGCCGTTGATCATATCGCGGAAGCGGGCAAGTTCCTCGCTCGCCACGCCGACATTGTGCGGCTCCGCCGGATAGGCTCCGCTCTCGACGTCCTGACGGAATTCCCGGAACGCTGCGATGCGCTCGTGCTGCAGGCGGTCGAACTCTGCGGCAAAGTTGCGATAGGTCTTCGCATGTCGGGGCACATGCCCGCGGTTCTGTCCGAGCACGTCATCGGCAAAGAGATATTGCGCGTCGCAACCGGCGCCCGCCCCCATCGAGATCATGAAGAGAGACGTCCGGGCGCTGATCAGCGAGGCAACTTCGGCAGGAACCACCTCGATCTCGGCGGCGAAGGCGCCAGCCTCCTCGAGGGCCTTGACGGCATTCCAGATCGCCATCGCGCTGTCGGCGGTCTTGCCGACCGCCTTGAAGCCACCGGTCCAGGTCGCCTTCGAGGGAATGAGGCCGACATGGCTGCAGACGGGAATGCCCTCGTCCCTGAGCTCGCGGATGATCCGGAGGTTCGCCGCGCAATAGACGGCGTCGCCACCGGCGCGCATCGCTTTGAAGGCCCCCCGCAGATATTCCTCCGTCGTGACGAAGTCGCCATATTCGAGCCCCGGCACGGCAAAGACACTTGGCGCCACCTCGCGGAACGCAGGCCCCAGGAGCGCTGGCGGCACGGAGACCATTTCAATCCCGGCCTTGTCGGCGGCTTCCGCCTCCTCGAGCGTGACGACACGAAGCATGCTGAGCTGGCGCTTGCCCTTGAGCGCCAGGATATCGGCAACGGTGGGACGGTTGGATTTCATCGATGCATCCTTTGGCGCCAGGCGCTCACAGAAGGGATTTCAGTTTGACGGAAGGATCGGCGAGTGCCGCAGGATCGGCGCGCGTGCCCCTGGCGATCAGCATTTCGGCCAGTCGAATGTCGCGGGCAACGGCACCGCCGGGGCCAAGCCCGCTGGCTGCCAGCAATCGCCCCTCCGCGTCGAGGTGAAACAGGATCTCGGCCTCCGGCGACAGCGTCCGGCCGACGGTCGATGTCGCGCCGTCGGACAGGCCGGCCACCTGCAGCGTCAGGTCGTATTGGTCCGACCAGAACCAGGGCACCGCATCGAAGGATGCGGCCTCTCCCAGCATGTTGGCCGCCGCGACGCTGCCCTGTTCCTGTGCGTTGCGCCAGGATTCAAGCCGGACGCGCCGGCCGCCATAGGCGGTGACGGGAAAGGAGCAGCAGTCGCCGGCTGCGAAAATGTGCGGATCGCTGGTCGCCAGATGGCGATCGACGGCTATGCCGTTGTCGATCGCAAGCCCTGCTTCTGCGGCAAGACGGGTGTTGGGTTGGGCACCGATCCCGACCACGACCGCATCGACCTCGATCCGGCGACCATCGGCGAACCCGATGGTAACGCCGCTCTCGCCATCGGCGATGGTCTCGATCCCCACGCCGCAGAGGAGTTCCACGCCTTCTGCCGCGTGCCGTGCCTGCAAGGCGAGCGCAAGCTTTTCGGGAACACCGCGCATCAACACGCGCGGTTGCGCCTCAAACAAGGTGACGGCCGTCCCGAGTTTCCGGCCCATCGCGGCCAGTTCGAGCCCGATGAAGCCGCCGCCGAGAATGGCCACGCGGCCATCCTCCCGCATGTGGCGACGAATGGCGGACGCGTCCTCGACGGTCCGCAGCACATGGATACGATCGCTCGTGGCAAGGCCTGGAAACCGGCGCGGCGCGGCGCCGGTTGCGAGCAGCAGCCGTTCGTAGGACAGTATTTCGCCCGCTTCCAGTCGCAGCGCATGGCGTGCCAGGTCGAGCGAGATAGCCCGCTGCCCTCGCAGGAAGGTGATCCCCGCCTCGGCAAAACGTTCGCTTGCGACGATCGCCCGGACGGTCCCGGCTTCCTCGCTCCCCTTCGACAGGGGCGGACGTTCGTAAGGGAGATGCGGTTCGTCGCCGATCAGCGTGACGGTCCCCTGGTAACCCCGCTCCCGCAGGGCAAAGGCCGCGCGCACGCCCGCTTCGCCGGCGCCGACGATCACCATGCCTTTGTCACCCATCTCAGCCGACCTGGATGAAGACGCGGCCACCATCGACCTTGACCGCATAAGTCTTGAGGTTGACGCAGACGGGCGCGCCCTTGGCTTGGCCGGTCTTGTAGTTGAAGCGGCCGTTGTGCTTCGGACATTCGATGATATCGTCCATCACCAGACCATCGGCCAGATGGACATTCTCGTGCGTGCAATGTCCGTCGGTCGCGTGGAAACTGTCTTCCGGGCTGCGATAGACGGCGTAGCTCTTGCCGGCGTGATCGAAGCGGATGACATCCTCTTCGTCGATCTCGTCCTTGTCGCAGACGTCGATCCAGGTGCTCATCGGGCTCTCCTCCCCTTTATAGCTTGTTTTGTCGGATGCCGGCGTCACTCCGCCGCTGGCGCCATTGCGTCGCTATGGAAGTCTTCGCGATAGGGCTTTGCCGTCGGCGGCAACTCGCGCTTCAGGAAATAATCCTCGTTTCGGAGCTGGCGCAGGAAGGCAGGGATCATCTCGCGATAACCGTCGAGGATCGACGGATTGGGTGCCGGCAGATCGTCCTTGATGGTCTGGTGCAGCTTCGGCAGCGCGTGATAGGGCACCATCGGGAACATGTGATGCTCCACGTGATAGTTCATGTTCCAGTAGATGAAGCGGCTGATCGGGTTCACGTAGACCGTGCGGCTGTTTAGCCGGTGGTCGGTGACGTTGTCGGCAAGGCCGCCATGCTGCAACAGGCCGGTCATGACATGGTGCCAGGCACCATAAAGGCGCGGCATGCCGATCAGCATCAGCGGCAGGATCGAATTCAGGGCGATCGCGAGCGCAACGGTCGCCACATAGATCGCGAGCCAGATGCGCGCGACGCGGATCGCCTTCGGCTGCTCCGTCTCCGGAATGATGATCTTCTCTTCGGCGCTGATGACGCCAAACGCGTTTCGGACCATGTCGATCACCGCATGCCAGGCATCCAGCAGGCCGAACAAATTGAGGATCAGCCGCAGGAGATCCGGCGGACGCATCACCGCGATTTCCGGATCCCGGCCGACAATGACCGTATCGGTGTGGTGCCGGGTATGGCTCCAGCGCCAGGTCACCGGATTGCGCATGATCATGAAACAGGCGATCTGGTAGACAAAGTTGTTCATCCACATCGTCTTGAATGCCGTGCCATGACCGCATTCATGCCAGCGGCTGTCCGAGGCGGACCCGTAGAACACGCCGTAGGCGAGGAAGAAAGGGATCGCCCAGAGGCTGCCCCAGAAATAGATGCCAAGCGCTGCAAAGACGACTATACAGCCAAGCCAGATCGCCGTGTCCCGGAGGGCTGGCCCATCCTCCCGCTTCATCAATTCCTTCATCTGCTTGCGCGGAACCTCGGTATGATACCACTGCGCCGCCGCGAGCCCATTGGCCACCGCCGCCTGCGCATCGCGCCCAAGCAGGCTGTAGTCACGCTTTGCCGCTGTCCTCGCCATAGATCTCCTCCATCGGTTTCGATGCGGTCGCCATCAAAGGCGCCGCATGGAATCTGATCTTGAGGATTATCGTTGTTCTGACGGATCACAATCCACGCATGATATATTCTATCAAAAGCTATCATTCTTGATTTATTCCATGATAGAAACCTCTCACTTGAGGGAGGAACAGATGGGATCAAGACCGACGATCGCGGATCTGGCCAAGACTGCGGGAGTGAGCGTCGCAACCGTGGACCGCGTGCTGAACGGGCGGCACAAGGTGCGCGAGGACACGGCGCGGCGCGTCTATGACGCGGCAAACGAGATTGGCTTCCATGCCGTAGGATTGCTGCGGCAGCGAGTGTTCGAGGGGCTGCCGCAATACCGGCTGGGCTTCATCCTGCAGAAGCCCAACCACCATTTCTACCAGAGCTTCAAGCGGGAACTCGAGATCGCCGTCCAGAATCATCCCGGCATTCGCGGCGTGGCGCAGATCGAATTCTGCGCCAACCAGACACCGAGCGAATTGGCCGACAAGCTGAGAGAGGTAGGTGTCAGGAATCAGGCGGTCGCCATGACATCCCCGGACTATCCGGCCCTGACGGTGGCAGCGGAAGAACTGAAGGCAAAGGGCATCCCGGTATTCTCACTCCTGTCCGATTTCGCCTCCGGCATCCGCGAGGGCTATGTCGGGCTCAACAACCGCAAGGCCGGCCGGACGGCAGCCTGGATGATCACGAGGGCTGCAAAAAACCCTGGGAAAGTGGCTGTTTTCGTCGGCAGTCACCGCTTTCACGGTCACGAATTGCGCGAGATCGGCTTTCGGTCCTACTTCCGCGAACACGCCCCCGACTTCGAGGTTCTCGACACGCTGGTGAACCTGGAAACGGTGGAAATCACCCACGAGGCAACGCTGGATCTGTTGCACCGCCATCCGGATCTTGTGGGTTTCTATGTTGCCGGCGGCGGAATGGAAGGCGCCATTTCCGCCATCCGGGAAGAAAAGCTCGGCGGCAAGCATGTTATCGTCGTCAACGAACTGACGCCAATTTCCCGCGCAGCGCTGGCCGATGAGATCGTGACCATGGCGATTGCGACACCGCTTGCCAATCTGTGCCGCGAACTCGTCCAGCTGATGGTCGAGGCGGTGGATACCGGCCCCGCGACGGCGCCAGGCCAGACTTTCCTGCCGCTCGAAATTTATGTGCCGGAAAACATCTGAGCCGCGATGATGGAAATCCATCATAACAATCTGCAAATTCTTTCATGAATGAAATAGAATATTGCTATTTCTTCTTTGACCAACGCCACGAAACCTGATGACTTCGTTCGGCGGGACGGAGGAGGAAAGCCGGCCGCGCCAAACTTCGGGAGAACTCATGGCCGCGCTTACCTTCGCGCTCAACCACATGGTTGCGCCACACATGCCGCTCGGCGCTTTTTTCGAACTGGGCATGTCGCTCGGTGTTCGGCAATTCGAAATCCGCAACGATCTTGCGGGTAATGCCATACTCGACGGGACTTCACCCGAGACGGTCCGCGACCTGGCAAAGACGCGCGGAACCGAGATCATTTCGATCAATGCCCTGCAGCGCTTCAACGAATGGACGCCGGAACGGGAAGCGGAAGCCCGGGAACTGGCCGCTTATGCCGCTGCCTGCGGCGCAAAAGCTCTGGTTCTGGTACCCGTCAACGACGGAAGCGGCAGGCTGGAGGGTGAGCGTCAGGGGAATTTGCGCGTTGCGCTCAAGGCACTGAAACCCATCCTGCAGGCCAATAACCTCATCGGCCTCGTGGAGCCGCTCGGTTTCCAGATCTGCTCGCTTCGCTCCAAGAAAGAAGCAGCGGAAGCGATTGCCGCGATCAATGGCCGCCAGAGCTTCAAGCTGGTTCATGATACTTTCCACCACGTGCTGGCTGGCGAGCCGGATATCTTCCCGGATTTGACGGGGCTGGTGCACATTTCAGGCGTCGATGACCAGGACGTCAGAATCGACGCCATGCGCGACCCGCATCGCGTGATGGTGACGGCACGGGACCGGCTGGACAATATCGGTCAAATCCGTGCGCTCGTCGACGCTGGTTATCCCGGCCCGTTCTCGTTCGAACCGTTCGCGTCATCCGTTCACGCATCGAGCGATCCGCAAGCGATGGTCCGCAATAGCATGGAGCTGATCCGGGACAGACTTTGACGTCTTCACCGATCCGGTGGCAGTGACCGGACTGGTTCGTAAGATTGCCTTCGGGGAGGAGGCGACCGGCTTTTTGAGGTGTTCGCCGGGCACCGTTTCAGAGGAGGAAGAGATGAAGAAATTTTTGGCGGGTGCCGCGCTCGGCGTTCTGATGGCATCGAGCGCCTATGCAGGCAATATTGGCGTGTCCATGGCCAATTCCGACACGTTCCTGACCGTTCTGCGCAAGGGTATCGAGAAGTCTGCGGCCGACGCAAAACAGCCGGTCCAGATCGAAATCGCGGATGATGACGTTCAGAAGCAGCTTTCCCAGATCCAGAACTTCATCGCCTCGAAGGCCGATGCGATCATCGTCAATGCCGTCGATACCACGGCAACGGCGCCGATGACGAAGCTGGCGAACGATGCCGGCATCCCGATCGTCTACGTCAACCGGATGCCGGCAGACGTCGACAAGCTTGGCCCCAAGGGGGCATTCGTCGCCTCCGACGAAGTTCAGTCCGGCACGCTGCAGACCAAGGAAGTATGTCGCCTCCTGGGCGGCAAGGGCGATATCCTTGTCATGGTCGGCGATCTTGCCAACCAGGCTGCCGTCCAGCGCACCAAGGACATCCACGACGTGATCGCAACGCCGGACTGCAAGGGCATCAAGATCCTCGACCAGCAGACCGCCGTATGGGATCCGGTCAAGGCGCAGGACCTGATGACCAACTGGATCGCGGCCGGTCACAAGCCGGCGGCTGTCATCGCCAACAACGACAACATGGCGATTGGCGCGATCAACGCCATGAAATCCGCCGGCTGGAATATGAAGGACGTGGTCGTTGCGGGCATCGATGCCACCCAGGAAGCGCTCGCCTACATGAAGGCAGGCAATCTGGATGTATCCGTGTTCCAGGATGCCTTCGGCCAGGGCTCGGGTGCGGTCGCCGCTGCCATAAAGCTCGCCAAGGGTGAGAAGGTGGACGCCAAGGTCTGGATCCCGTTCCAGCTCGTGACGCCTGAAAACATGACCAAGTTCACGACGAAGAATTGACCGAGAACGGGCCGATCCGCTGCCTTGCGAGGCAGCGGATCACTCTCGTGGAGGAGGACCACCATGTCGGCTGAACGCATCATCAGTCCCCAGACCATGGAGGCCGTTCGCAGGAGCGGCGCTGTTCCGGGCAGCAAATATCTTCTCGAAGTCGAGGACGTGCGCAAGGAATTTCCAGGGGTCGTTGCTCTGGACAACGTGCAGTTGAAGCTGAAACGCGGGACGGTGCATGCCCTCATGGGCGAGAACGGCGCCGGCAAGTCCACGCTGATGAAGATCCTCGCGGGCATCTACACGCCCGACAGCGGCTCGTTCAAACTGCGCGGCGTCGACATCCGCCTCAAGAATCCGCTCGACGCGCTTCAGAACGGAATCGCGATGATCCATCAGGAACTGAATCTGATGGCGCCCATGACCGTGTCGGAAAACATCTGGATCGGCCGTGAGCCGCTCGGACGTTTCGGTATCGTGGACCATGCCGAAATGAACCGTCGGACGGACGCGCTGTTTGAGCGCCTCGGGATCGAGATCGATCCTGAAATCAAGGTCGGCAAGCTCAGCGTGGCCAACCGCCAGATGGTGGAGATCGCCAAGGCCGTATCCTTCGATTCCGATGTCCTCATCATGGACGAACCGACATCGGCCCTCACCGAGAGGGAGGTGAACCACCTCTTCCGGATCATCCGTTCCCTCCGCGAGGAAGGAAAGGGCATCATCTACATCACCCACAAGATGAACGAACTCTTCGAGATCGCTGACGAGTTCTCCGTCTTTCGCGACGGCAAGTACGTTGCGACCTGCAATTCCTCGGAGGTGACCCGCGAAGACATCATCCGCATGATGGTCGGGCGCGAGATCACCCAGATGTTCCCGAAAGAACCGGCGCAGATCGGCGACGTCGTGCTGTCGGTAAAAGGGCTGACGCTGAACGGCGTCTTCCGCGACGTGTCGTTCGATCTCCGGGCCGGCGAGATCCTCGGCTTTGCCGGCCTCGTCGGCTCGGGCCGGTCCAACGTCGCGGAGACGATCTTCGGCGTGACGCCCGCAAATTCCGGGACGATCGAGCTCTTCGGCAAGCAATTGACCGTCTCCTCGCCGTCCGTCGCCATGGCGCACGGCATGGCGTTTCTGACGGAGGATCGAAAGGAAACCGGTTGTTTCCTGCTGCTCGACATCCAGGAAAACGCGCAGATGGCGGTGCTGCAACAGCGCTATGTGCAGCTCGGCTTCGTAGAGCAGGAAAAGCTGCGGAAGGCGGCCACCGACATGGCCAACCGCCTCAGGGTTCGCACGCCAGACATGCGGGAGCCGATCATCAACCTGTCGGGTGGCAACCAGCAGAAAGTCCTGATCTGTCGCTGGCTGATGACCAATCCGAAGATCCTGATCCTCGACGAACCCACCCGCGGCATAGATGTCGGCGCCAAGGCCGAGATCCACCGGCTGATCTCGCAGCTCGCGGGCCAGGGTGTGGCGATCATCATGATCTCGTCGGAGATGCCTGAGGTGCTCGGCATGAGTGATCGCATCGTCGTGCTGCATGAGGGGCGGGTCACAGGCATCCTGGACAGGGCCGAAGCCGATCAAGTCAAGATAATGGAGCTGGCGTCGCGCTGACGGCACAGCCGGGAGGATATCATGTCTGATGCCATCAACGAACTGGGGGAGACCTCCAAGACGGGCTTGAAGAAAATTCGGCGACTTCCACCGGAATTCTCGATCCTGGCCGTCCTGATCGGGATCGCCCTTATCTTCGAAGTGATCGGCTGGTACGTCGTGGGCGAAAGCTTTCTGGCGAACAAGCAGCGCTTGTCCATCATCGTCCTGCAGGTCGCCGTCACGGGGATCATCGCCGTCGGCGTGACGCAGGTCATCATCACCGGCGGGGTCGATCTCTCGTCCGGCTCCATGGTCGGGTTTATCGCCATGGTGGCTGCGAGCTTCGCCCAGACCTCGCTGAATGCTCGGGCCGTTTTCCTGCAACCGGAATACGCCGCTTTCGGCCTGGACTGGTTCATCGATTCAAGCCCGTTCTGGCCGCTTCTGGTCGGCGTGCTGCTCGGCGCATTCCTGGGTTATCTGAACGGCCTTCTCATCGCCAAGACAGGCATTCCGCCCTTCATTGCCACTCTTGGCATGATGGTTTCAGTCCGCGGCCTGGCCAAATGGTATACCGAAGGCCAACCCGTCGCTTTGCTCAACGAAAACTTCGCCTGGCTCGGCCAGAGCTTCAGTCTCTGGGGCTTTCCCGTCCCGCGAACGGTCATCGTCTTCTTCGCCGTGGCAATCATCTTCCACGTCGCATTGTCCTATACCCGCTACGGCAAGTTCACCTATGCCATCGGCGCCAACAGCCAGGCTGCACGCGTCTCGGGGATCGATATCGGCAAGCACCTGATCAAGGTCTATGCGGTGGCCGGCCTGCTCTCCGGCCTCGCCGGCGTCATGCTCGCTGCCCGCGCCCAGTCCGGCCAGCCGAACATGGGCGTCTCCTTCGAACTCGACGCCATCGCGGCGGCCGTCATCGGCGGCGCTTCGCTCTCCGGCGGCGTCGGCCGGATCACCGGGACGGTAATCGGTACCATTATTCTCGGTGTGGTGACCTCCGGCTTCACTTTCCTCAAGGTCGGCGCCTACTACCAGGAGATCGTCAAGGGCGCGATCATCGTCGCGGCAGTCGTCATCGACGTGCACCGCCAACGCAAGAAATCCCGCGCCTGAAGAACCTCCCCAGGCGCCGAGGCGGTGCTGGTTGCGAGCAACCTGCACCGCCTCCCCCTATGCACCCGTCCTACAATTCAGATGACGCCGTCACAGGCCATTCGCGAGATGACCATGAAGACCTATGTTTTGACCATTTCCTGTCCGTCGACCCGCGGCATCGTCGCTGCGGTCTCCGGCTATCTCGCCGATCAGGGCTGCAACATCGTCGATTCATCCCAATTCGACGACCTCGGCACCTGTCGGTTCTTCATGCGCGTCTCCTTCATCTCCGAGGAAGAGGCCAATGAAGCGAAGCTCGCACAGGGCTTCCCCGTTATCGCCGAGCGTTTCGGCATGACCTGGAGCCTGCATGATGCCGCCAAGCGGGAGAAGGTCCTGCTGATGGTATCGCGTTTCGGCCACTGCCTGAACGACCTGCTCTACCGCTGGAAGATCGGCGCACTGCCGATCGAGATCGTCGGCGTGGTCTCCAACCACTTCGACTACCAGAAGGTCGTGGTCAATCACGATATCCCCTTCCATCATATTCCGGTGACCGAGGCCAACAAGCCTGAGGCCGAAGCGCGCATCATGGACCTCGTCGGGCAGACCGGCACCGAACTCATCGTGCTTGCCCGCTACATGCAGATCCTGTCCGATCAGATGTGCCAGAAGATGTCCGGCCGGATCATCAACATCCATCATTCCTTCCTGCCGTCGTTCAAGGGCGCCAATCCCTACAAGCAGGCTTTCGAACGTGGCGTAAAGCTGATTGGCGCCACGGCCCATTACGTCACCGCCGATCTCGACGAAGGTCCGATCATCGAACAGGACACCGTGCGCGTCACTCATGCGCAGTCTCCGGATGACTACGTCTCTCTCGGCCGCGACGTCGAAAGCCAGGTGCTGGCGCGCGCCATCCACGCCCATATCCACCACCGCACCTTCATTAACGGACATCGCACCGTCGTCTTCCCGGCGAGCCCGGGTTCCTATGCCTCCGAGCGCATGGGGTGAACGTGGCCATTGTCATCGAGGGACGACCACCGCTGCTGCCGTGATCGAAGCGGAAACCTCACGAGCTGCCGGCGACCAGGTGAGCCGCTTCTATTTAGAACTACCTATCGGTCGGCTCGGATCGGTGGCTCACTGTCTTTGGGGAGCGGGGTCCGATACGCCAGCCCACCACGCCGTCCGTGCAATTCTTCCTTGGCGCGCGACAACAATGCCGGATTGGCAATCGCCCTTGCAGCGGTTGCCGCCATCACCTTGGCGGCCGTGACCATGGCCTTGTGGGCGGCCGGCAGCTTGCCTTGTGTTACGGTCTGCCAGGCATGAAACGGCGTGCCAATCGCCGCGGTCGCTGTCAGGCACTGCGCGGTGGGCACAACCCAGCTGACATCGCCCACATCCGTCGAACCAAAGAGCAGGCCGGGCTTTTCTGGCAGCGGCAGAATCCCATCATGCAGAGTTTTCGGATAATCGGCCGGCCCGCCAAAGGCTTCGGCGCTCGCGCGGACGTCGTCATCCGTCAGTGCGGCGGCCCGTAACCTGTCGGCGAAGTCGAAGTCCGCCTCATCGAAATCGGGGGCACCCAGCCTCGTAAACTGCTCATGCATCACCTCCTCCAGGGTACGGTTGGGGAGGATATTCGAAGTGGCGCGGTCGAACACCATCTCGACCTTCGTCTCGGTCATGAGCGCAGCACCCTCGGCGATCTTGCGCAACCGCTCAAAAAGGCTGCGGACATCACCGAGGCTTGGCGCACGGACCAGGTAGAGACCTTCTGCGGAAGCCTGCACGACATTGGGAGAAATGCCGCCAGTCTGGGTAATCGCATAATGCACGCGGGCGTCCGAGGGCATATGCTCGCGCATATAGTTGATGCCGACATTCATCAGCTCGACGGCGTCGAGAGCGCTGCGACCGACCTGCGGGCTCATCGCGGCATGCGCCGCACGACCGCTGAAGCGAAAATAGGCCTGGATATTGGCGAGCGTCGAAGAGGACATGACGGCGTTGTAGACGCAAGGGTGCCAGCAGAAGGCGGCATCCAGATCATCAAATGCGCCTGCGCGCGCCATATAGGTCTTACCCGATCCCCCCTCTTCGGCAGGGCACCCATAATATCGAACCCGTGCCTTCACACCGCTTTCGGCCAAAGCGTCCCGGAGGGCGACTGCCGCAAGAAGCGATGCGGCGCCCAGGAGGTTGTGATGACATCCGTGGCCATTGGCGCCCGGCTCGGCAGCCCGCTGCTCCGTGATGCCGGCTTCCTGGGAAAGCTCGGCCAGAGCGTCGAACTCCCCAAGGAACCCGATCGTGACGTCACCTTCGCCTGCTTGGGCCACGAAGGCGGTCTTCATTCCTGCGATCCCGCGGGTGACACGAAAGCCTTCGGCTTCCATAGCGGCAATATGCTCCTCCACCGATCGGAACTCCTCGAAACGCAGCTCCGGCATGCCCCAGACGCGATCGCTGAGATCGATGAAGGCCGGAGCCTTGGCGTCGGCGCAGCGTGAAATATGGTCGGCGTCGAGAACGTCGTTGCGCCGTGTCGCTTCAGCCTTGTCCTGCATATCGGTCATTCCTCGATCACTTCAGAATATCGGCGCCCGCGCAGGCGAGCAGCACGGCCAGTCCGACGGACATTTCCGGAAGAGTCGTCGCCGGATCCACGTCCGTCCACTCGCCCAGCGTATGGGCGTCGCCGCCCTTCCCTCCCCACGAAAGGGTAACGGCTGGAACGCCGAGGCTCATGGCGACGTTGGCATCTGTCGAAAACGAGCTGAACACCGGGGTCTGGCCAATCGCTGCGATGGCGGCCGCTGCAGATCGCGTCAGTTCACCATCGGTGGTGAACCCGGCCGGCCGATCGCCTATCAGCACGATCTCGACAGCAATTGAGCCCTTCTCGATAGAGCGGCTATCGTTCTCGACATGGCAGGATTGCAGCACGATCTGGCGAAAACGGGTATCGAGGTCCACCAGTTCAGATGCCGAATTGGAACGCAGGTCCACCATCAGCGAAACCTCAGCAGGGATGGCATTGACGGAACTGCCGCCTTTTATGACCGTGGAACTGCACGTGGTCTTCGGGTCGTCCGGCAAGGAAAGACGCCCGAGTTCGACAACAGCACGGGCTGCGGCAATCATCGGATTGACGATGCCATGATCAGCAAAGCTATGGCCACCCGGCCCTCGGAACGTCACCCGGTAGCGTTTCGATCCCGTTCCCGCGGAAACGATAGTATCGGCCGGCGTCGGGCCATCAAGGCATATGAGAGCGGCAATTCGGCCACGATAGGCGCTGTTGGCAAAGAAGTGCCGCATGCCACGCAGATCGCCTTCGCCTTCCTCGCCAACGCTCGCCAGAACAAGAATGTCGTCCCGAGTTTCCATTCCGACGGCATCGAGAGCACGGAGATAGGCCAGGATGGCGGCAAGGCCACGGGTGTTGTCGCCCACGCCCGGTGCGGAAAGACGAAAACCCTCACGCCGGACGGTAACATCGGTCCCCTCGGGAAACACGGTATCGACGTGAGCGGAAACCGCGATCATACGCCCGTCCGAAGCCTTTCCCCGGCGAACGCCCGTGACATTGCCGATGGAATCGATCGCGACATCCTTCAAGCCCGCAGCCTCCAGCATGTCCCGGTACGCCCGCCCGCGGACTTCTTCCTTGAAGGGAGGTGCCGGAATTTCGGTGAGTGTTACGAGCTCGCTGATGAAACGATCATGCGTTTGTGCGAGTGAATTGACTGCAGCCCTGAAAGGCGCGCTGACGAGGAGCGCCGGGATCAAGGTGTCTCCGGCGAGCGGGGTGGTTTTAAAGATTTGCATGGTCAGGCCGCTTCGTTGAGATGACAGGCTGAAAGGCGCCCAGGGCCAATCGCTTTGAGTTCGGGAATGTCTCGCTTGCAGCGATCCATCGCGCGCGGGCAGCGCGGATGGAACGGACAACCCGATGGAGGATTGAGCGGCGACGGGAGCTCGCCCTGGATCGGCTTGTAGTCGCGTTCCCCGGCTTCAAGCACCGGCAACTGCTCCAGCAACAGCCGCGTATAGGGATGGCTGGGCGTGGAAAAGAGCTCTTCCGTCGGTGCGATTTCCACCACCCGGCCGAGATACATGATGACCACACGGTCGGAGATATGTTCGACGACCCCGAGATTGTGCGAAATGAACAGATAGGTCAGGTCCAGCTCGTCGCGCAGATCCATGAAGAGGTTCAGCACCTGCGCCTGGATCGATACGTCGAGTGCCGCGACCGCCTCGTCGCAGATGATCAATGATGGCTTGACCGCAAGAGCACGGGCAATGCCGATGCGCTGCCGCTGACCGCCGGAAAACTGGTGCGGGTAGCGATTGGCATAGGCGCCGGAAAGTCCAACCTTTTCCATGAGGTCGACGACGTAGGCCCGCTGCTCGGCCTTGCGGATCAACCCGTGGGCGACGGGCGCTTCACCGATGATGTCGATCACGCGCATGCGCGGATTAAGCGAGGCGAACGGGTCCTGAAAAATCATCTGGACGCTCAGCGCAAAATCCTGGCGCTGCTGGGGCGTCATCGTCGCGGACGGAACCCCTTTGTAGCTGATGGTGCCGGCGCTGATACTGCTGATACCGGCGATCATCCTTGCGACGGTGGACTTGCCGCAGCCGGACTCGCCGACGATCCCGACGACCTCCCCCCTTCTGACGGAAAGATCGATGCCTGCGACGGCGCGCACGTCGATCCTCTTGACCCCGGCGCCAAAGAGGTTGGCGATGTGCCCGGCCACGCCGACCGGCTTGGTGAACGTCTTGGCGAGGGAACGAAGTTCCAGCATCGGTTCCTGCTGGTTTTTTTCTGTCGTCATGTCCTGTCTCATAGAGCTGGATTCCAGCAACGCACCGATCTCCCGCCCGGCAACGGCGTCGGTTCGGGTGCGACCAGACATTCGGGTGTCGCCTTCTCGCATCGTTCGCGAAAGGCGCAGCCCTGTGGCAGGTTGAGCAGTGACGGGGTCATGCCCTTGATCTGGTGAAGTCGGTGGCCACGCGTGGCATGCGAAGGGACGGAATCGATCAGCCCTTGCGTGTAGGGGTGCAAAGGCCTCTTGATTACGTCGGCAGTAGCGCCCGTCTCGACGATGCGGCCGACATACATGACCGAGATACGGTCGGCGAGACCGGCAACGACCGCGAGGTCGTGGGTGATCCAGATAAGCGCGGTGCCAGTCTTGCGGCAAAGCTGCTTCACCTCATAGATGATCTGGCCCTGGATCGACACGTCGAGCGCGGTCGTCGGCTCGTCGGCGATGATGAGCTTCGGCTTGTTGATAAGAGCGATGGCGATGGCGATACGCTGCCGCATGCCGCCGGAGAGTTCGTAGGGATAGGCTTTCAGGCGTTCATCGGGAGATGGAATGCCGACCTGCACGAGCACATCCCTGGCCCGCTGCCGGGCTTCCGCCGTGCTGACCTGCGCATGGGCCTGGACCGTTTCGATCAACTGCGTGTCGATGCGTAGAACCGGATTGAGCGTCATCGACGGATCCTGGAAGATCATCGCGATGTCGTTGCCGCGCAGTTGCCGGCGCGCCTCCTCGCCCATCGAAACCAGGTTGAGGCCGTCATAGTCTATGCTGCCGTCCACAATACGGCCGGGCGGATCGATCAGACCCAGAATGGAGAAGCCGGTGATCGACTTGCCGGAACCGGACTCGCCGACAAGGCCGAGGATTTCGCCGCGACCGAGTTCGATATCGACCCCGTCGACTGCTTTCACAACGCCTGTTCTCGTGGTGAAATGGGTTTTCAGCCCCTTGATCGAGAGCAGCGGCTCCCGTCTGGCCGTCGCGGTTGCTTGCATGCTGCTTACGTCCATCACAGGGCATTCCTCGGGTTGAGAATGTCGCGGAGATGATCGCCCACGAGATTGATGCCGACGATGGCGAGAGCGAGCGCGATCCCCGGGAAGAACGAAATCCAATACTGACCGGACAGCATGAATTCGAAACCGTTGGCAATCAGCATGCCAAGCGACGGCTGGGTGACCGGAACGCCAACGCCGAGGAAGGAAAGCGTCGCCTCCAGTGCGATGGCGTTCGCAAGATCGATCGTGGCGATGACGATCAGCGGCGGAAGACAGTTCGGCAACAGGTGGCGGGCAATGATGCGCCGCCAGCCGAGCGAGAGACAGCGGGCCGCGAGAACGTACTCGCGATTGCGCTCCACAAGGGCGGTGCCGCGCACGGTCCGGGCAAAATAATCCCATTGCACGATGATGAGCGCGATGATCACCTTGTCCAGTCCCTGGCCGAGGACCGAAAGCATCACCAGCGCCACGAGGATCGCCGGGAAGGAAAGCTGGATGTCAACGATGCGCATCAGCAGGGCGTCCAGCCAGCCGCCGAAATAGGCCGCGCAGAGGCCGACCGTCGAGCCGATCAGAAGTGAAACCGTGACGGACAAGAACGCAACCAGCAGGCTCGTCCGCATGCCGTAGAGAACGGCGGAGAGGACGTCGCGGGCCTGGCTGTCCGTGCCGAGCCAATGGGTGATGCCGCTAACCTCGGCGACGCTGCCTGGCGGCATCTGCGAATCCAGAATATCAAGCGCACCGATATCATAGGGGTTCTGAGGAGCGATCCACGGCGCCCCAAAGGCTGGAATCGCAAGCAGGATCATCAGGATCAGTCCCGCCATAGCCAGCTTGTTTTCCCTGAACTGGACCACAAAACGGCGGAAGGGCGATTCCTCGACGGTTGTCGTGGGTAAAACGGTGGTTGGCGTGCTCATCAGTCGCGCACCTTTTCGCGGGCACTCGGGTCAATCGCCATGTAGAGAATGTCGACGACGAGGTTCAGGATCACCAGGAAAAACACCATCATGATCAGGTAGGCGACGACCACGGGACGATCGAGGGTGATGATGGAATCGATCAGCAGCTTGCCCATCCCGGGCCAGGAGAAGACGCTCTCGGTGACCACCGCAAATGCGATGGCCTGGCCGAATTCCAAACCTGCGACAGTGATGATCGGGATCAGGATGTTCTTCAGCAGGTGGACGTTGAGAATGCGAGAGGGGCGCAGTCCTTTGGCGCGGGCGAATTTGATGTAATCCATCGGCAGGACTTCGCGGGTGGCAGCTCTGGTGACGCGGATCATCAGCGCGGCTTTGGCCAGACCGAGCGTGAGCGCCGGCAGCGCCAGATGCTGCCAGCCATCGATCGTCAATATGCTGAATGCGACCGGACCGACATTGACGGTTTCTCCGCGTGCCGAGGCCGGCAGGACACCGAGATAGACCGCAAACAGCATGATCAGCATGAGGCCGATCCAGAAATTCGGCAGGCTGAAGCCGAGAATCGAGCCCGTCATGATCGCCTTGCTGGACGGCGCCTTTGGCCGCAACCCGGCCAGTATGCCCAGGGGAACGCCGACGACGGAAAATGTCATGGCGACGATCACGAGTTCGACGGTCGCGGGCATGCGCTCGATGATCAGCTGCAGCGCCGGTTGGCCGGTGAGAAAGCTGCGACCGAAATCACCCTGCGCGGCATTTCCAAGAAACGTCAGGTATTGAAGCCATATCGATTGATCGAGACCAAGCGCCTTGCGCAGCGCCTGCCGTTCGATCTCCGTTGCCTCGGGACTCACCAGCATCGACGTCGGATCACCGATCAGGTAAAGGCCGACGAAGACCAGGACCGACATGACAAGGATCACGCCGAGCGCCTGAAACAGTCTGTTGATGATAAAAACGGGCACTCGCCTGTCCTTCTTTCGCGTGTTCCGGCCTGCTGCGCATCGCGAAGCAGGCCGGAAACTTGATTACTTCGCGGACGTGACGTCCTGAGGCAGGGTATACTGATCGGCGCGGGCAGCGTAGCTCAGGCCCTTGCGCAGCGCCCAGACCGGCACTTCGAAATGTACCGGAATGATGCCGTAGTCGGACAGAACCATCTCGTCGGCCTTCTGCAGCAGCTCTTTGCGGGCTTTGTCATCCATCGTGGCGGATGCCTTGTCGAGAAGCGCGTCGAGGTCCGGATTGGAATAGCGCCCACCGTTCGACGTGCCGGATCCCTTGGACGGTTCGCGGGTTCCGACCAGCGACCGCAGCGTCGTAGAGATCTCGCCCGTGGAATTTCCCCAGGCGGCGAGATAGGCGCTGTATTCGAAATTGTCGCGGCTCTTGAAGAACACCGGCGGAGCGGCGGCGGCGACTTCGGCTTTGACGCCGGCACGCGTCCACATGGCGGCGATCGTCTGCGCGATGCGGGCGTCATTGACGTAGCGGCCGTTCGGAGTGCCGAGCGTGATCTGGAAGCCGTTGGGATAACCGGCTTCGGCAAGCAGCGCCTTGGCCTTGGCGGTGTCGACCGCCGGTGCGGCCTGCCGTGCCTTGACCGCGCCGAACATCGGCTCGGGCAGCAGGTCTCCCGTTGCGACGGCGACCCCGCCCATCACCCGTTCGGCGATCGCCTTGCGATCGATGGACAGCGAAAGCGCTTCGCGGACCCGCTTGTCCATCAACGGGTTCTTGTTGCCCTGGCCGGGGATGCCGGGGCTTGGTTCGCCCTTCTGGTCCAGAGCGATATAGACGATACGGGTGCCGGGAGCTTCCGCGACCGAGAGCTTGGGGTTCGTCTTGAACTGTTCCAGGTCCGTCGTCGGCGGGTCTTCCATCATGTCAATGTCGCCGGACAGGAGGGCAGCCGCGCGGGCCGCCGGATTGGTCATCGGACGATAGATCACCTTGTCCCATGCCGCCGGCTTGCCCCAATAATTCGGATTGCGCTCCAGAACCAGATCCGCGCCCTTTTGCCAGGAAACGAACTTGAACGGCCCGGTGCCGACAAGTCCTTCGCCGCGGTTGAACTCGACGGTCGTCTTGCCTTCCGGAGCCGGGCCGGATGCGGCGGCCTTTGACAGGATCGGCAGGTTGGCAATGTCGGTGACCAGCAGCGGATAGGGCTGCTTTGTAGTGATGCGCACCGCGTGCGCATCCGCTGCCTCCACCTTGGCGATCTGGCGGGTGAACAGCGTGAAAGCCGTGGGGCTGTTCGGAACTTTCGGAATGCGGTCGAACGTGAAAACCACGTCATCGGCGGTCAGCGGCGAACCATCGGAGAATTTTGCATCCTTCCGCAGGGTAAATTCCCAGACCGTGTCGCTGGTCGGCTTCCAGCTCTCGGCCAGCGCAGGCTGGGGCACCAGCTTCGGGTCCATCATCACAAGCGGATCGAACATGGCGAAGGTCACCTGCACGTTCGGCACGAGAACGTGGAACTGCGGATCGAGCGAAGAGGGCTCCGATTTGACACCGATCTTCAGATCCGCCGCAGAAAGAGAAAATGCACCCATAAGCAGGAAGACTGCGGAAGCGGCCAGCCTGGTTTTCACGCTATTCATGATTTCACTCCGTTTTCTGTCTTCGTTTTTGTATTTCTTCGAAGAAGTTCCCTTTACCGATCGACCCGGATGGGCCGGCTATTGGATGCGCAGGATCCTTTCAATCCTCGCCATGACGTCACCGACGTCGGTCGCCGCTCCCAACGCGCTGGCGAGCTCGAAGAGCGGTTCAGCCGCTGCGGCGTGGCCGCTCCAGGCGCAGCACGCCTGAAACTTTGCCAAGAGATCATCCTCGTTCAGCGGGTTCTCCGGCGAACCTTTCGGATGGCTGACCGTCGCCTCCATGACCCCGCCGTCCTTCAGATATACTCGTGTGATCGTCTTGAAATTCGCGCCGTCGACCATCAGGGCATTGTCGTAGGCGATCAGGCGGATGCGAGGCAGCCACGCGGCAATCCGCTCATCCCTAACGCTTTCCGGCGTGAAGTGCTTGAGTTCCAGCCCTCCGTCGACCAGCATTCGCGCCATGCAATAGGTGCCGCTGAACCGCGCTTCCATTTCATCGGTGGGACTGTCGAAGCGCAGGTTCCGTTTTGCCATCTCGGGCAGAGACGTCTCGATCCGGTCGATCGCCTCCATCGAAAAACCCGGCTCTCTTTGCAGGACTTCCAAGGCATCGACGCTGCGATGGGCCGCTCCGCAGCAGGGGAAACGCTTTACGAGCAATCCGCTCACCTCGATTTCCAGCGTTTCGCCCAGACCCTCGATCATGACCTCGGCGCCAATGTCGCCCGCCCCGGTTAGCGCGGCAAAACCCCAGTCGCCGGCAAGAGGGTCGTCATTTGCGCTGATGCCAGCCATGGCAAACCGAGCCGCAAGAACGGCATTTTTCGCTGCGAGCCCGACATGGATCGGCTTCATCATGGAACCGAACTGCAGCTTCGAACCGGCAGCCATGCTGGTTGCCGCGCTCATTGCAGCGAGCACCTGGTCCGGAGTGGCGCCAAGCAGCCGCGCGCAAGCTCCGGCAGTGCCGATAGCTCCGATTGTCGAGGTGGAATGCCAGCCGCGCTCATAGTGGGCAGGCTGCATCAGGCGGCCAATGCGCCCCTGGAGTTCCAACCCGACGATGAATGCATCGATGAGCGCGGTCCCGCCGACCTTACGATCGTTCACCAAAGATAGAAGCGCGGGAGCGAGGACCGCCGTCGCATGAGTAAAAGCTGGCGCGAAATTGTCGTCGAAATCGAGTGCGTGCGCCGCGGTTCCATTGATCAGGGCCGCCCAGGGCGCGCTCACTCTGCCGGATGCTCCGAACGCGAAGCATTGCCCCAGGCCATCTTCGGCTATCACGTTGACGACGGAACGGGTCGAAACGTCATTCATTCCGGCGATCATACACGCCGAGATATCCAAGAACGCGCCTTCACCGCGACGGTAGGCAGACGGACTGAAGTGGCAAGCACCGGCCGCCCATTCGGACAATGCCCGAAATGCTGGTTTTCGTTGGTCGCCCGTTTGAGAGGCTCTTTGCGCCGTCACCGCGTGCATCGTCGTTCCCATCCGGCCTTGTTGCCGGTTATTGAGGTCGATCTTGGCCAAAGGGATAGGCATCGGCAAGAAACTAAATGGTCGTGCATGATGAATTTTAGTTATAATAGAATGACTGCGGACGGGCTTTGAACCTCCCAATATGAGAGCGACGCGCCACAAAAACTGCGGCCTTCGAGAGAATAGACGATGCCAGAAGCTATTTGGATAACCGGAAGTTATTGGACATGCGATTGGAGAGACCGTGGATCTGAGGCAGTTGAGAAATCTGGTTCTGGTGGCGCGTTATGCCAGCTTCGGGGTCGCAGCCGAGAGATTAAATGTGACACAGCCCGCGCTCAGCAAGAGCATCCGCGCACTGGAAGAGTCGTTGGGCGTTCGTCTCCTGGATCGTGGTCCCTGGGGCGTCAAACCAACTGACTACGGACTGCGGCTGATTGAATATGGAGAGCTCGTGCTCTCCTTGACGGACGAGGCGCGGAACGAATTGGACGCGATGCGGGGTGCCCGTCGAGGCCGGCTACGCATCGGTGCGGTTGCAACGGCAATGCGGGAAATCGTGCCGACCGCGATCAAGCGATTTCTCAAAGCCCAGCCGGAAGTCGATGTTTCACTCAACGAGGAACTCAGCTCAGCGCTTTACGCTTCCCTGCTCAATGGCGCCATCGACATTGCCGTGATGGCTCGGCCGAAGGAGATTTCCGAAGAGATCGAGTTTCTCAATTTGCTTGAAATTCCAGTCGACATCGTCGCGGACCGCGATCATGAACTGGTGAAGCTTGCCAAAGTGAGCCTTGTCGATCTGATAGAATATCGCTGGGTGATCCCTGCCCGGCCGGAACCGGACCGGCTGGCGCTCGAGGCCCTGTTTGCTACCGCGCAGCTTCCTCGCCCTCTCGCGATCTGCGAAACAACCTCATCGACATTCCAGATGTCGATGATCGCCGGCTCAAAATGGCTCAGTTATCTCACCCGCACCAGCGTGTTTGTGCAGGGACGCGATGCGCAGTTTGTGGCCCTGAAGCTCGACAGCCGGACGTGGACCCGCAATATCGGCATAGCCTACCGACGCCGGAGCGTCCTGCGGCCGGTGGTGATGTCCTTTGCCAAGGAACTGGAAGCACTCTGCGCGAAATCACCCCGACAAGACTATCTCCCACCTTGATGGGAGTAGAACTTGCGACCCCGTCATTCTACATCTTGCTTGCAGTTGACGGGAACCGAACCGGAGGTCCATTTTTTATCGAAACGGTCGAAGTTTCAAGAATGCTCTAGTCTGGAGGCTGAAGCTAAATTCCTACGCGCTAACGCCACAATGCCGAAATTGGCACGGCGGACAGGCGCTCCCCGAACGGGACCACCTTGTCATGGTCGTACAGGACCATGCCTGAAACAAACCGCTCTCCACATGCTTCGGCTAACATTCGCAATCCGGAAAAATCGGAAGTCGAGACGGATGCTGCCGCTTTTATCTCGATACCGACAACCCTCCCTCTTCTGTCTTCGATGACGATATCGACTTCGTTCTGCTGCTTGTCGCGAAAGTGTGAAAACTCAAAGCGGGTATGTCCGCTGCTGGCGAGTTTAAGGACCTCGGCAAAGACGAAAGTCTCTAGCAACGCTCCGAACGGCCCTCTGTCATCCCGGAGTCTCTCGAGAGAGAGGTCGCGAAGGGAGGCGAGAAGACCAGAATCGAGGAAATGTATTTTGGGGGTCTTAGTCAGGCGTTTCAGTTTGTTGGAAAACCAGGGTTGGATCGTTCTGGCGAGGAATAGGCTTTCGAATATGGCAACGTATTTTTGCGTGGTGACGTGGTTCATCCCGATGGCGGCGCCAATTCCGGAATAGTTCACGAGTTGTCCCGAATGTTCCGCCAGAATGCGTAGCAGGCGCGGCATCTGCGCGATCTGCTCGATTTGCGCGACATCGCGAACGTCGCGTTGAACGATCGCTTGGATATAATCCCCATACCAGTCCTGTCTGCGGTTCAAGGTTTTGCGACCCAATGCCTCCGGATATCCACCTGCCAGAACTGCAGCCACCAGGTCGTCACCGACGGTTGGTTGTCCGGCTTTAGCTTCGTTTCGGAAGGCGTCGACCAAAAAACTCCCACCGGCCGTTCTGATCTCGCTTTGAGCGAGCGGCAGCAAGCGGACGACCTCCATACGCCCCGCGAGCGAGTCTGCGACGCGTGGCAGCGTCATGAGATTGGCTGAACCGGTCAGGAGGAAACGCCCTGGACGCTTGTCAGTATCCACGCTTTCCTTGATCGCCAACAACAGCTCGGGAGCGCGCTGAATTTCATCGAGAATGGCGCGATCCATTCCTCTTACAAAGCCAACTGGATCCCGTCGCGCGGCACTGAGCGTCGTCGCATTGTCCAGCGTGTAATACTCCATCCCTTCGTTGGCCATCTTCTTCGCCAACGTTGTTTTTCCGGATTGTCGGGGACCCACGATCAGCACGACTCGCGTGTCTGACATGGCGTCGGCAACGCGTTGCTCAACGAGCCTTGGATACAGCGGCATAGCTTCGTTCCTTCGATAACCGTTTGAAACTATGGAGATGACCGATTGAAAGTCAAGGAATGACTATCTGAAATCCACATGGCGACTGATTGAAACCAGAACCAAAACAAGGTAGCACGCCGGATTGCGGCATGGAGGAGGTGTGAGGTCACGCAGGCACTGCTGAACCTTCGCTCATTGGCACCGGAACTGGCTTAGTTGATCCTCAGCGGAGGGGTATCCGGAGCGAAGCGAAAACAAAATTGTGCATCTTTCCATCACACCGCCAAGCCGAGCAGCTTTTGACAAATGGAAGGAATCCAAGTTCTTGAACCGACTCGAACCGTCGACCCACTCGTCACTTTCCTAAGCTACTGAATGACCGACTGGCTGATACCAGCATCAGCGTCGGCCTTCGTCAACCGATCTCGTGGGCGTCGTTGCCGAAGGCGCTTTTGCTTAAAGGTGCTGGAGTGCAGGCTAACGCCAAAATGGATCGGCGACCCAAGGATCCACACTCCCCCGGCCGCCGGCTCGTCAACGCTTTTCGCGAAGATCTAGTAGCGCGAAATCGCGGAGATGCTACTACTAGTCAATGCGGACTATAGGTCTTGCTTCAAATGATCACCGCTCCAGCAGTGGCCTACGGATGAGAGAAACAAATTCGATCGTCCGCTGCCGTTCAGAGGATGGCTCCAGTGCTGCTGCCGGGGTGTGGAGTCTGAAACCCAATCGGCTCTAGACACAGCTACTTGCTTCGCAAGGCTTCCCAGCGCTCTGCGACTTCGGTCCGATACCGCGCAGCACCACGAATCCTTTGGATGCGCCCGCCTTCGCTGTTTGATCGGGTAGTGGCTCAAGAATTCTGCCAGCGCGATTGCTGCGTCGATGCAGGCGATGGCGGGGCCGGCCGGGTTCTCTGCGCAGTTCTCTGCATCTCGACTGATCCGCGATCTCAGGCAGATCTGGTTGCTGCAGCAGCCTACTTGGTTCTGAAGGAGCGGGGCGAACTGCTCCATAGCCGGACGCCGAGGCCTGATTATTCCTCTGTCTTGGGGAACCATGCCTGAGCGGAGAACATTTTCTGGCCACCTTGGCTCCAGGCCTGAGCAGGGCATTGATCGACATGGGCGAACGTCCCCATGGAACATGCCAACCTCCCGGCCGTTAAGCACTTTCGATAAGAGAATGACAGGAGACGGAGGCGTGCCGGACAGAGGCAACAGCTGGTATGAGGAAGCCGTTATCTACTGCGTCGATGTCGAGAAGTTCGCCGACGGAAATGGTGATGGTATCGGTGACTTCATAGGGCTCACCGAGAAGGTGACTTATCTCTCCGAACTTGGCATCACCTGCATCTGGCTCCTGCCGTTCTACCGCAGCCCCGACCGCGACAACGGTTACGACGTCAGCGATTTCTATAGCATTAACCCCAAGGTCGGATCGCTTGATGATTTCCTGGCCTTTCTGCACAACGCTGGGGAACACGGCATCCGCGTCATCATCGATCTGGTCGTCAATCACACCTCCGATCAGCATCCCTGGTTCCAGGCGGCCCGGCGAGACGATAAGACACGCTATCGCGATTATTACGTCTGGAGCGGCGACCCTCCGCCCGTCGCAGCAGGCGCCAAGTCAATCTTTCCCGGCGAGGTGGATAGTCTCTGGACCTATGACGAGGTAGCGCGAGCCTACTATTTTCACAATTTCTACGAATTTCAGCCGGAGCTGAACGCCGCCAATCCCCAGGTGCGCGAAGAAATCCTCCGCATCGTGGATTATTGGATTGCCTTCGGCGTCAGCGGGTTTCGGCTGGATGCAGCTCCGCTTATCATTGCGGATAAGGGGCTTGAACACGCCAATCCCCGCGATCCGCACGGCATTCTTAGGCAAATCGGGGCGTACGTTCAGGACCGCCGACCGGGTGGGGTTCTTCTCGGAGAGGTCAATCTTCCGCCGCAGGCGTCCGACTCCTTCTTTGGTGAGGGTGAGCAGCTCCAGCTTCTGCTCAACTTCATGCTTGCCTGCTATCTGTTCGCAGGGTTTGCCAGAGAAGAAGCCGCCCCCATCAACCAAGGGCTGAGCCTTCTTCCGGAGCCGCCACCCGGTTGCGATTGGGTCAATTTCCTTCGCAATCTCGACGAACTCGATTTTTCTCGCGTCCCCTCTGATCTGAAGCAGTCGGTATTCGAAGCCTTCGCCTCGAAAGAAGAAATGCAGGTCTTCGGACGTGGCATCCGGCGCCGTGTCGCCCCGATGCTGAATGGCGAGCAGCGCCGGATCGAACTGGCCTTGAGCATCATTTTCTCGCTGAAGGGACCGCCTCTTATCGTTTATGGGGATGAGATCGGTATCGGCGAGGATCTTTCTCAAACCGGACGGAATTCGGTTCGGGTACCGATGCAGTGGTCGGGTGGGAAAAATGGAGGATTCTCAACCGCGAATTCCGGAAAGCTTTGTCAGCCGGTGCTGACAGACGGACCGTTTTGCTACCGGAAAGTGAATGTAGCCGATCAGCAGAACGACCCCAATTCTCTGTTGAACAGGGTTCGACGGTTCATCACGCTTCGTCGAAACCAGCCGATTTTCGCGAAGGGACGGTCGGTGAGGCTCGGCGCGACCGATCCAGCAGTTCTCGTTCACGGCTTTGAGGATGCGGGCGACCTGCTGTTGCTCGTGCACAATCTGGCTGGCCGAACGAGCAGGGTCGAAATCAATTTCGGCGGCATGCAGCCCAGACATTTCCGTGATCTGATTGGTTACTTTGAATTCGACATCGCCAAGAATCCGCGCCTGGAACTTGAGCCCTATGCTTATCGCTGGCTTATTTCGGAGGGTAACGGATCATGACGCTCATTGGCTATCACGCTTCCCATGAGCAGTTTTCGCCAAGCGAACTCGTCACCTATGTCCAGGCTGCGGAAGCCGCAGGTTTCAAAGCGGTGATGTCCTCCGATCACCTTACACCCTGGAGCGAGCGACAAGGTCAATCGGGATTCGCATGGGCGTGGCTGGGTGCAGCGCTGCAGGCAACGCAATCCATTCCATTCGGCATCATCACCGTTCCCTTGGGCTGGCGCTATCATCCCGCGATTACGGCGCAAGCGGCCGCCACGGTTGCGGAGATGTTTCCCGGAAGGTTGCCATGGATGGCTGTCGGCAGCGGCCAGGCAATGAACGAGCACGTCACCGGCGAGCGCTGGCCTTCAAAACGGGAGCGCAATGAACGGCTGGAATCTGCAGTCGGGATCATACGCGATCTGTGGTCGGGCAAGCTTGTCAACCGAGATGGTCCGATCAAGGTGGACGAGGCGCGAATTCACACTCTTCCCGGGGAGCTGCCTCGCCTCGTGGCGGGCGCTTTGTCGCCCGAGACCGCGGAATGGGCGGGACGCTGGGCAGATGCGCTGATCACGATCAACCAGCCGCGGGAAAACCTCAGCGACATCATCAATGCCTTCCGGAGAGGGGGCGGGATAGGAAAGCCGCTCTACCTGCAGGTCCATGTATCCTATGCCGATTCCGAGGATGAGGCCCGGGCGAACGCCTTCGATCAATGGCGAAGCAATGCTGTGTCTGCAGCCGTGTCGCAAACGCTTCGGTTGCCGGAGGAGTTCGACGGTGCCTGTGCGAATGTGCGGCCCGAGGACATGGACAAGCATGCACGCATCTCGGCCGATCTGCGGCAGCATGTCGAGTGGCTGGAGGCCGATATCGCCATGGGTTTCGAACAGATCTATATCCACAATGTCGGGCGCAATCAGCGTGAATTCATCAATATTTTCGGGAAGAGCGTCTTGAACCAGTTCAGCGGGACACGCGATACTGGCAGATGAGCGGTCGCCCGCGAGCGGGGTCCTTCAGTAAGGCAGAACGTCCTGCGGGATCAGTTGCCGCTTCCTGTCCGGATTCGAACATGAGAGTTGCGCCGCGTGGATCAGACTTTTGCGCTCTCGCCCGCTTCCTTGACTAAGACAGGGGCGGCGGCGATTGGAAATTGGCGCATCATGATATCTTTAGGAGCAGCGTATGAACTGCTAGAAGAGCGCGCGGCATGGCGAACCGCCGCGTGGTCCACTGCACCCGCGATGGACGGAGGATGCCCTAGTCAGGCCTCTACAGCGTCCCGCCGTCTAAACGCAATCGTTACCGCCATGCCCTTGCCGGGTCCAGAATCTACTTCTATCTCGGCATTCGCGTTGTGCTTAACCGACTGAACAATCATGGCGCTGAGCTTGCCTCGTCTCGGCCAATCGGCTTTATCCGAAAGTCCAACACCATCGTCAGCGACGAGAACCTTACAGCCTTCATCATCGACGGTGCAGCGCACCTTGATCTCACCGCCGTCACGACCACTGAAAGCGTGTTTCAGGGCATTTGTCATGAGCTCATTGACAACAAGGCCTACCGGCATGGCGACATTGACCGAGACCGGCCACGTATCGACCTTCATGTCCAGGCGAATGCCCTCGACCGCATGGACCGCCATCACCGATGAAGCTATCTGGCTGACATAAGTTCCGAGATCGACGGTTTCGGTGTCGTTGCCGGCATAGAGTGACCGGTACAGGATCGACAGCGCCTCGATCCGCCCCGCCAGCCCATGAAAGCGTTCACTCTCTTCGAGACGCTGTGCGTTTCGCGCCTCCATCCGGATCAACGCCGTGATCATCTGCAGGTTGTTCTTGACACGATGCTGAAGTTCTTTCAGCAAAACATCCTTTTCCGCCAGCGCCTCGGTCATGGCGGCTTGGTCCTCGGAGCGTTCGCGCGCCGACATCGCCAACAGCCGAAAGAGAGGCTGGCCGGCGTCATCGACTATCGTATTCGACCAGGCGTCGACGACCCTATTTTCCGCGGCGCCCGGGAGGCTGAAAGCACCGAGGTATTCTTCGGTTTCAAGCAAAGCCTCAGCGAGTTCCGGTCCATTTGCAAGGGGGGCAGCCGGGGGAAGGACAGACCAGGTTTTCCCTTGCAGCTGTTCAGCCGAAATTCCGGTCAGGCGTTCGAATTCGATGTTTCCATAGATGAGGGTTTCATTGTGACCAAGTTCCGCGACCGCGACCGCGAAAGGGACGTGATCGAGAAACTGCCGAAACCGGTTGTCGTCGAGCGCTTCCGCGAGATGCGGGAGATCGGAAGGGGTCGGAGACGGCGGGTTCGGATCGTCGGGCTTTGTCATGGAGTATCCGCAGTGTCGGGCAGCGGGAGTCCATAACACGCCATCAAAAGAAAGGGCTAGGGGATTTATCGCACAACGGTCGGCGGCTTACGACACTAGCCGCGCCAATGCCGCAATGATTGCTCGATGGGCATAGGGCTTCGGAAAGAAAAGCGACTGGTCCGGCATCTGGTCCCGTTCTACCCGCCGCTTTCCAGATGTTATGATGATCCCGATCGGCGGCCACCGATCCTTGACAATCCAGGCAAGAGTCAACCCGTCCAACTCGCCATGCAGATCGATGTCGGTGAAGATCGCGCCGATCGATGCCTCGGTAGAAAGAATACCAAGGGCATCGTCAGCATTTGCTGCCTCCAGGGTGTGGAAGCCGGCGTCGCGCAAATCGTCCGCTATCGCCATGCGTATCAATGGCTCATCTTCGATCACCAGTATGGTCGTCCGCGGCATTATTTGCACCGATCTGATCTGTGTCACGCAAGCAAACTCTCTGGCGGAGCAACATGTTCCTGTTCGACTGCAACAGCGTTTAGCTCAACGGGACGTGCGAGGTAACCGTCATTGCGTGATCGCCGGCGGAAAGCAATTCAGCTTTGATTGCCGCAGGGGCGCTCACCGTGTTGTAACTTTAACTTCTTCAAAGGCCGAGCCCGGAGTGATTGCCGAAGGGTTCGCATCCATTTGCCCATCTACCAAATGAGGGAAAGCCGGCTGGGTTGTGACTCCGTTTCGATACCTTCTGTCACGACACAAATGTCCGCTTTGTTGCGTGCCCATAAGCCGTCAACGATGAGGACCGCCCCGTCAGAGCGTCAAACACAGGCAGGTCTTCAGGACGACGCGGGCGATGGTGAGTCCATGGCTCGGGTTGCGGATAGGGTCACGGCGGACTAGACCGTCAAGGTGACCAAGTTCGCCCTGGATGCGAACCCGGCTCGACCAGAAATGAAGGCAAATCGGGCAGTTCTGACTTATCTGTCTAACCTCTACCTGAGGGCTGCTTGAGCCGATCGATCCCGTCGCCAGCGTGTATAACTGCTATCGAGATCGAATGGGCTCTTCAATCGAAACGGCATCCCTTTCTGTTCCATTATAGGCGGTCGTGAATGTTTTCCCATCGCGGCGAGCCACATCCGGGGTAAGCACCAATCCGTCCTTATATGAAGAAGCGTTCCGTCCCCGGAACTCTCTGCTCGAAGCCCCGTTCTCCAAGCAACGCTCAGGAAGGGTTCGAAATGGCTAGTACCTCCGACAAGACAATCGTCACCGCCTCCTCAAACGAAGTCGATGAAAGTATGGGAACGCAGGCGGGCACATCTCCTGCCTACGAGCAGCGCAAGGAACTCGAAGAGTTGCAGGCCGAGCTTCGGAGTCTGCAGAGGGCAGTGCGTCGCCGTCCAATCACGCCACGGTCACCAGCCGTTGCCGGTGCCCCACGCACAATGCGTGAGGAAGTGGAGTATCAGATTCGCCTTCAGCCAATAGCGTCGGTTGCCTTGGCGGCAATCGTCGGCTTTGTTTATGGGATTGCACGATGACGGGGCCATCGACGGAAGCCGCTCGCCTCGCTGCCGAATATGTTCGGCTTGGTGGTAAGCGCCGAGCCAAGCTCGATGACAACATCGTCGACACCAGACTGTGGGATGACGAACCGGACGAGGCGGCAGCTTTCTGGCGTGACAAGATCGACAGTTTGCCGGAAAGCAAACGTCGAGAGATTGAGACGAACCTCCCGAACATAAACCCAGGGTAACGACCTAGCCGGGTTGTCGGCAGCATAATCGATTTCCCGTATGACTAGTCGAAGTCCGGGAAAGCAACCTACGGAGGCTGAGTGTTCGGGTGCAGGTCCACATGCGACCATTGTTAACCGCCATTGAGGAGTGAACGGATGACGAGAAGGATTTTGTCTACAGCTTTGGTCGCCGCGCTGGCGATATGTACGCTTGGTGCGGCACATGCTGATCAAATTGCCATGACCTCGACAGCAACCGTGAAAAACGACCTCAAGTATCTGATGTACACGCCGAACGGATATGAGACGTCCAACGACTCCTACCCGCTCGTCGTATGGCTTCATGGAGGTGACCAAGGTGGAGGCGATATCGAGAAGGTCAAATCGAGCGGCATGCCGAAACTGATCGAAGACGGCAAGCAGTTCCCGTTCCTGGTCTTCTCGCCTCAAAACCCGAGCGAGGAACTGCTCTACCCCATCGAGAAGGTAGAAGCGGCACTTGAGGAGGTAATCTCAAAGTACCGGGTTGACCGCTCCCGTATCTACGTCGTCGGCTACAGTCGGGGCGGCTTTGGGGCTTGGGCCATGGCAGAACAGTTTCCGAACAAGTTTGCCGCAGTGGTTCCGATTGCAGGTGGTGGCAATCGTCACTATCTCAGCAGGACGAATGAGAAGGCTGCCTTCTGGGTCTTCCACGGGACAGACGACGACGTCATCCTCCTATCAGATTCCGTCATCATGTACGAACGCCTCAAGGCGCTGAAACGTAGTGCTCGACTGAGTGTCCTGGAAGGCGTGGACCACTCGGACATCGAATGGGCGACTCTAAACGATCCAGAATTATGGGACTGGTTGTTGAAGCAACGTCTTGATGCTGCCCCCAAGTGACCATTTCACGGTTTGCATGGCCCAAGGGGTCACACCTCATGCAACGGCGAGTTAGGTCCAACCCTTGTTGATTCACGGCTGGGAACCAGACCCCTATGCAGTGGCGCTTACAGGCGCGGGGCTTCTCATCGCATTGGTGGCGTGGCTGCCGCTGGCTCTTCGCCGACTTCCGCTCTCGCTTCCAATCGTCTGTCTGGCGATTGGTGGCCTGATCTTTACCTCCCCGTATGTGACGTTGGACCCATCGCCAGGTGCATACCCCTACGCCACCGAACGTTTGACGGAGTTCGTGGTTCTTGTTGCGTTGATGGGCGCAGGCCTGAAGATTGACCGCCGGTTCTCATTTAAAGGGTGGGGAACCACTTGGCGGCTGTTGTTGATCACGATGCCGATGAGCATCATCGCGATAGCGTTCATCGGCACGACAATCCTTGGCCTAAGCGTTGTGGCCGCGCTGCTGCTGGCAGCAAGCCTTGCGCCCACCGATCCTGTTCTTGCGGCCGACATCCAGGTTGCAGGCCCACAGGAAGGGGGTGAAGACACTGTTCGCTTTGCGCTGACGTCGGAGGCGGGCCTGAACGACGGCTTCGCGTTTCCATTCGTGCATCTGGCCATCGTTTTAAGCCTTGCGGCCACAACGGGAGAACCCTGGTTCGCTCGCTGGCTGACCTTGAATGTCCTCTGGGAGACGATCGCTGGCGTTGGCTGTGGGTGGCTTGTCGGCCGTGTGTTTGGTTGGGCAACCTTCAAGATGCCCGGTGATACGCTGGCAAAGACAGGCGACGGATTGGTAGCGATAGCAGCGACCTTCGTGTCGTATGGCGTGTCCGAGCTGCTGCACTGCTATGGCTTCTTCGCCGTCTTCGTTACCGCGTTGACACTGCGCAACTCCCATCGGAGCCACGACTTCCAGCGCGACATGCACGACATCACCGAGCAGATCGAACGCATCGCAATGATGCTCCTGCTGCTCGCCTTTGGCGGCGCTATCGTCAATGGCTTGCTGTCCAGTATCGGCTGGATAGAGATTGTCGCCGTCGTGCTCATATTGCTGGTTGTTCGCCCTGTAACCGGCTTGCTAGCGCTTATCGGGGTTCGCGCGACGCTCACCGAGAAAATCACCATCGCCTTCTTCGGCATTCGGGGCGTCGGTTCATTCTATTATCTCGCCTATGGCCTCAATCACGGGCGGTTCGAGGACGGCGGCCGGTTGTGGGTCATCCTCTCGCTCGTCGTCTTCGTCTCGATCCTAATGCACGGGCTCACTGTGACGCCCGCGATGCGTTGGCTGGATCGGCGGCACGGCCGGGAGGCTGACTGAGCTCATGTCTATCTACAGGCATTGCTCGGACAGCGGAGGCACCTTCAACCCCGAGCCAGGTTCCGAAGCGAGCGCATGCGAAAACGCTGACGATATTCGGCGGGGGTGAGACCAATAATGCGGGTGAAGATTTCCGGAAGGAGCTGGGATCGCTGTAGTGGACCTTCCACGCAATGGCGTCCACCGGCTCGCGAGAAGACTGGAGAAGGTCACGAGCCGATTCTATACGCAAACGCTGAATATACTCGCCTGCTATATGACCAGTTGCCTTCTTGAATCTTCGCATGAAGGTTCGCGGATCTAGCCCAGCATGGCCTGCCAAGCCAGCGAGGCTCATTTCCTTGCCGCCGCTGGCCTGAAGCCAGTGCTGAACCTTCAAGATTGCACTGTCACCATGGTTGAGCCGAGGAGAAAAGGCGCTGTAGTAGCTTTGTTCTCTGCCGGGCGGATCAACAAGGAAAGCTCTCGCGGTTTCGAGCATGATCATCGATCCGAGAAACCGCTCGATCAGTATCAGGCTAAGATCGACCCAGGCCATTACGCCGCCAGCCGTTAGTATGTCTCCATCGTCGATGATTAGACGGTCGGTGTTCAGGTTGACGTCGGGAAAACGCGCGACGAAGTTCTCCTCGTAGGTCCAGTGGGTCGTCACCGTTCGGCCGGCGAGAAGCCCTGTCTCCCCTAGCAAGAATGCGCCTTTGCAGATTGAGCACAGGCCCACTCCTCGCGAATGCTCGGAGCGAAGCCAAGCTGCGTAGTACCGCGCCTCCGTCTCCGGCAAGGGATCCCCCAGGCCCGGAGGGACTACGATTACAGTCGGATGGCCCGCTTGTCCGGCAGGGTCGGAAGAGAACACTCTCGCGGGCGCATCATCTCCGTTTGCACGTGTCCAATGGCTCACACCGAGGGCAGGCTCGCTGACGCCATGTCGCTGACAGGCGATGCCTGCGGCGGCAGTCAGCAAATCAGTCATGCCCAGCACAGCCGCAGTTTGAGCGCCCTCGTAGGCGAGAATTGCGATTTCCGTAAAATCTACTGGTTTGTCCATACGCCCGCTTCTTTGAAAGGACGTCCTATGAGCAAGAGAGCAATCATCGTTGTTGACCTGCAGAATGACTATCTGGCGGCGGGAAGGTTTCCTTTGGTAGGAATAGATGCAGCACTGGAAAACGCAGCACGCGTCGTCGACGCCGCTCGCCGGTCCGGTGATCTCGTCATCAATGTTCGCCACGAGAGCGCAGCCGACGGCCCTTTCTTTGCCGTGGGCACGGAGGGAGCGGAGCGCGACCTGGAGTTCAGAGGCGAAGTCGTGTCCGCCGACAAGGTCCACGCCGCGTACATGTCCGCGCTGGCCTTTGGTTACGGGCGGGTAGTGTCAACCGAAGAATATCTGGCGAACTAGTCGATACTGAGTTGACGGCGATCGAGAACTTGTCGTCAAACCCTACTTCGATGAAACGCCGCGATAGTCGCCTCGCACGACTCCCTGAACCGTCGGCTCGACCCTTCAGGCCCACTTGTCTGGACGCTGACGCGAGCGCCTTCAAGCAGAAGGGATAACGTGTCCGCCAGCAGCTCTGGGTTCGACGAACCTGCTGCCTCGCACACCGCCGCGAGTCGGTTGCGCTGGGAATTCTTGAATTCCTGAACAACCGCGTGGGCTGGGTGATCGCTGTCACGCAACTCGACGGCAGCGTTCGCCAGGTCGCAACCGCCGGGTTCCTGCTCCAGACGGTCCACCTGGAATTCGACCCATCGCTTCAACTGCGCGGCAGCGTCTCCTGCGAAATCTCTCTCCAGCTCGTCCCAGATGGCCCCCGCCCGTTGCGTCACCTGGCGCAGAGTTGCGCAAAGAAGCTCGTCTTTTGAACCGAATTTTCGGTAGAGCGTCATCTTGTTCGTCTGGGCGGCCTCCGCAATGGCGTCTACGCCAATCCCTCGAATCCCGAATTTTCGAAAAAGGTCCGCTGCTGAAGACACGATGCGCTCACGGGGAGGAATGGCCGTCGGAGAGGAAGGATCGGCGGCTTTATCTGGAGATTTCGAACTTGACATGGGTGTGACCGGTCGGTAACGTTCTGATGTTACTTACCGGTAACACCCCACCATAGCTCAGTCAAGGATCGGGAGAGGATTGAAAATGGCACGACATGACGATCTGACGCTCAACCAAATCCTCTCCGACCCGATGATCCTCTTATTGGCTCGCGCGGACGGATGGTCGACGGCCGAGTTTCGAGAGGAGATGATTTGGGCATCGAAAGAGCTGAAGCGTGAGCCCGGCGACCTCGATGCCACGGTAACCCGAGCTTCGTCGAGAAACGACCGTCCCATTGGGGCAGCGTGCTGCGCGATTTAGCTTCCTTTCGCGCGGCTCTGAACTCATGTCCGGATTTGCCAACGCTCAGATGGAGGTTGTGGCCCTGGACCACGACACATGACGGTAATTCTCAATTAGCGGACGCACGAATTCAGCCTGTGGAGATACCGATGAAAACGATCTTGAGAACCGGAGAAAAACATCGAGACTCAGGATTTGAAGCTCTATGGCTATTCCATCTCGTCTGTCGCCCGGCCAACAGGATCCCGTGAACCTAGCCCATGAGTATGGGGCGGACCAGCGAATTATGATTGCTGACGAACTCGAAGAAGGCTCTAACCCGCGGCGTTTTCCGGATGTCTGGATGAGCCAGAAGGTACCAGCCCCGGTTCAATTCCTCTACCGGAGGAAGCACCTGCACGAGGTCATCATGCATTTGCGCAATCGTGGTCGGCAGCGGGGCTACGCCCAATCCCGACTTGACCGCGTGAAGCACACCCAAAACGCTGTTGTTCCGCGCGCCGACTCTTGCAGTTGGAGCCACTGACGCAAACCATTTCGCAGCCCGATGGTTGGCAAGCGCCCCGTCGAATCCGACAATGGCGTGTCGCCCAATGTCTGCTGCGGTATTCGGCGCGCCGTGATGCTCGACGTAGGTCCGGCTCGCATAGACCGCCCAGATCGAGTCGGCGATTTTCCTGCCTACAAGATTTTCATCTGAAGGTTCGCCCGAGCGCAAGGCGACATCGGCCTCTCCTTTTGAAAGATCGAGATAGCCATCGCTCATCACGAACTCCACGCGAATTTCCGGATATTGCAGTTGAAACTGCTCCAGTAGTTGCGATCCGTTGATGCGTGACACCAGCGGCTCGGGACAGGTCAGCCGGACAACGCCGCTCAATTCGCTGACATAAAGCTGTGTCTGCCGCTCGATCGCGAGCGCCGCCTGCTCCAACTCTTGCGCCTTCGGCAGAAGCAGCTGCCCGAACTCCGTGAGCTGGTAGCCGCTGGCGTGCCTGTGGACGAGAGGCTGCCCTATCTGGCGTTCGAGTTCGACCATTCGGCGCTGCACCGTTGACTGGTTGACTCCGGTTGCCTTGGCGGCAGCCGTCGTGCTGCCATGACGGGCCACGGCAAGAAAGTATTTGAGATCGTTCCAGTCGAACATGTTTCGTTATGCGCTTTTGCGGCGAGCCTTTGCAAGTCTGCGGCTCCCGGTATCCTGGGATCAGGCGTAGATTTGTCTCACACTCAGGGAGACACGCGATGCACAAGGTTATGGACGTCGACAAAGCAATTGCCGGAACACAGCTGGGGGTGACCACCTCCGCCGGGATCACCGGTGTGGCGAAACTCACGGTCCTCCACAAGCAGTTGACGGATGCACTCCCGACCGGGGGCATTCAGGAAATTCGGGTGATCATCGCCAGGCTCGAGCCCGGCGACAGCACCCCGTACCACTCCCATCGTTTTCCAGTCACCGTCTACATGCTCGAGGGGGTCTTTACCCTCGAGCTGGACGGCCACGACCCGATCCCTATCGGAGCAGGTGAAGTTTTCGTCGAACCCTCGGGCGTGAGAATGACGGGCCGGAATCTCAGTTCCGACAGTCCGGCGGTTATGGTTCTGTTCTACATCAGCGACCCCGAAACGCCGTTTGCCGATCCGGTCTGATTGCCGAGCTTGAAGTCGCGAGGGCAAACCCCGTCCCCACGTTAGATTGTTCGCTCCCCACGAATATGCCCTCGCGACCCCCGCCGGCTTCGATCAGGGCGGCCATCAAGTTGCTATTCGCGATCTGCCGCTGCAACTTGACGGTCCAGATTTCCTTGAGACCAAATACTGCGCGCCTCTGAGACCCGCCCCCCATGCTTCCACCAAGCTTTCCACCGAAGTCGAAGCTCCGGCACAAGGGATTGCAAGGATTACCTGTTGCCTATCCAAATGATATTTCTCCCCGTCCCGAAACGAGCGCGGAGGTTCTAGTTCTTCGGATTTTTCCACCTTGCTTTGGATTGTTCCGCTCTATGCTTTGGCGCTCGACCTTGTCTTAGCCACCGAGTAGGCGCTGCACCAAGGCACCGATTTGGGAATACGTCTCGCCGCTCGCGAGCTATCGACTCGCAATAATTGCACGACCGCAACAGCCCTGCCCTATTTCGCAATGGATGCAGACAACAGTTTTGCCGGTATCGAGTTGTCGTCCGCATCCGTAACAAGGAGAAGTTCCAGCCTGTCGTTTTCAAGCCGTGCGCTGATGCCCTCCACCTTGTATGGCCGGTCAAGTAGGTGAAGGGAGAGCAGATGCCCGTCATTGTCTGCGATCCCAATCGTAGCCCCGACGCAGCGCCCATCGTGATAGGCGTCGTCAGTATCTTCCGCCACGGCGCAGAACACCATTTCTCCACCGGGAAGAACTGCGGCGTCGGTGAAGCAGAGCGGAATTCCCTCGATAAGACCAAGATCCAGCCGATCGATAGCGACTGGCGCGACGGCATCGGCTTGCGAACTTTGTAAGGCATCGAGAACTTGCCGCAGCGGATAGCGGATGATCGCGTTGTCGGCATGTCGCTTGTTGCCGCGCTGGAATAGGCGCAACTCGTTACCAACGACAACCGCACCTTCAATATTGAGTTCATCGAACGCTTGGAGAAGCGGACCGACAATCGGGGACATGTCAAATTCATGGGGTGAACCGCAGACCGCACCATGCGCGTCGAGTGCCAGCAGCGCCCCGCGACCGCGGTTGGGCCTGGATGCCGATCCCATAACCAGGAGCGCGCCATGCGGAAGGTGGTCGAAAGCCGGAACAAAGGTGATCGCCTCAAGGTCCGGCTTCTGCCGTTTTCGCTCAGCCTTGCCGCTGGGCAGCTCACCGGTAAACAGTCGGATCAGATGGCCAGGTTCGGACGTATCCTTTGAAAACACCCCGAGGTGAAGTTCGTCATCAGCAACCACATACATGGTCGACCAGACGCAGACGAGCCCGCTTGCAGCGCTGATATAAGAGGGCCGCGCGGTCGGCACTTTCGGGGAGACGTCGAGCGCTCGTATCTCTGTAGCGTTGATCATTGCGCTTTCTTATCAGTCCCAGCCGTCTCACTCCACCGCTACGCGACAATGATCTCCCTACCTTCGCCTTCCAAACCTGAGCCAAGGCAAAAGCAGAGGTCGGCTCGTGGAATATTCCGCAGCCGGCTGAAAAGCAGTCGCGCGCGATACGGCGGTAAATTTTTTTGCCCCAGGGCAAGGCTTGTCCAAAACAACAGGTCCCAAAATTCGGAAGATCTTGACATCGGTGCCACCGCCGAGCATGCAGCGAGTGTAACATGGTTACCTCGATGGGCTCGGCGGCGCCCGCAAGGTGGCTAGGCGATTTCTGTCGGTAAAACCTTGGCCACGATGGCACCGTCCCGTCTACACTGGGCCGCCGGAACTTTGGATGCGCGGGATGGTTTGATCTGCAGGAGGAGATCAGAATGCACCGCAGCCCGCCCCACCGGCACGAATTCCTGTTCTACATCTTGCAGACCGTTGCGCTCGGCTGCCTTATCGCTGGCGCCGTCTGGCTTGCTTTAAATTGAGGCCAGTCAGATGCGGAAAAATGCAATGATCGGCCTCCTTGGCGTGGTCGTGATAATCTTGCTCGCGGCATTTATGATGCGCGGCCCAAGCCAGCCAAACTCGGGTGCCCCGGCCTCGAACCCTCCACCTGCTGTCGCGCCGCCCGCAAACAACTAGACACCTCCGGCTCTAACTCCTCGGTTGAACAACGTTGTCTCTCGCAAAGATAGAGGATGACCGCACTGGCGCGCGGAGCGCCTCTGCGTCGCAAATGCTCTAAGATGGAACTGTCGCCGATATGGATTGTTCGCGCCTAACATTGTTTTTGGAGCGCGTAGTGCTGAACCACATCTTCCGGTCGTTGCGGCGCGGCTGCGGGCCTGCCGGCTTCTTCATCGGCCTCGCCTTGGCCGGGTTTTTCGATGGGATCCTCCTCCACCAAATCCTGCAGTGGCATAGCCTCTTCAGCTCACTCGATGGCCAGGTTTATCAAGACCTCCGGTTTCGGATGCTGACGGACGGGGCTTTCCACGCCGCAATGTACGGCATTGGACTTGTTGGGCTGTGGTTACTCTGGCGCGGTCGCTATGAATTCGCCTCGGACGGATCCGGAAAGCGGTTCGCTTCAGCGTTGCTGTTCGGATTCGGCGTCTGGCATCTGACCGATGCCGTCCTGAACCATTGGCTCCTGGGTCTGCATCACATCAAGGAGGACAGCCGAAACTGGCTGTTGTGGGACTTGGCGTTCCTTGTCCTCGGTCTGGTGTGCGCGGGCCTCGGCATAACCTTCGACCGATTTGGTGGCCGCCGCCGCCTGAGCAACACGGTAGCCTCGAGCGTCGGGATCATAGCTTTCGCGGCGGGCGCTGTCGCTGCGTCCCCGTGGTCAAATCCGCGGCCGGTGACGGTCGTATTCAAGCAGGGCATCAGCCCGGCCGCTGTTCTCGCCGCCGTGGAAAATGCCAATGGTCAGATTTTGTGGAGCAACGCTGATGGCGACGTGTGGGCGATCGCCTTAAAAAGCGGTTTCGACGGATGGTCCTTCTACCGTTACGGCGCCCTCTACGTCAGTGGTTCGGTGTTCGGCATGGGATGCTTCAGCGCCACTCCCGCGCCCTCCACTTAGCAAGCCATCGGTCGAAGAAGGGCAAAAGGCGACGGTGCGGATTTCGATAGCTGCTTAAGCAAGCGAAATCACCTCAGTGCGAAATCAGCGGCCCCCACAGGAACGAAGCGGCACTTTTGCAGTTCATTTCCTGACGCGCAGGCTGGTTATTCGCCGAGACGCAGAACGGCGTTCGCGAAGCAGCGGTGCCGCACCGAGCGCCACGCCGGCCCAGTATCCAGGGTCAGAAGCGTCAATGCCCCGACCGGGAGCCAAAATGATTGAAAGGGACTTGCTTTGGAAAAAACCGGAAACGAGCAGAGAAACTCCGACGAGGTACCCGCCACAACCCCGTTTTCCGCCGAAAATATATGTCGGAAATGCAGCGGCAAAGGCCAGGTCGGTGGGGCGCGATGTCCCGACTGCAATGGAACGGGCAAGGTCAACACACCTGTTGGAGGGGCAGGCTAGGCTCTGATGAAACAAACAGAGCGCACGCTTGACGATATCCTTGGGTCAATCGGAAAACGCTCCCCCGACATCCCTGGCAGTACTGCGTCAATCCTCGCGGGGTTGATGGGACTGTCGATGGCAAAAATGGCCATCCTTGTCTCCAATCATCCCATAAACGATCCCTGTTTGCGCGCGGCCGTGGAAAAAATCGATCGACTGTCGTGCGATCTCTTGCAAGCAGCAGAACAAGACCGCAGCAACTTCTTGAACTACATGGAGGTTTTGCGGGACCGCTGCGCCGTGGAAGGCAAGCAAGCTGATGTTTCCGCTGTCCGCGAGGCGGAATCCGGCGCAACTGCCCAACCTCTCGATGCAGCCCGTCTGATCGTCGAGGCGCTAGAACACCTGAACGAGATATCCTCCTTGGTGGATCACTCGGTCGCGAGCGATCTCCACGCCGGAGCCGCAATCCTCGATGCCTCCTTTACCGGTATAATCATGGCCGTGAAAATCAACCTGGAGCCCGACCGCATGGCCGATATGCGCCAACATACGGCGGGGAAGCGGGCAGAGCTTGCTGCGCGCCGCGACACCGCATTCGCTGGCCTTAAAAGAGCAGCCGCGCCACAGGGCTTCCAATACTAAGGCAAAAATGAACCGCCGGATCGGCCGACTGAGACCGCCGATCTCATAGGGCGGTTGCCGGGCAGATTGTCCGTGGCCCTTACCTCAGCAAAATCATGTCGCGGATTTGGTCCCCCCGTCGGGCCGACCATTTCCTCCCAGCGACGACGCTTCCTCTACGATCCTGTCGCGAGCCACGTCATGAACCTCGGTGGCGATGGAGACTGCCTTGTGAACGGCGTCCGAGGCCAAGTCTTCAGCTCTATCCAATACCCTCGACGCCCCGGACGACAGCCCGTCCTTTACAGTGTCGGCCGCCGCGCCGACCGCTTCATCCTCCTCGCTGGTGTGTGGCAGGGCCGCTCCAATTGCGGCGCCGACCGCGAAGGCGAGCGCGCCGCCGATCAACGGCTGGTCCTTGAAATGCCTGAGGATTGCCTCGTTGAACTGAGCGCCGGTATCCAGCGAGTTGCGTCCTGCGCCGGAAATCGCGTCGCGCATCTTTCCGGCGGAGCCTGACACGGCCTGCCATGTTTCCGAGGCCCATCCGGATGCCTGGTCGAAAAGCTTACCCGCCTCGTCACGCAGATCGTTAATCTGCCGCCCGGAGGCATCTGCAAAGCCCCGAAACGTTTTCCCACTGTCGTCGATGAAGTGCCCGGCTCGGCGCCCACCTTCGTCCGTCAGCGCCTTGAAGCGCCTTCCGGTACTGTCTGCGAAGTGGCTGTACCGATCGCCGCCGTTGCTCTCGACAGGGCCGATCCGTCGGATCCCGCCTTCGACGACAGCCAACGGATAATCGGGGCCGCTATCGCTGCTCGGGCCGGCCGTGTTTTTTTGACCCGCCATCAGCCATGCAAGGCTAACTCCCATCAACGCGACCGGAATTGGGTTGCTTTTCAGCGCATTCGAAAGATTGCCGACATATTCGCCACCGCCGCTGGACTTCGCATAGGCTAAAACCTCGTCCACCAACTGGCCCGGTGACATGCGCTGCTGAATGGCATCAATCCGTTTCTCGATGCGCTGACGATCTTCCTCTATCTCGCGCTCGATATCGGCCGCGTCTGGTTTTCCCGAAGTGTGGGCCATTATGTTCTCTCCTTGATGATCTGTGCATCCCGCTTCAGCGATGCAGACGTCCGGTCGAGATTGAGATTGTTGCCCCTGAAAGCGGCCAGGCCGCGAGACATCAGGCCCCAGGCAACCAGCGCCACGACGATTCCGACGACGACGGAAGAGATCGCGTCTGCACTCGGTTCCGACATGCCACGAGTGACGAGGAACGCCGTCAACCCCCTGACCAGCGCCGCGAGCAAAACACCGATCGCTGCGATGGCGAACACCAATCCGGCTGCAAACGCTTCCACTCCGGTGACCGCAGAGGACATTTTTTCCGCAGCCTCGGTTTTGGCCAGGTTAATCTCCTTGCGGAACAGGCCAGTTATATCTTCCACCAATCCGCTGATGAGTTGGGGGAGCGACGAATTTTCCGATGAACTAGCCATTGAAATTTCCTTCCGATCTTTGCTCATCTGATGGAGTCCGGTTCGACGCGTTGCCCCCGCCTGTTTCTCCGTAGGCCGCAAAGGACGGAGTTCTCTCCGTCGGGCTGTCGCCGCGGCGAGCCGAAGCAGTCAGAAAGCGGCTTGCGGCCAATCCGGCGATAGCCGCCATGCCAAGGAAGGCGAAAGGCTGTTTGCGCCCGAAGTCTTCTGCCATGCCGGCGACTTCGCTCATCTTTCGGTCTTGGATATCGTTCGCGAACCGCTGGATACTCGAGCCAATGCCTCTGGTCATCCGGCCGATATCCGCCTGATCGCCTGTCTGGAGTTCACCTCCGACCTTTTCAAGGGCAGCGGCGACCCCAGCAAGTTGCTTCGCAAGGAAATTCTTCTGGTCGGCAGCAGCGTCCTTTGCCTTGTCGCTGACGCTTGAAATTTGATCCTGGGCAACTTCCTTGATTGTTTGCACGTCTTCCGAAAGCGTCTGCCGCAAGTCGTCGGCTGCACCCGAGGGCTCAACGGCGGCAGCGTTGCCAGCCAATCGATCTCCCTTAGCCGCGGCGTAACTCGAGGACGAAGCGGCCTGGCCGCCCTGGCCCGTACCAGTCTCAGTCATAGGATCCTCCCGAATTGAAATCGGCTTCACCGCGAACCATCGCAGTCATCGGAGCTCCAACCGGGAACGGGTAATATTGTTCCTGGGGGCGGGGGCGAGGAAGGAACGGGCAGGCTGTTTGCTACGGGCGCACGTCGATCTGACGGCAGCAAGACCGGAACTTCGCTGGCATTTCCCGCTGGATCAAACCTCACCTACACCGGATACGGCTGCTCAGGCTCTGAGGGAAACATCAACGCTCGTTTCTTGGGAGCAGCATGAAGCAGAGGGAAAGGAGCAAGCATCTGAGATGTGAATGGAAGAATGCGCATGGCACGCGGAACTTTGGCGGGCTGAATTGGTTTGCCGGCTCTCTGGGGGAGCCTGCCATGATTGGGCAGTGTCCCTTCCCCAGGCACGTCATCGGTGTTGATCGACAGATGTGTCGCCTGCGGTCTGCGGCGCCGCCGCCCGAGTAATACCATGAAGATCGACCCTGCCGACATTTTCAACCCAGGCGACTTTGCCAGCGCACGGCGTCTCAACCGTGTCCTGTCATGGATGCCGCGTTACCACGCGGGCAGACGGCTGAACGCCAGGCTGATTGACAGCGTTATCGGGATTGGCCAGCGTCTCCTGCCGAGAAGTCGATGGCCGGACATATCGATCGAGACTATCGAGCTGCCGGTCGGTAACCATCAGACGATGATCCGCATTCTCCGACCTCGACCGATAGTCAAAGCTCTTCTCCTGCACTTTCACGGTGGGGCGTGGGTCTTGGGCAATTCCCGGCTCGACGATGGCTGGAACATGCGGATGGCGAAATCGTGCGGCGTCACCGTCGCCAGCGGCGATTTTCATCTTGCGGTGGATGACGATCTTGAGCGGACGATAGAGGACGCCGTCGCCATCACCGGGTGGGCCCTGGATCATGTTGCGGACTTCCAAACGCATCAGCTGATCATCGAAGGCGAATCTTCTGGTGCACACCTTGCCGCGTGTGCGCTGACCCGCCTCGCCAGACATCGCTCGCTCGAAGAGGTAGCCGGATTTGTCTCGTTGTGCGGAGCCTTCGACCTGGGCGGATCGAAAAGCCTCAGGACAGCGAAGGGCAGTCTGATCATCGAGCCCAAATCGGCTGAGAGGAACCTCGACAGATTGACCGCCAATTTAGCGTCCGACGCGGACCTTTCGCCAGTTTTCGCGGATCTGTCAGCAATGCCCCCTGCCCTATTCATTGCGGGAGCGCTTGATCCCATAGTAGAGGATACCATCCGCATGCATGACCGCTGGCAACGCCAAGCCGGCAGGTCGGACCTCCTTGTCGTGCCCGAAGGCCCTCATGGCTTCGAACGGCTACCGACCCGGCTGGCTGCTAAAACCCGGCAATTCATGGCGGACTGGATCAACCGGACATTGTCGTAAACCCAGCCGGTAATATTCCAGTTGAAGTAGCGTTATGGCCTTACCGGTTCACTAGGCTGATCTGAAATGGTTACCGGCCTTCAAGCCTGGAGAATTCTCACGGTTGAGATTTTCAAACGAGTAGAAGCCTACGCGGAAAACTGCAAATGAAACAAGGTTAGTCGAGCGCGTGATCTTCGACCTCGACTGCCAGTCGCTTGTCGTGGGTATCAAGCGACGGCCCTTTGGTTACTGCCCTGGACTTAAACAACTCCGTCAAGTTCGAGCCTCAGATCATAATGGAGCCGTGTGGCGTCGTGCCTCCGGATAACGCACCGCCGGCGGTCCGACGGCTTGACCTGCGCCTCGCTTCTCGGCTCGCTGGTCTTCTTGAAATCACGCTTGGCACGGTATTTTGAGAGATTGTCGCCCATGCTCAGCGGCTCGACACACGGAGCGCACCGGCGTCTCCAAGACTGCGCTCGACGGCGGTGACTTGGCTGGATGCGATATCCACCGAGACCTCGATCTCGCCTTCGAGAGGCACGTCGCGACGGGCGCCCTCTTCATGGGAGACATCGCCGCCCGACGGCGCCGAGCCGACGGAATTGCGGTCGGTTGCCGACTGAATAAAGATGTCCGGCCTCGATATGCCGTGCTGCTGAACCAGATGTTCGACGGCAAGATCGGCTGCTTCGCGTGTTTCGAAAGTGGCCCGGATTGTCGTAGTGCTGTCGTCCGCCATTGGGTGTCTCCCGATGTTGATTTCCACAGGATGTGAATGCCTTCGGTGGCGGCTGGTTTCGATCGCAGTGAGAAGACGCCGTCGAATTCGGTTGATATCGCACGTAAGCCTGCTATGTTCTCTTTTTGTTTCGACTCGAATTCCGAGGGCCGATCTATCGTGATCCTAAAGCCGCCATGGACGAGATGAACTCAACCCCGGTCCGGAAAATTATACATGTGGACATGGATGCCTTTTATGCCTCGGTCGAGCAGCGCGATAATCCGGACCTACGTAACAAACCGATTGCCGTCGGTGGCTCGGCCGCCCGCGGTGTAGTGGCAGCGGCAAGCTATGAGGCACGAAAGTTCAGCGTTCACTCGGCAATGCCATCTGTGACTGCCAAGCGCAAATGTCCCGAGCTGATTTTCGTGCCTCCGCGCTTCGACGTCTACAAGGCTGTGTCGCAGCAGATCCGCGAAATCTTCGCCGAATACACGCCCCTCATCGAGCCGCTTTCGCTCGACGAGGCTTATCTCGACGTTACCGAAAACCTCAAGGGCATGGAGATCGCCACCGAGATTGCGTTGGAGATCCGCGCCAGGATCAAGCTGGTCACCGGCCTCAACGCCTCGGCCGGGATTTCCTACAACAAGTTCCTCGCCAAGATGGCGAGCGACCTCAACAAGCCCAATGGACAGGCAGTCATCACGCCGAGGAACGGGCCGGCCTTCGTTGAAGTCCTCCCGGTCAATAAATTCCATGGTGTCGGACCGGCAACGGCCGAAAAGATGCATCGGCTCAGAATCGAAACGGGCGCGGATCTGAAAGAGAAGACGCTTGAGTTCCTGGTGGAGCATTTCGGCAAGTCAGGACCGTATTTCCATGGCATCGCCCGCGGTATCGACAATCGCCAGGTCAAGCCGGATCGGGTGCGCAAATCCGTCGGCGCGGAAGACACATTCTCGCAAGACCTCCACGCCTTTGAGCCTGCCCGCGAAGGGCTTCAGCCGCTGATCGAAAAAGTGTGGGGTTACTGCGAGGCCAATGACATTGGCGCCAAGACGGTGACGCTAAAGGTCAAATATGCCGACTTTACCCAAGTCACCCGCAGCAAGACGGTCCCTGCACCCCTGTCGGCGATCACTGATTTTCAGGATCTGATCGGCCTGCTTCTCACGCCGATTTTCCCACTGAAAAAAGGGATACGTCTGCTCGGCGTCACCCTGTCCTCGCTGGAGCGGCAAGCACCGTCTGCGGAACCGCAGCTAAGGCTGGCGCTTTAGACCGCCAGTCTTGTCCAACCAGGAGGTTGGGCGTTGGACCCGAAAGCGCGCTCCAGCTGAAGCCGACGCTGGATGTGAGGATCGGGAGGGAGGCTGGTCCAGGCATGCCTCGACGCTAGGAGTGATACGTATCGCCTTCAAGAATGCCGGAGTGGAATTCATCTCCGAAGACGACGGGGGGATGGCGTGCGGTTTGCGAAACCGCAAACGAAATTGCGCTGAGAACCCGCTCAGATAGCGGGCGGCAAGTTGTTATGGCACTCCCGCTCGCTGGCAAGGGCGTCACCTGAGCTCACGAAAGGTGATCGAGTAGCGCAGCCGATCGACAGGCGGGATGGAATGCTCCCATTCATTCCTGCTTGGCCCTGACAGCAGATAGGCCGAGCCGGGTTCCGCTGATATAGAAAAACGTTCCCATTTGCTACCAGCTCGCCGTCTCAGCCTGAACCTACAGCTAGATAGAAGCGACAGGCCGACAACACGGGCGAAGGCCGCTTTGTCCCTGTGCCAGCCGATCGGCGCGCCAGGCTCATATTCCGTCACCAATACCTGCTGCAAACTGTCAGGCCGAATGCCGGCGAAATGGGCAGCGATGTCGCGGACTGGCAGCAGATCGTCGGGTATCGCTTCAGTCTGACGAAGGCGCTGCGTATCGAAATCAAACTTCCAACCGAAGGAGGCAACGCGCCGCTTGCCTTCGTAGCCATGGAAATCGAAGGGCTTCAGCGGCATTTCCTTGATAAGGCGCACCAGGTCGGCCTGCATCCCCGCAGGAACCACATCTGGCAAGTAACGGAAGCCGGCGGGAAAAAAGGGCGCCTGCTCCTTAAACAAATCGGCCTGCATGGGCATCACCGCGCTTCTTCGGAGTTTACGTTAGACACGTGCCGACCGAGCCTGAACCACGACGATGATCTCGTCTGTCACGCCGGTGTCGTCTTGGAAGTCATCGGTTTGGTTGCGCACGGATGGATGGGCTGGTGCGGTCGGATCGGTTTCATCGCCTCCAAACCGAGGGAAATGTACTCGGTTCCCGGAGCTCTGCTCGCACAGTTCGCGGATTGACCTAATGAAGCACGGACCGCGCGTTCGACCTGTTCGAATATAAGTGCAGGAGCATGACGCCCTGCCTCAGCAAAAGCTCGGCGGCCGCTAGGTTTTCTCCTTCCGGATCATTAGCGCATCCTACGATCGAACCCGCCAGACATCTCGAATTGGCGGCGAAGCAAGTGTCGCCCTGTTCTTCGGCTTGACCAGCAGCTTGCCTCAGCGCGTCGGTGACGGTGTCAAGCAGTTGGAACCGCTCGACGGGATCCATTTCTACAAGGGTTTTGGCAATTTCTTCCATGCTGTCTCCTTCGCGCACGCCGTCGCTCAGCCACTGGCGGCGACGGAACGGCATCATACTTGAAACTCACCTGGATAGTCTCAGAGTATATGGGGTGCCGAGAGCAAGCGAGCAAATCATGGCCGCCATGTATTCCGTGCATGCATTAGGCTCACCTAAGGCCAGTGGCGAGTTGGCGGGCGTTGGGAGGAAGGCCACCGCCGCCAACCGAACATACGAAAGGCGTTGCCATACTGGTCGTCGACCGGCGAGCCTTGAACGCTAGCGAACACTATCTATTTTAACAACGACCCTTGGTCCGGGCCCCTCTGGCGAAGTCTTCGGCGCTTTCGTGATGTCGGACCGTTTCCGACATGTTTGCCGAACCAGTGATAGGTTTTTTGATGATCTCGGATATCGCAGCCTGGCTGTTCGCTCTTTTTGTCATCGATCCTCTTCAGGCTGAGATAAGCGCGCATCTGGAACGCGCCAATGCTCCCGTAGCCGCAATCCAGCAATCTCGCCAGTGCGTCGAGTCACATGGACCGCGGCTTTTGCAACGCGCCGGCGAAGAACCCGGTTGGGCGGTCGCTACGGCCGTGAGCGTTGCAGTCGGCTGGATCTCGCCGGTACAGCTTCTCGACGAAGGCGACCCGAACTGCTCTACCATCATAAAAGTTTTTCAGATCGAGAATGACCATGTCAATGGAGCTTGATCATGGGGCCAGAGGTAGGCACGGCAGCTAAGCCGCGTGGCATCGCCTCAGCTACGCTTGCAAAGCTTGCCTAGACGGCCCGCGACCGCGGGGGACTTTAACACAGGAAGACACAACCGTCTGTGCTTCTTCTCCGATTCCACTCCCTTGCTGAGGAGGGACAGCTGATGGCGGAATCCCCATGTTACAGATGATTTGTGGACACGATGCCGATCTTCGATGAACAGACGGGACGGCCTGCGGTAGAGGAAAGTGCGCGTTCAGGGAGGGACGTAGGCGTGCGCTCGGCCGGTCGAAGAGCATCATCAGGAATGGCTAACTCGCCAGTGACGATGTGGCCGGCGAGTTAGCCCTGGTTATTTTTCCCTCAGGTTTTCGTTGCCTGATCTCGCGCGTCGAGAAAGTAGCGGTTCTACCGCTCCAAGACACGTCGCGCCATGGCTGCACTTCCTTCAGCTCGTCGGTACATGACTTTCTTCTCACGGCTTAGGCTTGTTTTAGCGAGCCAGCGATAACCGACTTCGCTCTGATGCGCGCGGCCTTGCGATAGGCTCGAGGTGTGAGGCCCGTTTCCATCCGGAAGTAGCGATTGAAGTTGGACAGGTTGTTGAAGCCGGCCTCGAAACAGACGTCGGTGATCGTTGTCTCTGTCTCCGCAAGCAGTGTGCGGGCTCGCCAGACGCGGACCGAACGGCTGTAGTCGGAGAAGTTCATGCCCGTGAGACGCCGAAAGGCGCGCGAGAAGGCAGAGGGCTCGAAACCGACCTGTTCCGCCACCTCGTGCATCTGCGCGCCGGGATTCGATTGCAGGATCTGTATCGCCTGGTCGATCCGACGGTGCCTGCGGTCCGACACCTGATTATAGACTGAGAGAAAGTGTTCGCTCGCAAGCAGGCGCTTCGGCGATGCAGCCTCGATGTCCTGCAGAATTTCCAGAAAGAGCCCTAGTCCGCCCCGGTGGCCGACGGCGTGCAGTTCAAGGATCTTGGCCCCGATGGCGAAGGCCTCTGGACCCAAAACCTCAATCCCGCGCTGAGCGAGTGGCTTCAGTCGATGGAGCACGTCAAACTCGGGACAGATCGCACGGACGCCAATCAGGGCATCCGCGTCGAATTGTAGGACCAGGTCGCGGCCGGGGATCTCCGGTGCGCCGGGTGTAATCCAATTATGCGGCAGATTGGTGCCTGTGAGCATGAGGTGTCCCGGCCGAAAGGGGCCAATATAGTCACCGACGTAGGCGAAGCCACTCGCACCCGGGATGAAATGGATCTCCCATTCCGGATGATAGTTCCAGATGCAGATCGGATTGGGATAGTCGTCCCGCCGGATCAGATAGGAGGCGCCTCCTGGCAGGACGATCTGCTCGCGCGTGGCAGTGAAGGTTTCGGAGATCGACTGCGGAAAATCTGATGCAATAGGCATTCACAGACTCATGTTGTTGCGCACAGATGTCAAAATAATACTAGTTCTGCGACGAAGACAAACTAGTTCGCGCTGATAGCCTGCGCAAAAATGCCCCCTGTCGATGGTAAGGGAGTTTACCATCTGAGGGAGGAAATCATGACACTCAATGCTCTCCGTGCCGGTTGCGCGGTCATCGCCATGCTTGCCGCATCCAATGCTCTTGCCGCCGCACAATGCACCGACGACGTGCGCGTCCTGGCACAGCCGCGTGACGGTCTCACACTTCTCGAGGACTATGTGGACGAGTTCGAAGAGCTCTCGGGCGCGGGCTTCGAGATCAGCTATCTCAACGAAAATGACCGCCGCGCAAAGTCGCAGGCCGACGCCTCGACCGTTGGCAGCTTTGACGTTTACTACGTCGATGAAGCTAACCTCGCACTTTTTGCCTCGTCCGGCTGGATCGTCCCCCTCGGGGGCTTTTACCCGGCCGAATATGACTACAACGACTTCGATGCCGGCATGCGGGCTGCAGCCACCTATAATGGCAAGCAGTGGTTTGCGCCGGTGCAGGGCGGCGGCGACCTGATGGTCTACCGCACCGATCTCCTGAAAAAGGCCGGCATTGCGCCACCAAAGACGTGGGACGAATATCTCGCGGCCGTACAGAAGCTGCATGACCCGGCGAACGGCGTCTACGGAACCGCCCTGCGCGGCCAACGTGGCTCAGGCGCTAACGTGTGGCGCTGGATGCCCTTCTTTAAGGCCAATGGCGGTGAGTGGTTCAAGGACGGCAAGCCGTCCTTCAACTCGGATGCCGCCTTGAAAGCGACCAAGACCTATCTCGAGCTCTTCAAGTATTCGGCACCTGGCACGCAGACCGGTTCCTGGGACGAATCCACCGGCGCTTTCCGCTCCGGCAAGGTGGCAATCATCATCGAATCCGCCCCGCTCGGCGGCATGTCCGTCGACAAGGCGCAGAGCCAGGTCGCCGACAAGGTCGCCTTCTCCGTACCGCCCTCGCCACTGCCGGGTGGCGGCTACGCCCATGGTTTTGCCATCGCGTCCAAGGCAAACGCGACGGATAAGGAAAAGGCCTGCGCCGGTCTCTTTGTCGCCTGGGCCACGTCCAAGGAGCAGGAGGCCCGTCGCCTCGCCGCAGGGCAGCCGGGCGAACTGACGCGCACCAGCACCTATCAGAGCCCGGAATATGCCAAGACCTTCGGCCAGAACCTTGCCGACGCCATGGCTGCGACAGGCGAGAAAACCACTGTCACCTTCTGGCAGGATCCGCGCTGGCAGGAACTGGGTAACCAGTGGGGCATCATGCTGGAAGAACTGATCACCGGCAGCCGCACCGACATCAAGGCGACGCTGACCGAACTTGAAGCCTTCGCCGCCAAGCTCTGACACTTCCTGAGCCCTCTAGCGGGCGCGTCTGTTGACGCGCCCCTTTTCCCATCCGAGGATTTGCCATGCGCCGCGGCCGCTCGCTGCCCTACGTTTTTCTGGGACCCACATTGGGTATCCTGATCGTGCTCGCGCTCGTGCCGACGATCTACGCGATCAACATATCGCTCCAAAATCGCACCCTTTCGGCCCCCAATGCAGACTATGTCTGGTTCGCCAATTACCTCGCGCTGTTTTCGGACGCCCGCTTCCTCAATGCGCTCTGGGTCTCCTTCAAGTGGGAGATCATCAGCGTGACTGCGACCATGGTGACGGGGCTCGCCATTGGGATTGCGATGTTCGAGGCAGCGAGCCCGCGCATGCGCAACATCCTCTGCGTGCTCTTCATCATTCCGGTCCTTCTGCCCCGCGTCTGCGCTGCTTTTGTCTGGAAGTTCGCCTTTCACCCGCTCTATGGCGCGCTGACCTGGCCGGTCAGGGAACTCACCGGTATCACGCCGGACATTCTCTCGACCCCGCTTGGCGCACTTCTCGCCGTCGCCTTCGTCGATGTCTGGCAATGGGGTCTGTTCTTCGCGGTCATCATCCTGAAGCTTCTCGAATCCCTGCCGCCGCAGCCGCTTGAAGCTGCACGGATCGACCGGGCGACCCGCTTCGAGATTCACCGTTTTGTCACCCTGCCGATGCTGAAGGCGCCGCTGATCAGCCTGCTGCTTGTCAAGGCAATCGAAAGCCTGCGCTCCTTTGATCTGGTTTATGTCATGACGCGCGGTGGTCCCGGCATCTCCACCGAGACTCTCGACATGTACGCCTATTCCCAAGGCTTCATCGAAGCGGGCAAGATCTCCTACGCCTCATCCATGGCCGTCATCATGATGGTGCTGACTATCGTCACCTTCACCTTCACCTGGAAGAGGCTCAATCGATGAAGCTCTCGACCCTCCTGCTCAAGCTTTTGCTCCTTTTTGCCGCCGCCTTGGTCGTGCTGCCGCTGCTATGGACCTTGCTCAACGCCTTCAAGACCAATGCAGATCTCCTGGTTTCGACGCCGAAACTGGTCTTCCAACCGGTCTGGGACAATATGAGCTATGTCCTGAACCGCCGCTCGGTTGCACGGGCGCTCACCAATTCTCTGATCATCTGCTCGAGCGCCGTGCTGCTCGGTGCCGTCCTCGGAGTGCCAGCGGCTTATGTGATCGCCCGGTTCAAGAACCGTATCACGGCGGAAGCGCGGTTCTTCGTCCTGTCCCTCCGCTTCCTCCCCCCAGTCGCAATCGCCATCCCCATGCTGGTCATCTGGCTCGGCCTCGATCTCTACGACACCCGCCTGTCGTTGATCGTGACCTATCTCATCGTGACCGCCTCGATCACGATCTGGTTGTCAGTGCCGGCCTTCGAGCGCGTCAGCCTACATGTCGAGGAGGCCGCCCGTGTCGACGGACTTGGCCCATACGCGACCTTCTTCCGCGTCGCGCTGCCGATCGCCCGTTTCCAGGTCTTCGGCGCCATCGCCTTCTCCTTCGTCCTGGTCTGGAACGAGTTTCTGCTTGCCATGATGCTCACGACCTCGAAGGCGAAGACCCTGCCGATCATCGCCTCCGAAATGTCGCAGCTCGGCATGAACGTGCCCTGGGGCATCCTGAACGCTGCCGTCGTCCTTTTGTCTCTGCCACCGCTGATCCTTCTCGGGGTCCTTGCCGGTGGGCTCAACGCCGCATTCTCCAAGAAAACTGATCAAGGTTGACCTTCATGAAAGCACTTGTCCTCGAACGTGTCGGCGAACTTTCCCTGCGCGACATCGAACTGCCACAGCAGATGGGACCGGACGACGTTCGCATCCGCATACACACAGTCGGAGTCTGCGGCAGCGACGTGCATTATTACACCCATGGCCGCATCGGTGACTTCATCGTCAACGAGCCCATGGTTCTCGGCCATGAGGCAGCTGGAACCGTCACGGAAATCGGTGCCAACGTCACCCATCTGAAGCCTGGAGACCGTGTCTGCATGGAGCCTGGCATCCCCGATCCCAAGTCGCGGGCCTCGCGGCTTGGCATTTACAATGTCGATCCCGCCGTCACCTTCTGGGCAACGCCGCCCGTGCATGGCGTGCTCTGCCCCGAGACTGTGCATCCGGCAAGCTTCACCTACAAGCTGCCGGACAATGTCTCGTTTGCCGAAGGCGCCATGGTCGAACCTTTCGCCGTCGGCATGCAGGCGGCTGCCCGGGCGAAAATCACCCCTGGCGACACGGCGGTGGTCACCGGTTGCGGCACGATCGGCATCATGGTGGCGCTGGCGGCGCTTGCCGGCGGCTGCTCGCGCGTCCTGATCTCGGACATTTCCGAGACGAAGCTGAAGCTTGCCGAAAGCTATGGCGGCATCACCGGTGTCAATCTCAGGCAGGTAGATCTCATTGAGACGGTCAACGACGCGACCGAAGGCTGGGGGGCAGACATCGTCTTTGAATGCTCCGGCGCGCCGGCAGCAATCCGCGATCTGTTCAAGGTGGTCAGGCCAGGTGGCACCGTCGTGCTCGTTGGCCTGCCGCCGGAACCCGTCGCAGTCGACCTTGCAGCGGCCTGCTTCCGCGAATGCCGCATCGAAACGGTCTTCCGCTACGCCAACGTCTTTGACCGTGCCCTCGCCCTGATTGCCGCCGGCAAGGTGGATCTCCAGCCCCTGATATCGGGCACCTACGGCTTCGATCAGTCGATCGCTGCCTTCGAACGCGCTGCCGAAGGGCGGCCGGAAGACGTCAAGCTGCAGATCGTCGTGGACAGGGAGGGAAACTGATGGCCATCGTCGAATGCCGGGCCATCCGCAAGGTCTACGGCGCACTTGAAGTCATGCGCGATTTCGACCTGAAGGTCGACGATCATGAATTCGTTGTCTTCCTCGGTCCGTCAGGTTGCGGAAAATCCACCATGCTGCGGATGATCGCGGGGCTCGAGGAGATCTCGGGCGGCGAGCTTCTGATCGGTGGCGCGAGGATGAATGACCGCGATCCCGGGGACCGGGGCATCGCGATGGTCTTCCAGAACTACGCCCTCTATCCGCATATGAGCGTGCGCGAGAACATAACCTTTGGCCTTGAGCGTTCCGGCGTCGGCAAGGCCGCGATCGACGACCGGCTCGTTCCGGTGGTTGAGGCCCTGGGCCTGGGTGTCTACCTCGCCCGTAAGCCGGCAGAACTGTCGGGTGGCCAGCAGCAACGCGTTGCGATCGCACGCGCGATGATCAAGACGCCCGAGGTGTTTCTCTTCGACGAGCCGCTCTCCAACCTCGATGCCAAGCTGCGCGGCAGCCTCCGGGTCGAGATCGCGCGGCTCCATCGTGACCTGAAGACGACGAGCATCTATGTCACCCACGATCAGCTCGAAGCGATGACGCTCGCTGATCGGATCGTGCTGATGAAGGACGGCCGCATCGAGCAGATGGGCACACCCGAGGAGATCTACCAGGCACCGGCGACGGTCTTCGCCGCCGGGTTCATAGGCACGCCGAACATGAACTTTCTGCAATTGCAGTTGACGGAAGAATGGCTCGGCGACAACCTCGTCAAATTCGCAGCACCTGGCGGAATTCGCCAGGGAGAGGTAACCGTTGGGATCCGGCCCGGCTCATTCCGCGTGAGCGAGGAAGCCCAGGCATTTCGCGGTACGGTCGAACGCAACGAGTTTCATGGAGAAACACGCCTCATCAGTCTGAAAAATGAGCGTCACGAGATCAATATCTCAGTTCCGGCGCACATTAGGCCTGCAATCGGTGAGGTGCTTGGTGTTGAAGTGGCTTCCTCCGACATCCACGTATTCGATCCCGGCACCGGACTGAGGTTAAACTAGGATCGTTGTTGTTGGACCGATGATTGCGTCCCGTCGATGGCGGGACGCCTCTGAATATATCGCCCTGAGCGTGCTGAGGGATATCTGAGTTATGCGGCCCCGTTCAACAGAGTTCAGAGCAGGCGACGCGCGACGCGGTTCAGGGGCTCCAGGTGTTCAGCTGCACGTCTGATGAAGCCAACCCAGGCCGGTCGCCAGACCTTAAGTGTAGTTGACCGGCAGCCAGTCGAAATTCGTGCTGTCTTTCCGCACATGCCCGATGCCCGGAAAGGCGATATGCGCACCTGCCACTAGATATTTGCCTTCCGCCGCCCGCTTGAACGCAATGTCGCGTGCAGCCACGGCGGCCTTTTGGTCGATATCGAATTCGATCGCGACGCCGGGTTCGTCGAATTGCAGAATATCGCCATGGGTGATGTCGCCCCAGAATACAATCTTCTGGCCTTCGCTTTCCAGCGTGATGGCGCTGTGACCCGGCGTATGCCCCGCATAAAGAATGGAGCCAAGACCGGGAACGGGCGCTGCGTTATCCGCGAAGGTGACGAATTTTCCGGCTTCGACGTAGGGCGTCACGCACTGATCCGCCTCGCCAAAATGCTGCTTGACGATGCCGGTCGCCGCCGTGGCGTTCGCCGCACTCAGCCAGAATTTGGCCTCCCGCTCATTGACCCGCAATGTGGCGTTCGGGAAGGTGCGCTTGCCATTGCTCATCAACCCGCCGGAATGATCGGTGTGAATATGGGTGAGGACGACATCATCGATGTCATCCATCTTGTAACCGCACGCCTCGATGTTGGACACGAGTTTGCCGAGCGATGGCCCTAGATAGGTACCGGTGCCCGCGTCGATCAGTACCAGTCTTTCCCCGGTGTTGACGAGGAAGGCGTTGACGGAGGTTGGAACGAGTTCCGGCAGAAAGGCATCGTTCAAGGCGCTCTGCGCATGTTGTTCGCTGGTGTTGGTGTACAGCTTGGCCAGCGGCAGAGCTACAGTGCCGTCCGACAGGGCCGTGACCTCTGCGGAGCCTATTTTAAGCCGGTAGAAACCAGGTGCGTGATCAACGGCATAGGGTGCCTTGGCGAAGGCGATTGACGGTGCGACGAAGGGTGCGGCGATCAAGCCGCTTAGAGCAGTTTTGAGAATAGAACGACGGGATGGCATTGGTTTACTCCATGGGTGATGGTTCGGAACGGCTTGCAAGTTCCTGCCCATCAGCTAAGGATGCCTTGGTCAGCAATCAAATCGATACCATTCATGCAAGTCATCGATCATTTCAATCTACGTTCCTTCGACCTCAATCTCCTCGTTGCCTTCGACGCAATGATGGAAGAGATGAGTGTGACCCGTGCGGCCCAGCGGTTGAAAATCCAGCAGCCTGCCATGAGCCACAATATCTCCACCCTGCGCACGCTGTTTCAGGATGAGCTTTTCATCCGCGTAGGACAGGTGATGAAACCCACGGCACGTGCGCTCAACTTGTCTGGTCCGGTGCGGCAGGCCTTGCGGCAGGCGCAGGCGGCCGTGTTGACGGCGGACGCATTCGATCCGGCCACCGAACAACGCACATTCCGGCTGGGACTTTCCAGCGAGGTGGAACTATTACTGCTGCCCGATCTGACCGCGCGTCTGCGGGATATCGCGCCGGGCATCCGTATTCTGGCCCGCGGTGGTGATGCGCAGGAGGTCGACGCGATGCTCGATGCAGGCGTCGTCGATCTGTCTGTGGGGTGCAGTTATCTGCCGGACTCACGGCACCACTGCGAACCGCTGTATCAGTCCAGCGTATTGTGCTGTTTTAATCCGCAATTGCTGAAGCTCTCCAATCCGGTAGGCCTTGATGCCTATATGGCCGCACAACACGCGGTGATCTCCCAGACCGACAGCCTGCATGGCTGCGTCAAGGATGCTCTGGAGCATGCGGGTGCAGAACTGGAAGTGGTGGCGGCAGCACCCGATTTCATGTCGATTTTGGCCACGGCGCGTTCGTCTGCGGTGATCGCCACCGTATCATCGCGCATCGCGGCCCGTTATGGGCCACTGTTGGGACTAGAGGTCAGCCCGGTGCCACTGGCGCTTTCTTTTCCACCGGTGGCTATGGTCTGGCCGCTTCAGATGGACAGCGATCTTGGCTGCGCATGGTTGCGGCAGCAAATCCGTGACGCGATGCTGAGGACGAACGGGAGCAACGTCGCGGATATTGCAGCGTGACGTGCGGGTGTATTGAAGGCCACGCCGTCAAGGGACACGAACCTGCAGCCCGTCCAAAATTTCCACCAGGCGCTGGTGCGGCACAGGCCCCGACGCCGACCGGCAGAACCACGAGGAAATGGGCTTCCATGACGGCTGGGCACATGCCTCAACCAGCTCCAAGTGCTACCCTGGAGGCCGCATCGACGGCTCGATCGGGATCTTCGGCGGAACCGCTCACGCTGACGGTCCAACCTCGAATTCGACGAAATCGTTGGGTTTGCGGTCTCGCACCACGTAACCGCTGTCCGAAATGCGGAAAATAATGACCTACAAAGCGTGAAGCCGTTACATTTGACGGCCGTGTCACGCTCGATTGACGGCAAGGTTGTTATGTGCCTTGCCAACAGACTGCTTGGTGGCTCGAACGGGAAAAACGGTCGAGCCACCTCTTTTGCGGGCAATAGGCGACCGGTCCCTGCTCGACCACCTTGCCGCGATAGATCACCGCAACATCGTCGCAGATATAGCGGATGACGCCGAGATCGTGGCTGATGAAAAAGTAGGTGAGGCCGAGCTCGACCTGCAGCCGGTGCAGCAGGTTCAGCACATCCGCCTGGACCGAACGTCCACGGCCGAGGTCGGCTCGTCGAGGATCAGGAATTCCGGATTGACCGCCACCGCCCGGCCAATGCCGATGGGCTGCCGATGCCCGCCTGAGAAATCGTACGGTATATGGGTAGCCTTCAAGCTGAAGCCCGACGTGACCCGCAGCGTCCCAATCCGGTTCAAAGTCTTCGCCGATAAGGCTGTCGGCTCCGGGGCGACCTTCAGATAATCCAGATTGTCAATCGGCTCGGCATATTGACCCCTTGGGGCTGCGGATAAAAAGTTGGACTAATTTACACGGTTAAGCCAAGGCTCTCTTGGTACTCGACCGGGTTGCGTGAGCCAGTGGTAATTTGATGCGCTTTTCATTGTGCCATCGGATGTAAGCATTAATCTCGCGGACAAACTGCTCGATTGTGATGGTCTTCCAATCCCGAGGGTAGAAGAGTTCCGGTTTCAACCGGCCGAAGAAGCCTTCGCATGCTGCGTTATCCTGTGAACAGCCTTTGCGGGACATTGAACGTACCAGCTTCGCATCGCTGATCCGAGTGAGCCAGCCGGGCCAGCGATAATGCGCTCCATGGTCGGATGGACGACTGTCCCGCCTTCGGCATCGAGGCTCGCCCGCTGAAATCGTCGCGGCATAGCTGATCCTCGGATGAATCAGCAAAAGCATCATCCTCAACAGCAGCAAATGTGATGGTGTGGAACGGCCCTTCGCGCCGGCATCCAGGATGCCTATCGTGGTGACGCCAATCGCCACAAGACAGAGGGAACCGTTCCATGGAGAAGATTACCACAATTGGACTGGATTTGGCCAAGTCGGTCTTTCAGATCCACGCCATCACTGAAGGCGGGCACGTCGCTGTCCGCCGTGCCTTGCGGCGATCACAGGTGTTGGAGTTCTTTCGTCACATCGAACCATGCCTTGTCGGAATGGAAGCATGCGGGAGTGCCCACTACTGGGCCAATGCGATCGGCGAATTCGGTCATACGGTGCGGTTGATGCCGCCAGCGTACGTGAAGCCCTACGTCAAACGTAACAAGACCGATGCCGCCGATGCGGAGGCGATCTGCGAGGCGGTCACGCGCCCGACAATGCGCTTCGTGCCAGTCAAAACACCGGACGAGCAAGCTGCCGGGATGGTTTTGAAGACCCGAGAGTTACTCGTGCGTCAGCGAAGCCAGACGGTGAATGCGATGCGTGCTCATATGGTCGAGCTCGGGATCGTCGCCGCGACCGGCATGACCAGTATTGCAAAGCTCGTCGCCATTTTGCGCGACGATCGTGACGGTCGTCTACCAAACTCGGCCAGAGCTGCGCTTTTGGAGATGGCCGATCAGATCGAAAGGCTGACAGAAAGGGTTGAGGTGCTCGACAGTAAGATTGTCGCAGCAGTGAAAGCTGATGATGCCACACGTCGTTTAACAACCATCCCCGGCGTCGGTCCTATTATTGCAGCGACTGTTCGTGCCGCGGTTCAGGATCCGGCAGCCTTTCGAACAGGGCGGGATTTGGCGGCCTGGATCGGCATCACGCCAAGAGCGAACTCCAGCGGAGGGAAGGAGCGGCTTGGCAAGATCTCAAAGCGCGGCAATAAGCAGTTACGAACTCTACTGATTGTCGGTGCTACATCGATCCTGAAACAGGCTCGGAGAGGTTCAAAGCTATCTGGCTGGGTCGTTTCAATAATGGACGACGCCCCTACAAGGTGGCAGCCGTGGCGCTGGCTAACAAGATGGCCCGCACGATATGGGCGATTTTGGTCAAGGGCGGCACATACCAAGCGCCAGCGATGGCAGAGGCGTAGGAACAGAATTCCCGGCGTTCCTGCGTCGGGATAAAGCGGCAAGGTACGAAAGGGTGATGAACCCGAGGGGCGATACCTCGATGTCGATCAGACCGTCTGACTCACTGCGCCTTTAAGCGCGCAAAATTGATTAGGCGATCGACATCGCGGATCTCATCGTGGCCAGCGGTCAATGACCGCGCTCACAGGCCGGACATATGACTGCACCGTCCGGAGGTGATTTGCGCTGAAAAACCTTGCCAACCGGGCCGTTCCACATATGAGTCAGAGCCGAATAAGGACCCGCTTTTGGGGTGATCGGCGTCCAAACGGGGCTCAGGCTCGGTTTTGATGCAGTTGTAATGATGATGCCTTGCTGCCTCCATTTCCTCCGAATAGCTCCGGAAGAACAAGTTTGCGGCCCCGAATGCCAAGGGCAACGATGAGGCCGAGGGAGATCAGGCGGCTGAAGACGGGCTGCTCGCTGAGCAACTCCAAGACAGGTCAGTCGATCAGTATAGTGTGAAATTAGACAAGGTCTGGTTAAGGCATCCCAGGCGCGGGCGGATGAGCTGCAGGTCTCAATGAGGAAGCCGAGAGGGCCGCACCGTGCTTTTCAGAAAACTGACTTCTTCGGAAGAGTGTTCCGATCCCTCATGTCCGCTGGCGCGGCTCTGGCTTCATGGGCGACGACGGCCTGCAAGAATCGCTCGAGCAGCGAGTTGAAGCTTTCCGGATTTTCCCAGAAGGGCGCGTGACCAACACCCTCCATCACATGAGCTTTGCCCTCGAAGAGCAACTGGATGTTCAAGCCCGACAGATAACTGAGTTTGACAAAAGGATCCCGCGAGCCGTTTACGAAGGCAATGGGTATGTCCGCCTGTTCGACCGCGCGGCGCTGATCGATCCCCTGCCCCCTCAGCATTGCGCGCGAGAAAATCGCTCGCAACCTTCCGTCAGAGCGTGCGATCGCGTCTCGAAAAGATGAATTGGTCGTGCCTCCGAAGCAGAGAGACTGAAACCGGTCCACGTCGCGGGACGTAAAGTTCTGTTTTGATGCAAGAAGAATGTCGAATGATGGGCTAAAACCCCGCAGCATCCCGACGAGACCATTTGGGACGGGCGGCGTCCCGCATAACAGGAGGCCGGAAATGCCCTTGCCGCTGCCCGCCATCTCAACCGCGACATGGCCGCCAAGTGACCATCCGAATACAGGGAAGCGGTGAAGGCCCAAGCGGGCGGCCACCTCGCCTATGCAGTCCGCAAGACCGGTAACGGTGTAGGTCGATTGCGGATCTCGGGCATCGCTCGATTCGCCGTGCCCAGGAAGATCGATCGCAATCAGCCGCCAGTTCCGGGACAGATGGCTTTGTAATTGTCGTGTAAACACGTGCCTGGAGCTGCCGGAGCCGTGTATCATAACCAGCGGCGCGGCCCCGGTCATGGTGTCGCTGATGCACACGGACCCGTGGCGGGTGTCGATTGTACGGTCAAATACGGCCATAAGCTGCGGATCCCGAAAGCACAGCTTCAAGTCTTGCACAACAATGTCTACGGCAGGTGTATGATCATCCTAAACCGGATATAAACAAGGTTGCATCGGTACGAAGCATTTCGATGCAGTCACGTGCCATACATCGATCATTTGCCTTGGCGATGCATACGGGTTAGGTCTGTCGGCAGCAGCAATTGTAACCAACCTTAAAATGGTGGGCATCAAGATGCACATTCTTCTCGACTTGATCATTTCGATTGCCAGCCTGACTATCGTCGGGTTCTACGCGTGGTCGTTGCGCGGCCATTTCAACTCGCCGAAAATGGAAGCCGGAGCAAAGCTGATCTCGGTGGTGGTCATCGCCACGACAGCGTTTTTTCTGTATCTGGTCTGGTCCGGAGGACAGATGCGATGGGTGCAAATAGTTGGACTGGGATTTGAACTCGGGGCGGCGAGCTTATTCTGGTGGGCGGTGTTGGCGTCGAGAAAGGCCAGGTTGCGCTTTGCGTTCGACCCCGAATACCCAGATAGTCTTGTCACCGACGGCCCCTACCGATACCTGCGGCATCCGTTTTACACGTCCTACCTGTTGTTCTGGTGCGGCTGGGCCCTGGCATCTTGGTCGATATGGTCGATCCTGCCGGTCTTATTTTTTACGATTGTCTATGTGATTGCAGCCCGCAACGAGGAGAGGAAATTCTCTCTATCACCGCTGGCGTCCGAATATGAAGCCTATCGGCGCAAGACGGGCTTCCTGACACCACGATTTGATCAGCGATAGCCTGGCTCCGAGGGAGCGGTAGCGCGTGGCGCGTTCTATGGGACGCTTTGGGTCCAGGACCGGGCCATTCAATGTAACGCTCGTCGCCGGGAAGCACGGCTTTTCGTCGAGGCTCTACGTGCCGAGGATGGCCCGACGGGCGACTCCCGCGCCGCCACGCTAAATTCTTTCATCGACACCCGGCATTTGCCAGGTGCCACAGGTCGGGTTACTTTCGTAAACGTAAGCAAGAAATGCCGCAATAGATCTTAGCATCAATCATCCCAATAGCTTTGAACGCACCATATGTCACAACCAACCCTTAGAGAATTCTCCACGGTGGTCGACTTGTACTACCGTGCGGCCTATGAGGCGGATGGCTGGACCGAGGCCTTAGACGCTACAACGCGTCTTTTCGGGGGCTCCCGTGCTTGCATCATTTTAACGGATCCCATCTCCGGTTTTCGTTCCGTTGCTTCAGTCGAAGACCCCGAGTTTATTGGAACCGAGGCGCTTGAACTTTCCAGGAACGACATGTTGACCAAGGCGTGGCTGCAAGCGCCCCTCAACAGGGCGAAGCGTTATCGCGAGATGGTCGATCTGGACGCGTTTCGACAGGGCGACTATTCGAGGAGGTTCTTCAAACCCCGCGATATGGACAACGGCTTGTTGTGCGTGTTCCGTAACGGACGAACGACACGCTGGTCTGTCGACATATCCCGGAGCAAGGTGCAGCCGGAATTCGAGCGTAGAGACGTTGATCTACTCGAGCAGTTGGCGGGACATATCAGGCGTGCAAAGGAGCTCGAGATTGCCCTCCGTCATGCCGCCTTTCCCGGGATCGCCAATCTGTTGCATGCCTACATGGTGGTTGATGGACGCGGCAAGGTACTGGAACTGAACCAAGCCGCAGAACGGCTTCTGGTTCAAAAGGACGCGGCCGTTCGGGTAAGGTCGGGATACCTTCGCACGACCCGTGACGAAGACGTGCCGAAGCTTGAACGGCTTGTCGCGCAGTCATGTGCCCCCCTGGATGACAAGCGATCCGGTGCCGGAGGCATGGCTATGATCGCCTTCGATGACACCGGCATGTTGACGTCCCGACAAGTGGTTTCCGTCACTCCCTTGCCTATGGCTGGCTCAATAGAAATCTTGCCCGAACGCTGTGCTCTTATCCTGATCAGAAAGGTAGAGGCTACCGCCGACGTAAATCTTGCCGAACTGGTAAGAAAACTGTTTGGCCTCTCTCCGTCGAACGCGCGTCTTGCCGCTATTCTGGCGACCGGTCTATCGCTGCGCAATGCCGCAGAGCAACTAAATTTGAGCTACCGGACTGCCCGCAGCTATCTCGAAGAAATTTTTGAGAAGACAGGAACGCGACGCCAGACGGAGTTGATAGCTCTGCTGAAGGCAGTTGGTTCAGTCACTCTGCCGAGTCTGGACTAGCCCGCGAATGGCCGGCGCAGATCTGACTATCCAGCAACATGGGCATCCGGTCGCCTACCATCGCCTGCCCATAGGCAATCATGAAAGTGCAGCGGTTGGGCAGGTTCCTTTGATTGACTAAGAGGCGTTGATATGGATCATGTGGAGGTCATTGACGGTATCTATCGAGCCGCGGGCGGAACCGACACCTGGTCACACGCGCTTGGTTCGATCATCGACCATGTCGGCGCCGTTGCTGGAAATATCGTCTACCAGGCGCCAGGCGGCCGTGGCAGCTTCCTCATCCCTGGCCGCATGCGCGAGGACTTAAATGCCTTGTATCTCAAGCACTACACCGGCAATCCATACGCACGTGCTTTCGAAAAAATCAGGCCCAACGAAATAGCAGTCGGAAACACACTGATCGATGCAGAGGCCGTTCGACATTCCGCCTTTTATGCCGACATCTGCGAGCCTCAGGACATATTCAACCAACTCTTCATGCCGCATGCCAGCCTACACGAGCGCGGAGGCATTGGAGGGGTCGCCCTCTTTCTGTCCCGCCAACAAGAGGAACAAGTGCTGAATGCCAAGACCCGCCTCAAGCGGATCGAACCGCATATCGCGCGGGCGATCGATCTGTCGCTCCAAATGAACCAGATAGGCCGCGCTCCGGGATTGGCGCAGCGATTGATCGACGTAATGTCGGATGCTGCCGCGTTGATCGACTCGCGCGGCACGATCATACTGCTTAACGCAGCAGCCGAAGCTCTCCTGAAGCGAGCCGACGGCCTGTTTGTAAGCAGATCCGAGCGGCCTGCACTTTCAGCCCATATTCCCGAAACATCGGCCCGGCTGGCAAACGCCATCCGGCAGGCGCTTATCGTCGCCCATGGTGGCGACACGCCTTTCGAAGGAGCGCTGCCGGTCCATAGGCCGTCAGGCCTGCCGCCTTACTTGTTGGTCGTGACTCCACTCGCCCCGGCGCCGTTCTGCGAGTGGGATGCGGTTGATGGGGACGCCCGTGTCCTTGTTCATATAGTGGATCCCGAAAGAAAAACCCGCCGGCAAGCCCGGCAATTGCAGAACATCTTTCAGCTCACCGAAGCCGAGACGAGGGTCGCGGCGATGATCGGCAACGGAATGAACCTCCCTGAAATCGCGCAGGTGCTGGGGATTTCTCCCAACACCGTCAAGACGCACGTCGGCCGCTGTTTTGGCAAAACAGGAACCCAATCGCAGGCTGCACTGGCCAAGCTGATTGCATCGATCCCGATTGTGGAAAAAAGACCCGCGGCCCTTGGCCCAGGCGGTAGCTATACATCGCCCGGGGTTTGATCCACTCCCTAAAACTGAACAATCCTGGCGCAGAGGCCTCGCCCGATCAGGTGACGCGAGGTCATGTGAAAATTGCCAGATTGCCGCGTCCCCGGCAACTGAGTGGCCCGACAATGATCATCATGCCGCTGCTTGCTTCACTGGCATTGCCGTACGCCCTGGTCCTGATATCGCCAGGACCAAATTTATTCATGGTTTTACGAGTTGCTGTCGAGCCGTCCTGGTATCGCTCTCTCAGCGTTGCGGCAGGCATCGCCTCGGGCGCCGCTGCCGCCTGCTACATTGCAGCGATCGGCACGTCGACGCTCGGAAACTTCGACGGTCTAAACCGATGGGCCTCTCTCCTTCTTTCTTCGATTTTACTGCATTCGGCGTGGCGACTGATCAGGCACCCGGCAAGCCGCCGAGCTTCTCGGTCACTCTCGCCGGAGACATTCCATGTCCGGCTTTTCGGCTTGGGCCTGGTGACGGCTCTATGCAATCCCTTGTCTTTCCCGTTTTTCGCCAGTTTCTATCTTGCCGAACCGGGTTTCAGGACAGCTACCGGCAACGCGGTCGCGTGCGGTGTCATCTTCCTGATGGCGATGTTGTGGTTTACCGCCGTCGGTGTGCTGGTTTCCACCCGTTCGACACGAAGCACGGAGGCGAAGTGGTGCAAAAAAGCGAGGTACGTCCTAGCCATCGCAATGGGGGCTTTTGCTCTAAAGCTGCTCTATGAGACTTCGGTGTGAACCAGGTAGCAAGGTTTGGCCCCATTCCTGATAGACGAGATAACTGCATTCCTCGGAGACCCCATCTAGGACGGACGGCTTTCGCCAGGCGGGGCGAGGGCGTTTGGTTTGCACCAGGTATCGAAAGCTGCAATTTTTACGGGGCGTAGCATGGATACCGGCAACTGCCGACTGTTTCTCTGTCGCCGCTCGGCGAGGCTTTGGCCTACATCGCCAAACACTGGGACGGCCTGAAGCTCTTCCTGACCGACGGACGCATAGAGATCGACAACAACACCGTCGAGCGGATCATCCGACCAATAGCTCTCAATCGCAAGAACGCGCTCTTTGCAGGCCATGACGCGGGAGCAGAGAATTGGGCGACAATCGCCTCGCTGATCGAAACCTGCAAATTCAATGCCGTCGATCCGCTGACCTATTTGACTGCGACGCTCACCGCCATCGTCAACGGTCACAGGCAGAGTTGCATCGATGATGCTTTTGCCGTGGAATTATTCGGGACGAACAAACGGCTGAAGTCTGCTGTCGGCCCGAAGCGGTCACTGGGGTTGCTCAAATTTACGCATCCCTTAATCTCTCCAAAGAGTTTGGAGAAGACTGACATGACATGGCTCATCGACTCTTTCTCAGGAATTGGGCCTATAAGATTTGACATGACTCCAGAGGATGTCGCCACACACATTGGGGCACCAGACCGGTCGAGACGCGGCCTTCGGCCTGATACGTTCAGTGAGCATCGCGGTACCAAAGCGCCAGTCGTACGCTATCGAGAAAATCGCGTGAGCGAGATCGAAGCCTTCTACGATATTGGGGTAGTTATGTTTCGAGGGATATCTGTTTTCGGAACGAACGGATTAAAGGTACTCCGCGCATTGGAAGAGCTAAACGGGGGAGCCGCGATTTCTGTTGGGATCATACTGTTCGACGAGCTCGGCTTAACGGTGGGCCGTCTGGATGAAGGTCCGCCCACAGGGCATTCGGTAGCCGCCTTTGCATCCGGCACTTGGAACGGCAAAACCGATGACTTCACTAGCATCAGTTTCAATGACCGCTAATGGCGCATTCTTGCCATCAATGTCGTAGCGGCATTTTTCGGAAAGCCCAATCGAGCTTGGTCAATGTGCGAGGAAAACACCGCTTACGTCTCACCGGAATGACCGCGCCATTTGTCTATGATGGCGCCATGAACGGTAACGTCTTCCTGGCCTACGTCGAGCAGGTGCTGGTCCCGACTCTTCAGGTCGGTGATGTCGTCGTCATGGACAACTTGCCGGCACACAAGACATCCGGTGTGCGGGATGCCATCGAGCGGGCCGGCGCCAAGCTCATGTTCCTGCCGCCCTATAGTCCCGACTTCAATCCCTGTATGGATGGCTCCTGCGTGTCAAGGATACGATTGGTTCCAGTAAACAGGTCGGTTGCGGCCATGTATACGGCGTCTGATGTGCAGCAAGTGCTGCGCGCCCTGATGAATATCCGCTTGGAGAACAGGTCCCACTCAATCGAGCGCGCTCGAAGAACTTCGGATTGATCGGGGTGTCCTGGTTCTTCGTCTCCGCTCGTTCGCCATCACCTCACGTTGCCCTGACCATTCTGAGAGCCCGTCAGGCTACCTGCGGCTCGTATCGAGAGCCGTCCCTCAGGACGGCAAAAATCATTCGCGCCATGCGATGCGCCAAGGCAATCGCGACAACCTTTGCTTTCTTCCGGATCAGCATTCCCGATAGCCAATCCGATCCCGGCTCTCTCTTGAGCCGGCGCCTGAGCATGATTTGTGCCATCGCGCCGAGATACAATAAACGCCGGATGTAGCGATTTCCCATCTTCGAGATGCTGCCCACCTTCTGCTTGCCTCCGGTGGAGTGAGGTTTGGGCGTAAGGCCGAGCCAGGCGGCATAGTCCCTCGCACAGTCAAAGTTGTCGACATCCGGGGTGGTGGCCGCGATAATCGTTGCCGACAGTATTCCCACGCCTGGGATCGTCGCCAAACCCTGGCTTGTTTCGTTTTGCCCGTAGGCTTCTTCGATCTCGTCTGTCAGCCGCTCGATCCGCTTGTTTGTCTCGAACAGTTGGTCGAAGAGTAAGGCCACGGGCAACCGCGCGGCTCCCGGCAACTGATCCAGTTGCTCTTTCAACCGATCGACATTCTGCGCGCCCTTCGCAGTTGTGATGCCGAATTCTGTCATGTGCGCTCGGATCGCATTGCCGATCTGCGTGCGCTGGCGAACCAGGAAGTCTCGCGTGCGGTGACGAACCATGACCGACGAGCAGGCCTCGCTCTTAATGGCGACGAACCGCATCGAGGGACGTGTCACAGCTTCGCAGATGGCGGCCGCGTCTGCGGCGTCGGTCTTTCCGCGCTTTACATACGGCTTCACATAGGACGGCGGCATCAGCCGAACGTCATGCCCCATCTCCTGAAGCCTGCGGCCCCAATCGTGAGCGCCGGCGCAAGCCTCCATGCCAATCAGGCATCGTGGGTGCTTCTGGAAAAATGCAAGTAATTGGCTGCGGCGAAGCTGGCGGCGCACAAGAACCAGACCGTTCTCGTCCACACCGTGGATCTGGAAGACGCTCTTTGCGAGATCGATACCACTGTAGCAAGCTCTGACATGGTCGCTCCTTTGATCTGGATGATGTCATCCAAACTATGCCGGAATACGCCGGCGGGAGCAGGAGCCATCCACAACATCAATCGAAAACGCGGCGACACCTGCCAGTGATGTTATGAACCCGGACCCGCGGATCAGCGTCACATCTGAACCTGGCCTGTTTCCAACAACGATGATGTTGTGAAAACGCCAGCTCCCTCGCTCGCAAGGCAAAGAGGAAAAGGGCAACAACGCTTGACAACGGCGACACGCGTGTCGCGACTTAGCAGTTCCTGTACTCGGAGTGCGCCATGAGGACAAAGCAATTAGGTCGTCAGTCCAGGTGTGGATCCGGCCAAAAAGACACAAAAGTGGTCGATCTGCTCGATTTTAGAGTACTTGGGGATGACGCTGCCAGGATGCGGCAAAACATTGTGCGGAAAGCGCCTGCCCTGTGGCTGGCGGCTGGGGGTGCAGACACCGAGGCTATTTGCCCGTGATCAATTCTCCCGGCACAAAAACAAGCACGTTGAAACCTTCGCAGGGATCGAATCGGCTTGGATCGAGAAGGCTATTGCCATGGCTTTCCCTGAACCAGCCTGCGACACCGGCATTGTAGAAGTGGGTAATGGTTTCTTCGATACGGATATTTGCGGTCGTCAGAACTACCTCCAGCGATTGCTGATTGCGGTTCAGCTGGAACAGTTTACGCCGTGCCGGGTATCCTGCGTCCGAGACGGAAACGGAGAGGCGGTCCTCGGCATAGCTCTTGACCCGCACCCTCAGCCGTTGCGGACGTAGCGCATCAAAGCGTGCGTTGATGTCTTTCAACTGGGCCTTGATCTCATCGTCGGTGATATTGACCACTGGAAAGACGTCGCTCACCGGGACCAGCCTGTCGGCGAAACGCTGCATTGCCACCACTTCCGCGTGATGGGCATAGGCAAGGTATTTTACAGGTAATCCCTTCAGCCACTTACCTCTCTGAACAATGGCAAGTGATTTGGCTGCTTCCTCTCCGTATCTGGCAATGGAAAAGGTCGCCCGCTTCTGCCCATCAATGTCCATCAATGTGGCCTGCCAGGCCTCTCCATCGTCAGTCTCGATGCGCCTGACACCCGAAATGCCGCTGTGGTTGTTTTTCCGCAGCAGCACCGCCTGTTCGTGATTGGTCGCCGGTGGCAGCGCTGAGATCACCGCATCCCGATAAGCCATTGCCTGTTCAAGGCTTGCTTCAGGCGATCCGTAGATGCTGTCCTTGAACAGCCTCACGATCTTATGTCCTTGCCGCCTGAGCCTGACCCACCATCCGGCTCCACGATTGCTGTTGGCTTCCTCGCGTCCGAGCCCATACGTGTCAACATCGTTCTCAGGCTTCGCGCCTGTCAATCGCGATCCGCCGCTTTTGTCTTTCAAGGCCAATCAACTTTTCCCTTCACCAAGGCCGATGACCAACGCTCCAACTCTGATTGTAGCAGGGAGGTCTGCCGCCGGTAGAGGAAATAAGGCGCCGGAATGGAGAGAGAACCGGCTTCCGGCCACCCACCTACCGAGAATATCGTCGCGGCTTCAATCCCTCTTGAGCAGGCTTCATTGCATATTTAGCTGGATGCATCCGCTTCTTTACCTGTATCCGCCTTTTGCGAAGATTCGGCCGCTGGAGCTTGACCTCGCCGTGCGCGGCGTTATCTTTCCTGCAAACATGGCGTGCATTTTTCCGCATCATCCCGTTTCCGGTGGTGCCTTTTTTGTTTTTCGACGTGTTGGGGATCGTTTTATGGATAATGCCGTCTCTTCCGCCGCCGATTTCATCCAGGCGAGCCGTATTCTGAAGATCGTCTCTCCGTTGGGCGAGGACCAGCTTCTTCCCGAACGGCTGACGATCGAGGAAGGGGTGTCATCGCTTTTCGAGATCAAGATTTCGGCGCGTGCCAAGAAGCCGATCGTCAAGCCGGAGGAACTGATCGGTCGGCTGATGGATGTGTCGGTCGAGGTGCAGCAGGGCGATGGGGAAGACGGCAGCGCCGTGCGCCGGCCTCTCAACGGGCTGGTTACCGAGCTCAATGAAGGGCCGCCGATCACCCGCGGCCTGCGGTCCTATTCGATGGTGCTCAGACCCCAGATGTGGCTTTTGTCGCGCCGCTCCGATTGCCGGATCTGGATGGACAAGACCGCGATCGATGTCGTCGAGACGCTGTTTTCCGAACACGGGATTCCGGCGCCGGATACCTCGGTCATCGTGTCGCCCCCGCCCCCACTGCACTATTCGGTGCAGTGGAACGAGACGGATTTGTCCTATTTAACAAGGCGCTTCGAGGAAGATGGGCTTTTCTACTGGTTTAGCCATGAGGACGGCAAGCATAAGCTGCACGTGGCTGATAGTTCGCATGGATGGCTTGGCCCCTCGCCCTCCGCGCAAGGAGAAGGCAAGGTCCGCCTAGCCCAGGGTTCGTCGGACCGCAACCATATCAGCGACTGGAGCCGGCGTTATTCCTATGTGCCCGGCCAGCGCGCCGGCGCCGACTGGAATTTCGAGACGCCGCGCATGGTGCCCGGCACGATGACGCCGTCGCTGGTTCAGATGCCAGAAGCGACCAAGCGCGAGCTTTACGAATATCCGGCCCGTATCTCAACGGTTGCAGAAGCGGAGCGAGCGGAAAAACTCAGGATGCAGGCATCGGAAGCCGATCACGATCGGGTCTTCGGAGCCTCGACCTCGCGTGTCATCGAGGTTGGTCGCCGCTTCACTCCCTATGAAGTGGCCCACCCGGACCATGTCTACGAGGAGCATGTGGTGACCAAGATGACCCAGAAGGTCGTCGATCGCTCCTATGAGACCAATACGAACGAGCCGGAATATACCAACACATTCGAAGCGACCCCATCCCGCGTGCCGATGACGCCGCATCGGGAAACCAGGCGTCCGCGGATCGAAGGAACCCAGGTCGCGATCGTCGCAGGGCCGGCCGGCGAGGAAATCCATCCGGATCAATACGGCCGCATCAAGCTCTGGTTCCCCTGGGACCGCAAGGCGAAGAAGGACGGCTCCGACACCTGCTGGGTCCGTGTGGCGCAGAACTGGGCCGGCTCCGCCTGGGGTGGGCAGGTCATTCCGCGCATCGGCATGGAAGTCATGGTCGCCTTCATTGACGGCGATCCGGACCGGCCGCTGGTCACCGGCGTCGTCCCGAACCCCTCGAACGGGGTGCCGTACGACCTGCCGGCCAACAAGACCCGCATGGTGATGCGTTCCAATACCCATAAGGGCAACGGCTTCAACGAGATGACGTTCGAGGACGATGCCGGCCGGGAGAACATGTTCTTCCATGCCCAGAAGGATCAGACGACGAAGGTTCTCAACAACCAGACGAGTCGCGTGGACGCCAACGCGTTGCACTCCATAGGCGCGAACAAGTCCCTCGAGGTCGGGTCTAATATGAGCCAGCAGGTTGGAGGTGGCTTGAACATGGTCGTGGGCGGTGTCGGAGGGATGGTCAACCCTATCGCAGGTGGGTTGTTGGCCGGTCTGTCTGGGACAAGCGCCGGAATGCTGCAGCAGGCCATGTCGCTGGCATCAGATGCGACTGCCGATAGCCCGTCCGGCGGCGACAGGAATGCTGTCGCGGCGCAGGCAGCTATTGGCGGCTCCGCGCCATCGGGAGCTGGTGGGCCGGATAATCCTATTTCGCACGCCGCAGGCTATATGGGGCTCATGGCCACGGGAGCTCTCGGCGCGATGATCCCGTCCATGGACACGGTGCGTTCCGGCATCAATAACGCGACCGCCGGCGATCTGCGGGTGGATGCGGGTGACGCAATGCGCTCTTCCGGAGCGGGCCTGGGTGCGCAGGTGGCGTCGATGATCGGTCAAGGCGTCTTCAATACCCTCGTCAGCCGGATGCAAAATACCAGCGTCGGTGTAGCCCAGACGGAACAGGTCGGCGTCGCCAAGGTCGTCACCGTCGGCCAGGTCTACAATCAGACTGTCGGCCATACGAAGAACATCTCGATCGGTAAGGAATTGTATATCGGCGTCGGAGGCGGAAAAGATGCCGACGGCAACGACCAGCCGCCCAAGTCGATCTTGATTATGAAGGATGATGGTACCATTCTGCTGAAGGGCGTGCGTATCTATATCGACGCTGAGAGCCATATCCAGCTCACGGCGCCGATGGTCGATAACAACTGAGGCTCGGGCCATGCCAGAGCTTATCAACAACACGCCTTTTCCGAATTTTCGCTACTATAGCAGCGATAGCGAGAACCGCGAATTCGGTATAGTCATCGTCAAAGCGACCTATGAGATTGCGCCTTCTGGGCGCCTTCTCGTCGCTGAAGAACAGGCGCCGATGGTGTTCACCGACCTTTGCTACGGCGCCGTGAACGTTACTTCCCTTTGGCATCCCTCCGACATGGTACCGAACAAGCCGGCGACCGATGTCATTTTCAACGCGGTCGCGCGCGTGGCCGGCGGAGCGCCCAAGCAATCATGGGAATGCGGTGTCGTGATCGAAGACGATGGTGCTCCGAGACTGGAGAAACGGCTGCGGGTGACGGGACCCCGGCAGTGGCAACCGCGCTGGAAGCGTAATCTCAGCGAGGCGGAGAAGGAAAAGTGGCGGAAGCATCTTGGCTACTTCGATCGCTGGCAACTATCCGAGCCAGAGGCGATCAGTGAACTGCCACTGCGCTACGAATACGCCTATGGCGGCGAGATCCCCAAAGGACAGAATGAAAACGGCGACCGCCTTTTCGACACTGATACGCGCAATCCGCTCGGATGCGGTAAACTTGACAAGGAATGGAGCAATCACACCGCTCCGCAGCCGGCTCCTCAGATTGAATCGCTGGCCGAACCGATTTCCGAGCCTTACAAGGACTATACGCCACAGAGTCTTGGCCCGATCCCGCCCGCGTGGGATCCGCGCCTGCCACTTGCCGGGACCTATGATCAGAACTGGACAGACAATATCTGGCCGGCATGGGCGCCCGATTATAGCTTTGCCTATCACAATTCGGCGCATCCCGATCTGATCGTAAAACCTCATCTGAAAGGGCACGAACGGGTTCGTCTCCTTGGGCTTTGCGTCAACGCGGACGAGTTCTCCTTCTTCCTGCCGGATGAAAGCCTGTCCGTCGATTTCGTCACCGAGGACGGGGAAATCGAAACGCGGGATATGATTCTGGACACTGTATTTCTCGATGTCGCGGCTGTTTCGCGCCGCAACTGGCGCATCTTTCTCTCATGGCGGATAAATTTTCCGCCGGGCATCTACGAGCAAGCGTTCCTGAACCACGACCGTAAATTCGGCTTGCGCCGGCCGGAGGCGTCGAAATTAGAAATTGAGGTTACCAATTGAGCACCTCAGCTAACGTATCGGCGCGCAAGTGTGCGTCCAATGTCATTGCTTCCAAGGGGCCTGACGTGTGTTTGACGCCACGTGGTTCCAGTGTTGTCCCAGTCCCCTACTCATCGATGGTGACACTCGACAAAGCAATCCGCTATTCGACAACCGTGCGGGACAACGGCAAGTTCGACCTTCAATTGAACTCCGCTGTTCCAGGCGTCACCGGTCATGAGCCGGGCGTGAAGAAGGGCGTTGTCAGTCCTGGTTATAAAGGTATCGCTCTGGTCAACATAGCCTCGCCCTTCGTTTACTCAGAAGGATTTTCGACATGGGCACATCTACAGGAGGCATGGATCAACCGACCCGATCCCGGCCCACGGGAACCTCAAAAGTCCCTTGATCCGATGATGATCGAGGGCGGCCTGAATACCGGGTTGAAACTCGGCGTTTAGGCCAGCGGCGACGAATGCGAGGATGGCGACTGGCAAAGCAGGGTGAACTGCCTGCGACGAGCGAAAAGTGGGGTGGGCTGTGGCGGGTGAAGCAGTAGAAACGACAGAGCGTGAGCTTCCAGGCGAGAATGTCGCAAAGCGGAACGCCAACGCCAATGCTACTCTTCTGGTTGATGCTACAGCGGCACCAAACCCCTATTATTGCCCTCCATCCCCGTTTGAAGAAAGCGTCAAACGGATCGCGCAATCCTACAAAGATAGCGACAAGGAATTACAGGATCTCCTGGCGAGGCAGCGCAGTGGCGATTTAGACAAGGGATTTACAAGCTATATCGCCCCCAACGCTGAGCAAAAACGCCTTAGCTATCTGCAAAGTCTTCCGCTGTCCGATTGGCTTGCCGGAAAGGGCAAGGCGAATGGAGGCCTGGCCTATCAAGTAACTGGCTGGGATGCGCTGAGCTTCCGAGGTCCGCATGAGCACATGTCTCGCCTGGAGATGATCGAGTCTATAGATCAACAAATGGCGGAAGCGAAAAGTGCCGGCAAGTCGGAGGAGTTTAGGGCTCTTTGCGAACAGAAACATAAAGTAAATGCCCAAACCTCAACCGCGGAAATGGATAACCAAAAGGCCGCAATGGCTGCGTTGGTGATGGCTCTACCTATCCCGGGAGGCGCGGCAAGAATGCCAAGGCCGGGCGCTGGCCGCGGAATTTTCCTTAAGCGCAGCCAGCCGACGCCAGTTGAGCCCCCAAGGACCCCTAGGTCGGGTCCGAACGCCGCGCCAACCGTCGGCGAGCCTGTCTCAGTCTCCAATGGCGAATATCTCGAAACATGGCGCGATTTCCTTGTTCCCGGCACCTTCAGCTTCAACGGTGCGCGTTACATGGGACTCAAGCTCGGCTTGCCGACGCGCTACGTAAGTCCACTGGGCTCGTGCCAGATCTCGATGTTCGACGAGGTCTTCTCAAATCCGGAACGCGGTAAGCTCATCTTTCATAACGCGGATGGCAAGCGCATCTGGTTCGACCGGCCGTTCAACTTCCTTCCTTCTACGAATGCCGGCTTCCCAAATCTGGAACTCAAGGCCCCGTGGCTGAAGCAGCTCACGGTGAAGGACGGCCCCGTGACGCGACATTTTCGCCAATATGACGACGGGATCTATCGCCTTGAGAAAATCGACGATCTGAACGGTTTCGAGCTCGTCCTCATCCGCGGCGAGGACGGTCGGCTAGAGCGTGTCGATGGACCGGACGGGCTGTCCCTCACGTTCGAGAACGACGATGTTGGCCACCGGACCCGCATCACGCTAGTCGGCACGGACGGTTCGAAACTTGAACTCGCCCGCTATGCCTATGACGCCAAGGGCCGCATGACCCGTGCCGATTGTACGTTCGCCATGTCCGCTCGGTATGGCTGGCAGGCGGATCACGATCTGCTTGATAGCTGGCACAACGTGACCCGTGATTCAGTCACCCGATTCACCTATGATGACGCTGGCCGTGTTGTTCATACCGCCACCAACGGTATTTGGAACGGTGATAGGTTCTTATATCAGGAAGGTGAAACGACGTATCTTCCGGGTGGCGGCCAGACCGGCGCGCAGCGCTTCCGTTACGATGAAAACGAGAATGTCACTGCCGAGATCGATGCCCTGGGTGGCACCGTCGTGCACCGTTACGATCAAAATGGCTTCCGCATCTCGACGACAGACCAGAATGGGAACAGCCACCGCACGCGCTACGATATTCGCGGCAATGTACAGGAAGCGTCGGACCCGGAAGGCCGCACGACCACATACATATGGGGTGACGACGGGGAACTGCATCTCGTGATCGACGGTGCCGGAAATCGCAAAACATACGAGCACGACGCGCGCTCAAACGTCATCTCTGAGACCGATGCGGAGGGCAATGTCATCCGGCTCGGACGCGACGAAAAGGGGCGGGTCGTGACGACGCATTTCGCCAACGGGGCGGTCGAGCGTCGAGCTTGGGACGATTTCAATCGTTTGTCTTCTATGACCGATGCCCGAGGCGCTACAACGACTTTTGAATATGATGTTTTCAACCGTCTGCTCGCCACGACCGACGCGCTGGGTCAGACGACGCGTCAGGAATACCACTCAGGGACAGGTGGCTTCGACAAACCTTCACGGCTAACAAGGCCGGATGGGGTCTCTGCCAGTCAAGGGTTCGATGGACAGGGCCTGCTTGCCTTCGCGACCGATGGTGAGGGCCGGACCTGGACTTACAAGAACGCCGCATTTGGCATTCTGGAATCGATCACCGATCCTAAAGGTGGCTTGATTTCCTTCAGTTACGACGTCGAAGGGCGCATCTTGTCCATCACCAATGCGCTCGGGCTCACCTACCACTATGGGCGTGATGCCGCCGGCCGGGTCGTCGAGGAAGAGGATTTCGACGGCCGCCTGACTCAGTATCGTCGTGATGCGGTTGGCCGGGTAGTGGAAACGATCAAACCGGATGGGGCACGACTTGTCTATGGCTATGACAAGGCCGGCCTGATCCGGCGTATCGAAACCTTTGACGCAAAAGGTGCGCCAGATGATCTGACACGATTTTGGTACGATGGGCGGGGACTTCTGGTAAAGGCCGAAAACCACGCGGCGCTCGTCGAATTCGAGCGTGACCGCAACGGCCGCATTGTGAGTGAAACACTAAACGGCAAGCGGATCAAATCGAAGCGTGATTCCATGGGCGATCGCGTGGCGCGGGAGATGATGGGTTTCGGTGGAAGAACAGTCGAATTCGTTCGTGATCCGCTTGGCGCGGTTGAGCAAATGATTGCGGGAGAGACCCAGATTACTTTCCAACGGGATCTACTGGGCCGGGAGATAGGAAGAGAGACCGGCGGCTTCGGCTTGTCACAGCGCTATGACGTTACTGGCCAGTTGGCGGCGCAGGTGGCCGGACCGAAAAGCCCTGCGGATATCGGCATCTCCCGCCTTGGCTGGAGCGTGCCGTCGGGCGAAGGACAGCCAAAACGCCAGGGTACCATCGCTCGGATCTATCAATATGACCGTGCCTTCGCGCCGATGCGCATTGACGACGGCCTGTGGGGAGAGGTTCGTTTCGAGTACGACGACAATGGCCAGGTGATTTCGGCGGAGGGCACTCGAGGCGCGGAGCGCTTCGATTACGACCCGGCACGAAACCTTGCCGGCGCCTCGTCGTCGGCACCCTTCTCGACCCAAAGCGCAGGATATGGTGCCAGTTTTGACGCCGCCTTCGGCTCGGTAACGCCTTCGTCCAGGCCGTCTGCGTGGCATCGTACGCCAGGCGGAGTCGTGCAGATTGCGAGAGGGCCGAGCAACGAGCGCATGCAGCTCACACACGACGACTGCGGGAGGCTGATCGAGCGTCGTGTCGAACGCAACGGTTTTCGGGCGGAGCGCTGGCGATATCGCTGGGATTCATATGACCGCATGACGGCAGTGACCAAGGACGACGGCGAGGAGTGGTTCTTCCGCTACGATCCATTCGGACGAAGAATTTCTAAGGTGAAAAGGTTCTCGGGCGAAGAGAAGGAGCGCGTCGCACGCCTTTGGCCGGCTCTCGTGGGCAGCGATGGCGTTCCCGCATCGGCGATCGGGGCTGGGCAAGATAGTCAGGCAGAGAACGACAATGCCCTGCCAGTTGTTGGCACCACATATCTTTGGGACGGCGATCGTATGATCGCTGAAGCACCTCTTCAGTTGAACGGCAACGTCGCCTGGGAGGCCGCGGTTCATTGGCATTTCGAGGAGGACACACATCGGCTCCTCGCCAAACAGCTTGCCTCAGGAGAAATTTTGGCCGTGGTCTGCGACCATCTCGGCACGCCGAAGGAGATGTTCGACAAAAGAGGAGATCTCGTTTGGGCGGTTGACCACCACGTCTGGGGTGCGATCCGCACCGTTCGCATTCAGGACACGCTTGCGACAACTCCGAAATACAAACTCCCAGCAGACGAGATGCATTGCCCCTGGCGTTTTCCCGGCCAGTACGAAGATGCTGAAACCGGACTCTACTATAATCGCTTTCGATATTACGACCCGCTTACTGGGCAATATGTGTCACCCGATCCGGTCGGACTCACCGGCGGCGACAGACCACAATCTTACGTTGCAAATCCGTTGATCGAAACGGACTATCTAGGGCTACAAGCGAGGGGTCCCGATGGCAAGTTCCTTCCAGCGAATGGGTTACCTGGCCCTGGCAGCACTTTCGCTACTAGCGTGACGCAGGCTTATCGGGACCGAGGTTATCAGGTTTTTGAAAACGTCACTGTCCGCATTAACGGAAAGCTGGTTTCCTACGCGGACCAAGTTGCTGTCAAAGGGCGGCAAATTCTAATTATCGAATCCAAGAGCGGCAGGGTAACCTTGTCGGAGGGGCAGCGGACGGTGCAGAACGCTATCCAGACTGGACAGCCGATCACATTGACAGGCAAAAACGCGCCGAATATTCCAGGCACAATCACGCCGAACAATCCAATCGTTCTTCCTCAAGGGAGCTACGTGCGCGAAACACCCCGATAGTCAATGAGGATAAGATGGCGAAATCTGACAACGTTCTGAAAAAAGAAGTTCGGGCAGAGCTCAACCGGAAAGGTTGCAAGAAGATAGGTTACATAGACTTTCTCTTGGTAGACAAAAAAATCTTCCTAACATTCTTTACAACAGCCCTCGGAAAAGTCGAAACCACTGTTGAGATTCGATATGTCTCACTTAATGAATTCGCTTTCTACCTGGATGAGTACGGCACCTCCTATAGCGGTAGAAATCTCGTTGGAGAATTCCCTGGAGAACTGAAAATACCAAATTCTCTGCACGTATCGGGCGCTGCCTCGTTAGGACTGTTTGGTGGAACGGTGCGCCATGTTCTGGAAAATGAAGACGTGGAGACTTTCGTAGCGACTTGCTTGGACGAAGGAAGTGCTCTCCTGGAAAAGTACCGGGACATGATGCCGTCGCTTCGGGCAAGCCTAGAGCAGAACCCGCCGGCTGACTATGCGATTACGGTTGCCACCTTTGTCGGCGAATTTCAGCGGGCTCGCCAGATAGTCGAAAGCCGCCGCGAGGACGATGGAGGCTTTCTTGGACATGTGCCTAGGCAAGCGGACCGATATTTAAGAGATCTTGGATTCTAACCTTGGCCACGGTCTGGATACGATCCGCGTTCCGGTCAATATGTGTCACCCGTTCCGATTGGGAGAATAATCACGATGCATTTGCGATCGTTCACCGTCCAGCTTGCCGTGTCGCTTGTGTTAGCCGTCGCCGCACACTCTTTCGGACGGGCGCAATCGCCACCGTCCTCACCTGAAACCCGGCAGCTCTCCCCTGCGTCTCTGCCGAAAATCGCAGCGATCCGCCCAGGCTTCGACGCCAAACTGCTCGAACCCGTCCAGGGCGTCGCTTTCCGCACCTACGGGCACGTTACCTATGGGATGTTCCTCGATCCCAACGGGAATCACGAGGCGATATTCCAAACATTCGGTATCGACAGGACCCGCTTCGAGGCGGCCAATGCGACGTTCACCGACCGCATGAAACAGGATCCCACATTCACCATGGTCGAGATGTTCGGCGGCTATTTCGCGGAAACGGCGCAAGGGACCTATGCAGCACTGGGCAGAGATATCGCGCAGTCGGTTCTCAATCAGGCGCCGCTGCAAGAACAGGAGCCAATGGCGGAGGACAAGTTCCGGGAAATTCAGGTGTTTTACGGCCGCAAAGCCTCCGTCGCAGGGACAGAACTCGCCAAGCAGGATGAAGTGCTGAAGCCATACCATATCACCTTTAACGACTTTAACATTATGGGCGCCTGGTTTTCGCGGCGGCTCGCGCTGCAGTCGGCCGGGCTCTCCAATCCGAGCGAGATGCCGCAGGCGCAGGCTGAAGACGCCCCGAAGGAGCGGCCGGAGTGGGGCGGCATGTGGCGGTTTTCCTGGAAGACCCTGCAGCGCACCGAAACGGCAATGAAGATTGTAGAAGCTACAAGCGACATGTGCATCAAACAGGGCATGACGGCAGAAACCCTACCATTGATGCCCAACCCCTCCGGCGTCAAATGCGTGTTGCTCGACACGATCCACTTTTATGACAGCGGTGTGCAAATCGACGCCCAGTGCGACCATGGCGGAATTGGCGCTTCTTGGGGGCTTTACCTGCAGCCGGACGGTGACGGCCAAAATTTCAGCGGCCAGATTTCCTACAACCAGGTCTACGAGGGCGATCAAGACATGCCGCAACCAACCACCGACATCACCGTGAAGCGGATTGGAGATTGCCCATGAGACCGATGGACAAAGCGACGTTCCTTCGAATCGGCCTGCTTGTCGCGCTGGTCCTGGCGCCTGGGCCTGTATCGGCCCAGGAGAGCGGCCTTCCCAAAGGCCTCTGGCAGGTTCGCATATTCGCGCCCGTTCTAACTCCGGAGCTTAAGAACGATGAGCAAATCTTTCAGCTTTGCTACGACGACAGGGCGGTGAAAAGCCACAAGAACCCGGTCTTGCCGAAGGCCGCGGCAAGCCAATGCAAGCTGGACTTTACCGATATGGGTGACGTCGCCTATGATGCAATCTGCGAGGATGGTGATCATCGCTTGCGCATATCCGAAGCCGCCGATGGCCTATGGCGCGGAAGCTACCGGTTCGTCGGCAAGGACGATGATGTGATGCTTGAGCCTGCCGTTGAACTGAAACGGATCGGCGACACCTGCCAGTGATGTTATGAACCCGGACCCGCGGATCAGCGTGACATCTGAACCTGGCCTGTTTCCAACAACGATGATGTTGTGAAATCGCCAGGTCCCTCGGCGGATATCACATACTCTTACCCTTATACCCCCTACGGCAGAGAAATCTCTCCAGGGGGGCGACAACGCATTGAAACGCGGGATAGGCAGATGACATCGACGAAGAGGCTACCCCTACCAGTCGATTGGCTGGACGCGAACTCGGTTCGCCTGTCGGAGAAATCTACCCGAGTGTGGCGCGCTGGTGAATTCAGTCTCGCCGAAATAACCAATAACGGCTTAAATTTCCTTGATGATGTACGGGCGTCTAGGGCGGTTTTCGCCGATTTCGACGACGAGACAGTAGAGATCGTCGTGAATTCTGCTGCCTACCAAGTGTTTGGTGTCGATGCGCAAACTTTGTTCACGCAAAACATCGGAGGTGAAGTCATATGTATAAATTATCTTGATAACATTGATGTCAAGGCAAACCGGAATTTGACTGAGTTTTGCCGGACTTATTGCGCATTCATGTCCGGGGTATATTTAGCGCGCGCCAGAATAATCCCGGTTGGACTGGATGATGAGCGCTGTTTCGCTGTTCTCGCCAGCACTGCCCAGGATATAAGGCACTTGATAGATGGTCTTAGCGAGGAGTACCTCGCAGAAGGCTGCTACTGGCCGATGCAACTAGCGAAGCTTGCCGAAGGAGCGACACCGATATCGGCAGGATTGGAATATTACATCAAAAAACACCGGATTGTCCTTTCGTAGCGGATTTATTCCGCCATTGTCACCGATCGGACCAAGGCGCTTGTCGATGTACTCGGAGCAACTCTATAACTCGCCATCAGTGATGTGAGCAACGCCGCTGGACGCCTCCCAGGCCAACGATGCAACGGGAGGCTTCCGCAAAGCACTTGGATAGGAGAGTCATGACCAACGCGCAGCCGACGACCGGGACTGCCTCCAAGCGCAGGGTACCGCCAGGCCTCGTCCTGGCATTCTGGCTGATCCTGTTGCCACTGGCGCTGGCTGGCTTCGGGATTTGGCAGCTCGATCGGTCTGTCGAGGCTAGCCGGTCCGTCCAAATTGATGCCCAGGACATGGCTCGCGCACTCGATGAAATCCGACCTATCGCGGCCCAGGCGCCGGCGACGATGATCCGCTTCGAAGGCGGGAGCTCCTATCCGGCCTCGATGGCGGTCGCGCTGCTGGAAAATGCAGTTGGCGAGAACGATCTTCTCCAGACGGTGGCCGCGGTCCGCCATCCGTTCGCCTATGTCACCATTGCCGGAGGAGCGCTGGCGTTTCTGGGCGGCACGATCGGCCTTATATCCTCGAGCCTTGCCGGCTTCTCGGCCCGGCGGTCGCGCGACCAGCTGGTGCGCAGCTTCACGTGGCTGAGAATGACGCTGCCATTTTTCCTGGCGGCCGTGATGCTCGGACTAGGCTTTGCGGGCGTCGGCGCTACCGTCTTCGAAACGATGACGCTACCGTTCTGGGGCGATATCTCGGGCAATGCCGTGAAACTGGGTCTGGCTGGCATTATCCTCGCAGGCATCGCACTCTACTGTGCCATCACCGCTGTCCGCGGACTGCGCCGCGTCTTCGCGCTGGTCGAGCCAGAGCCGATCGTCGAACGGGCCCGTGTCGTGAGCGAGCAGGAAGCGCCCGCGCTTTGGACATTCGTCCGCAATCTCGCGACACGCATGCAGGCTGGCGCGCCGGACACCATCGTCGTCGGCCTGATCAGCGGTTTCTACGTGACCGAGAGCCGGCTTCTGCTGCTTCCGGAAGATCGGTTGATCGAAGGCCGGACCCTCCACATGCCGGCGCCCTTCCTTGAGCTTCTGGACACCGTCGAGATCGCCGCAATCGTTGGGCATGAACTTGCGCACTTCGCCGGCGAGGATACGCGATATTCGCAGAGGTTCGTTCCGATCTACTCCAGCCTGCAACGCTCACTGGATGCGCTTTATCGTGCCGACATCAACGGAGATTTCGGCATCGCCGCCGGTCTTCGCCTTGGTTACCACGCGCTGTCACGCTTCGATGCCGCGGTTGCCCACTGGAGCCGGCTGCGGGAGTTCGAAGCCGACCGCCATGGCAGCACCGTCAGCGGCCCGACCGGCGCTGCATCCGCCCTCGTTCGCGTTCACGTCGCCGACCCCGGTGTGCATTTCGTTCTTAGCGATGCCTTCCGGGGAAATGAAGAACTTGGTCCAGATCTTGTTGCCGCCATTGCCAAGATGGCGACCGAGCGGGGTGTCGATGATCCGGCCGCGCATCTGGAAGACCGTCAGTCCCACCCCACAGACAGCCATCCGCCGACGATCCAGCGGATTCAGGCACTCGGTGTCGCAATCGACGACAAGCTACTGGCTCACGCGACGCGCCGACCGGAGGCGAGCGTTGCGTCATTCGGGCGGCGCGCCTTTGCTGACTGGGATCGACTTTGTCACGACCTGTCTGCGGACTTCCTGGTCAACGCCAGCGCCGTTCGGAGCGGGTACCGCGAAGAGCTCAAAACTGCGGCCGCCGGCGTCACCGAGCCGGAACTGGCCGTGCATGAAAATACCGGCCCAATGGCGGGGGTGATGATGTTCATCTTTGTGCTTTTCGGCCTGTTCATCGCGTCCACTTATCTCTTCCCCGACCCGATGGGGTTCGGGGGCAATGAGAACTATAAAGCCATATTGGCGGCAGTGCTTGGCGCCGGCATGCTCCTGTGCCTTGCGGCGTTCGTCTTCTACCGCCGCCGCGCCGCCCGCCCATTGATGGTGTTCACGCCGGAGACGCTCCAATCGCCGTGGCTAAGCGAACCGGTGCGGTGGGACGCCGTCATCGGCTACCAGGTCTACGCCTCCACCCGCTTCGCCCTTCAGTTATATCTGGGGGAAAACGAGCCACTGCCCAACCGCACGCGGTTTTCGTTTTACAACAAGGTCAAGCCGAAGCGCCGGCTGATCGAATTGGATGCCATTGGGATCCGCGGCATGAAGCCCGATGCGTTTTCGGACCTAGTCGGTCGTTATCTCGCCGCCGCGCATGCACGGCGCGCACTCGCGGCGGAAGGGCTTGAAGCGAGCTCTATTGCATGAAGTGTATCTCATCAGGGCCATCGGCTTGAGGGGATCGAAACACATCTGCTGCCAGTGTGAGTCTGATGCGACACCGGGTGACGTCCAGAGGGGTATTGTGTCGTGAGCTACGATTTGATGGTCTTCGAACCAAACGACGCGCCACGAGAAAAAGACGCGTTTCTCGATTGGTACGATGAGCAAATGAGATGGTCCGAAGGGCAGTCCAATGACGACCCATCCAAGTCGACGCCCAATCTAGCGGCCTGGTATGACGACATCCGCCGAGACTTCCCCAACATGAACGGCCACGACGCTTGCGAACCGGCACAGGACGAGGACAATCCGAAGTCAACCGGATACATGATAGGAAAATCGGTAATTTACGCCGATTTCCGATGGTCGGAGGCTGAAGCCGCCTACGCGACCGTACGTGCATTGGCTGTCAAGCATAGTGTCGGCTTCTTCAACGTGAGTGCCAGCGATGGCGAGATCTGGTTTCCGTCAACCGAGCACACGGCAGACAAAACAGCGATTTCGGGGCTGACGCTGACCCTTGAAGGGCAGCAAGCGTTCACGACACCGTCGATCGCCTTGATCGAGGCTGCCGTCGACTGGCTGCGGCCCGCCGGAGGGCCGGGATTTCTTCTGCTCGAAAATGACGCAAGCGAAGATTACGTGCAAGTCGGTGGAGGGCGGGAGGCTTACATCGTCGAGTGGCGAGAATATGCGAACGAAGATTTTCGCCACTGGGTGGTGGGACGTTCAGGTAATGACACCAAACGAGACATCAAAATCGCCGGTAACGGGACGCATTTCTTGGGCAAGGCGAACGAGCGACTTTCGAACGCAAACGTAAACGACATCCTCGGTGCTTTTGCCCGGGGCACATCGAAGCCGCAGGAATTTGTCTGGCGGGACATCACGGCACAATTCGCCGTCGGCTCTTCTCCCGACACTTCAAAGCCATGGTGGCAATTTTGGCGCTAGCGGGTCCTCAAGTTTCGTCGCAGAAATCCTTAATGAGGCACGCAGCCTCGGGTCACATTCAGATCACGATGACTTGCCAGATTGTGTGGAATAGCTGGTCCGGGAGCCGAAGACTTGAAAACACGCCCATTCGCAGCATGGCCGATCCCCGCCCTCTTGCTGATATTGTCGGCGTTCCCGTTCGCCGGCGTGGCCCATGGCCAATCGGCAGAGACGGTCGCCAGGGTCCTGAAGGTACTGGACTTCGACCGAACCTACGTCGCCCGAGTGGATGCGCTGATTGACCAGACGGCCGACAAGCCGAGAATCTGGTCAGGGTCGCAGTCACCGGAGGCGCGACGGCAGCGACAGGCTGAAGTGCGCGAAACGCTTCTTCAAAAGCGCGCCGATGTGAAAGCGCGATTGCACGAAGCTCTTTTAGCCCGGTTCATCGATCAGAATGCGCTCTTGGCCGGCGTCATCACGCATGACCAGCAGGGGCCGCCAGCGCTCAGACCGCGGTGCAGCCATGCGTTTGTTGCAACGCGCCATGAAAATCGCGCTTATTTTCGGCCATTATGGTCGAGGTGCCACCTTCTCTTTGCTGGGCTCGAAACCGAGAACAAATTCGATCACCTTGGCGGAGGACATTTCGCACGGCTTCAATCCGCCAAGCTCCTCGCCATAGAGCCATGTCCGTTTGCCATCCTCCGACCGCTTGACGGTCACGCCCCATGGTCGATTACCAAAATGTCCGTCGACATAACCGTCCGGTATTTTCGCAAGCGCGTCTTCAAACGTCGCTTGGGTTGATGGAGGTGTTTTTCCGCCGCCCTTCATGGTGCCAGGCATTCATCGCAGATCCCGCAGCCATCGTCATCCATGCTCGAGGCCGGACGTAACCTTCGACAGCACGGACACGTCGTTGCATCCGGTGCACACGCTTCACCGCGGTCCGGCGGAAGAATTTCAATATAGAATTCCGACAGCATATCGGCCGCGCTTCGATCCATGGCGATGCTCCAGTTCGGGATTATACCAGAGATAGTGAGCTTCGACGGCTGCACAAGCGCGCCGCTGCTTTGAGGTGGCAATGAACTTTTCGCTGGGTGAGGTGAAGACTCCCGGACGGTAAATTTGTCCGGCATTGGCAGAGTTCGAATTCGGTTAGTCGTGCAGCCGAGCCCGAAACATGAAGCGGGAGAAGATGGGCGCGGCGAGTATGACTTACCCAGATGCGCGTCAGGTGGTGCACCACGAAAAGCTGAGATCCGTGCCGGAAACGAGCGCCAGCATCGACATTCCAGCCCGGCGCCTGAAACATCCCAACGACGTGCTGCAATGCGCGCTTACGACCACCGCGTCGGTGATCTTCTTCACCAGCCTGACTTTAATCCAGCTTCTCGAAGAACCGCCACCGCGTTAGCCGGTTAAAGCAGAGCGACATCCAGCGGCACATGTCCGAGACGACGGGCGGGCTGCCTCTGCTAACTCCTCATCAAGCCAGCCGCATGCCGTCAAAGACAGCCGGCAAAAAGCCGGCTTGCGCGCATCAATCTATAATAACGTCAATACCCTCGGCCAGCCGCGCCAAGTCAGCGCCTTCGCCGTACGACACTTCGGCGCAAAGACCACTTGGATCTCTGGATACTGCTCAGCAATTTGTTTTGCCAGCTCCGCTCCCTTCACTAGGCATGGTTGTGCCGACGAGAGGCATCAGCTGGCCTTGGCTCGGCCGCACCATGTCGCCCGAAGAGAGTTGAAAATCTCCTGGAGCCGTGCCGTGAAAAGGACAGCAATTCCGCAACGCGCAGCGCAATTCCGAAAGGTCCCGGGTTCTCGCGCTTGGGTAAGACATCTCCCGTGGATACATCAAACACGGAGAAAATCATGACCGGAAATTCTTTCTCGGATTCATCGAATACAAGCGAGCATCTTTTCGCGCCACCGCATGCGTTCCGGCGCAGCGTGCTGATTGCAGGTCTTTCCGCCTCGGTTCTAGCGGCTATGCCCGCCGCCGCCGCGGGCCGAACCGCCGCCTCCAAAAGCAATCAACCCAACAAGGAAAGCAGTGACATGAACTACGTAATCACTTCCGATGGCGTTGAGATCTTTTACAAGGACTGGGGCCCGAAGACCGCTCAGCCGCTCGTCTTTCATCATGGCTGGCCGCTTTCCGCCGACGACTGGGACACCCAGATGCTCTTCTTCCTCAGCAAGGGATATCGCGTGATCGCTCACGACCGGCGGGGCCACGGCCGCTCCAGCCAGGTCGGCGACGGCCACGATATGGATCATTATGCGGCAGATTTTGCTGCAGTCGCCAAGCACCTCGATCTTCGAAACGCCATTCATATCGGGCACTCGACCGGCGGCGGCGAGGCGGCACATTATGTCGCCAAGCACGGCCAGCCTGACGGACGCGTCGCAAAGCTGGTGCTAATCGGCGCTGTGCCGCCGGTCATGGTCAAGACCAAGGCGAATCCCGGCGGATTGCCAATCGAAGTCTTCGACGGCCTGCGTGCACAGCTTGCTGCAAACCGCGCCCAATTTTACTATGATCTCGCAAGCGGCCCCTTCTATGGGTTCAATCGGGAAGGCACCAAAAAGATCGAAACGGTCGTCCAGAATTGGTGGCGCCAGTCGATGATGGGTGGCGCCAACGCGCAATATCTCGGCATCAGGGCGTTCTCGGAAACGGACTTCACTGAAGATCTCAAGAAGATCACCGTGCCGACGCTTGTGATGCATGGCGATGACGACCAGATCGTGCCGGTCCCCGACTCCGCGCCGCTCTCGGCCAAGCTTCTAAAGGACTCCACCCTTAAGCTCTATCCCAACCTGCCGCACGGAATGTGCACGACGCATGCCGAAATCATCAACGCCGACCTGCTCGCCTTTATCGAGCGGTAGTCGGTTGGGAAGCGGCGCTATCCGCCGCCAGCGCCGCTTCCCGGCTCTTTTTTTGACATTTCAAAAGTAGCGGCCAGCCACACAATTCGGTTGCGAAAGCTATCCCTGAGCACAGGATGTTTCCTCAGATAGTCGGCGTTGAACACGGCATTTGCCAAGAACGGTCCATTCGCCGGAACAGATCGGCATACTCCAGCGGGCAATATCGTCAGCAGTCACAGCATCCTATCGTCCTTTCACGTTCTCGATGACGAGTTCGCTGGAGGGATTGAAGCATGGCTCCTTTCAAATTTCAGGCGGTTCCTCCTGATGTGATGGCAAATGCCAGGCCGCAGGAGGGACATGTGTCACCGGACCGCGAAATGGAGCGCGTCCTGCGCACCGCCCCGGTGGAATGCTTCCGTATCGACGATCCCTTTGATACCCGGCTCGCCCGATGGAAACACAACCCGTTTCACGACGTCGTGCATCCAATGTCGGATCACGTGATCATGACCTATCTCGGAGCTATGCAGCGGCTGGAGCGCCGCTCCGGAAAGGCATACGCGGCAGGTATGGGACGCCAAGGCAGCATAACCTTCATCCCGGCAGGATCGACCTCACGCTGGGATATTCATGGCCCGATGGACATCGTGCAACTCTATCTCTCGCCGGATCTCCTTGATCGTGTGGCCCGCGAATGCCCTGGGGAAGGTCGATCCTTGATCGAAAGTACGGCGCAGCAGGACAACGTGATGGCGACCCTGCTTAGGATGGCGCACCAGTCGTCTAGCGGCATCACCAGCCTGGACGGGCTCTATCGTCAGCAGCTTGCAAGCCTGATCGCCATCCATCTCGTGAAAACCCATGCAGGCGTTTGCGAGGCGTTAGAAAAAGCCTCGGGCGGCCTTGCGCCGGGGATTTTGCGGATGTCCCTCGAGCGGCTGTCGTCTGAAAATGAGACGGATCTTTCGCTCGGTGCGCTCGCTGAAGCGGCCAACCTTTCCCGCTTTCATTTCTGCCGCGCGTTCAAGAAAAGCACCGGGATGACGCCCTACGAATGGTTGCGCCGTAGGCGGATGGAACAGGCCATGGCCATGCTGCGGGACCCCATGATGCAGATCACGGATATCGCAGGCGTACTCGGTTACGGGACCCTCACCGCCTTCTGTGTGGCCTTCAAGCGCCATACAGGCCTGACCCCCGGCGAATGGCGACGGGCGGCAGGATAGACCGCAATCCCTCAACATTCCGAGCAACTCTGAAATGTCATCGACATCTCCTTTGCCGTATTTTTTGAGTATCAACAACCACACCTAAGGAGATCCGATGATGAATCGACAGTAATTAGCCCTTACCTATCGCCAAGATCCACCGACATTCCATTCGTGATGGTGTTCAGCTCAGGAAGCAGTCCTGTACTACTTTCAGAGCCGATGTGCACGCTATGATAAGCGATGGACTCCATCACTCGAATACGGATGTAAACTCAAAAGGAGAATGACATGCTGAGAGAAACCACTCTCTACGCTCTGTCCGGACTGCTCGTTTCGTCGGTCCTCGTCGGAACGCCCGTCGATTTCGGCAAGGAGCATCGTGAACCGTCTGGCCGGTCGGCGCTCACGACTGCTGCAGTCGCTGCCAACTCAAAAAAACCCGCCGCAGTTCGTCCTCATACGTCTCGCGACAATCGAAAGCCGGGCGACGAAGACATCAACTAACTCCGTATCGCAGCTCATGCAATCCACCGAAACAATCCGCAGGTGAGGTCGCAACCCAGCACCTCGGACGACTCTGAAGGAGATCAACCATGCCAACCCTCAAAACCACTTTCGCTCTCGTACTGATTGCCACAGCAGGCTTCGCCAGTGTTACTTACGCAGAGGGAGATTATTACGAAGGCGCCCAGAAGAATTCCGTCAGGCAACAGCGCCGCCCGCCGGTCGACCGGAACTATACCGGTTCGGTGTCGCACACAGCTCCCGTTTACGGCCGTCTCCCGGACGAGAAGACCATCGATAGCGGCGATTACTATGAAGGAATTCAGCGTCCAAACTGAGGAACTATAGTCGTCCTGAGCAGCCAACCCTGGGGTTGGCTGCTTCAATCCTTCAGGCCACCGTCATGCCGCCATCGACATGCAATTCGACGCCGCTGACGAAACTTCCCGCTGCCGAAGCGAGGAACAGGGCCGCGCGGGCGACTTCTTCCGGACGCCCCATCCGCCCCGCAGGGATATGGGATGCCATGTAGTCCACGAACGCCGGGCGATCGGCTTTCGAAATGCCCAACTTGCCGAGGATGGCGGTTTCTACCGGTCCCGGACTCAGCACATTCACGCGGATCTTCCGTTGCTTAAGCTCGATCGCCCAGTTCTTCGCGAACGCGGAAACGGCCGCTTTAGAGCCGGCATAAACGATGTGATTTGGCAGGACCTTGGTGGCGGCGAGCGAACTCGTGACGATGATGTTGCCGCCGACCCGGATCAGCGGGGCGATCGCTTGCACGCCAAAGAAAACACCGCGGGTATTGGTGGCAAAGTGCCGGTCGTAGTCGTCCGGTGTAACGGTGTCAGAGGCGGCAAGGTTGATGACGCCGGCATTAGCCACATAGATGTCCAGCCCGCCAAAGCGCGTCTTCACCACGTCTGCAAGCTTTTGATGATGTTCCAGATCGGCGACGTCGCCGACGAGGCCAAGTGCGCCGTGGCCGATCTCGCCGACCGCCTGATCAACGATATCCTGACGTCGGCCGGTGATAATGACCTGAGCGCCTTCCTCTGCAAACAGTCGGGCAGTTGCCTTACCGATACCGCTATTGCCGCCTGTGATTACGGCGACCTTGTCTGCAAGACACTGCATTTTGTTTATCTCCTTTTCTTTCGGGGATGAGATAAATGCTAGCGGTGCGAGCTATTAGCCCCCTGTCGGGCACATGATCTGTGCCACGGAGATGTAAATGCCGAACCTGCTGGATGAGACGTCGGGCCTGATGGCATTCGTGAGGGCCGTGGAAGCAGGTTCGTTTACGGCGGCGGCGCGCGATCTCAGCACAACACCATCGGGGGTTTCGAAAAGCGTGGCACGGCTGGAGAAGAAGATCGGTACGCGGCTTTTCCTGCGCTCCACTCGAGCGCTGACCCTAACGCAGGACGGGCAGGCGTTCCTTGAGCGCGTCGCTCCTCTGCTGCGCGAGCTGGATGCGAGCGATGAAACCATTCGACCGCAAGCGACTCCCTCTGGCAGACTGCGGATCAGCATGCCCGGCGAGCTTGCGCCGCTGCTACTCCCCCGTCTGTTCGGCACGTTTGCGAAAGATTATCCGGACATCCAGCTCGATCTCGGGCTGACCGATCGTTTCGTCAATCTAGTTCGGGAGGACTACGATGTCGTCCTGCGCGCCGGCGCGCCGATGCAGGAGGACCTGATCGTCCGCCGCCTGGTGGATCTACCAATGGCGATCGTCGCCTCCCCGGCTCTTCTTGAAGTGACCAGGCGATCAGTGGAAGACCTCCCCGACCTGCCTTTTGCGCGCTACACCATGAATGGTGCGGTGCAGCCTGTCCGACTTGCGGACGGCACGACTTTCATTCCAAGGGGACGGGTCGATTGCGACACAGGCTCGGCCCTGATCCATGCTGCATTGAGCGGGCTCGGCGCTGCCTATCTTCTGCGATGCCTCGTTGTGGACGAATTGCGAGCCGGCACGCTGGTCGATCTCGCACCGGAAATCGCACTTCCAAAGCTGCCGCTTAGCCTACTGCATGCTTATGGGCGGACTGTTCCGGCGCGTGTAAGACTATTTGGCGATTATATAGCCGGTGAGGCCAGAGCCCTCGCCAACCTGTAATTTGGGCGGGAGATAACCGCTGTCCCGCCCGGTCCTTCGTCGCCGTACTAGATGGGCGTAGTGCCGTTCTGCACCAGGCCGCAAGAATGCCAGTCACTCGTCGAAGGGAGCAGCTGCAACGAGATCGACCGAGGAAGGAACCGTATAGCCCGGAACGAAACGCTCACCGAAGTCCCGCACGAAATTGTCATAGGTGGTTTCCGGCTGCGTTTTCGCGATGTGGCAGAAACAAGAGGTCATTTTTCGCTTCATTCCGAGCCGCGGGAATTCGGCAACGATCGTGCGCACGTCAGATGATGGGATGAAGCTATATTTCAGGCCGACCACATCAAAACAGATGCCGGTAGTACAAAGGCCCACTTCGGCCTCCTTGTAGAGCCCGATCGAAGGCGTCGAGTTGAGCGCAACGCTGTCCCAGATCAACTGGGCGCGCCGTCTGTTGAGCCCCGCGTCCGTCGCAAAATCTCGGGCAAGATCGGCTGCCTCCACTTCGAAGCGGCGAGGCCCCGCAAATCGATCGTTGAGGGTGATGTCATGCAGCAGCGTGCCCACGGCGAGCACTTCGGCGTCATGGGCTACATTCTGCAGTTCAGCGAGCTTTACCGCAAAAAGCCACGAGCGCATGACATGATTGAAGAGATAGGGCTCGTAGGCATGGTGCGCGTGCTCTATCGCGCGCTCTACGAGCCGGCTGTGAGGAACCGAAATACCCGCAACTATGCGCGTTTCCATCGCAGTCATGTCATCACCCTTTCTGCAACTTTTGCGGTAGTATTGATGATCGCGCCGTGCACGCATCCGTTGATGCGATATTGCGACGGAACGCTGCATGCGATCTTCTGAATGTCGGATCGCATGCAGTCGCCGATAGGCCGTTAGTAGTCCCAGAAAACCGGAACCCAACGGAAGGCGTCGCCGTCGACTGCGACATGCCCGACCGACGGGAATGGCATATGGGTGGCTACCAGCAGTTCGCCCGTCTCCGCCAGCTCCCGCAAAAGCCGAACGCGAACGCGAGCAGCTTCCTCGGGGTCATGCTCAAAGCCATTGAACCAGCCGGGGTGTTCGAATCCGACCGCAAAGACGGCATCGCCTGCAAACATCAGCCGGTCTTTCCCGGAAGCGACGCGGACCACGCTATGCCCCGGCGTATGGCCACCGGTGCGGGAGACGACGACGCCCGGAGCCACCTCTTGTTCCTCATCGAAAAGGCGCAGCTGGTTGTGGTATTCCTTGGCGAACCGTTTGGCCGTCGCCCGAAGCGCATCCGGGAAGCCGGGAGGCATGTTTACGCGCGAGAAATCAGGTGCTTCCCAGAATTTAACCTCGGCTGCGGCAACGTGAATCCGCAGGTCGGGACGTAGCCGCTCCTTCACGCCATCGACGAGCAGCCCGCCGACGTGATCCATGTGCATGTGGGTCAACACCACGTCGGTCACCGACCCGAGATCGATGCCGGCGCTTTCCAGTCGCTTGACCAGCTGCCCGGCCCGCGGGAGGTTCAATTCGGGATCCAGCCCCAGGCCGGCGTCGATGAGGATGACCTGTGTGCCGCTGCGCACGACAACCGCATTCAGCGCCCAGTCGAAAGCTTCCTGCGGCAGAAACATACTGTCCAGCCAGACAGCGCGTTCTGCGGCGTCGGCATTGTGGCCCAACATCTTGGTCGGAAGGGGCAGCACGCCATCGCTGATTACCAGCACTTCTATCTCGCCAATGTTCACCGCATAACGCGACGGAACAAGTTCTTCAGTTGCCGGCCTGCCGGAGCGTGAAGTGTTCTCTATATTCATTTTTGTCTCCGGCCGATCCATCATGGGGGGATTTGCTTCTGCCTGCGTCATAGCGCGCTCCTGTTGTGCGGGATTGGAACGTGGGGGGCACGAACCATGCGAAGGAGTGTATTGGGGCGCTTCATGGCGGTCGATTGAGCCTAGGGAGAGGGAGGGCTACACCCAAGAACAGGGCATGCTCTCCCGTTCGTCTATGAGAGCGAGGATTAAGTTATGGCTTCGCCGTCATGAGGATCAAGACGCAGATGTTGTGAGGACAGAAGTTGAACGAGCGGTAATCGCTGATTTAACAAACAGACGCTCCAGGCCGATGCCTGGGCCAATCGGACCGGCCACGTCTACGGTGAGACAGCCGTGATCTCGTGACCAGGAAAAACGATTGAAACCCCAGCCCTCAGCCCTGCCGCTCGCCCAGCGCGTCACGAACGGCCGCAAGCAGAGCATGTCCATCAAAGGGTTTTCGCAGAAAACCGCCAATGCCTCTGGCTCGGTCTCTGTCCGTTATCTCGTGCCGCCCGGTGACCAGGAATACGGGAAGTTGCGGGTTCTCCCGCCTGGCAAGGTCGCGCAGTTCGAACCCATCGGGACCGGGCATGCCGATATCGGTGATCAACACATCCACCCCCTTAAGACCGGAAGCGAGCAATGCCTCTCCCGATATGAAGCTGCGGATTTCATATCCGGCCGACTCCAGGAGTTCCACCAATGAAGCAAGCACCCTTGGGTCGTCGTCGACGATCGCTACCACAGGCTTGTTCATATCGTCTTACCTCCTGCGCCGGCTAATGGATCATGGCATCTTCGCTACGTCGAGCGGCAGTGTGAAAACGATTTTCGCGCCGTGCGGTTCATTCTTTTCCGCCCATAACTGCCCGCCATGCGCTTCGACGATCGAGCGGGAAATTGCGAGGCCCATGCCCATGCCCTGGTCCTTGGTCGTAAAGAAGGGCTCGAAGATCTTGTCAGGGAACTGGATACCCCGGCCCCTGTCGCTGACCTCTATCCGCACCATATCGCCCGCCCGAAAAGCGCGGATCTGAAGGACACGTTCGTTTGGCACGGAAGCCATCGCATCCATGCCGTTGCGCATCAGATTGACCAACACCTGCTGGATCTGCACCCGGTCGAACGGAACGAGCCGAAGACCACTCTCGCCTTCGATATCCATCCGGATGCGCCGCCGCGCTGCCTCCTCCGCAAGCAGGTCACGCGCCTGTCTGACGACGGCGCCGAGCTCAGTGCTATCCCGTTTGTCCGTCGATTGCTTGAAGAGAGCGCGAATGCGGCTGACGACATCGGCCGCGGAATTGGCACTATGGACGATGCGATCCAGCGTTTTCTGGGCACGCTCGATATTCGGCGGCTCGGCCGTGAGCCAGCGCTGGCAGGCGCTGGAATAATTCATGACGGCTGCAAGCGGCTGATTCACCTCATGCGCAATAGACGCCGACAACTCCGCTAAGCTTGCCGCCTGACTGGAGCGGGCGAGATTTTCCTGGGCACGGCTAAGCTCCTCCTGCGCGCGCACCTGATCCTCAATATCGAGGCAAATGCCATTCCATTGCACAATCTCGCCGTCGCCGTTGCGCATGGCTGAGGCCCGGGTCTCCACCCACCGATACACACCGTCGAAGCGCCGCAGCCGATGCCTCAGCAAATACGGATCGCCGGTAGCAAGCGAATGAGCATACTGCTCCTTCACGGACGCAAGGTCATCAGGATGGATAACAGCGTCGAGCGTCCCGTCCAGCCGGGATTTTCCCAGATCATCCGTGTCTTCGAGGTTGAAGCCGAGATATTGGCGAAGACGCTGGCTGCGATAGATCGGCTTGCCATTTGGCAGAGCGCAATAAATCAGCGCAGGCAGCGTTTCGACCAGCTGTTGGAGGTGCTGCTCGCTTTCGCGCAACGCCTCCTGGCTGGTTATGAGATCATGGATATCGGAACTCACGCCATACCATTGGATGATCGTGCCTGCTTCATCGCGCGATGGTTCCGCCCGCGTTTCAGTCCAGCGATAGGTGCCGCCGGCTCGGCGTTGGCGGTATCGCCTAATGTATGGGATGCCTGTTCTCACCGAATGCAGAAAGGCCTCGCGGGCCGCCGCCCTATCATCGGGATGCACAACGCCAAGCGAAGCCGAGCCATCCGGTGCCGTCATGTCTTCAAGCCTAGCCCCTGTCACCTCCGTGAAGCGCTTGTTCACAAAGGCTGGCGTTCCATCCGCCATCGTACTCCAGATCAATGCCGGCACGGTGTCGATGAGCTGCTGCAACTGCCGTTCGCGTTCTCGGAGAGCCGCCTCGGTTTTTTTATACACGTCAATATCCAATGCTGTTCCATACCATCCGGTGATACGCCCTTGCCCGTCGCGCGTCGGGCGGGCCGCGGCCCGATGCCAGACAAAGGCGCCGTTGGCGCGCAGGACCCTATATTCGAAATTCCAGTGCTCGCCCGTCTTGAGCGCGCGGCGCAGCGTTTCTCCTGCCCTTTCGCTGTCGTCGGGATGCGCGCCGCGCTGCCAGCCTTGCCTACCGCCTTCGAGGAAAGGCTTTCCGTCCAGGAGAACGTTGAGGTCCTCAAGCGTCATCGCGATCGAGGTCTGGGCCGTGGGGGTTGCGTAGGTGAATTGCCCGATGGTGTCGATCGCCCACGCACCACCATAGAGTTTCTCGATGGCAAGCGCGGCTTGAACCGCGTCGCCCGTCTCGCCGAACGAGCTTGCCATCGTCCATGGCTCGTCTTGCCGCGCCACTGCCGGGTCGACATCGACGCTGATGCTGTAGTCCGGCTCCACGAGGAATTCGATCCAGCGGTAGCTGCCATCCTCCTGGAGCTGCCGATAACTGCTAACCTGAGGAATGCCGTGAAAGAAGGCTCGCGCCGCTGCCTGCTCCACGGCTGGCCTGTCGTGTGGATGAACCGCGTCCATTGATAGACGTGGATCCTGCGCGGGTTGATCGGCAAGTCGGTCGTCGCAGTCGTTCGGGCGCGACGGGACGGCTATATCGATCACCGTGCCGTACCATCCGGCTACCGAACCATCCCTGTCGCGTACCGGCTGTCCCGTGCTGCGCGCCCAGACATACACACCAGTCGCCCGCAGCATCCGGTGCTCGACGTTGTAATGCTCCCCCGTCCGCAAGCAACGGCGCCATGTCGCAGCTGCCGCATCGTAGTCTTCAGGATGGATCACATGTTTCCAGCCAAGCGTATGTTCCTCCGGCTGCGCATTGAGGCTTTCCAGGCTCGTGCCGAAAAAGGCGAGTGCCGCCGGCGTCACATAGATAAAATTGCCGCCGGCATCGGTTGCCCAGGCATTGCCGGTGATCCGCTCGACGATCTTTGCCGCCTGTACGGCATCGATATCGGGGGAACTTGCCGATCCCCCACTTCTACCCATCCCCGAAGCTCCGGCGGACTTCGACATGTCTCAACCCGATCCCATTTCATTTGAGATCACCATGGTTCGCTTGACACTATGCCACGGCCTCTCCACCAGGGACGGTATATGGGAGCTTGCAACAAAAACACCTGTTCCGAAGGATAGGGCGAAGATCCGCGGGCCGATTCAGCTTACGACTGTGGCTAAGCATACCGTAACCGCCAGCAGATATCCGATCCAAGTGCGGCGCAAAGAGGCAATGCCGGGGTCTTGCGGCCCGCCGTGCTCTCCATATTCAGCTGCTGAAGATCGTCCGAATTGACTTCAGAAAAGCGGTGGCAGTCCGCTCGTGTTTCTCTTCTGCAAGCCGTAGATCGCCGACGTCGCCAGAACCCGAGGATAGCATTGCCGCGATCTCCTCGGCTATTGCCGGTCGTTCGGCGATCAGCTGCGCAAAACTCTTCTGGTCGATCTCGTAAGCAGTGACGCGCGTCAGGGCCTGCAGCGTGTAGGCCTCCTCCGTTCCCACCAGAAGGCCGGTTTCCCCAAAGAAATCGCCCGAGGAAAGGCGTCTTTTTTCCTGCTCCTCGTGCTGCATCGATACGACGCCGGTGCGGATGATCATCATCCAAGGTAGCGCCTGTCCCTGGGCGACGATGACGTCACCCTCCCGATATTCGCGCTCGATTCCCGACTGAGCCAATTTCTCTCTTTCGGATCGCGTCAGCCTGGAGAGGATCGGATTTTCATCGACAACCTCCTGCAGTATCGCTTCAGGAGGTGCAGAGATTTCCTGCAAGTAAGTTCCGTCCATGATGGCGATCGCCGAGGGCGGCATCGCAAGATGCAGCCCGGACGATCGGCAATGACGGTAGACTCGATCGATCACCTCGTTTTGAGCCCTTATTCTCAGAAGTGGATTGCTCACGCGGAAAAAAAGACGGATTTCCAGCGCGGTGGCATCGAGGCCGCCGAACGAGACCAGTGGCGGTGGCTCGCGGATGATCGAATTGCAGCCGGCCAGAACCGTCAACATGGCCTCCTCGACAATTGAGGGTGCGTGCGTCGGGACCAGCCGTACTGTCATCTTTAGGAGATGCGTTTCATCGGGCCGGCTGACATTGGTCAGCTTCAGCTTTGCAAGGACACTATTAGGCACCACGACGATGTTGTTGGCGCCCGTCAGAATTTGCGTCGAGCGCCAGGTGCTTGCTGTAACTCGTCCTTCCGTGCCGTCTTCAAGGAGAATCCAGTCGCCTAGCGCAAAGGTACGCCCGAGATTAAGGGCGACACCGGAAAAGACGTCGCCGAGTGTATTCTGAAGGGCAAGACCAAGCGCAATGGCGATGACGCCGGACGTCGCGATCAGCGTTCCAACAGGAGCGCCGAAAACAAAAGCCAGGGCGGCAAGCGTGACACACATGTAGACGACACCGACGACAATGTCCTGCAGCAGGCGGGCCTCGCGGGGCCGACCTTCCAATACAAGATAGATGCGCACGAACCCGATGACGGCCCAGGAGAGATGGAGCCACCACAGCAATTGGCCGAAAACGATGAACACGGCACGCTCGTCGCCGATCCGCAGGCCTTGAGATTCACCGAGCGGAATATCTTCGAGAAAGAGGACGGAGGTCATGGCCGTGAAAAAGACGATCTGCACCACGAGCCGCAGGTTGGAGTGTAACGGACCGATGAGCTTCCAAACGGCCATCCCGGTCAAACCTAGAATGATCAGCCATGCGAGCGGCGCGGCGGCGATTTCACCCACATATGCCTGAAGCATGATGATCGTCCCGTATTCGGAGGTCAGTAGCCGATGCCGGCGATGTAATTCGCCAGCATGTGTTCCTGCAACTGCTCCTGCTCGAAGAGAACCTTCAGGGCGTCGCGGATATCTAGAACGCCGAGCGGCTTTGCGTCTGCGCCAAGGATCGGCATGTTCTGGATGCGGGTTTCCACCATGACCTGCCATGTCGCCTGTAGTTCATCTGCCGGGCTGCAGGAAATGATGTTGCGGCTCATCAGCGCCTCGACGCTTGCATTCGGCTCGCGGTCGGCAAGATGGCGAATAAGATCGGATTTGCTGAGTACCCCAGCTGCCTTTCCGTGTCCCTCGCTGACGACCACAAGTCCAATCCCCGGGTTGGAAAGCGTCAGGGCGGCGGCCTGCAGTGTGGCGGCGACATCGATCACCATCAGGCGGGCCGATGTCATGGGATAGAGCTTTTCGATGCGCATGATTTCCTCCTGACGGCGCTCGCAGGCACAGCCGGACATGTCGGTATCAACTGTAATCGGAACCGGAATGGCGCCGGCTAGGGGCGCCGTTCCGTCATTTATTCAGGCGAGAACCGCCTTTCCCGTTCGAGTTTACTTTTCGTAGGTCGTCAGATTGGTCTCGTTCGTGTCGACGACGAACACGGCAAGGAGGCGAGCACGCTCCGTCTTGCTTGCATTTTCGCTAACGGCGTGATGGTCGCCGGGAAACTCGGAAAAGTTCTCGCCGGCATGGTAGACCGTCACCGGCCCACCATTGACCCTGCTGGTTATCGCTCCTTCCAGAACCGTCGCGTAAATGAAGGCGGACTTGGGATGCGTGTGAGCGGGCGAGGAGCCGCCGGGCGCATATTCGACAAGCACGCCCTTCATGCTCTTACCGGGCACGTTGGGCAGTGGCTGGTCGTAGACCACCGTTACCTTCTCATCGCTGTGGTCATCATCCGCCGAAACCGCAGCCGCGGAGGCAAATACGAGAGCCGTCGCGCAAAGAAATGTCCTGATCATCTTCGTCTCCTGGGAAATGAGGCTTGCCGGCCCTGAGAGACCGGTGAAGCCGGGAGGAATTTGCGAGTGAGCCGCTTACTTTTTCTGGGCGGCAGGGGACTGGAGCCAGTCCTCGAAGCGAATCGCGCCAAGGCGAGCGCCGGCATCCGGAACCAGTGTCCGGTCGTCGATCTCGACCTCGAAATAGCGGGCATGCGGATCGGCGAGGATGGTTCTCGGATCATTGGTGGCCTTGAGGTAGCGCTCAATGAATTCATTCATTGGTGCGCGCTCGGGCCCGGCGATCTCGATCATACCGTTCGCCGGTTTAGCTAGAGCGGCGTCAGCCATGGCGTCGGCGACATTGTCCGCTGCGATCGGCTGAAAAGCGCCCGTCGGCACGCGAACACTCGTTCCTTCGGTTGCCGACTGGGCGATGGCACCCACGAACTCGAAGAACTGGGTGGCATGGACGATTGTGTATGGCACTCCTGAGCTGCGGATATGCTCTTCCTGACGCAGTTTGGCTCGGAAATATCCCATCGCCTGCATACGATCTGTGCCGACCACCGACAGCGCGACATGATGACGAACGCCTGCGGCCTTTTCCGCCGCAAAGAGGTTGCGACCAGCTGCATCGAAGAATTCCATTGCGACGTTCTCGTCGAAGGACGGCGAGTTCGCCAGATCGATAACCACCTCGGCACCGGCCAGAGCTCCGGCAAGACCTTCTCCAGTCACTGTGTTCACGCCCGAATTTGGAGATGCGGCAAGCACCTCATGTCCCTTCTTGCGAAGCCGTTCGACGGTTTTCGAACCAATGAGGCCCGTGCCTCCAATTACGACGATCTTCATGTCCTATCTCCTGGTTTCAAGTTTGATATTGAGTTGCGGGTCTGCTGCCGGCGTTATTCCGCCGAAGCTGCTTCCTCGATTAGAGAGGCTATTTCCTTGGGATGTGACACCGTCAGGGCATGCGAACCGCCCTCGATGACGACGGTCTTCAACGCATGCGCGCGCTTGGCCATGAAGCTCAGCACGGCTGGCGGGATATTGCGATCTGCGGAACCGTAAATGGAGTAGGACGGCAGCGTCTTCCAGGAGGCGGCGCCCGACGGTTCGGCCAACGCGGCCTGAGTGATTGGGCGCTGGGTGGCTGCCATCAACCGCGCCTCGTCTTCGGCCACATCGGCGGCGAACTGATCGTGGAAGCGGTCCCGTCGAATGTAGAGGTCCTGCCCGCCGCCCGGCAGCGCAGTCGTAGTCAAAGCGTCCGCCAGCGTGCTGCCGGGATATTTTCCCGAAAGGCTCGCGCTTGATTCACCGGCCTCCGGAGCGAAAGCGGAGACATAGACCAAAGCCTTTACATTCGAATTTCCGTTCGCCGCTTCGGTGATGACCGGCCCGCCGTATGAATGACCGACCAGCACCACCGGTCCCGAAATCGAGCGGAGGACACTTGCGACAGTCGCGGCATCGCTGGCGACGCTGCGGAGCGGGTTGGCAGCGGCGATCGCCGTATAACCGTCCCTGGCAAGCGCGCTGATAACACCGTTCCAGCTCGACGAGCCGGCGAATGCGCCGTGCACCAGCACGATCGTCGGTTTGGCGGGCGGTTCCGCGGCATGTGCGAATGCTGCAACTGCCGTACCCACCATTGCGGCAAGCGACAGAGTTTTGATGATATCGCGCATCTTACGTCTCCTGTTAAAGCCTCTTCGACTGGTCAGGAGAATGCGCTACGCCGGGCCGCCAGCCTATCGAACAGAGGCATCGACCATCTAGTCCCAGAGTACAGGTAGGATAGATCGGGTGATTAGGTTATCCCGCCTGAACTCAGGGCAACCGCCCCCGTGAAAAGGGAGGGCCTCATGCCTCGCCAATAATCGGCGGCTAAAGCTCGAAGACAATCCCAGCTTTCCGGGTTGTGTCAGATGGCGAAGGAAGGGGCGTACGGCGCTGACGCGCCAAGACCAATGCCTCGGGGAGCAGCTTTTGGCTGTGAGGACAGTATTGCGCAGGCTCAAGCCTGCGGCGTCTCGCGAAGACTGGAAGGCAATGAATCCCAGGCGCGAATGAGTTCGCCGATAGAAATAGTCCGCATCTTACGCATTACATTGCTGCGGTGGAGTTTTACCGTGATCTCGCTGATGCCGAGCTCGAAAGCGATTTGCTTGTTGAGGCGGCCGCGCGCAACTTCACGAAGCACCTGACGTTCGCGCGGCGTCAGCGTCGCGAACCGGCTGGAATGCTGATGGATGTTCTCCGCCTGCGCCCTCTGCTCCACGTCCCGCTGAATGCCCGCAATCACGGCGTCCAACAACGTCTGGTCGCGAACCGGTTTCGTCAGGAAATCGACGGCGCCGGCCTTCATGGCTTGCACCGTCATCGGAATGTCGCCGTATCCTGTGAGAAAGACAATGGGTTTCGTAATTCCGCGCGCCGAGAGTTGATGCTGCAAGTCAAGACCACTCGCGCCGGGCATTCGGACATCTAGCACCAGGCAGCCGGGCCGATCGGGGAGACCGGCGCTCAACAGTTCCCGGGGCGACGGGAAACAGACGACATCAAGCCCGACAGATTCCATAAGTTCCTGAAGGGAGTTGCGAACGTCTTCGTCGTCGTCGACGACGAGGACCAATGGACTATCCGCAGTGACGGTTAAGGTGTCCATCGGATCACCTCTCGAAAAGGCGGGAAACAGGCTTCACGAAGCGTCTCCCGCCAACCGAATCGTCTCCCGGCTGAATGGGCAACAGCGAGTGAGAAGCAGCGCTGCCTTCTAGGACGATTGTATCCTTCATTGCTCTACATCCCCATCTACCCGAGCGGCCGCGTTTTCAGCCCGCCAGCCGCAACTTCACGTCCTGCTTCGCCTGCAATTCAGGGCAACGCTCCATCTTCCGCAGCAGGCCCCCGGGTCCTGGTCCTTGCCCTGTCGACAAGCCATTTGCGAACATCGTCGGAGAACGCTGGCGGCGCCTTGCGCGCCAAATCACCGGCAATATCCGCCAACGTCTGGCTCGCGAGCGAATCTCGCATAGCTTTCTCAGCACGCAACATCACCGCATGGATCGCGCATACGCCTTTCGTTGCCCATGACGGTGGCCGCTCCCGATATACAGCGCAGCGGCTACGAATCTCTTGGCAGTCAAACAAGGGCTTTCTGCCTTCGATCGCGTCAACAACCTCCAGAACGGTGATATCTTGGGGCTGCTTTGCAAGCAGATATCCTCCTTTGATGCCCTCGGATGCGGTCACGATCCCCGCCTTCTCCAGCTTCGGAAATACCTTCGCCACAAAGCTAGGCGAAATCCCCTGAAAGTCAGCCAGATCGCGACTGCTGAGCGGCGCTCCCGGCGAGCTTGTCAACCACAGGAGACAATGCAACCCGTATTCCACACCTGCCGTTATGTGAGCCATAACGCGGACTATACTTGTCCGCGTTATGGCTGGCAAGCACTGATTTGAACTGCCCCGAAGCGGAACTGCGGCGGCACGGAAATCAATAACCGCTGAAGAGGGCAACGTCTGGCTTCCGCCTAAGCCATCATCGGCATACGCCAATCGGCAGATACATTGTGACCTGAGTGCCGGCATTGAGTTTACTTTCAACTGCGATATGTCCCCCCACTTCCTCGACGAACCGCTTGACCACGGGCAGGCCGAAGCCGCCAAGCCCCGTCGCTCTTGTTGTGAAGAAGGGCTCGAAGGCGCGCTGCAGCGTATCTGCGCTCATGCCGAGGCCATTGTCCAAGATCTCTATCTCGACAGCCGCCGTAGATCCGCCTTTTGCCGCTCTTCGCGCGGCAAGTGCGATAGTCCCGCCATCCGGCATGGCATCGCGCGCATTCGTCAGCAGGTTCATAATGGCTCCCAGCAGATTGATCCGACTGCAGGTCAGGGGCGGTAAATCCGGCTCCACCTGAACGTCGAGCTGAATTTCGGGCTCCCAGATTTTCTCGACCAGCTCCCGAAGCTCGCTCAGGCAGCCACCGATGCTGACAGCTTCCACCGAGGCCGCTCCCTCGCGTGCCCGACGGAGGGTCTGCTCCACAAGCGTTCCGGCGCGTGCAAGAGACATTCTCGCGCTGGAAACGATGGGCGGCAGGCTCGGATCGGCCGCCAAATGAGCGTTGCGGGAGAGGATGTTCAATGCTGATACCGCAACCTGTATGAGATTGCCCAGATCATGAACCGTGCCGGGGATGGAATCGGGCGGGTGACCCTTAGCGGCGGCACCGGCAACAGAAAGTGGAAAGTCGTTCTTGGCTTGCAAGCCTATTTCGCTATGCGACATGAGATCCTCCATGGGCGCAGAACAGGCCCAAATCGGTCAGCAACTCACCGCAAACTAAGGGATGGCAGCGGTGGGATCGATCAAGCTAAGGATGGGACATGGCCATACCGATAGATAGGTTTTCGCGGGGGTGGTCTTGTCTCGAGCAGGATGGCTCGGAGCAGTAGGCAAATATGCTGGGTCAATCCGATCGATCTTAGATACGCACCGAAGGATTAGCCGCATCCGCCGCAAGCAAGGTTCAATTGTCCGTATAATTGGGCAGCGGCGCGGTCCGCATGGCCTCGCGCTCGTCACAGCGACTACAAAGTCTCGCAATCCATGACCTCGAATGACGAGGTCATGTTGCTGTTGGTTGCTATCTAGCCGGCGATATAGGATGTCAAGACGGGATCGGCGACCGAAGGGTCCGCACCCCCCCGGCCGCCGGCTCGCCAACGCTTTTCGCGGAGTTCAAGTAGCGCGAAACCACGGAGCAGTTACAACTAGTCAATGCGGAGGCCTTGCCCAATCCGGACCATTCTCACCTGCCGCTTTAAGGCGCCGGCGCATTCTCTGGCGCAGGAGTCTGCGAATTCGCCGTCAGTCGGACTTCAGGCATGCAATCGTGGTTTCCCCCAATCCAGGCGGAGTTCGCGCGTCAACGAATTGGAATAGAGAGCCAACATTCCGCGTGCCGCCCGGTCGCCTTGAAGGGACTCGAACCTAAAATCTCCTTGGGATTGAACATGGGAGGCGAAGCTGTATCCAATGAAGTTGATGTTGATCTTGCCGTCCAGGTGGCGCTTCGGCTGCTGGCCTCGACGGGACAAAACCAGGAATGCGGACATCCTCAGTCACCTCAAGCCGCGCCCCTCTCCACGATCGATCAGCCCGTTCGCTCGAAAATCAGGCGGACCAAAGTTCCATCGCTTGCAGCGGCATTGATTGTCGTCGCAATCAGCCGGAGCGGTCCCCGCGCGACGAGCGCTTTCGGCTGAGGGTGTTGTCCGGGACCGGCGTCGAAAAAGGCAGAGCATTGATGATCGGTGTCGAGCACGGCGATGAAGGATGTTGTGACGACAGTTTCGCCGCAAGCGGCGCATCGGAGAATGTACGATCCGAAACGGACAACGGATTCTGTGTCAGCCCGTCCGCACGACACGCAGGCCAAAATACCGTTCATTGCATCACTTGCACCTGGCGACGTTGCGTCTGTATGGCTCATGAGGCGGCGGCTAGAATGATCGCAATAACGAGCAGCAGCGGACCCATCCACTTGAAATGACGAACGACCGACGGCCGACGGGCCGGATTGCTTGATAGCGACAGATAACCAAATCCGACCCCCGTCATCCAAAGGCCAGCGCAAAACATGATGAATTCGTCAATGTACGCTGCTACCATGCTTCTCTGCCTCAGGGTTGTTGAATGTGGCCAAATTTTCGTCGTTGGCCATCGCCACCAGGTCTTGTAAATCATGACGGCGGAGCCGCTCGCTTTGCGGATTGTCGAGAGGTTCAAGTGGCTTCACCCGCGTGAGACCGGCCAAGACTACCTGAGCTAACGCCGTCAGAATGCTGTCTTAGGTCATGAATTACCACCGCCCTGGTCTATGTAAAAGCATAAACCCGTTTTCGCTTGGCGGAAACGAGCAACCTCCCAGCGTTCAGATGCCTTGGGTCTAAAAACTCGATACCCCTAACCGCGCGCTCTGGTGAGGGAGTAGCATTCCCCGCTATTCGGGACGCCGAGCCTTTTCCGAGGCAACATTCCGCTGAACGTCCCTAGCCGAGGCGGATGTTCAAGATTCGAGATGGAAATCGGGGAGTTCTTGCGGCTCTCTGGTATCTGGCCCTCGCCCCGTTTAGCCCCTGGAGGCGATGCCAGGCTCGACAGTGATGTTCGAAGAAGCGTGGCCTTGAAACGCCTACCTATTCGCTCTAATGAATGGCGAAGGTTGAGCATCGGCCATATTTCGGTGGTACAGGCAGTTCAGGAAATGACGGATTCGGTGCTCTCGGACGGCAATGATCCCCAGCGGTTCCTCGCGGGTGTCATCGAACGATGCTACGGAGAGCTCCGACGCTATGCGCGACGGAGGGTTGGCGACGATGCGGTGGCGGACGAACTTGTCCAAGAGGCTTGTCTACGGCTGGTGACGACTGGCAACGACCTGCCGTTCAATCCACGGGCCTATCTCTACCGCATACTCTCGAATCTCGTTACTGATCACCATCGCCATCGAGTGCGCCTCCAGAGAAGTTTCATCGACGCTGGCACCCTGGATGCTGCCGATGATCGGCCGGATGCGGAGCGGGAGGTCATCGGCCGGCAGCGACTGGCAGTTCTCGCACAGGCCGTTGCTGAACTTCCGCCGCGATGCCGCGAGTGCTTCGTTCTTCGGCGCTTCGAAGGGTTGTCCCACGCCGAAATCGCCAATCGGATGAGGATCAGCACCAGTGCTGTGGAGAAGCACCTGGCAGCGGCAACGGTCCACTGCGCTCGGCGCGTAAAGGCAAATGACTAAATTTGCACCCGACCTGGGGCTTGGCTCCTCCAGAACGTCTTCTGTTTTGGTTGGACTAACTCATTGTCTCATTGTCTCTGGACGTTACAAGGCTAACCGTTGTTCATGACGGATCTCAACGACAAGGATATGCTGGAACAGGCGGCCGAATGGTTCTTTCGGCGCGATGGCGGCCCTCTCTCGGTAGAGGATGAGGTGGCATTCCGTTCTTGGCTTGCGGCCTCAGATCAACACCGCGACGCTTATTCAGAAATTGCCGGCACTTGGCGGGACCTTGGAGCGGCTCAGCTAACCCCGGCCTTTCTAACGCCGCCTCCGCCTGCGCGTGACTTCCTGCGACCGATCGCGGCCGGCTTCACGTTTCTCTGTCTCCTTGGCCTTGGCATTTACGTCCTCGACGTTCCATCGACATTGTTTGCCGATGGCTATACGGCAATTGGCGAATTCCAGGTCCTGGCTTTGCCGGACGGCTCAACAGCCGAAATGAACAGCGGCACGGCTATTACAATTGCCTACTCTTCTGGTGAACGCAGAATCCACCTTAAGAAGGGTGAGGCTGTCTTCACCGTGATTTCCGATCCGCACCGACCTTTCATTGTGGAGTCCGAGGGAGGCGAGGCAACTGCGCTCGGCACCGTATATGGTGTTCGAAACGATGACCGCGGCGGTGTCGTGACGGTAATCGAAAGCCATGTTGCCGTTTCGGGCAAGCCTGCCGGAGCATCCGTCGAACTCGGCCCGGATGAACGTGTCCGTTACGAAGATGGCCATCTTGGCTCCATCGAGAAAGTGGATGCTGCATCCGAAACGGCATGGAGACGGAGAAAGCTGATCTTCGTCGACCGGCCGCTGGGCGAGGTTATCGACGAACTCAACCGCTATCATAAGGGAGTGATAAGGATTGTCGATGGGTCCATCAGAGCGCGACGGGTCAGCGGCGTGTTTGAGACAAGCGACATCGTCAAGATCATCGAGGCGCTGGAAAAATCCTTTGGATTCAATGACACACGGCTGGGAAGTCTCGTGATCTTGATCCATCGCTGAATTTTTTTGAAATATCTTGATTTCCTTACTCCGGTTTTTCTCTGGGCAAACGTCTTAGACCGCGAAATCATCTGATTGCCTGTTGTCAGCGGTCAGAGATGTGTCCAGGGGGTCTACATGAATTCTCACTTTGCGGCGTCTCACCGCTCCACGCGCAGGCTGGCGGTATTTCTTGCGACGACGGTATTTTTGCCGGTTGTCACGGTTCCTTTCGTCGGCATCGCCGCTGCTCAGGAGCGAGCCGTGACGGTGCGGTATGAAATCGCAGCCGGGCCCCTGCCCCAGGCATTAAACCGCTTTGCAGACGTGGCGGGTTTGCAACTTATCTACGATGCTGCGGCCACACGATCGTTGCGGACAGATGGCTTCCGGGGAGAAGGCGCAGCGCCGGAAGTGATCGCCAAGCTGTTGTCGGGGACTGGACTAACCTGGCGGTTCACCAGCAGAAACAGCGTGACGATTATCGGCCCATCGGAGACGGCAAGCGGCGCGTTTGGCTCCGACGACGCGACCGTCCTTCAGCCCATCATTCTAAGCGGCGGCCAGTCGAGTGAGGATTCCTACAATTTGGATTCCAGCACCACGGCCACCCGTATCTCCGCCGATATTCAGAAGACACCACGTTCGGTAAACGTCGTGACACAGCGACAGATGATCGACCGGGGGGTATCCGATCTCGAAGAAGCAATCGCCTATTCGCCAGGTGTCGCCACCGGACTCTACGGTAACGATGATCGCTACGACCAGTACGTGATCCGCGGTTTTGAAACCCAGAATGTCGGTACCTATCGAGATGGCATGCCGTTGCGCACATTCGGCTGGGCGGCATGGCGGACCGAACCTTTCGGGTTGGAGCGCCTCGATATTCTCCGGGGGCCGACCTCCGATCTTTATGGGTCCAACGAGCCGGGGGGCCTGGTCAATGCCGTGACCAAACGTCCGAGCTTCGAGCCAGGCAATACGGTCTTTGGCCGTCTTTCCAGCTATGGAGGAATGGAGGCCGGCATCGACAGCACTGGCCCGATCGGCGATGATTTCGCCTATCGCTTCGTCGGTGTGGCCAACCGATCAGGCACAAATTATGACGAAGTCGATCGGGGACGTTTCTACGTGGCGCCTTCGTTGACGTGGAAGCCGGAAGACACAACCAGCCTCACTCTTTTCGCAGAAATTCAAAAGGACCATGTCGGAGACAGCTGGTCGGTTGTGCCGGAATACGGATCGCGGCGCCACAACCCGCTTGGGCATTTCTCGCCGGATACCTACACCGGACTTGCAGACCACAACTCCGTCAAAACCAGGCAGACCACCGTCGGCTATGAGTTCGAGCATGAGTTCGAAACGGGCATCACCTTCCATAGCAAAGCGCGATATGCGCAAAACGACTGGCGGATGCGAACCGCGGTTCCGGCCGCTTTCGTCTCGCTGCCTGCACTGTTTGGTGTACCTGGAGCAGATCCGAGTTCGGTTGACACCGCGTTGCTCAGCAAGTTCGATCTAGACCAGAAGGCCTACCAGGCGAGTTTCGATAACAATTTATCTTACGAATTCGAGTCCGGAGACTTGAGCGGCACTATTGTGGCAGGCTTCGATCATTACCTTGCCCGTTCCGATGTGGATTATGCCCAGGGATATCTGGGAGAGCTGAATCTCTTCACGGGTGATCTGACAAACTTCCTGTCCGGGCTTCCCACCCATCTGCCTGCCGTTTTGAACAATGACATAGATCAGACGGGTGTGTATCTGACGAGCCGGAGTGAGTTCGACAACCTCGTTTTCAGTGGCGGCATCCGGCATGATTGGGTCACGAGCTCAACAGAAACGAGTGCCGGAAAGATCACATCCGAAGGTCAGGTGACGTCCGGCAGTTTCGGCATTGCCTGGAATTTCGATGATGCATGGACCGTCTATGGCAACGCTGCCTACTCCTTCAACGTTCCCCCCGCCGGCATCACGGCAAGTGGCGCGGCCCTCGACATGGAGACGTCACGTGCCTACGAAATCGGCCTGCGTTACAAGCTGCCGGAAGACCGCGGTCACTTTAACGTGGCCCTGTTCGACACAACAAAGCTGAACGCCACTTATAACGACCCGACCGACTTGACTGGAATAACAAAGATCCAGGCAGGCAAGGTTCGCTCAATGGGTGTCGACGTCGACGCGCTTCTTGAGCTTAGCCACGGCTTCACGGTTCTCGGCTCCTACACGTATGTGGATGCCGAGGTGACGAAGGATCCGACGCTCCAGGGCAAGAGGCCCGCGAGGGCGCCTGTCCATTCGGCCTCCGCCTGGGTCAAACATGATGTGCAGGCGCCTGCGCTTGAAGGTCTCAGTCTTGGGATCGGGATACGGCATGTCGGCTCATATTTTTCGGATGCCACCAACGCCTATCATATCAGCTCCGCTAACCTTCTCGATGCATCGATCAGCTATCAGCGGGACGGCTGGAGCCTCGTTCTGGCCGCGCGCAACCTCGCCGACAAGAAATACGAGGCCGAATGCAATGCCGCCACATTCGCTACGGCGGTAGGCCCACTGGCGGACTATGCCGGTAGCTGCACCTACAACGAGGGGCGACGGGTGACGTTCACCGCGTCGCGCAAATTCTGAACCAATGCATCCAGCGAAGCGAAGGCACCTCTGGGTGTTAGATTATTCGGGGCACCCGATGCAGGTTTTGAGAAGATTGATAGTCCTGTCGACGCTGTTATTGACCGCGAGCAGCGCGTGTGCGGAAGACTTCCCGCGCACGATCGAGCATCGCTACGGGTCTACGGTCGTGACGACAAAGCCGGTTCGAGTGGTCACACTCAGCTACATCGGGCACGACTTCGCGCTGGCATTGGGGATCAAACCGGCAGGCTTGCGCTACTGGTACGGAAACAACCCAAAGGGCGTCTGGCCTTGGGCAGAGAAAGCTCTCGGAGACGAAGTCCCGGTTGTCTTGAGTGGTCAGATCGATCTCGAACGAATCGCTGCGCTGCACCCTGACCTCATTGAGGGCATGTGGTCAGGCATGACCGAAGCCGAATACCGATTCCTGTCGAGAATAGCGCCCACCTTGCCACCGGCGGCCGACGGCGGGGATTACGACATGCGCTGGCAGGAGATGACCAGAGTTTTCGGTTACGCGACGGCTCGCGAAACGGCCGCAAAGGAGATTATTGATCGACTGGAGGGGAAGTTCGCGGCCGTTCGGGCGGCACACCCCGATTGGCATACGAAGACAGCGGTGATGGCGTCTATACGAGGGCCCGAAACCTTCACGTCGCGCGATGTCAGAAGTCGCTTCCTTGCCGCCCTTGGCTTCAGAACGCCAGACGCGGTCGATGCGCTGGCGGTGGGGCGGAGTTTCTATGTGCGCTTGTCTCCTGAAGATCTGACCCCGATCGACACTGACGTACTGATCTGGCTGAATTCCGGAAAAGGGCGCCCTGAGTTCGCAAGCCAGCCGCTTTATCCCTTTCTCCGTGCTGTCAGGACTGGGCGTGAGGTCCATGCTGACGTCCTGCTTTCTGCCGCGCTTTCACATTCCAGTCCGCTCAGCCTCGACTATGCGCTTTCGAGCCTCGTTCCGGAGCTTGAGAAGGTGCTGGCAAGTACTTCGCCCTCAAACGCTGCTAGCGCCGGGGGCCAAAACCCATGAAGAGCCGGCCGCTGTTACTCCTCGCGTTGCCCATTTTCCTGATATTGTTCGGTCTGACACTCTCACTCGGCCCTCGGCCTATTACGTTTAACGAGCTGTGGAATGCACTCGTTGCCAGAGATTTTAATCGGCCCGAAGATATTGTCGTGTGGTCGTTGCGAATACCGCGGCTGGTGGCAGCCTTATTGTGCGGCGCGGCCCTCGGAGCGGCTGGCTCCGTCATGCAGACAGTTACCCGAAACCCGTTGGCAGACCCTGGGCTGCTTGGAATCAATGCCGGAGCGGCTTTCGGTGTGGTGATCTTCATTGCCGTTGCCGGCGATGCAATAACATTGGCAAGATCGGTGGCCGCCATGGCGGGCGCAACCTCGGGTGCCTTGGCTGTTCTGGCGCTTGGAGCCTTTGCGGGCAGCAGGCCGCACCCCATACGTCTGCTTCTCGCGGGTGCTGCCGTCAGCGCGTTCTTCCTGGCGATTGTGCGTGGCTTCCTTTTGCTGAGCCAGCAAGCGCTCGACACCTATCGTTTCTGGGTCATGGGCGGGCTTGACGGGATATCCATGGCAGCCATCGGGACGTTGTCGCCACTGTTCGCCGTAGGCCTCGTCCTCGCGGTGGCTGCCGGATTGATGCTGAACGCCTATGTGCTCGGCGAGGATCACGCCAGGTCGCTTGGCGTCGATATTCGGCTCGCCTACCTGCTTGGACTTGCCGCCGCCGTTTGTCTCTGCTCGGCCGTTGTCACGCTGGCAGGCCCTATCGGCTTTGTCGGACTGATCGCGCCACATCTTGCCATGGGGCTGGTCGCCGGGGACGAGCGTATTCGGCTATTGGTGTCGGCTCTTCTGGGCGCCACCATCCTCCTGGCTGCCGATATCGCTGGACGTCTGCTGTTTGCCGGCACGGGCATGCAGGCGGGGGTGATGGTCGCCGTGATCGGCGCACCGGCTCTGATCCTTGCAATCCGGAGAGGACGGGTAGGCGTATGAGAAGGCCAACTGCTGTGACGTGGCGATGCTTTGCGTTTTCCGGGAGGGTTAACCCGCAGACGCTTGTCTTGACCGTGCTGACGCTTGCAATCCTCATGTCTGTCTCCGGGCTTGCTCTGTACTTTGGAAACTATCCGCTGACCACGGCGGAAATATCGACCATTCTCTTTCAGCAAGGGGATGAAACCCCCGATATCGTCATTTGGTATCATCGTCTGCCGCGCCTTCTCGTCGGGATCGGGGCTGGCGCAGCTTTTGGCGTCGCCGGCGCACTGATCCAGGACATGTTGCGCAATCCGTTGGCTTCTCCAGACATCGTCGGATTTAGTTCCGGCGCTGCCACCGGAGCGCTTTTCACCGTTATGCTGACCGGAAGCAGTTTTTGGGTCTTGCCAGGAGCCATGGTTGGCGGCGTGTTGTCCGCAGCGTTCGTTCTCGCGCTCGCCTGGAACAAGGGGCTGTCGTCAGCGCGTCTCGTGATTACAGGTTTGGCGCTGAGCCTCTTCCTCATGGCTCTCGTCGATATCATGATGGCGCGGCTAGATCCCTTGACCGCCGCAGACATCATGAAATGGCTCGTCGGCGCGTTTCCCAGTCCGGAATGGGGTGACGTAGTCCTGATCTTTGGCGCATTGATCATACTTGGGCCGTTCGCGCTATGGCAGGGATTTGCACTGAAGAGCCTGGCACTAGGCGATGACATTGCCACAGGTCTAGGGCTCAACGTCTCGACAACCCGATTGAAAATCCTCTTTCTGTCAGTTGGCCTCACCGCATGCGCCGTCGGTGTAGCCGGGCCCCTGCCGTTCGTCGCCTTCGCAGCCAATCCAATCGCCCGCAGGCTTTCAGCTGCATCCGGTGCGGGCAACGGCTCGCCGCTTTTGGGAGCCGCGGCGGTCGGGGCGTGCCTGACGGTCCTTGCCGATCTTGTCTGCCGTTCTCTCCCTATTGGGGCCGATCTTCCGACCGGGGTCTTCACTGCGATGATCGGAGCCCCGCTATTGATGTGGCAACTTACCCTCGAAATCCGCAAGGGAGTGATTTGATGAAAACCGCCACCTTTCCACTGTCAGCTGGAGGCCTGACACTGACGCGGCCGGTCGGCACTGTGCTCGACGACATCGGTCTTGCTGTGCCAAGAGGAAAGATCAGTGTCGTCATCGGTCCCAACGCCTGCGGGAAGTCAACATTGCTGCGTTGCCTCGCCCGGCTTTTGCGGCCGGATGAGGGGGAGGTGTTGCTTGAAGGAGACCCCATCGATCGCCAGAAGTCGAAACAGGTTGCAAGGCAGCTGGCGATCCTGCCGCAAAATTCGACCGTCCCGGAATATCTACGCGTATTCGATCTGGTCGCGCGGGGCAGAACTCCATGGCAGTCACCTTTGTCACAATGGTCCCGCGGAGATGCTCTGGCGGTCGAGCGAGCCCTGGCGCTGGCCGGTGTAGAGGCGTATTCACTTCGGCCCCTGTCGGAACTGTCCGGCGGACAGCGCCAACGAGCCTTCATCGCAATGATATTGGCGCAGGACGCACCAATCCTCTTGCTCGACGAGCCGACAACGTTTCTGGATCTGCCCCACCAGATCGAGCTTCTGGATCTGGTGCGAAAGCTGAATCGGGAGAGTGCCAAAACGGTCGTCATGGTTCTCCACGACATCAATCTGGCCGCACGTTTCGCCGATCATGTATTTGCACTCAAGGATGGGAAAATACATCGCGAGGGCGCGCCGGGCGATGTGATCACGGAGGCGACGATGCGGCAGATTTTTGGGTTGGATTGTCTCGTCATACCCGATCCGCTGCATGGTTGTCCGCACGTGATTCCTCGGTGAAAGGGCAAATGATGTCGGTCATGGAGCGGAATCCACATCCTTTCATCGCGCATGCGGTATTTCCGGGCATCGGGTTCGAGATCGTAAAGTCGATCATTCTACGTGAGGCACAACAGCAAGGTCTGCCCATTGTTGAGGAAAATGGCTGTGTTGGTTGCCGCACGGACCTTGGCGAAATCCTCGTATGCGCAGCATCCGATGGTCTCGAAATGACGGTAACGGCTGCACAGAGCGATACCCTCCAGCTGCTGCGCGACGAGATCGGGGAGCATCTGCTAGAGGTCGCGCCGGAAATAGCCCGTGTTCTGTGCTGGAAAACAGTAGACGGTGCCGGTGTATCGCCGCCGGGTTTCCGTCTCTGCAAGGTCGTCTCGGTCAACCCTATTGGGTCGGCTTTCCTGCGTGTGCGGCTGTCGGGTCGCGACCTCCAGCCCTTCACTGGGGATGGCATCCACTTTCGGCTTATACAGCCACCATGCAGCGGGCCGCCGGCCTGGCCCTATATTGGCAATAACGGCCGGACCGTATGGCCGACAGGAGACGGCGCGCTGCATCGCCCCGTCTACACAGTCCGGAACGCAGATCCGGACGCGAGCTGGATCGAGTTTGATGTGTTTAGGCACCTCGGCGGCCGCACCGGCAAGTGGGCTGAGACCGCTCCCGCGGATGATGTCGTTGGTATCATGGGGCTTGGCCGAGGAAAGCTGATCCAACGCCCCCAATGGCTGATCGTAGGTGACGAGGCAGCATTTCCCGCAATCGCAAGGTTATTGGAAGCACAGGCAGTGGACATAACGGGCTCTGTTTTTCTTCTCGAAACCGTGCCCGGATCCGCCGAATATCCCATTCCAACTCCGGCGGGCGTCAGCCTGACGAGGCTTTGCGTGGATGCGATCGGCGATTGGTCTGCCGTAATGGCAGCCCTCCCGCGGTTGCCCCACGATCTGCCAAATGTCTGTGTTTGGTTCGCTGCTGGGAAAGATATGGCCGACGACTTCAGGAACCTCTCCATCATCCAATCTCGCCGCCCGCCTGATCTCCACATTGCGGCCTACTGGTCATAACCTGCATTGGCAGGACGGCATTCCAAGCACTCCCACTGCAAGCAAGGTGCGGCGGTTCAAATGCGCGCCCCGCCTTGTGCCAATAATACGCTCAAAGTTCATCAACGCTGGCATCATATGATCCGGCTTTGCAGGTAAAGGCCGCGATAGAACACCTCCATGTTCGACCATCATCTGATCCGTTTTTTCATTTCCTGTTACCCCACCAAATCCGACGTAGGGAATTGTGTCCAACTATCTTTATTCGCCCTGAGTGGATCACGGCGAAGTGGAAAAACCGATCAAATCGTGCTGAAAATCAACACACGGTCAAGGTGCGTGTCAAACAGCACTGACGTTGATGGAAAGGTACTACCACATGGTTTTCAACATGACGTTTGGCATTCGATTCATCCGCATCCTGACAAACCTGTTGCGTCGATCGGCGTTCATGGCCGCTATCTGCATCTCTCTCCCAGCACACGGAATGGAAGATCCCGTCAGCGGACTGAAGATCAATCTCGGCAGTGGATTCGTCATCAAGCGCGACTCTGCAAAGGACCCGGTATATGATGTCCTTTTCGGGATCGACCCCGCTTCCGGGCAACCGCCGCCAGTCGGAACATCAAGCTATCTCTGCGGGGTTACGTTTCGCTCCGATCCCCAGAACGTCGGTTTCACTCAGCCTCAGATCAACGCGATGATCCTTGATGAGAAATGGAGCGAACAGGCCCGCAGATCGCTCTCGGCTAGCATCGAGCTGGAGACCGCCAGCGCTTTCGAGATCGATGGCATTTCCGGAGTCGAGTTCATCGGCGTTCCTAAAACCGGTCCTGACCACGCGAACGTTCGGCTGATGATGTCCATGCTCGAAACCCCCAAAGGACGCACAACCGTTACCTGCGCTACCACCAAGGCGAGTTTCAATGATGTCATGCCAATGTTCCATAGGATCCGAGATGCCATCAGCCCTCCGCGCTAGGAGCGCCTCCTGAGCTCTCACAATTTGGTCGAAGCCTTCATGAAAGCAGCAAGCCGCAGGCAGATTATGACCTGGTGACCTGCGGTCGGAGGGGCCGGGTCGGTGAAGTTCGCGCTGACCTCTCCAGGATAGGTTTCACGAGCCCGCGAATTGGCATGGAGCAGGAACGCGCTCACTGCAGTTCTGAATCCGCAACCTTCATGGCGGCGGAATCCTACGGCACGATACATATCGGGAGCGAGAACTTCGGACCAGATAATCAGGCGGCCCAAGGTCTTGAGGGATCCGAACTCACGGCACCTACATGCACACGTAGTTATCTGGACCAGGGATTAATAACTTTCAGCCCAGCAGCCTCGAAAGGGCTGGTATCACGAGTGGCGATCGCGAGGCCGTTTGCTGCCGCTGTGGCTGCAATGTAGCCATCAGCCGTGCCAATCGCTCTCCCAGATACCCGAGCGCGTGCCATCAGTCCGGAATAAGACTGAGAAGCAGCCAGGTCGAAGGACAGGATGCGCTTGGAAAAGTGGGGCAGCACTTCGCCCTCAAGGCGGTCGCGAAGGATAGTTTGCCGTTTCCCCGAAGGCATAGCAGCGATCCCGAAGCGAAGTTCAGCAATCGTTATCGCGGATAGGAAAAGCGTTTCGATAGCTTGGGCGTCCAACCAGGCGGTTACTGCCTCATCAGGTACCGGTTTCCAAGGCTCGGATATAACGTTGGTGTCCAGCAGGATCATTCGAAGGTCATCGGTTGAGCAGGTGTCTTGTCGCGAGTTTTCTCTATGGCTTCAACGTCGCCGTCGGAAAGCCCGGCGTCGCGACCAATGGCAGACAGCAAGGAACCGAGCTTTATACGTTCGGGAGGACGGACAGCGGCTTCAAGAATGTCGCGGATCTCGGCCTCGGTGCTCCGGCCATGATGAGCGGCTCGAACGCGCAGAGCACGATGTGTTTCGTCAGAAAGGTTTCGAATGGTGACTGCCGGCATTGATATCACCTCCGTAAAAATGATGGCCTTGATATCAAATATACAGAAATGACCCAACTTTTCAAGACGTTCATTGACGAGGACGAACATCCCGTCAGTTTAGATATCCCGCCTTGAACGGATGTGAACCGACGACTGGTTTTTCACAACTGAATATCAATGAACTGCTCCGCCATCGCAGGTTTCAGCACGCCGCTTGCGCCGTCCGTTCGGTTCCTTGCTATCCCTCTGTACGCTGGCCGGTGGCCGCGTCGAAAAGATGAACATCGGCCGGGCTGACAGCAAGGTTTATCGTGTCGCCGGGACGCAAGGGGACGCGTTCGCGTAGCAGTATCGTCAGATCCTGATCCTGCGCCCGGACGGTTACCTGCGTCTCCGATCCCGTCGGTTCGACGATCGCGACACGTGCGGGAATGCCACCTTCCGCGACTAAGACGAGTTTTTCCGGCCGCACACCGTAGATCAGCTCGCGATCACTGGCCGCAAACCTCCGGTCGGGCGGAAGCGGCAGAGGAACGCCGCTTGCAGTCCGGAATATCTTGGGATCGTCGGCCTGAATACGGCCTTTGATCAGGTTCATGGGTGGCATGCCGATAAAGCCGGCAACGAAAGTCGTCGCGGGATTGTCGTAGATATCAAGCGGCGTGCCGACCTGCTCGACCATGCCATCGCGCATGACGACGATGCGGTCCGCCATGGTCATCGCCTCCGTCTGGTCATGGGTGACATAGACGGTCGTGATTTTCAGCCGCTGATGCAGTTCCTTTATCTCCGCCCGCATCGCCACGCGCAGCTTGGCATCGAGATTGGACAGGGGCTCGTCGAACAGGAAGACCTTTGGATCGCGAACGATGGCGCGGCCCATTGCCACGCGCTGGCGCTGGCCGCCTGAGAGATGGCGCGGATGGCGGTCGAGATAGGGTTCCAGCGCCAGAATTCTTGCCGCATTGTCGACCCGCCAGGCGATTTCGTCCTTGGCCACGCCGCGCAGTTTCAACGAAAAGGCCATATTTTCGGCGACCGTCAGGTGGGGATAAAGCGCATAGTTCTGGAACACCATGGCGATGTCGCGATCCTTGGATCTCAGGTCGTTGACGAAGGTCCCCCCGATGGAAAGCCGGCCGTTGCTGATCGATTCCAGCCCGGCTATCATCCGGAGCAAAGTGGATTTTCCGCAACCAGAGGGGCCGACCAGCACTATGAACTCCCCGTCCTCGATGGCGATGTCGACGCCGTGGATGACCGGCAGGCTGCCGTAGCTCTTCCTGATATTCTGCAATGCAATCGAAGCCATGCCTCTCCTCCTCCCGGGCGACCTTCAGGCCGTTCCCTCGCCTTCATGGTTCACGGCGGTGCGCTGGCCGGACGAAAACATGATCAGCGCGAACAGCGGCTCGGAACCGAGCGCTCGCGCCCAGTGGCGGATGTTGCGGGGAATGCGGATGGCATCGCCCTGTTGCAACACATACAGCGCGTCGCCGAGCTTGTGTTCGCAACTGCCCGAGACGACATAAAGGATTTCCTCGCAATCGGGGTGCGAATGCAGCTGATTGCGTTCGCCCGGATTGATGCGGCAGGTGCCGAAGGTCATCTCCGCACCCGGTGCGCCTTCGCCGGTGATCTTCCAGTTCAGTTCGCCCCAGGATGTCCGCACGAACTCGCCGCCCGCCTTCCTGAAGATGATGTCGCTTTCCGTCATGTGCGGCTCCCGGATCAAAGATTGATGGTGACGCCGGCATCGGCGCGTCGGTAGAGTTCGAAGAGTTTCATGATCTCGCGGGCGACCTCGAGCGTTCCCTTGGTGATGGGGCGCCCGGACTGGATCGCGTCGGCCAGGTGCAGGATCTCCGGCACGTAACCGAGATAGAAGAGATTGTTGTTATAGAGCTGTCCAAGCGAATGCTCCGGCTCGTAGACCAGGGCCGCGTTGGTGTCGGGCTGGATAAAGCTCGTCGCACGGCCATAGCTCGGCAGGTCCGCCTTGCGGAAATAGGTGAGCTTGCTGCCGTTCTCGACGATAGCATTGGCGCCCTCGCCGATGATCTCGACGCGCTCGAACATGCTGCCGCCGGACTGGCCGGCTGCGAGATGCAGCGTGCCGATCGCGCCTGAGCGGAACTTCATGTTGGTGACGGTCGCCCCCGTGGCCGCCCCCCACTCGTAGCTTGCCCGCTCGATCTCTCCGCCGAGAAAATTGAGGATCGAGCCTGGGTGGTAGATGTGGTCGAGGAAGCTCTGCATCTTGACGAGGTCGCCGCGCTCGCCAGGCGCCGGCAGGCTCTGGGGGTAGCGAACGTTGATCGAGGTCAGGCTGCCGAATTCGGGCGAGCCGATCAGGTCCTTGAGCTTCTCGATCGTCGGGAAGAAGGTTTTCTTGAGGCCTGTCATGACCATGCGCCCGGCAGCGGAGCTGGCCGCCATAAGCCGCTCGATCTCCTCGACGCTGGCCGCGGTCGGCTTTTCCATCCAGACATGGCAACCCGCCTTCAGCGCATCCAGCGCAAGGTCGGTTGCCTGCACCCGCCCGTCTGGGTGGTAGGCCGTGACCAGGAATACCAGGTCGGGTTTTTCCTTCGCCAGCATCTCGTGGTGATCGCTATAGGCTCTCTCCGCGCCGAACAGCCTGGCGAACTTGGCCGCGCGGTCGACGTCAAGATCGCAGATGCCGAGCAGTTCGACCGGCGCATAGCGCAGGGCCGGATAAACATTGCGATAGGCATGGCCGCCGGCGCCGATGAAGCAGGCCTTGATGCGGTTGTCGAATTCGAAATTATAGCGGATTTCCCGCTGGACATGATGTGACATGGTCAGCCCTTGATTGCACCCTGTGTCAGGCCCTCGGTAAAGCGGCGCTGCATCAGGATGTAGAGAATGATGACAGGCAGGAAGGAAATGACGGTGCCGGAAAACACCAGCCGGTATTCGGAAGCGTAAGTGCTGGCGAACCTGACCAGGCCGAGCGGAAGCGTCTGCACCTCGGGACTGATCAGCACGATCAGCGGCAGGAAGAAATCGTTCCAGGTGGATAGCGCGCTGATGATCACCAGCGCCTGGATTGCCGGCGTCGAGATCGGCAGCAGCACCTTGGTCAGGATCTGCAGATGCGATGCCCCGTCGATCTTGGCGGCCTCGATCAGTTCGTCGGGCACGCTGATGAAGAAGCTGCGCATCAGGAAGATGCCGAAGGGAATGCCACTGCTGACCTGCGCCAGCACGATGCCCGACAGCGTGTTCACCAGGTTGAGGCCGAACAGCACCTGATAGAGCGGGACAACGATGGCCTGGACAGGGATCGTCAGCCCCAGAATGAAAGTGTAGAACAGCCATTCCCGGCCGGGAAAGTGGATCTTCGCCAGGGCATAGCCGGCGGGCGCGCAGGTCAGCAGGGACAGGAGCACGACGCCTGCAAGATTGAGCAGGCTGTTGCCAACAAGTTCCCCGAAGCCGCCGATCTGCCAGGCATCCTGATAGTTGCGCCACATAAGGTCGGCGGGCCAGGCATAGGGATCGGCCTGGCCGATCTCGGCCTCGGTCTTGAGACTCGACACGATGAGCCAGGCAAAGGGGGCCAGGGTTAGCAGCATGACGGGAGCGAGGCCGAGCACGACCGGCCATTCGCGGTGACGGATACTCATTTCGAAAGCCTCGCACGCCAGCGGTTGAAGACGAGGGTAATGACGATCGCCAGCAGGCTGAGCAGGATGCACAGCACCGCCGCTCGCCCGTGATCCTGCGACTGGAAGGCCAGCCTGTAGATGTAGGTGGTGATCAACTCGCTCTGATAGAACGGCCCCCCATTGGTCATGACAAAGACGGTCGCGAAGCCTTTCAGGCCGTTGATCATGGCCAGCGACACGACGAAGGTGGTCACTTCCCGCAGCCCCGGCAAAGTGACGTACACGAGCTTCTGCCAGGCTGAGGCACCATCGACCTCCGCAGCATCGTAAAGCGAGTGGTCGATGTTCTGCAGGCCGGCAATAAACAGCAGCATGTAGAGGCCAAAACCCTGCCATGAGCTTGCGACGTTGACGGAGAAAAGCACTAAAGCCGGATCCGAGAGCCATCCTTGCGTGAAGGCGCCCAGCCCTAGTTCCGTCAGCGCGGTGTTGAGAAGACCGTAGAACGGATCGTAGATATTCGCCCAGATGACCCCGACCACGGCCAGCGACACCAGATGCGGCAGGAAGAAGGCGGTGCGGAAGAACACCTGAGTGACCTTCAGCCGACTGATGGCGAGCGCCAGCGCAAGCCCAAGGCCGCCGGCCAGCACCACATGGTAGATCAGCCAAAGCAAGGTATGCCAAAGGCTCTGCCAGACGATGGGATCGGCCGCTGTGGCCGCATAATTGTCGAGGCCGACGAAGCTGGAGGCCGTGTTGAAACCGGCCGAACTGTTGAAGCTCAGCCAGAAGGTGGCAGCAATCGGCAACAGGCTGAAGATCGCGTAGAGCACCAGGCCAGGCGCCATCAACCATAGCGCGCTGCCGGTGTCGTGGCTGTCGAAGCGGCGGGGTACGGACCCTCCCGCCTCGACTGTTGCCGTTTCGGCTATTGCCGAACGGTTGCCAAGGGGAGCAACAGTGCTGCTCCCGGGCGTTTCACGATTGATCACGCTATTTCGCCTCTGCCATTTTTGCCTGGATCTGCTTCATTCCGGCCTCGCCGGTGACCTGCCCGGAGATCAGTCCCTGGATCACCTGGAAATAGGTGTCGAGCACGGTGGCAGGCAGGTAGACGCTGGGATTGTAGCCGACGCCTGCGGCTGCGGCCGCGAAGATCTCCTTGAGCACGGGGGTCGGCGGCTCAATGCCGGTCAGTTCACGCGGATAGATCATGGTGCTGGCCGGCGCCTGGGCGCGTTTCTTCATCACGGGGTCGGACAGCATGAAATCGATCCATTTCATCGCCAGATCAGGTTGCTTGGAATTGACCGGCACGAGCCAGCTCCAGCCGACGCCGCCGGTCGGCATCGCCTCGCCCGGAATGTCCGAGGGCATGGGCGCATAGCCGGCGTTGACAAGATCGTATCCGGCCTTGCGTGCATTGGCGGTGAACCAGGGACCGGCGACGAACATCGCCGCGCGCTTGTTGAACCACAGCCGCGAGGCCCCATCGAGATCGAGGCCCGCCATCTCCTTCTTGATGAAGCCGGACTCGACCAGCTTTTGCAGACGCACGGCTCCGGCCGCGACCTTGGGATCGTCCCAGGCGATTTCCTTGCGCAGGGCCTTGCCGATCGTCTCCTTGCCGCTGGCAGACTGCAGCAGGTTGCCCAACAGGTGGCCGGCGCTGCCGGTTGTGCGCGGACCGATGGCGATCGGCTGCAGGCCCTTGGCGTCGATCGCCGTCAGCAGGGTCTCGAACTCCTTCCAGGTGGCGGGAACCTTCCAGCCGGCCTGGGCGAAGAGATCCTTATGATACCAGATGCCCAGCGCATCCAGTCCGTCGGGCACTTCGTAGACCTCGCCGCCAAACTGCCCCTTCAGCTCGGCATAGAGCCAGGGATAAATCTGGTTCTTCCATCCGCGCTTCTCGTATTGCTCGGTCAGCGGCATGACCTGCTTGGCGTTCCTGACGATGCTGATGCGGCCGATGCCGGAATTGGTCAGGATAACGTCCGGCCCGACATCGGACTGGATCGCGGATTGTACCGCACCATTGCTGATCGTGCCGGTCGGCGGCATGAACTCGACTTTTACGCCGGGATTGGCCTTCTCGAAATCCGCCTTGATGCCGTTCCAGAGTTCGGCGACCAGCGGTTCGGTGATCTGCTCCGGCCCCCACATTTTCAGCGTCTGGGCATTGGCGACGGCGCCGCTGACGAAAATGGCTACTGCCGCGACGCTGCCTGCAAGAAATTTCAGCATTGTTTCCTCCTCTTGAGCGAGCCACGCGTGGACCGCCTCCCGTTTGTTGGACAAAGGGGACCTCCCTCCCCTTTCCGTCGCCCGGTTATGACGCCGGGGGTTCCTTCTTGAAGCGCGCGAGCACCGCTTGCTGCACGTCGCTGATATGCGCATGCATCAACGCCTTTGCCTGCGGGATGTCGCGCGCCCTGAACGCCTGCAGGATCTGATCGCGTTCCTGCGCGGCGCGTTCGGCGAACTCCCTGCTTTCATTGGCGATAGCGCGGCAAATCTGGATCTGCAGGGCGAGCCGCGACAGCGTTTCGATGAGAGGCGCGCTGCCCGAGAGTTCGGCGATAGTCTCGTGGAACTCCCGGTCGCGGGTGCCGTAGGTCTCGAGATCCCCGCGCCGCAACGCCGCAACGGCCTCGTCCAGAATCCGCTCGAAACCGGCGATGTGGGCATCGCTCATCTGCGGCACCGCCAGCTCCACAGCGAAACATTCCAGCGTCTTGCGCAACTCGTAGAGATCCCCGACCTCCTTTTGGCTGAAGCTCCGGACGAAGAAACCGCGATAGGGCTTGATCTCTATTAGCCCCTCCTTTGCCAGCGTACCGACCGCCTCGCGAAATGGGGTACGACTTACCTGGAGCCGGTTCGTCAGCAGCTTCTCGTCGATCGATACTCCGCTCGGCAGCTCTCCCGATACGATCAGCCGAACGATCTCCTCGTAGATCCGCTCTCGAAGCGTCTGGTGGTGCCGAGCATTCATGATTTCATTTCCGTCTGGATTTCGATAACCAAGTATGCAATATCCAAGATAATATACAATATGCAAAGTGCAGTTTTCTAAGAAATCCGCTTCGCCGTGAGGAGACGGCATAAAAAACGGGAGGAATAACAATGGGAAAGGTCTATATCGTCGGCACTTGCGACACCAAGTTCGCGGAGCTGGATTATGCCAGGAGCGCTGCCAGACAGGCCGGCGCCGAGGCGATCTTGGTCGATGTCGGCACACAGGGTCCACATCCGGGCGCCGATATCGCTGCAAAGGAGGTGGCCGCACGCCATCCGTCGGGCGCTGCCGGGGTGCTTGAACAGACCGATCGCGGCAAGGCCATCTCCGCGATGGCCGAGGCGCTGACCGTCTTCCTGCAGGAATGCAGCGATGTCGGTGCCGTTCTCGGACTTGGCGGCACCGGCAACACCGCGCTGGTCACCCAGGCCATGCGTGGCCTTCCCGTGGGACTGCCGAAGCTGATGGTGTCGACGGTGGCATCAGGCAACGTCGCGCCCTATGTCGGGCCTAACGACATCGCCATGGTGTATTCTGTTGTGGATATCGCCGGCCTCAACAGAATATCCCGCAAGGTGATCGGCAATGCCGCTCATGCGGCGGCTGGTATGGCTCTGCACACCCCGGCTCTCTCGGCAGACGACCGGCCGAGCATCGGCATGACAATGTTCGGCGTCACCACCGCCTGCGTCACGCAACTGCGGGACATGCTGGGCCAAGGCCATGAAATATTCGTCTTCCATGCCACCGGCGTCGGTGGCCAGTCGATGGAGAAGCTGGTGGATTCCGGCCTGCTGCAGGCGGTGATCGATGTCACCACGACAGAGGTTCCGGACCTCCTGCTCGGGGGGGTGTTTCCCGCCACCGAGGATCGGTTCGGGGCCATCATCCGCACAAAAATTCCCTATGTGGGCTCGGTCGGGGCCGTGGACATGGTGAATTTCGGGGCGAAGGAGACCGTGCCGGGCGTTTTCCGCGACCGCCGGCTGCATGTGCACAATGCCCAGGTGACGCTGATGCGCACCACGCCGGAGGAGAACCAGCGCGTCGGCGCGTTCATAGTCCAGAAACTGAACCGTATGGAAGGGCCTGTGCGCTTCCTGCTGCCGCTGAAGGGCGTATCTGCAATCGATGCGCCTGGGCAACCGTTTCATGATCCTGCGGCGGACGAGACCTTGTTTTCGACCATCCGCGCGGGCTGGCAGGCAGCGCCGAACCGGCAGTTGGTTGAGATCGATGCCCATATCAACAGCTCTGAGTTCGCAGCCGCACTTGCTGCCAATTTCCACGACATAGCCGCCTGAGAATCTCCGCTCTTCTTCGAAATTCTCTCCGTTTCGTTTTACGCAATTCCGGCCGCAGCCCAATGCCCAATTTTGCTGGAATTGCCCTGAGGAAAAAATCATGACACGCCATTCACGCAACGACATCTTAGACCGCCTTCGTCGCAAGATCACCGAGGGCAGACCGATAATCGGAGGCGGCGCCGGCACCGGCCTTTCAGCCAAGAGCGAGGAAGCCGCCGGCATCGACCTGATCGTGGTCTACAATTCCGGCCGCTACCGCATGGCCGGCCGGGGATCCCTCGCCGGCCTGATGGCCTATGGCAATGCCAATGATATCGTGCGGGACATGGGGCGGGAGGTGCTGCCCGTGGTGCGCCACACCCCAGTATTGGCCGGCGTAAACGGAACCGACCCGTTCATGCTACCCGACCTGTTCCTGGACGAACTGAAAGCCATGGGATTTGCCGGCATCCAGAACTTCCCAACGGTCGGCCTGATCGACGGCACGTTCCGCGCCAATCTGGAGGAGACGGGGATGAGCTTCGAACTGGAAATCGATATCATCGCGCGCGCCCATGCGAAGGACATGCTGACGACGCCCTACATTTTCGGAGAGAGCGACGCGATTGCCATGACCAATGCCGGGGCGGACATCGTCGTGTGCCATCTTGGGCTGACCACCGGCGGCGCGATCGGGGCCGAGACGACCGTCACGCTCGACGAATGCGTCGAGCGCATCGATGCCTGGTCGGACGCGGCCCGCTCGGTGCGGGACAACGTTATCGTGCTATGCCACGGAGGCCCGATTGCCATGCCGGACGACGCTGCCTATGTGCTCTCCCGCTGCAAGGGCTGCGATGGGTTTTATGGTGCGAGCTCTATGGAGAGGTTACCTACGGAACAGGCGATCAAAGCACAAGTCGAGGCCTTCAACAGTTTAGCTAGTAGAGGGTAGCCTCCCGCCGGGAAGCGATCTCGCCGCGCCGATCGGAAGGTGCCGATGAGTGCAATATGATTTCAAGGTTGTATCAAAGGAAGGTGCCAACGGGGATGGCCTTACGGCAAAGCAGACGCCGCCGCCATCCCATTGGACCGATGTTCAATGCCGAGCGCTGCTTGCGCTTCCGCGCCATGAAGGCGGCCATCCGACACTCAAAATGATGATTTCCCGGACGTGCCCCCAAGGCTGGATAATAAGCGGGGATATGTCGGCGCGAGCTTCCTCAAGATCGCGGCCGCTTCTGCATCACGGCCAACCACCAGGGGGAATTGGAGCGACCCGATTAACATTGCCTGTTCTGAAGCTATTCCCGCCGCGTCGGCTTCATCAATCCATGCGAGACATGCTGCTGCATCGGTTAATCGTCTCGCGCCCACCCGTACGGCCAGGTGGTGAAACAGCACCGACGGTTGACCCCGTTCGAAAAGGCATTAAGTGCCTAACTTTGCTTGCAAACTCACAACGAGGCGGCGGGCGTCATCGGCGCCGATCGTGACCCCACCCCAATCTCCTTTTCATCTTAGTAAATCAAGGCTTTACAGGACCGATCACAGGGATCAACCTTCGGTGCTGATTCACATCCTGCTCAAACCTCACCCCGGGATGGTTGATGCGCCGCGAGGAGCCGTGTCGTCTTGCGCCGTGACATTGAGTTGACGGGCGGCCTGCGCGGCCTCTCGCCTCGCGCGATCAAGGTTTCGCCAGCCCAGTGCCTTCTGCAATCTTCTGAAACATCGCTATCGCGTGCGGCATCGCCTTAGCCGTCGTCCAGCATGAAACGGTAACAGTTCCCTGCGGTCTGACCATTGTCGCCTGATACTGCCTTCGATCGGACATATGCCTATCGAAGAGAGCCGGAGTGGTGATGGTGGCGATCCCCCTCACACCATCATGGTCAAAAACTATGGTGCTTTCGACCTTCCCGAACAGCAAGGGCTCCCGCCTCGCTGCCGCCGTGATTTTCTTGAGGATGACATCGTCGGCATTCAGCTGACTTTGCGTCATGTCGCGTTCGGAGGGGCGAGCATCGAAGCCGACGGTGCAGACCGTTCCATTCGCGTGGGTCGACGAGGGTTCATTGGTCCTGCTCCTGACGTCGATGTAAATCTCCGTATCATTTGGGCGCCGGGTCTGAGATATCTCAAAGGGTTGAGGCAGCTCCAGCCTGAACCCCAAGGCCTCATAGACCGTCTCACCCTTGCTCCTGGTATCAGGCGGCGGCGGTCGTTCTCCCAGGTCGATTTCGATAGACAGGATCACCTCCTCCTGTTTCCCCTTCATATCGCGGGAGAACGGCGGCAGACGGCCGGTGCGTTTTGCCATCCGCAGCACGGCCTCATCGATCGACTTATGGCCCGATGACCGGATGACCGTCATTTTTGCGATCGTGCCGTTCCTGCGCACGATAAGCTTCAGTTCAGGATGCCGCATGCTCGTCAAATCCGAACCGACTGCGACCGCGAGATTTTCGACAAGCCGCCTTTTGACTTCAGCAGCCCACTCCGTTTTCGTGGCGGGCGGCTTCTCTTCAGCGCGGAGTATGGAAGCCATGCCGAAAACGCTCAGAAACAAGCAACCGAAAAGGATCCATCTCATCGTGTTCGCCTTGCCTCTTGAGGTGGTCGGCAGTCAGCGGTGACGATTTTAAGGTTGGCGCATCGTAGGACATACTTCTCCAGCATCAGCAGGCCCATTCGAGCCTCATCTCCTTGAGGTCGATCTGGGCGACACCGTCGCCGAAATTGAAGCCGCCGAAGACCTCCGAGATTTCGATGTAGAAGGGCGAGAAATCGGGATAACCCTGCATCGGAAACATCGTGCCGCCAAGATGGGCGTGCCAGTCCTGAAAGCGCTCCAGCCCCAATGCCTGACCTTCTTCCGAATAGGCGGCGATATAGCCGCTGAACTCGTTTTCGTGCCTGAATTCGCGCGCTGGCTTTCCGACATTCGGGTCGCCCTCGCGCAAGGTGATCTCGATCGGCCAACCGTAATCGAGCGCTTCTGTTCCCGGCAGGTTCTTCCAGCCCCTCGCGGGCCGCGCTGCGGCCAGAAGCTCGTTGACGGCAAGTCCGCCGGGCGAAAAAACGCTTTTCGCCTGCTGCTCGGCCACCGTTCTCGGTAGGTTGAATTCGCCGAAATAATCGAGCGGCGATTTCGAAAGCCAACCGGGAACAGGAGCGCCCTCGATGGCCGGCGGTGCGCCGAGCGGTACTGCAAACTCCTCTTCCGTCAGCCAGAAGAGAACGTAGTGGTTGTCCATGAATTCCATGTCGAAGCGGCGCTGATCGGCCCGGCGCGCGCCTCCGGTGTCCACATTTCTGCTTGCCGGCGGCGTTTCCCATTGTTCGTCGACAAAGAGCGAGATCGCCACACACTCATCGCCGAGCGTGCGGTATTGCGGCGGCAGTTTCACCGTGAAGGCGTGGCGAAGCGGCATACCGTTGGTGGTGCTGACCGGCCATCTCCCGGCATCGATGCTCGGCGGGCGGCCGTAGCACCAGCCGCTACTGGGACGGCGGGCGAGATCGACAGGATCGGTCATCGTCAGGTCATAGGCCTCGGTGAGGCTGGGATCAGCATATTTATAGGGCCGCTCCGGATAGACCGCCGTCGGATCCGTGAGACTGATGATCCTGACGACACCCTCCCTGATGCCGACCCCGAGCGTGAGCGTATCCGACAGGTTCGTCTTCAGCATGGTCCAGCCATATTTCTCCCTCTCGTCCGAGATGCGCTCGACACCGGGATAAAGCCGATGCAGCTCTTCGGCGGGCATTCCCATCCTGACGCCATGGATAGCGGGAAGTTCGAAGGGGGCGCGGAAATGAACTTCGCCGAGCCTGCCATCGGCGGTAATGCGCGTGCCGAATTCCTCGATATGCAGATGGCCTTCCGCCTGTAGGCTCGGCTCCTTCCAGCTCGTCCCCAAGGCCGCCTTCAGCTCCTCCACAGATAAACCCGGCTGCATCGGAGCCAATCTCGCATTGTCTATCGGCATGCGCGTCCTCTCTCGCTGACCGTCCCGCGCAAGAGATAGGACGGGTTGGAGACAGGGCAATGACGTACCGGGAGGTTGGAGGCTTAGCGTGGCGGGGAAGGTGCCCAGCCGTTCACCCGGAAAAGCGCAAGGCGCGGGTAGCTGACCTCGTTCTTCCTTGACGTTCGCGTTCGCCGATCATCCAGCTCCTTCCCCATGGTTAGAGTGCCTCGCCTTGATGGAATCTAAACCAGTGAACCCTTGCTCGGATGAGCTAAGCGCTTGATAAGCAGTTGTTCACATAGGTTTCGCCGTTGCCGAGGGAATTGCCTTCGAGATTGGCGAGCAGGCGTTCGACCGGTGCATAGGAGAAATCGAAGCTCTGCCAGTCGCCGTCGAAGACGAGCGGCGCCACGAGTTCGGCATGCAGCGGCGGTCCGGCGCTGACGCCGACATTCGGGCGTCCGCCGGACAATGCATCCGCCATGGATATGTCCTCGGCAAGCCGGAACGGGCTTTCATAAGCGAGTTGGATGACGGCCGACCCGAGCTCTATCCGTCTCGTGCGCTGGCTGGCGGCAGCAAGGAATACCGCCGCGGACGAAACGCCGTGTTCCAGATGCCGCTGGCGCACCCAGGCGCTGTCGTAGCCCAGCGCCTCCCCCGCTTCGAAGAGCTTGAGCGAAGCTTCAAGCCCGGCGGCTGGGTCGTCGTCGGGATAATTGCCGGGCGTCAGAAAACCGATATGGCCTATATTGAGCGAGGATGCTGTCATGGTTTCGTGGGTGTCATGAGGAGAACGGCAAAACCGCAGCCATCGCCGCGGTCCCGCAAATGGAGCTATCAGCTTTTCGGCAGGCCGGGCGGATTGGTGCGGGATTCCGGCAGGGCTTCTTCGGAAAGTTGCCAGCGGGCGAGCACTTTGGCGTAAGTCCCGTTCCTGATCAGGTCATTGGTGGCAAGCGTCAGCGCATCCGCCAGGCCGGATCCCTTGCGGGTGGTGATCGCGACGTCGGAGCGCTCCGGCCAGCCCGCCGAAAGCGTGCCCACGCGCTTGATGTTCTTGTCGCGGGCGGCGATGTAGACGAGCTGGGCATGCGGCTGGACGATGACATCCACCCGGCCGGAGCGCAGCGCAACCAGCCGGGCCGCGTCGTCGTCATGATAGACGAGCTCGATCGGCTTCAGCCCCGCCTTGACGTTCTCATCGCTCCATTTCAGGAGAATGCGCTCCTGATTGGTGCTGGCGCCGACCGTTATGCGGAGACCCGCCGCATCCTTCGGCTGCTTGATCTCGGTGATGCCGCTATCGGCCTTGACGAAGAAGCCGTGCAGGCCCTGGCGGTAGGTGGAGAAGTCGAACTTCTCCTTGCGCTGCTCTGTAACGCCGACATTGGAGATGACGGCATCGTACTTGCCGGAAACGAGCCCGAGCGGCCAGTCAGGCCAGGCAACCGGCACCAGTTCCAGCTCGAGGCCCAGGCTGTCGGCAATCGCCAGCGCATAGTCCGGATCGGCGCCGACCACGGTCTTGGCATCTGTCGCATATGTCGCGAGCGGCGGTCCGCCCGGCGACACGGCGACCGTGAACTTCCCGGGAGTAACGAACTTGAAACCCGGGGGAATGGCGGCGATTGCCGCTGAATCCTTCTCGGCGCGCACGCGACCCGACTGATCGGGAGACAGGTCGAATATGTCCGCGGCAGCAGCGGCGGTGACGTTGATGGCGGAGGCCATCAGGCTTGCGGCCAGGAGGCCTGCGGTTTTTCTGAAGAAGGTCATAATGGGCTTCCATGGGGGGTTGAAAAAGGGGCGCGGCCGAGAGGGAGAGACCGCGCCAAACGGGTCACTTCCTGGGGAGACCAGGAGGATTGGTGCGCGCCTCCTTCACCGCCTCGGCGGAGAGGTTCCAGCGGGAGAGTACCTTGGCGTAGCTGCCGTTCTTGATCTGCTCGTTGAGCGCAACGGTGACTGCATCCGCGAGCCCCGAGCCCTTCTTCGTGGCGACGGCAATCTCGGCGGTCTCTGGCCAGCCGCCGGAAAAGCCGCCGACAAATTTCGTGGTCTTCTCCTTGGCCGCCTTGAAGGCTGATGTCGCATTCGGACCGAGATAGGCATCGGCGCGACCCGACTGCAGCGCCACGGCCAGCACCGCTTCGTCGTCGAAATACTGGACTTCGCTGGCAGAGAGCCCCTTGGCCTTGTTCGCCTCGATCCAGCGCAGCAGGATCTGCTCCTGGTTGGTGCCGGACGAGACGATGACCTTGAGGCCTGCGACATCCTCTGGCTTGGAGATGCTCGCCACCTTGCTGTTCAGCGGCACGTAGAAGCCGAGGAGGTCGTTGCGGTAAGTCGAGAAGTCGAACTTCTCCTTGCGCTCCTCGGTCACCGTGATGTTGTGGATCGCCGCATCGAATCGGCCGGAGACCACGCCGAGCGGCCAGTCGGCCCAGGCGATCGGTATCAGTTCCAGCTGCAGGCCGAGGCCATCGGCCACCAGTTGTGCGATGTCCGGCTCGCTGCCGACCGGCGTCCTGTTGTCGGTGGCGTAAGCGGCGAAAGGCAGGCGGCCGGGGACGGAAGCGACGGTCAGCTTGCCGGGCGTGACGAACTTGTAGCCGGCAGCGATGAGCTTGATCGCGGCCTCGACCTTCTCCGCTCGCACCCTCCCCTTCTGTTCGGGCGAAAGATCGACTTCCTGCGCCTGGGCAAGAGTGCTGAGAAGACAGGAGAGCGAGAGAAGACCGCCAACCGCAAAACCCCGAATTTTCCATTTGTACGACATGCAGGATGTTTCCTTGTAATCTTTTGATTGTTTAGAGAACTTTTGCGAGGAACTCGGCCGTGCGCGGATGCTCCGGATGGCTGAAGACCTTCTCCGGCGTGCCCGTCTCCAGGATCCGCCCCTGTTCCATGAAGACGACAAGGTTGGAGACTTCACGGGCAAAGCCGATTTCATGGGTGACGATGATCAGCGTCGTGCCGGAGCGGGCAAGTTCCTTGATGACATCGAGGACTTCCCCCACCAGTTCCGGGTCGAGCGCTGACGTCGGCTCGTCGAAGAGCAGAACCTTCGGCTTGAGCGCCAGCGCCCGGGCAATCGCCACCCGCTGCTGCTGGCCGCCGGAAAGCTGGCGCGGATAGGCATTGGCCTTGTCCGAAAGGCCGACGCGGGCAAGAAGATCGAGCGCCTCGGTTTCCGCTTGCTCCCGAGGAATACGGCGCACGGTGACGGGGGCTTCGATGACGTTTTCGAGCACGGTCAGATGCGGGAAGAGATTGAAGTTCTGGAACACCATGCCAACTTCGACACGGCGCTTCAGGATGTCCTTCTCCTTCAGCTCGTAGAGGGTCTCCCCATCCTGCCGGTAGCCGATCAGCTCGCCGTCGATGGCGATGAAGCCGCCATCGACCCGCTCCAGATGGTTGATCGACCGCAGCAGCGTCGACTTGCCTGAGCCGGACTGGCCGAGAATGGTGGTGACGCTGCCAGCCGGGACAGAGAGGGTCACCCCGTCGAGCACCTTCAGCTGGCCGAAACTCTTCGAAACGCCATGGATCGTCACCTCGCCGCCCCGGCTTCTGAGCGGTGCGCCTTCGGTGCGACGCTGAACGGCCTTGACGGCGGTTTCCGCCGCCTGCGGTGCTGCTGCAGCCACCTGCGGCATGAAGCGGCGATAGAGACTGGAGAAGATCGACGGGGGCGGATTGCGCAGCGCGCCACGCGCATAATGCCGTTCGATATGGTGCTGGATGATCGAGAGCACCGTCAGGATGACGAGATACCAGACCGTCGCCACCATCAGGAGCGGGATGACTTCCAGATTGCGGCGATAGATGATCTGGATCGTGTAGAACAGTTCCGGCAGCGCCAGGATGTAGACCTGCGACGTCCCCTTCGCGAGACCGATGATGTCGTTGAAGGCGGTCGGCAGAATAGAGCGCATCGCCTGCGGCAGGATAATCCTGGAGGCCTGGCGGGAACGTGGCAAGCCAAGTGCCGAGGCCGCTTCGAGCTGGCCCTGATCGACAGAGAGGATGCCGCCGCGGATGATCTCGGAGGCAAAGGCCGCCTGGTTGAGCGTCAGGCCGAGGACCGCCGCGGCAAACGGGGTGATGAGCTGGGTGGTGTTCCAGCTGAAGAAGTTGATCCCGGTATAGGGCACGCCGACCGTGATCGTCTCGTAGAGATAGCCGAGATTGTTGAGAACCAGCAGCAGCACGATCAGCGGGATCGAACGGAAGATCCAGATATAGGTCCAGGAAACCCCCACCAGCAGCGGTGAGCGGGAAACACGCGCCAGCGCAAGGCCTGTGCCGAGGATGAACCCGAACAGCGCACCGAGGACGGTCAGAAGCAGGGTGCGACCGAGCCCCACCAACACGGGCTCGGCGAAAAACCATTCTGCGAAGACATCCCATCCCCAACGCGGATTGCCGAGGACAGAGTGCAAGGTCGCGGCGATGACCAGCAGAGCGAAGACTGTGCCGGCGGTCCGCGCCTGATACCGCGCGGGGACGATGCGATAATGGGAATAATCCCCCTTGACCGCTGTGGGTCTTCGAGGAGCCGTCTGGATATCATTGAACTCGGTGGTGATCGTCATGGTCGTCCCTCAAGCCGCGCCGTGCAGCGTCGCCGCCACGATCGTCCTGCGGGCCGCATATGTGCCGAAACCGAGCGATTTCTCGAATGGCAGCTTGCGGATGGTCTCCGGGTCCGCTGTCGTATCGAAAAGCGCGGAGTAGCCGTTCGTGAGGTACAGGCCGACGGCTTCCGGCTGGCGGAAACCCGTCGTCAGGTAGACGCGGAAATATCCCTGCCGCACCGCCTGCTCTTCCAACTCGACCAGAACCTTGCGGGCAAGACCTTGTCGGCGATGTGCAGAATGGGTCCAGACGCGCTTGAACTCGACCGTTCCTTCATCCGCATGTTTGATGAAAGCGCCGCCGGCGATCGCCTCGCCATCGCGCAAAAGCAGGAGGAAATTGCCATGCGGCGGAGCGAAGGCATCCGGCGTATAACGGTTCATCTCCTTCGTCGCGCCTTCGGCGTCGTAGAACGCGCCGTAGCGGCTGTCATATTCGAAGGTCAGTTCGTCGATCAGCGGCTTCGCCAGCGGATCAAGCGGGGTGGTGTAGAGGAAACGTTCGCTCATGATGCACTCCTTTGGCCGATCAGGACAGAAAGGTTTCGGCGGGATGCACCCAGAACCGCGCTGCGGGGGCGATGATCTCGTCGTTGAAATTGTATTGGGGGCTGTGGAGAGGGGTGCTGTCGCCGTTGCCGACGAAAAGATAGGACCCCGGCCGCTCCTGCAGCATGTAGGCGAAATCCTCGCTCGCCGTGCGCGGCCGGAAGTCCCGGGCGACCTGTTCCGCCGGGAAGATTTGTTCGGCAACACGGCGCGCGAAACGCGTCTCGTCCACATGGTTGACCACCGCCGGGAGACCGCGTCGGTAGTTTACTTCGGCGTGTGCGCCAAAACTTTCCGCCTGTGCGCGCGCCAGAGCCGGCACGCGCTCCTCCAGTCTGTCGCGGACGGCTTCCGAATACGCGCGTGCCGTCAGCTTCAGCTCGACGCTTTCCGGGATGACGTTGGAGGCGGAACCGCCATGGATCGACCCCACCGTCAGGACGGCCATTTCCAGGGGATCGACATTCCGGGCGACGATGCTCTGCAATGCGGTGATGAAGGAGGCCGAGGCGAGCACCGGGTCGACAGCCTCATGCGGTGCTGCCCCGTGCCCGCCCCGTCCGACGATGCGGATCAGCGCCTGGTCCACTGACGCCATCGCCGGTCCCTCGACGAAGCCGAACTGCCCAGACGCAACGCCCGGCCAGTTGTGCAGGCCGAAGATCGCATCGACGGGAAACCGCTCGAACAGCCGGTCTTCGATCATCTTGCGGGCACCGGCACCGACTTCTTCCGCCGGCTGGAAAATCAGCGTCAGCGTCCCGGAGAACACGCCGTGCTCGGCGAGATAGCGGGCGGCGGCGAGCAGGATCGTCGTGTGGCCGTCATGGCCGCAGGCATGCATCACCCCGGGATTATGGCTGGCATAGGAAAGATCCGTCGCTTCGGTGATGGGTAGCGCATCGATATCCGCACGGATACCGATGCGCCTGTCGCCCTGCCCCCGCTTGAGCGTCGCGACGACCCCGTAGCCGCCGACACCCTCCGTCACCTCGTAGCCATAGGAGAGGAGGTATTTGGCTATGAGCCCGGACGTCCGCCGCTCCTGAAAGGAAAGTTCGGGATATTGATGCAGGTCACGCCGGATGGCGACGAACTCGTCGATCAAGGCAAGGATCGCCCGTTCGGCGTCGTCGCGATGACGCGCGCCGTCAATATGGATATTCATCGTTCTTGCTTTCCGAAGGTTGGAGCCGCGCGATCTGCGCGGCCATTTACCCTTTCAGGGACTCAGGCGCGGGCCTTTGCCACCGACTGCTGTCCGGCCGTATAGACGCTCTCGCGCCGTGGCAGTCCGAGATGATCGCGCAGTGTCCTGCCTTCGAGATGCGGATCGAAATAACCGCGCTCCTGAAGGATCGGGATGACCAGCCGGATGAAGTCATCCAGCCCTTCCGCGATAACAGGGAAGCCAAGAATGAAACCGTCCGCCGCGTCGTTTTCGACCCAGTCGATGATCTTGCCGGCGATGGCTTCCGCCGTGCCGACAAAACCTTCGCGCGGGGTCGCCGCCTCGAGTGCCGCCTCGCGCAGCGTCTGACCCTTCTCCCTGGCGACCCGCTTGATGCGATCCGTGGTCGAGCGAAAACTGTTCTTGCCGATGTCGCCCAGTTCGGGGAACGGCTCGTCCAGAGGATAGACGCTGAAATCGTGGTGGTCGAAGAAGCGGCCGAGATAGACAAGCGCATCGTCGATCGAAATGAGGTTGCGGATGATCTGATACTTCTCTTCCGCCTCCGCCTGTGTTTCACCGACGACCGGGCCGATGCCCGGGAAAATCTTCACGTCATCCGCGGAGCGCCCCTGCGCCACCGCCGCCTGCTTTACTCGCCGCGCGAATGTCTGATTGTCTTCGAGGGAGACCGCGTTGGTGAAGACCGCGTCCGCGTGCTTGCCTGCAAGCCCGATCCCGGCATCGGAGGAACCCGCCTGGAAGATGACCGGCTGGCCCTGCGCCGAGCGCTGGATGTTGAGCGGACCTTCCACCTGGAAAAAGCGGCCCTTGTGGTCCAGCCGGTGCAGTTTGTCGCGGTCGAAAAATTTCCCGCTGTCCCGGTCGCGCACGAAGGCGTCGTCGTCCCAGCTGTCCCAGAGACCTTTGACGATCTCCAGATATTCCTGCGCCATCTCATACCGGAGCGCATGTTCAGGATGCGATCGGCTGTAGTTCTTCGCGGTGCCTTCGAGCGGCGTGGTAACCGCGTTCCAGCCGGCGCGGCCACCGCTCAAGAGATCGAGCGAGGCAAACTGGCGAGCGACCGTGAAGGGGTCGCTGTAGGAGGTCGATACCGTGCCGGCAAGGCCGATCTTCGATGTGACGGTCGCAAGCGCCGAGAGGATCGTCAGCGGCTCGAACCGGTTGAGGAAGTGCGGGATCGACTTTTCGTTGATGTAAAGGCCGTCCGCCACGAAAGCGAAGGCAATGCCTGCCGCTTCGGCCTTCAGAGCCGTCGTCTTGAAGAAATCGAGGTTGACGCTGGCGTCGACGGGGCTCTTCGGATGGAGCCAGGAATTCATGTGCCCGCCCGCGCCCTGAAGCATGATGCCAAAACGGATTTTCTTGCTCATCTTGTAACCCTCCTTGGGGAAAATCAGGCGGCCGCGGAAAGCGGCTTGCGGGCCAGAAGCTCGACCGAGGCCAGCCTCTCATCGGTACTGACGGCCGGCGGCTCCAGAATGAATTCCTCGATGCCGTGCACGCTCGACAGGCGCGACAGCTCCTCATGGAGGTTTTCCGGCGCCCCGTGCAGCACGCTCGGCTTGCGCTCCTCGATGCGGTATTCCTTGGCGCCGGCCTGCCTGGCGAATTCTTCCGCCTGTTCCCGGCGCCCGAGGCTCACGGACTGGCCGTTGTCGAGAAATACCTTGAAGACCTTCAATTCAGATATCTGTGCCGCGGCGTGAGCCGCATTTTCCGACGCGTAAGCCGCAAGCGCCAGAATGGCCGACCTGCCGCCGCTCTCCTTCCGAAAAGTGTCGAGGCTGAGCCGCAGGTTTTCCGGATCTCCGTTGAGATGTCCCGCAAAGACGAAATTCCATCCATGCGCGGCGGCAAGCCGCGCGCTGTCAGGGCTCGCACCCAGAAGGAAACGGTCGGCGGTTACCGGCGGTTTCGGCCCCGAAAAAGCCAAAGCCTCGTCAGGTTCGCCGGCGACGGCGTTGTCGAGAAACGCCGTGAGCTCCGACAGCTGGGCCTCGAAATCGGGTTTGGCGGCGCGATAGGCCTGGAGAGCGGCCGTCGCCCTTGGCAACCCGCCCGGTGTCTTGCCAATGCCGAGATCGACGCGTCCCGGCGCCAGAGACGACAGGACGTTGAAGACCTCAGCCACCTTGTAGGGACTGTAATGCTGCAGCATTACCCCGCCCGAACCAACCCGGATGCGGGACGTGTGGGCGAGAATCCACGAAAGCAGCACTTCCGGCGCTGAGCTGGCGAGCTCGGCACCGCCGTGGTGTTCCGCAACCCAGAAGCGGCGATAGCCAAGCTCCTCTGCCCTTTTTGCCAGGTTCACCGTGTTGGAGAGGGCCGAAACGGCGCTTTCTCCGGCCGGAACGGGACTTTTGTCGAGAAGGCTCAGAGCGTACATCGGGGACCCCACGGATCATCACTAAACGTACCACTATTTGTCTATTGATTTAGTAGATAATGAAGGTCGATATTTCTGATTGTAGCGACAAAAGCGGAAAATCGTTTTCCGCTGCGGCGAGGCCGGCTGCCGCTCGCAAGCTCGTCCGGTGGCTGCGGGAATACTGACCAGCGTCCCGCGCCGGCGTTCTACGAGCAACGCCGGAAATGCCGTTCGCTTTATGCTCTGGGGGATGAACATCCTGTGGCCGAACGGCGAAGAGAAGAGAATAATCTTCCTTCTCTATCGAATGAGTCGTCATTAGCCTCGGACTTCTGAGAGGTTAGGAGAAATCGATGACGAATGCCGCAAGCTTGGAACCGCTGAACTTCTTCTGGTTTATTCCGACCCACGGCGATGGTACCTATCTCGGTACGGATCGCCTGAGCCGCAGGCCGGAGTTTCGGTATTTCAAGCAGGTCGCAATCGCTGCCGATGAACTGGGTTTCGAAGGGGCGCTGCTGCCGACCGGCCAGTCCTGCGAAGACTCGTGGATCACCGCGACCGGCCTTTCCGTTGTCACCGAGCGGCTGAAATATCTCGTTGCACTTCGCCCCGGCCTCACCTCCCCCACATTCGCAGCTCGCCAGACGGCCGCGCTCGACCGCCTCAGCAACGGGCGGCTTCTGCTGAACGTGGTGGTTGGCGGCAACCCGACGGAGCTTGCCGGCGACGGCATCTTCCTTGGACATGACGAACGTTACGAGCAGGCGGGCGAGTTCCTCGACATCTGGAAGCGGCTGCTGGCAGGCGAGACGGTCGACTTCAAGGGAAAGTATTACGACCTCAAGGGTGCAAGGTCTGATTTCCCGACCGTCAGCCAGCCGCATCCACCGCTCTATTTCGGCGGCTCGTCCGAGGCCGGCCAGGAACTTGCCGTCAACGCGACGGATATGTACCTCACTTGGGGTGAGCCGCTACAGCAGGTGAAGGAAAAGATCGAGTCTGTCCGGGCCAAGGCCGCTCGGACTGGCCGAAAGATCCGCTTCGGCATGCGCATCCATTTCATCGTCCGCGAGGACGAGGACGACGCATGGCGTGCGGCGGAAAACCTGATCAGCAACATCTCCGACGACCAGATCGAGCGCAGCTGGCAACGCTTCCAGAAGGAAATGGATTCCATCGGCCAGCGCCGGCAGGCCGCGCTGCATGGCGGCCGGCGCGACAAGCTCGTGGTGGCGCCAAACCTGTGGGCCGGCGTCGGCCTCGTGCGCACCGGAGTCGGCACGGCACTGGTCGGCTCGCCGCAGCAGATCGCCGACCGGCTGCGCGAATACCAGGCTCTCGGCATCGATACCATCATCGGTTCCGGTTACCCGCATCTGGAAGAAGCCTACCGCGTGGCCGAACTGCTCTTTCCGTTGCTCGGCATTGACAAAAGCCGCCGGCAGGGACTGCGCGGCAGCGTCGCGAACGAGTTTGCAGTCGGCAACTACGGCGGCACGAAGCTCGCCAGCGCGGCCGGCTGACCTCTCATCGCAATCGAAACAATCATATCAATCCCTCGAAAGGGTCGATCCATGCTCAAGTCACTGAAGCTCGCCGCCGCTGCGGCCCTGGCGCTTACCGCGCTGCTGCCCTCACCGAGCGCCTATGCCGAAGGCCTCATTCGCATATCGCAGCAGTTCGGCACGCTCTACCTGCCGCTGCACGTCATCCGCGACCAGAACTTGTTTGAAGAACACGCCAAGGCACTGGGACTTGACGATGTGAAAGTGGAATGGGCGCAGCTTTCTGGCGGCGATGCGATCAATGCCGCGCTCCTGTCCGGCTCGATCGATATCGCAGCGGCGGGTATCGGACCGTTCCTGACGCTCTGGGGCCGTACCGACGGCGCGGTGAAGATCGTCGCCGGCCTTGCCAACCAGCCAAACTACCTGATCACCAGCAACCCGGACATCAAGTCGCTCAAGGACTTCAAGGCGACGGACAAGATCGCTCTTCCGGCCGTCGGCGTTTCGGTGCAGGCGCGCATCCTGCAGATCGCTGCCGAAAAGGAATTCGGTGCCGGCAATCAGGGCAAGCTCGACAACAACGCGGTAACGCTCGCGCATCCCGATGCGACCGCAGCGCTGCTTTCCGGTTCGACGGAAATCGCTGCCCACCTGTCCAATACGCCCTTCCAGGAACAGGCGCTCAAGGACCCGAAGATCCACAAGATCCTCTCGTCCTACGACGTTCTAGGTGGGCCGGTAACACCGACCTATCTCTACGCCACCACCGAATGGCGCAAGGAAAACCCGAAAACTTTCCAGGCCTTTCTGGGGGCGCTGAAGGAAGCGACCGCCTGGATCGAAGCGAACAAGAAGGGAGCCGCCGAAACCTATGTCCGCGTCGAGAAATCCAAACTCGATCCTGCCTTCGTTCAGTCGCTGATCGAGAGCCCTGAAAGCAAGTTCACCATTGTCCCAACCCGCTCCTACGCCTTTGCCGACTTCCTCTACCGCACCGGAGCCATCAAGAAGAAGGCCGAGAGCTGGAAGGATTACACGTTCGAAGAACTGCACAACGAAAGTGGAAGCTGATCCATGCTCGCACGAGACCCTCTCCCGATCCCAGTCTTCGAAATCAATCGCCTCACGCTCGAATACTCAACCTCGGCTGGAATCGTGCGGGCGGTGGATGATGTTTCCTTCCGCGCCGGCAAGGGAGAGCGGATCGTGCTGCTGGGGCCTTCGGGCTGTGGCAAATCCTCGATCCTCAAGGCGGTCGCGGGCTTCCTGAAGCCCGCATCCGGTGCGATCAAGGTACGCGGCCGCGAGGTCAAAGGTCCTGGACCGGATCGCATCGTCGTCTTCCAAGAGTTCGACCAGCTGCTACCCTGGAAGACCATACGCCAGAATGTCGAATTCCCGTTGCGCGTGGCGAGCAAGCTCTCGAAAGCGGAAATCCGCGAGCGAACGGAGACGGCCCTCGGGAAAGTGGGGCTTGAGCGGGTGATCGACAGCTACCCCCACACGCTCTCCGGCGGAATGAAGCAGCGCGCTGCGATCGCCCGTGCGTTGGTGACCGATGCGGAGGTGCTGCTGATGGACGAACCCTTCGCGGCGCTGGACGCGCTGACCCGCAGCCAGCTGCAGGGCGAACTCCTCGATCTTGCGGAGGAACTGGGCTTCACATTGCTGTTCGTTACCCACTCGATCGAAGAAGCCATCCTGATCGGCACCAGGCTGCATCTGTTGAGCCCCCATCCCGGACGCACGATTACCAGTCTCGACACGCATGAATTCGGCCGCGAGGATGTCGGTACGGCCCGGCTCGAAAGTCTGACACGCGAGGTGCACGACCTCCTCTTCCTGCCTAAAATCCGTAAGGGCGTGCTCGAAAATGTCTGATCTTCCTCTCGTCGCCGTTCCGGAGAAAATTTCGGCCCTGTCCCGCATCCGGGCCTCCGCCGGGAACTCGGCAGTCATCCGGAAAATTCTGGTGCTGGCGCTCCTCGCACTCATCTGGGAGCTTTCGGCGCGCTATAGCGCCAAGCCCATCCTCTTTCCAAGCTTCATCGAGACGATGAAGGCTCTCTGGGAGGCGCTGGCTACGGAGAATTTGCTTGCCGCATCCTGGGCATCCCTCTCCGTTCTCCTCAAGGGATATGTGATCGCGGTCTTGCTCGCTTTCGTGTTCGTGTCCCTGGCGGTCGTTAGCCGTCTTATGCGGGAATTGCTGCAGACGCTGATCACCATGTTCAATCCGCTGCCGGCGATCGCTCTGTTGCCGGTCGCAATGCTTTGGTTCGGCCTCGGCCAGAAGAGCCTGCTGGTCGTGCTCGTCCACGCGGTGATGTGGCCGTTTGCGCTCGCGACGCTGACGGGTTTCGAAAGCGTGCCGGAAACCCAGCGCCTCGTTGGCCGCAACTACGGCCTGCGCGGCCCGTCCTACGTGATACGGATCCTCATCCCGGCGGCACTGCCTTCGATCCTCTATGGCATGAAGATTGCCTGGGCGTTTGCCTGGCGCACGCTGATTGCCGCGGAACTGGTGTTCGGGGTGAGCTCTTCGTCCGGCGGACTCGGCTGGTTCATTTTCCGCAATCGAAACGAACTCTTCACCGACAAGGTCTTCGCCGGGCTCGCCATGGTGATCATCATCGGCCTCCTGGTCGAAGGGATCGTCTTCCGCATCATTGAAAACGTCACCGTACGCCGTTGGGGCATGCAGCGATAATGGCTTCATCGGGTGAAAGCGGATCGTCCCCCCTTCGGGCCTGGGACGACCTTTTTCGCCCGACAAGGCGCGGATGGGGGCGCGAAGAGGCCGCTGAGCGAACCCCGATCGGTAAAGCACTGTTCCGGACGGGCTTCTTCGCCTTGATGAGATTCGAACCCGCGCATCAGGTCAAACAAGCGTTACATCGCACTTTGTAGAACGTTTCCTCGAATTCACGGCAGACGAAAACAAGGCGCATAGGCCGGCGGATAACATTGTGTGACGCCCCGCTGGCCTCGCCACGACTTATAACAATGCTACTTCAATCGGCTCAGCATCTCCTGAGCCACCGCAGGAGCGGACGTGGGGTTCTGACCCGTGATCAGCTCGCGATCTGTAACGACATGCGCCGAGAAAGCTACGTCAGCCTGGCTGAATTGGCCGCCTGCTTGCGTGAGTGCATCCTGCGGGTAGAACTTCATCTCGCCTCCACCCAGAAGTCCCTTGGCCATTTCCTCCTCCCGGTTGCTGAACACCGTGAACTTGTAACCGGCATAGATCCAGTCCGTTTGAGCCTTTGCGGTTCCTGCCGTCTCGAACTTCGTCACAAACTCTTGTGCGTCCGGCAGCGTTGAGAGAAGCGCGATCGGGCCATGGCAGGCCAGCGCGGTCGTCTTTCCGTTCACGTGGAAATGCGTTAGCAGCTTGCCGACTTCAGGATTGACTAGAAGATCCTGCATGGGTGCGTGGCCGCCGGGCACATAGACGGCGTCGAAATGGTCGTAGCCGATCTGCTCGACGCGTGCGAGGCTGATGACTGGCGACTTGTCGCTCGACATCAGGCCAAGTTCCGACAGTTGTGCTTCGCTGGCCTTCATCGCGGCTTCATCACCTCCAAAATACATCTTGTCGATGGATGTCCGGTCGACGGAAGGCGCCATACCTTTCGGTGTGGCGAAGGTTATATCATGGCCAGCGTCGAGCAGTGCCTTCACCGGCTGCATCAGTTCATTGAGATAGAAACCGGTCTTGAATACCTTTCCGTCCTTCAGGTCGAGGCGATCGGAATCGGACAGGACGATCAGCACGTTTCCGGCATGGGCGTAGGTGCTGGTGCCGAGTGCAAGAATGGTGGCGAGGCTGCGCAGAATTTTCATGGTTGGTCTCCAAGTCGGGACGTTTGATGTGATGATGAGAAGGCGTGCGCTGCTTAGCCTGCGACCTTTGTCAGCCTGTGCAGGGCGAAGTCGGCGAAATACTCGCCCACGCCGCTCGCCTGAAACCGCTGCATGGCTGCACCCTGCATATGGGCACGCCATTGGTCCTCGCTTGCCCAGGTTTCGACGAAGATGCGGACGCGTCCATCATGGAGCGACTGGTGCAGTTCGTAACGAAGGCAGCCATCTTCAACCAAGGTCTCCGTGACCAATTTTTCCTGGGCAGCGCGAAGGGCCGCCTCCTTGCCGGGCCTTGCCGTGGTGATGGCGATGATGGTCAGTGGTGTGTTCGACATAGCCGATATCCTTCAGGCGATGGTGTTGACTAGGCCGCCTTCGGCACGCAGAGCAGCGCCGTTCGTGGCTGATGAACGGGGGCTGGCGAGATAGGCGACGAGGTTTGCCACCTCTTCCGCTTCCACCATGCGCTGGAGGATCGAAGCTGCGCGGGCGGTCGCGAAGAATTCGGCCTCGATCTCCTTGATCGGCGCGGAAGGGTCGCTTGCCTGGCTGCGCAGGAAAGCCTCGATGCCTTCCGAGCGGGTCGGCCCCGGCAGGACGGAATTGACCGTGACATTGGTGCTGCGTGTCAGCTGCGCCAATCCGCGCGAGATTGACAGTTGCGCCGTCTTGCTCGTTGCGTAGTGGATCATGTCCTCAGGGATGGCGAGGCCGGACTCACTGGAAATGAAGATGATCCGGCCCCAGTTGCGCTCCAGCATGCCTGGCAGATAGGCCCGCGACAGACGCACGCCGCTCATGACATTGACGTCGAACAGATGACTCCAGTCCGCGTCGGTGATGTCGCCGAAGGCCTTGCTCTCGTAGATGCCGAGATTGTTGACGAGAATATCGATCGATGGTTCCGCATTGGCAATGATCGCCGAACCTTCAACGCTAGCGGCGTCTGCCAGCACTCCCGTAATGTTCCGCCCGCCGGATGCCTTGACGGCGGCGACCGCGCTATCGAGCTTTGTGCGGTCGCGTCCGGTGATGACGACACGCGCGCCTTCTACGGCAAGCGTGCGGGCGATTTCGAGGCCTATGCCCGCGGTGGCGCCGGTCACGAGGGCGGTCTTCCCGTTCAGTTGCAGATCCATATCCGTGTCTCCAGATTGTTGCTGGAGGAAACTTATGATTTAAGCTCAATTCACACTATTGCCTGCAGAAGACATGCACCTGTGAATAAGGATCATCAATGCCGCGCATTCTGATGGAACGTTCCGGCGAAATGGAAGTGTTTGCCCGCGTCGTTCAGGATGGCGGCTTCTCCGCCGCCGCCCGTAACCTGGACATCACACCATCAGCGGTCAGCAAGTTGATCGCCCGTCTTGAAGCAAGGCTTGGCACACGCCTGCTGGTACGAACGACCCGCGCACTCACGTTGACAGAAGAAGGCGAGGCCTATCATCACGCCGCGCTTCGGATTCTGCAGGAACTGAACGAGGCGGACCAGGAAGCAGCAGGTGGCGCAGTCCGTGGACGGCTGCGGATCAACACCACAATACCGTTCGGCACGATGTTCGTTGCACCGGCCATCCCGGAGTTCATCGCGCGAAATCCCGACCTGATCGTCGATCTTTCCTTTACTGACGGGATTGTCGATCTGGTGGCGGAAAAGACCGACGTAGCTATCCGCATGGGAAACCTGCCGGACAGCGGCCTGATCGCCCGCAAGCTGGGACAAAGCCGGCGCGTGGTCTGTGCTTCACCTGACTATCTGGCGCGCCGGGGTTCGCCGGAAACGCCGATGGACCTCGCGCAGCACGACTGCCTGACCTTCAATTTTCGGCGAGCAAGACCGTCCTGGCCGTTTCGTGACCGTGACCGGAACATCGCACAACCGGTCAAAGGCAGCATCGTCGTCAACAACGGCGAGACGATGAAGCAGATGGCGATGGCCGGCGCCGGCGTTGCCCGCGTAGGCCTGTTCCATGTGGCCGACGACATCGCAGCGGGGCGGTTGATTCCACTGCTCGAAGTCTTCAATCCAGGCGATCTTGAACCGGTGCATGCAGTCTATGTTGGTGGTGGTCCCCTGCCCCACCGCGTTCGTGCCTTCATCGAACACATGGTCGTGACACTGGGTGATTCACCGCTGCTGAAAGGGACCTCCTGACCCGGACGGAATATGGGAAAGGCGAATGCCAAATGCTTCGCCTTTTTCCTACTCCATCAATCGCGATACTCTGGCGCCTGCCGGTCGAGGACCCGCCGGATGCTCTCCAGATGCATCCTGGCACTTTCCGGGTCCGCTTCGCGCATCTGCCGCGCCGCTTCAGCCGCGACAGCAGGCACGACCGGCAGAAGTTTGCGGCCTGAACCCATTGCCTTCAACTGAACTTCGGCAGCACGTTCGAGATAGTAGAGATCGTCCCAGGCTTCGGCGATGTTCGGCGCGCAGACCATCACACCATGGTTTTTCATGAACAGGATATCCTTGTCGCCAAGGACGGAGGCGATCCTGTCGCCTTCGCTTTCGTCCAGGGCGAGGCCGTTATAGTCCTGATCCACCGCGACACGGCCGTAGAACTTGAGCGCCGTCTGGCCTGCCCAGACCAATGGCTCACCCTCCACCATGCTGAGAGCGGTTGCATTCGGCATATGAGTGTGAAAGGCGGCGCCCACCCGAGGCGCCATCTTGTGCAGCCGCGCATGGATATAGAAGGCTGTCGCCTCCGGCACGCCATCCCCGGCAACCACATTGCCCTCGAAATCGCAGATCAGCAGTGACGAGGCAGTCGCCTCCTGAAACGCCCAGCCGAGTCGGTTGACGATGAAGAGGTTGGGATGGCCAGGCACGACGGCCGAGAAATGATTGCAGATCCCCTCTTCAAGGCCGAGCCGTGCTGCCATACGAAGGCAAGCGGCAAGATCGACACGTGCCTGCCATATCTCGTCGGTATCCAGCGGGAGATTGTGCCGAAGTGCAGGATTTGTCTTCGAAACATTCAGTTCATGCGCCATGTTGGTCTCCTTATCGCTCCATCCAGCCTACTGCGGCAAGGATGGCAGGTATCTTGTCGAGCGCCGGGACGATTTCATTCGGGTGGTAGTCAGCGAGTGGTTTGCGGCCCGTGCCACGATCGATCCAGACAGTACGAAAGCCAACCTCACGCGCTGCGGCAAGATCAAGATGCGGGCTGGCGCAGATATGCACCAGATCCTCCATGCTGATGCCGAGGCTTTTCCAGGCGTGATGGAAGATCTGGCTGGATGGCTTGTAGGCACCGGCCTGTTCCGCAGTGATGACGCGGTCGATGTGGCCACCAAGTTGGGCCACGTTTCCAGCGATGACGGCATCATCAGTATTGGAGATGATCGCCAGGCGGAAACCTGCATCTTTCAACTTTCCAAGGGTTGCCACGACCTCCGGAAACGGCGGCATCTTGCCGATCGACGAGGTCAGGATTTCGGCATCCGCAACCTCAAACGGAAGGCTAAATTCGGCCATCGCCCGTTCCAGGGCAAGGGCGCTGACCTCGGCAAACGAGCGGTGCGGACGCTCCTCCTCCAGCGAGTGTTCATGGTGGTCATAGATCGAGATGAAGGCCCTCTGGTCGATATCGCCACCTTTTGCGGACAGTATTTTGTCCATTGCTGCAAGCAGCCCTTCGTCCCATTGAATCAGGGTTCCATAGCAATCAAAGGTCAGCCAGGTCGGCTTGGGTCCAGTCAGGGTCATGTGTCTTCTCCTTGATTTCCCCGAGCTTGACAAAACCCGCATGGATGGAGAAATTAAATCTCGTCATCGTCTTCATCGAGAAATCAAATGAGCTTCGGGTTCGATCTGGATCTTCTGAAAACCTTTGCTGCAGTCGTCGACTGTCGCGGCTTTACGAAGGCGGCCGAACGGGTTCATCTGACGCAATCGACGGTGAGCCAGCAGATCAAGAAGCTGGAGGTCAACTTGGGCACCTCACTGTTGCGACGGGACAAATCGACCGGAACTGTTGAAACGACGGAAGCCGGCGAGTTGCTGCTGAGCTATGCGCGCAAAATACTCGCCATGGCGGATGAGGCCGCCGAGGTCATGCGGAGGCCTTCGGCGCCGCGCACGGTCCGTCTTGGAGTGCCGGAAGATTTTGCCGGGCGGCGGCTTATCGATCTGCTGTCGGGATTTTCTGCAGCGTCTCCACATATCAGGCTCGACACGGTCAGCGGATGGAGCACCGAGCTTCGACGCCTGCTGGATATGGGCGAGATCGATCTGGCGCTGATCAAGCGCGAGCCGGGAGACGAGGCCTGTCTCGCGAGCTGGAAAGAAGAGCTGATCTGGGTGGATAGCGCCACCCGCTCTGCCGTGACCGATCCGGTGCCACTCGCGGTGTTTCCCGTCGGCTGCATCTACCGGGATCGTGCCATCCGTGCGATCGAGCGCAGTGGTCGCCGTTGGCGGATTGCCTATACTAGCCAGGGTCTGATGGGTGTGCAGGCAGCGGTCGCTTCCGGTCTCGGGATCAGTCTGTTGCCTTCCGATGCGGTGCTTTCCGAACACCGGAAGCTCGGGCCAACGGATGGGTTTGACGATCAGCCCGTGTCCGAGATCGCGCTTATTAAAGGTCGGACGAATTTGTCCAAGGAAGCCCAGTCTGTGGGTCAATTTCTGGCGGATAGCCTGTGATCTTGATGCCTCTGATGGTGGTACAAAGATTGGCTTCCTACCTCCTCAGCAGCGACGAAGCACCGCTTTTAAGCCTTCGATCTGCAGATCCAGCCCAAAGGCAAAACGTTGATCGGCATTCGCCGTGGTGATTTCCGTCATTGCAATCGCAGCAAGCGGAAACGTTGATTCGAGTGACATCTCCTCCAGATTTGGGGTTTCTGTATTGCGCCCATTTGCCTGCTCCTCAATGACGAAGCCGATCACGAAATAAACGAGTGTAAACGCGCCCCAGCTAGCCACGCGATCGTCCGCACCGGCTTGCTTGAGAGAGCCGATCAGAAGCGAGCCGACACGCAGCACGTTATCGGACAAAGGATAGGTGCCGGCGAAAACGCGTGCCGCATCGCGGCGCGACAGCAGGGCGTTTCGCACCTCGGAGGCCACGCGCCCAAGCCTCGCATCCCACGCCTCGCTTTCCGGATTGCTTGCGGCAACCGGCTCCATCAGCGCATCCGCCATTCCCTCGAGCAAGGCGTCCTTGTTGGCAAAATGCCAGTAAAGCGAGGGCGCCTGAATGTTCAAGGCGTCTGCCAGCTTACGCATCGTCAACCCCTCCATGCCGACCTCATCTAGCAGCTTCAACGCAGTCGCGATGACCTCGGTTTTCACAATGCGCATGTCCGCCTCCAGTTTTATTATTGACTCCCTAACATTGTTAGGCAAATCTAACAACGTTAGACTGGAGCACTCCTCATGAAAATGAACTACGATGTTATTGTTGTCGGCGCCGGGCCTGTGGGACTGTGGCTGGCATGCGAACTCAAACTTGCCGGCGTGGATGTCGCCGTTATTGAGCGGCGAACTGAGCGGACGGCGCAGTCGCGTGCGCTCACCATTCATGGACGTTCGCTGGAAGTGTTTGCCTTGCGCGGCCTTGCCGATCGATTCCTCAGCACCGGCAAACCGATCCCGACCGGTCACTACGCAGCCCTCGATACGCGCCTGGATTTTTCACTGTTCGACACCCGCTTTCCTTACACGCTGTTTATTCCGCAGGCCGTGACCGAGCAGCGTCTCGAAGAACGCGCGACTGAACTCGGCGTGATCATCGTACGGGGCGTGGCAGCAACCGGAATTCTGGACGACGGGAGCCGGGTGAACATCTCTACCGACAGCGGAGAGTTTTCCGGCTCCTTTGTGGCGGGAGCCGATGGTGCTCGCAGTGTCGTGCGGGAACACGCGAGCATCTCATATGAGGGAGTTGAGGCCCGCAACTCTCTCCTGCTTGCAGACGTGGTTTTTGCCTCGCCACCGGCAAAGCCGGTCGTGTCGGTCACCAATGAACATGGTTCGGTGATGATCGCGCCTCTCGGTGATGGCAAGCATCATCGCATCGTGCTTGTCGATCCCCAACGAACCCATGTGCCGCGCACCGAACCGGTTACTCTGGAAGAGGTAGCGGGACCGACCGCGCGCATTATCGGCGAGGACTATCAACCTCGCGACCCGATCTGGCTTTCGCGTTTCGCCGATGAGACGCGCCTTGCCGGAACTTATCGAAGGGGCCGCGTCCTCCTCGCCGGCGATGCCGCTCATATCCATGCTCCCATGGGCGGACAGGGCATGAATGTCGGACTGCAGGACGCCTTGAACCTCGGCTGGAAACTGGCCGCGGTCGTGAAGGGCGAGGCGCCTGACAAACTGCTTGACACCTATGATGAGGAACGCCGTCCAATAGGACAAATCCTCTACACCAATACCCTGGCGCAGGTCGGGCTCGTCACCCGGTCCGATCCGGCGACCCTTGCCTTGCGCGAGACGCTGAACGAGCTCCTGAAAATCCCGGCGGTCAATCATCGTCTTGCCGGTGAGCTTTCCGGCTTTGACGTCGCCTATGGCGCTGATGCGAAGGCGGCCGTTGCTGCCGGACGTTTCGCGGCAGGGGTACGCGTTCCCGATATAGAACTGGTCGGCAAGGACGGCCTATCGATGTCGCTCTACAGCCTGCTGGTCGAAGGACGTTGGCTTCACCTTTCCTTCAAGCCAGGGGCATCGGCTTCCGGCCCGGAATGGTTGCGATCCAGCAGCGTCCAATCCCTGGCGGCAGTTCCCTCCGATCACGCGGCCCTTCGGGCCGTTCGGGCGCTGTTGGTCAGGCCCGACGGTTATGTCGCGGCGATCGATCAGGAATAAGGGAGAGCATCGATGGAAATCCTAAACCCTTCCACCCTCACCGATGCCTTCTCGCACCTGATTGCACAAATTGCCGTAACCCCGCCTGGCGCGCGGCTTGCCGCCATCTCTGGCCAGGTCGCCGTCGACAGGGCAGGTCAACTCGTCGGTAGAAACGATCACGCAGGCCAGGCGAGACAATGCTTTGGCAACATCCTCAACGCCCTCACTGCCTTGAAGGCGGCTCCTCAAGACATCCTGCAGATGAAGATCTATGTTGTCCGGCACACTCCCGATCTCATTCCAGCGATCTTCGGGGCGGGTGCGAACATATTCAGTGAAAAATGGCCACTTTGCGCGAGCACCTGGATCGGCGTCGAAGCGCTTGCCATTCCTGAATGGCTTGTCGAGATTGAGGTCTTGGTCGCCCTGCCCTAACGCATAAGGCATTCTGAGACGGAGCATCCGGCACGACGCCGGACACCTGCGTCTTATTCCAAGAGGCCGCGAACATGATGCGACCATCACGCTTGCACCGATACGGGCCTTCGACCCGCTCGTGCGGCGACGGCCTGCGGACGTTCAGCGAAGAATGCCAGCATCGTTCGCGGCCACTCTGAACGCTGACGCAGCCGCGGACGGATCACCTCGGCCTTCGGCAGCTTCCATGCAGGCGCGCTTGGCTAAAGCAAAGGAGTCTCCTCCTTTCTGGGGCCAGCAGGTCATCAAGTATGCCAAGGCGTCTCTGCTGCCGCCGATGCTCTTGAAGTGATCGCCCGGGCCAATAGCGATCTCAATCGGCTCATCCCAGAGATCATGGTCCATAACGTGCTCCATGGGTTCTGCTTTTTTGATGAACGCAAGTGGTCAGGGCTCGTTCCTGGGTTAGGGCTTTGGTCCCAGGTGCGGCCTGGATCACACAGCGCTACCGGCCGTTCCTCGGTTGACCTCGAGCTGATGATCCGGATGCTGATGATCGGCCACTCCATGTGCATATACTGGCCGGGAGGTGGTATTACTCATATCGCATTCGGGCCTGCGCAAATCCGCACAAGATCGGCCAGGATCGTGCGACGCTCCGGCCACGGCGCTTCCTGGAGGGCAGAGCGTGGATCCTCCATCTCCAGGAGAGAATGCAGCTTCACCGCGACGCCGGCGACAGATCGAGGAGCCGCGCTCCACAATTCCTTTGCCAACGCCTCCTCGATATCTGCGATTTCCTCCTCGGCTTTTTTCGCCCTGGTATATCCGACCCGCTTGTCCGCCGTCTTCCATTCGCGCCGGCGGGCCGCCAATGCGGTCCTTGCTTGCCGCCGCATTTCATCCTGATCAGCGTTCGGCAAAAGACGGTCGATCTCCCGACCGCAATAGGCCCAGATGAAACCACAGTCTTCGGAGAGCGGGATTTTGGTGCGGGGGAAACTACCGAGCTCTCGAAGCAACTCCGTTTCAAGCTTTTGCTGCCGGCGGCAGGCTTCCCCGCAGAGCCTGTGGGCAACTAGCCAATCCCTCCAAAGTGACACCACCGGATCGTCTTGCTCCGACCTCTCCGTCCGCACCATTGCACCTGCCGGGGCGGGCGCGGCTGCGATCGAAGCCGCAGCGCGTGCAAGGAAATTTCTGCGCGTGGTCTCGGGGGAGACATCCCTATTCCCGGAAGAGGCCATTGGGGCCGCCTCCGATCAAAACGAGGTCCGTGAGTATCGCCCCTAGTTCTGCCCACGGTAATTTTCGGCGGGTGATTGCTGACAAAGTTCTGCTATTCTCAGAATCAGCCATGATCCAAGCTTGATAAAGCGGGATTGCGGTTCGCACTGATTAGGTTTCCCGAGGCCGATCAGCGAGGCTATGAGAATGAGAGCATGACAACAAAATGATAGAAGTCAAACAATTTGTTTGCACCGGAGGTCATCTTGCTGACCGTTGAACAGTGCCGAGGTGCCCGCGCTATGCTTGGGTGGAGCCAAACCGAACTCGCCGAGGCCGCAAACGTTTCGCGTCAAACCATAGCTGATTTCGAAAGAGGCGCGCACATGCCGATCCCGAACAATTTAGCGAGCATAGCCACCGCGTTCACGGAGGCCGGAATTGAACTTATTCCGGAGAATGGCGGCGGCGCGGGCGTGCGTTTTGCGCGTCCCTACAACTCCCATGACCTCTGACTCAAAGATTTTTGTGAGCCTGCAGCCAATCCGCAAAAGCCAGCCCAAACATCAGGAACCAGATGGGCCAAAGTGCCAATGGGACGGATGCGAAAAGAGCGGCACGCACCGTGCGCCGGTGGGGCGTGAAGCAGAAGGGCTATTTCTGCTATTCTGTCCCACGCATTTGGCGGCATATACCAAGGGTTACAACTTCTCATCGAGCCTGTCCGACCCCGTGACCGCCCGTTATCAGCGGGAGGCCGCCAGCGGTCTTCGGGCAACCATTGGCTTAAAGATCAATCGAGTTACAGAACCCCCCTCTCCCATCCACGGCCCGATCAGGCTCAGCAAAAGCGATCAATGCGCGAAAGAGTGCAGCCGAGCGGCAAGCGGCAAGCGCTGCGAAACGGGTTCGCAGGCTCAAGGCTCTTGAAGCAAAAGCATTCGAGACGCTCGGCATTTCACCCGACGCGACACCTGAAGAGATCAGGAGGCGCTACAAGGAGAAACTCAAGATGCATCACCCCGATGCCAACAAAGGCGATCGCAATTCAGAAGACGAGCTCCGGGCGACCATAGAAGCTCATAAGATCCTCAAGCTCAACGGCTTCTGTTGACGCCCGGGCTCCCGGCACTTCGTTTGTCCGCGACGTCAAATAAACCGCTTGGCTTTCAAGGCGAAAGACAACCTATTCTCCAAACGGAAGTTCGATTTCTTCGCGGTTTTTTTTTGCCCCCTCGATCAGGACGGTCTTAAGCCGCTCGGCGTCTTGTGCCGGCAGCATCCCAGCCCCGGCTCGAATGCCTTCCTGCCATGCAGGCCCGCGTTCCCACGCTTCGTTGTAGACGAGCGCCAGGTCGGCGGACCGCCTCATCTGCAGCAGGGCCTCAAAAAGCAGCGCAGCTTGGCGGACGTCCTTCTCCCGCTTCGCTGCCCCCTGCCCGTCAAGGTGCCGGCGGCTGGCGACGATGAGCTTGTGGATCGCGTACCGGGACGGATCCGGGACAACGACCGGGACACCGCTCCGGTGGAGCAGCATTGTCCTGACGGGTTCCCTGATGAGGAAGTCGAGAAAGCGTAGTGGATCCGCGCTGGCGCCACCAAGGGCAGGCATCGTTGCTGGCTGGTCGATGTAGTCATCCGAACCACGGTTCGACGTCAGGAATTCGACCCGGTAGCCGTCAGCATTTTGGAACGCCGACGAGGCCGCAGATCCCGATCGATGGGGAACCGGCCGGAAGCTGGCGTCGACGCCCTGTAGCAGCTCGACGATCGGAGGCAGGCTGTCTTCAACCTCCCGGCTGATGGCATAATCCTGGGCGATATCCGCATCGCCGGTCAGGATCGCAGCCATGGGAAGGCGCACACCCAGCAGTCCTGAGTAGCATTGAAAGGCCACTGTGCCGATGAGAACGCCCCGGAGCCGAAAGAGGCCACCGTCGGCGAGGGCCTCGACGATGTCGCCCGACGTGGCGTCAGGAGCGATCATCCCGCCTTCGCGGGTCAAAGTGTTGACCAAACGCCTGCGAGCGCGGAGATCGTCCTTGTCCCGCTTGTGATCGGCTACGCGCTGCGCGATATCCGGATCGTCGGCAGAGCCGACATAGCGACGTTTCGTACCGCCCTGTCCGTCGGGTATGTCGAAGTACCAGTACTTGCGCCCCTTGATGTTCGCCGGGGTGAACCGGCCTTCCGGAGGGAAGTCGGCCGTCCAGGCGGCATCGAGCGAGCGCTGGCCCAACTCGGCGAGCATCGTCTGGTACATGAGGTCGATGGACTTCATAGGCTCGACTCTGGTGTTATACTGTTTTTCAAAAACAGTATAACCATCGAGAGGATGCCGCAAGATGGGATCCTAGCTCTATCGCCGAAGCCCGATTTGAACCAAAGACCAGCTCTTAAATTGAATATCAATGAAAATTCCTGCTCTTCACCTTCAACGTATCGATATGAAGGTCAGGCACGAACATGTCGCGCGCGGCGACAAGTGGCTTCGGCGTGTCCCGCGGATCGGGTCCACCTCCCCGCGCAAACTCATCACCACGGCCGGCCGGCAGCTTGAACTCCTCATCGCGATCCGCGAGGCCCACAAGGTCACCTGACAGATCAAACAGCTGCTGGGCGACAAGATGCACGACCTCCCCTTCCCGCTGAATCCGGCCATTGATCGCCATCATCGACGAACCGAGAACGACCCGCCGGCGCTTTTCAAACAGCGTCGGCCAGACGACTAGGTTGGCAGGCCCGGTTTCGTCCTCGATGGTGATGAACATGACGCCCTTGGCCGATCCGGGTTTTTGCCGCACCAGCACAAGACCGGCGGTATAGACCCAGCGCCCGTCCCTCGAATTCATCGCCTCTGCACATGTGATGATGTTGCGCACTGATAAATCCTTGCGCAGGAAGGCGATCGGATGCTGCCGCAATGTCAGCCCGGTATGGCTGTAGTCCTCGATGACGTTATGCCCGTCCGTCATCTGCCGAAGTGCCACCTCCGGCTCCTGCTGTTCGGCGATTGCAGCCATCTCCCGTTCGGCCGCGGCGGCAAACAGCGGCAAGGGTTCATCGCGCAGCGCCTTGATCGCCCAGAGCGCGTCGCGGCGTTCAAGCTTCAGCGACGGCAGAAAGGCATCGGCCTTGGCAAGCTGGACGAGCGCCTCCGATGGCACGCCGGATCGTCGCCACATGTCGTCAACCGAGGCAAAGGCATTGCTCATGCGTGCTGCGACGATGCGCGCGGCGTCAGCGACCGCCAGTCCTTTCACCTGCCGGAAACCGAGCCGTACAGCGTGGCGGCCAGAATTGCCGATCCGCTCCAGCGTGCAATCCCATCGGGACCGATTGATGCAGACCGGCCGCACCTCGACGCCGTGGGCCCTTGCGTCGCCGACGATCTGCGCCGGCGCGTAAAAACCCATCGGCTGCGAATTGATGAGCGCCGCACAGAAGGCTTCCGGATAATGGCATTTGATATAGCTCGACGCATAGGCGATCAACGCGAACGACGCCGCATGGCTCTCCGGAAAACCATAGGAGCCAAAGCCTTCGAGCTGGGAGAACGTCTTTTCGGCGAATTCCGGCGTATAGCCGTTCCTCACCATTCCCGATACGAGTTTGTCCTTGAACCGCGAGACGCCGCCGGTGAACTTGAAAGTGGCCATCGACTTGCGCAGCTGGTCGGCCTCGCCGCCGGTAAAGCCGGCGCAGACCATCGCGACCCGCATCGCCGACTCTTGAAACAGCGGCACGCCGAGCGTCTTGCCGAGCACCGCCTCAAGCTCGGGCGTCGGATATTCGACCGCCTCCTTGCCTTCGCGCCGGCGAAGATAGGGATGCACCATATCCCCCTGGATCGGACCTGGCCGGACGATCGCCACCTGGACGACAAGATCATAAAATGTGCGCGGTTTCAGGCGCGGCAGCATCGCCATCTGCGCGCGGCTTTCGATCTGGAAGGTACCGAGCGTATCGGCCTTGCGGATCATCGCATAGGTTGCCTGATCTTCTTGTTCGACAGCGAGATCAAGTTTTCGACCATTATGTTCTTCGATGAGCTTGAACGCTTTCGCCATGCAGGTCAGCATGCCGAGAGCCAAGACATCGACTTTCATAAACTTGAGGGCTTCGACGTCGTCCTTGTCCCATTCGATGATCTGGCGGTCCTTCATTGTTGCCGGCTCGATCGGCACGAGGTCGTCGAGCCGGTCATGGGTGAGGACGAACCCGCCCGGATGCTGGCCAAGATGGCGCGGGGCGCCCATCAATTGCTGCGCCAGCTTCAAGGTCAGCACAAGACGCCGGTCGTCTGGATTGAGATTGAGCTCGCGGACGTTGCGATCGCAGACCTCCTCCGACCAGGCCCACATGCCCGACGACAAGGCCTTGATCACGTCCTCCGGCAGGCCGAGCGCCTTGCCGACATCGCGGATCGCACCACGCGCCCGGTAGCGCGTCACGGTGGCGCAGAGCGCTGCCTTTTCTCTGGAATAGGTGCGGTAGATCCACTGGATCACCTCTTCCCGCCGCTCGTGCTCGAAATCGACATCGATATCCGGCGGCTCGTCGCGCTCCTGGGAGACGAAGCGTTCGAACAGAAGATCGTTGGTCGAGGGATCGATGCTGGTGATGCCGAGAATGTAGCAGACAGCGCTGTTGGCGGCGGAACCCCTCCCCTGGCAAAGAATGCCCTGCGACCGCGCATAGCGAACGATCGAGAAGACGGTCAGGAAGTACGGGGCGTATTTCATCGTCTTGATCAGATCGAGCTCGTGCCGCACTGTCTTCAGAACGTCAGGCGGCAGGCCTTCGGGATAGCGGTCCGGCGCGCATTGCCAGACATAGTGCTCCAGCGAAGACTGGGCATCCTTGCCCGGCACGATCGCCTCCTCGGGATATTGGTAGGTGAGTTCCTCCAGCGAGAACTTGCAACGGCAGACGATCTCTATCGTCCTTGCGAGCGCTTGCCGGTATCGCGGAAACAACCGCTCCATTTCTTCCGGCGGCTTCAGATAGCGATCAGCGTGCCGCTCGCGCTCGAAGCCGACCTCGTTGATCGTCGTCCGGGTGCGAATGCAGGTGACAATGTCCTGCAGCTGCCGGCGGCCTGGTTCATGGAAGAGGACGTCATTGGTGACGACCGTCCGCACCTTGAACCGCGTGGCCAGATTGGAAATCTCATGCAGCCGCAGCTGGTCGTTCTGCCGACGCCGGAGGCAGAGAGACACATAGGCCCGATCGCCAAAAAGATCGGCCATCTTGCGCAGCTGGATCGCACAGACGTCATCGGGCAGGTCCGGCACCAGAATGCCGATCATGCCGTCAGTATATGTGATGATATCATCCCAATGCAGGATGCAGTTGTTCTTGCCGCCACGCGATTTGCCAAGCGTGATCAGACGGGTAAGCCGGGAATAGGCAGCGCGATCGGTCGGATAGACCAGTACCGACATGCCGTCGGCCAGATCGAGCCGGCAACCGACGACAAGACGCAACCCCGTGGCCCGGGATGCTTCGAGTGCCCTGACAATTCCTGCCAGCGAATTTCGATCGACGACGCCAATCGCCTCGATGCCGAGAGCCTTTGCGGTCTCGAACAGTTCCTGCGCCGAGCTTGCACCGCGCAGAAAGGAAAAATGTGTCGTGACCTGCAGCTCGGCATAACTCATGCGAAGATCCCGTGCATAAACCACCGATGGGTCCCGGTTTCCGGATCGATGCCATCGCCGGAACGAAACACCCAGAGACGCTCGCCGGCCTCATCTTCGATGACGAAGTAGTCCCGCACCGCCTCCATCTCGGCGTCGCGCTGCCACCACTCGCCAAAAATCCGTTCCGGACCGTCGGCCCGCTTGACCTTCCGCCGCTTGCCGCGCCAGGTGATCGAGACCGGCGGGCGGTCCGGCAGTAAGGCGATGGCCTCGATCAGCTCGGGACGCGCCAGCAGCCGGACAGGCCGGCGCCAATGGCTGACCCAGGTAACTTCGATCGGGTCGGCCGCGGCGCTGATGCGCTGGACCGAGCGCTCCGGCACATCGGAGGCAACCGGCGCCACCCGATACACACGCTGTCCGCGATTGCCGTAGATATCGATCAGCGGCGTGACATCAGTGACCTCGCCCTCGACCAGCGAGGAGGATTTCTGGCGCTCCTCCAGGGGCTCGACTATGACCGCAACCAAGGTGAGCTTCTCGATCCCGAAACCGGGCTCGATCTTCTCCGTGCGATCGCGAAACAGCTTCGTCAGCCAGGCGACATCGCGCACCGGCTTCACCGTGCCGGCGCGGATTGCCTGCCGCGTGCCGTCGACCTTTTCGACGATCAGGTCGGCGCGCCGAACACCAAGGCCACGCCTTTGCAGCTCCTCGATCAGTTGTACGACCAGCCGGCCGACATATTTGTTGATGGTTTCGGCAGCACCGATCGGCTCGGCGAAGGCTCTGGAGACCTCGATAGTTTCGGCGGTGCGGATCGGATCGATCGGTTCGGAAGCGCGGCCGAACATCTGGTCGAGCCGCCGGCCAATCTCCGGACCAAAACGAAGCGTCAGCGGCGCGCGCGGCGTGTTCGCCAATTCGCCGATCGTCTGGAAGCCGAGCGTGCGCAGATCGCCGACGACTTTCCCCGGAAGGCGCAGCAACGATATCGACAGCTTTTCGACGGCGCGGACGGTCTCACCGGTCGGCACGATAACCGTCTCGCGGCTGATGGCACGGGCGCAGGCATGCGCTGCACCCCAGGTGTCGGCGATCGCGACACGGGCGGTGAGTTTTTTTGCCAGGAACTGATTAGCGATCTTGGTCACCATGGCGAGCTCGCCGCCCTGCAGGTGATCGGCACCCTCGGTGTCCATGACGATCCCGTCGATCCCATCGACGGCGACGATCGGCGAATAGAGCGTCAGCGCCCAAAGGGTAATGCGCTCAAGCGCTGCGGCATCCTTTACAGGATCCGCATCGACCAGCATCAGGCCGCGGAACAGCGCCTGTGCTTTCGCCGCCGGCATGCCGACATGCACGCCGGCTTTTCGGGCGGCGGCGTCGGCGGCCGACACCCAGCGTTTCGAGCCGCTCCTGGCGATCACGGCTATTGCCTGTTCAGGAGGAATAGACGGATCGGCGCGACGAATGCGATCCGTCGGCAGATCCGGAAGATAGATCGAGACGACCCTTGTCATCGCACGCCCTCACGAGAAACTCAGCACATTCACCCGCTTTCACGCGCATCAGTTCCAGCAACCATTGGGCCCTCCCCACACCCGGCACCGGCAATTCCTCCGACGGCATGACGCTCACCCGCCACCGCGTGGCCGACGCCGTCGGCTGCCCGAAATCATTCGCCTCCGTCTGCCGTCGCCAGCGTCGGACGGCAAGCGCCATCGTGCCCGTTTGCTCGGCCGCCAGCTGCAGCCGGCGCGAGCTGACCATCGGCAGGCGAACGAGTTCACCGACGACGGCGCCGAGCCCGCCAAAGGACAGCCCTTCCTCCATGTTTGCCAGAACGTCTTCCTCCTTGTCGGACTCGACAAAGACCACCCGGTCGGGATGGAGACCGACCTGGGCGAGCCCGGGAAAGAACAGGTCTGGCCGCGTCAGGCACCAGACGATCGGGCCTTTGGTGCGGGCCGCGATCCCTGCGGCACAGAGCGCTGCTGCCGCGCCATCCACCGTGCCCGAGCCGCCGCCGGCAAATTCATGCAGGGCGCCATAGGCCAGGCCACCTCCCGGCAGGACCGCATCGATTTCCGGCACCCCAAAGGACAGACAGCCAGCCTTTCTGGCTGACACGCCCTCCAGCGAGGCAATGCGCTCGCGCAGATCGGAAATCACCCTTTCGCGGGCAGCAGTCATCGTTCACGGCTCCCTTCAAGGTCGCGTTGTCGGCCGACATCATGTCAGACAGAATGCAGATGTTCTCTTTCTGTTCCGCCCCAACAAAAGAGTCAAGCAACCGGAGGGATGGGAATATTATCCTGAACATTAGGAATCGGAAGAATACTCAGAAGAATCAGCCCAATAGCGGCTGGCAGACTTTTTTGGAGCGCTGCGTGCGCTCGCTACTCCTTGGTGTGAATTGCGGGGACAAGTCGGGATCGTCGTAGTGTCTGCAAATTTCTTCTCGATCCCCGCGCATGAGGGCACCCCGCCGACAAAACGTCGCGGATCAAGCGGCCGGACGGTCATGGCCCCCCGCCCGAAGTGTTGCTGTCCTCACTGGCGCAACGCAGGTGATAAGGGGCCGCAGTTGCGGCTCGCGCTTTAGACCGCCAATCTTGACTGGAACGAAGCGTTCGAAAGAGGCTTGACGCGGAATGTACCTGCCGGGAGTGGCCGCAGGATTTCATCTTCCGGTACGACCCCATCGAGCCAGTCCATCCGCCGATCGCGCGTCAGCACCGCCATCTGCCGGTCATGGTAGGGTGCGATGTCGACATTCGCCTCGATCGTCAGGACGGCATAGGCCTCCGGCCAGCCATGGGACGCCTGCCGCCAGATACCCGCGAAATAGAACCAGTCACCGTTCTTGAACGAGAAACAGAAGTTCCTCGCCCCACTGCGATGGCGAAACTCGGATGCCGGCACCAGACAGCGGTGGTGGGTTGGAAACGTCCTTCCTTCAGAGCGGACGACATTGGCCGCGCGTGGGCCGCCATCGAGCCGACGCAACCCCCAGGGCAGCTCCACCATCTCCACATGGCCGTCATGCCGTCTTATGATGACGCGGCGCTCGTCGAGCGGGGCGTCGGACTGGAAAACCTTCGCGTTCATCATATGTAGAACATAGCAAGAACCACGCTTCACAACAAGAACTGCGAGGAAAGCATGTGCAATGATTATCGGCTGATGGTGGACGTGGCGTCGATTGTGGAGGATTTCGCCCATCTCAAGATCAAGATCCGCTTTGGTGAAGGTGCACCGAACGTTGAGGCACGCGAAGACATCAAGATCACAGATATGGCGCCGATCATCCGCACAATCGAGGGAACGCGCGACGAGGCGGACCTCGTCCAGCGCCGATGGAGTTGGCCTGGCCAGAACAAGCGGCCGGTCTATAATTTCCGCTCCGATGGACGCGAGTTCGATTCCAACCGATGCCTGATCGTCGCCGATGGTTTCTACGAGTTCACCGAACCAACCGAAAAAGGCAAAAAGCGCAAGGACAAGTGGCTGTTCACCAAGAAGGACGAACCAATTTTCTGCATCGCCGGCATCTGGCGCGAGACGGATGACGTCGGGCAAGCCTTCACCATGCTGACGATGGAGCCTGGCCCGGATATCGCGCCTTACCACGACCGGCAGATCGTCATCCTCGAACGGGACGCCTGGGGCAACTGGCTCGATCCATCTGTCTCGGCGAAGTCTCTGATCAGGCCGCTTCCCGCCGGCACACTCCACGTCGAGCAGGTCGGCTGACGCGCTTTCTGTTTCCATCACCGCATCTCAACGGGCTGAGTTGGAACAAAATGCGGGCTGGATGCTTCTCAGTTCCGAGGTCGCGTGCCGTGTCAACTGGACGTGACAGGGGTGATGAACGCTCTCCTTGCGGCCAACGAAATGGCAGTCGAGCGTCCCACCTGTCCAGCCCGCGCCTCAGCTCCGTCGTCATTCGACGCGGATGGCGGAAGTGTCCCGGGGACCGCGATGGCCAGCGACAAGCTCTCAAAATACAAGCAGAAACGCGACTTTCAGAAGACGCAGGAGCCGAGCGGAAAGGCGAAGCTGAAGGCGTCGAACCGCCGTCGCTTCGTCATCCAGAAACATGACGCGACGCGGCTGCACTACGATCTTCGCTTGGAACTAGATGGGGTATTCAAGTCTTGGGCGGTGACCAAGGGACCGTCGCTCGATCCACGCGACAAGCGTCTTGCCGTCGAGGTCGAGGATCATCCGCTCGACTATGGCGACTTTGAAGGCACGATTCCGAAAGGCCAGTATGGCGGTGGCACGGTCATGCTCTGGGACCGTGGCTATTGGGAGCCGGAGGGTAATAAAAGCCCGGAACAGGCATTGGCCAAAGGAGATTTCAAATTCAGGCTGGAGGGCGAGCGTCTGCATGGCAGCTTTGTGCTGGTGCGGATGCGCAATGACCGCGATGGCGGCAAGCGCACCAATTGGCTGCTGATCAAGCATCACGATGAATTCTCCGTCGAGGAAGACGGCGCGGCTGTCCTTGAGGACAACGCCACCTCTGTCGCCTCCGGTCGCACAATGGAGGCGATCGCTGCCGGCAAGGGCAAGAAGCCGAAACCGTTCATGGTCGAGAGCAGTAACGTTCAGGCGAATGCCGTCTGGGACAGCACCCACGGCCTTGCCGCCGAAGAACGCAAAGCCGAAACCAAAACCAAAAGGAAAGCCGCGCCGGCCAAAGCTTCCAAGTCAACAATGCCGGGGTTCATCGCTCCGCAGCTCTGCGAAACGCTTGAGCGTCCACCCACGGCGGACGGCTGGATCCATGAGATCAAGTTCGACGGCTATCGCATCCAGATGCGCATCGAAAACGGCGAAGTGACGCTCAAGACTCGCAAAGGCCTCGACTGGACAGCAAGATATCCGGCAATAGCCGCATCTGGTTCCGCCCTCCCTGACGCGATCATCGATGGCGAGATCTGCGCTCTCGACGAACACGGCGCGCCGGACTTTGCCGCGCTGCAGGCGGCGCTGTCGGAAGGCAAGACCGATGCGCTGGTGTATTTCGCCTTCGACCTGCTGTTTGAAGGCAATGAGGATCTCCGACAACTGCCGCTGACCGAGCGCAAGGATCGTCTGCAGACCCTGCTCAACGACGCAGGCGACGATCCACGCCTGCGTTTCGTCGAGCATTTCGAAACCGGTGGCGACGCCGTCCTGAAATCGGCCTGCCGCCTGTCGCTCGAAGGCATCGTTTCGAAACAGGCCGATGCGCCTTATCAATCCGGCCGCACTGAAACGTGGGCCAAGTCCAAATGCCGGGCCGGCCATGAAGTGGTGATCGGCGCCTATGCCAAAACGAACGGCAAGTTCCGCTCGCTGCTCGTCGGCGTCAACCGGGGTGATCATTTCGTTTATGTCGGCCGGGTCGGGACGGGTTACGGCGCAAAAGTCGTCGATACGATTTTGCCGAAGCTCCGCCAGCTGGAAACCACCAAGTCGCCGTTTACGGGGATCGGCGCGCCAAACAAGGATCCTAACATCGTCTGGCTCAAACCGGAACTCGTCGCCGAGATCCAGTTCGCGGGTTGGACAGCCGATGGCCTGGTTCGGCAGGCGGCATTCAAAGGCCTGCGCGAGGATAAGCCAGCGGGGGAAGTCGTCGCTGAGAAGCCTGTCTCACCCGTAGCAGCCGATGTGCCTGATCCGGAGGCAGAGGCCGAAAAGCCAACTCCCGCTAAATCTTTCCGGAAGGGCGGCAAGGCGAACGTCATGGGCGTGTTGATCTCCAATCCGGAGAAGCCGCTGTGGCCCGACGCTGGCGACGACAAGCCGGTGACCAAGGTCGATCTCGCCACCTACTACGAAGCCGTCGGCCCCTGGCTTATCGACCACATCAAGGGCCGGCCGTGCTCGATCATCCGAACCCCCGATGGCATCGGCGGCGAGCAGTTCTTCCAGCGCCATGCCATGCCCGGAACGTCGAACCTGCTCGAGCTGGTGCAGGTGTTCGGCGACAAGAAACCCTATCTGCAGATTGATCGCGTCGAGGGCCTCGCCGCGATCGCGCAGATCGGCGGCGTCGAGCTGCATCCCTGGAATTGCGAACCGGAACTACCCGAAGTGCCGGGTCGTCTGGTGTTCGACCTCGATCCCGGTCCGGACGTCCCCTTCTCCACCGTCGTCGAAGCCGCTCGGGAGATGCGTGACCGGCTGGAGGAACTCGGCCTTGTCAGCTTCTGCAAGACGACGGGCGGCAAGGGCTTGCATGTGGTCACGCCGCTTGCAGTGGCGAAGGGCAAGAAGCTCGCTTGGCCGGAAGCCAAAGGCTTTGCCCATGACGTCTGCCAGCAGATGGCACGCGAAAACCCTGAGCTCTACCTGATCAAGATGGCGAAGAACCAGCGCAACGGTCGCATCTTCCTCGATTACCTGCGCAACGACCGCATGGCGACCGCGGTCGCACCACTATCGCCGCGCGCCCGGCCCGGCGCCACGGTGTCAATGCCGCTGACCTGGGCCCAAGTGAAGACGGATCTCGATCCGAAGCGGTTCACGATCCGCACCGTGCCGGCGCTGCTGGCGAGATCGAGCGCCTGGCAGGACTATTGCGACGGGCAGCGATCGCTCCAGCAGGCGATCAAGCGGCTCGCCAAGTCGATGAAGCAGGCGGCCTGAGTGATCGGCCGCAGCATGGCGAGTGAACCCGAATTCGTAATTCCGCGTTACAGCACGATGGAACCGGAACCGGACAGCGATGCTCCCTCAACGCCGCGTGCTGGCGCGACGACAGAGCTGCCTCATGATCGCATCACGGTGCAGCGCTTTCGCGAAGCGTTTCCGCGCGCGCGATGGAGCGATCGTCTCAATGCCTGGTTCGTGCCGGGACGGACCGCCCAGAGACGTATCGGCCGCTGGCTCGCCGAGATGGAAGCGGAAGCCGAGGCCTTCGCCGACGAGAAGGGCAGAGATGCCTTCGCATTCGATCCGATCGAAAGCCACTATCTGGACGCGGGGCCCTCTTCCCTTCAAATTCGGACGCCCTATTCCCGCACCATCGTCAACGAGATCCGGGACATTCCCTTCGCGCGCTGGGATGCCGACCGACGGCTGTGGGCGGTGCCTTACCGGTCGTTGGACGAACTCCGCCGGCGGTGGCCGGCAATTGAGACGGCCGCCGAACGCAACGAGCCTGAGATGCGGAAGGCGCGGCGTGAAGAAATCAAGGGTACAGAGGAAGACGAGGCGTCGAAGGCACGGACCAGGGAGCGTCGACGGAAACGATATCCTGTCCCGGCCAATGATGGCCCGCCGCCGGAGCGCGCTGTCAGCACCCATGTCGGAGTCCTTTTCTTTACTGGCACGGACGGCGAATTGGCAGATACGGCGACTGTCGATACGTTCTACTTCCCCGCAAATCGCGATAAGAATTATGTCTGGGCATCGTGGCGATCAGGCTCGCTGGAAGAATTGGTGACCACCTGGCCGGCGCGGACATCTCCGGGACCACAAGAACTCGATCGCGGCTGGTGGCTTCCGACGCTGGAGGAACCGCGGACCGCGCGGCGGGACGCCAAATCCAGGAGGCGGACGAGGGAGCGCAGGGAAAAGGAAGCGTCCTCTGAGCGAACAGCAGAAAACCCTTGAGAAGTTTCTAAGCTTGCCGCCGATCAAGCCCAGCGAGATGATCGGGCTATGGCAGGGTCGCGGCATCCCGTCCGGCCATCCGTTCGACGGCGTGTTGGAAAATCTCGGCTGGTTCGGCAAACGGTTTCCATCGGAATTGCGCGCGGACGCGCTCTTGTTTCGATTCGGTCAGCACAGGCTGACACCAATCGATCCCGCGAGGATCCCGCTGCGTCTGGCGCTTCGCTTCCATAAGGTCGGAAGAACACGTCCCGTGAAAAACCTGTTTTCGTACCTTCAGCGCGGGCTGCGGGCAAAAGGGCCGGTTGCGTCGCTGCAGACGATGTCGTTTCACGGAGTGACAAGCGCTGCGATCATCTATGACGAGCAACCGATCGTAGACCACCTTCGCAGGATTGACGAGCACAGGATGATGGGGGCGATGGTGATTGAAGGCGACGAGCGGATCTACTTCTTCGAACTTGAACGGGTCGAGCCGCCATCAGGCTCGGCACGAGCAGACCCTTGAATTCTCCGGCTCGGACGATCATCTATCTGCTGCCACCCGTCTTCGATGATCGCCTGCGCAGCAGCTTGTCTGTCTGCGCGATCGTCCGGGTGTGGCAGGGCGCTCCCCGCAAGGGTCGAGCTCCCTGCCCGTTTCAGCGATCCGGTCAGCCATTCATTTCGAATACAGCCGCATTGTCCTGGATTTCCCGAAGGCCTTTGTAAGATGCATGCCGCAGATTGCCGTCGTCCGTCCAGCCGCGGAATTCGATCTCCGCGATCAACGTCGGCTGCGCAAACACGTAGTTCTTGCCTTTGATCGGAACCACCGGCGTCCTCGTCTTCAGCTGATCCAGCGTCTTCTTCAGATAGATCGCATCCCTTTCCTTGAAGCCGGTGCCCACGGCGCCGACATAGACCCAGTCATGGCCGCGACGGCCAGCAAGCAGCAAGCTGCCGATACCGCCGCGCGCAGCGGCGGATCGCTCGTAGCCGACGATCATGAAGCTATCGCTCTGGACGCATTTGATCTTTAGCCAGTCCCCGGTCCGACCGGAGCGGTACGGGCTGTCGCGGTGCTTGGCGATAATGCCTTCCATTCCAAGAGAACAAGCGTTGGCCAACAACCCTGTTCCGTCGCCTTCGATTTCCTCTGAAAGCTGAATGGCGCCGACGGCGCCTTCCAGCAGATCTTCGAGAAGATGCCGCCGGACAGACAGCTCGGTTTTCGTCAGATCGTGCCCGTCGAAATACAGAAGGTCGAAGGCAAACAGGATCGACTCCGTCGAGGATCGTTTGCCGCCGCGTCCGCCGAGCGAACGCTGCAGCGCTCCGAAGTCGGATTGGCCCTCAGCGTTGAGAACGACAGCCTCCCCGTCGAGGATCGCTGTTCCGACCCCGAGTTTCTTTGCCGCCGCGGCAATCGCGGGAAAACGGTGTGTCCAGTCATGGCCGCCACGGGTGATGATCCGCACGCCCTTCGGCTCGATATGGATCGCGAGTCGATAGCCGTCCCATTTGATTTCGAAGGCCCAGTCCGGCCCGACAGGCGGAGCTGTCTTCAGCAAAGCCAGGCATGGCTCAACGCGATCGGGCATCGGGTCGAATGGGAGGTTGGGTTGGGCCGGATCGCGCTTGCGCCTCGGCTTCGATTTGGCGGTGAACGCCTCGTCTTGAAGCAGAGGCTTGGCGCGTTTGCTCATTTGCTTGTCCGGGTTTCGGCTGCGACCGACTTCTTCAAGGCATCCATGATGTTGATGACGTTGCTCGGTGCGGGCGCTGAGGCCGGCGTTTTGGCCTTGGCCTTTGACGGCTTTTTCAGGGCCTTCTTCTTTGCTGCGATGATATCGAGGAGCCGGTCCTGAACCGGGTCGACGACCATCTTCGGGTTCCAGTGCTGGGTCTGCTTTTTGATCAGTTGCTGGATCAGCGGCATCATGTCGGAATCTGCTGTCTCATCACCGATGCCCTCGAAATAGGTCTCTTCATCCCGCACCTCGTCACCATAGCGCAAAGTCCACAGAACGATACCCTTGCCGCGTGGCTCCAACATGACGGCGCGCTCGCGCCGCGTAATAACCAGCCGCGAAATGCCGACCATGTCCTGGGATTCCATTGCGTCGCGTATGACCGAGAACGCCTCCTGGCCGACCGGATCGTTCGGTGACAGATAATAGGGGGTGTCGAGCCAGACCCACTCGATCGTGTCGCGCGGGGTGAAGGTGGAGATATCGATGGTCTTGCTGCTATCCAATGCGACATTTTCGAGCTCATCATCTTCTAGAATGATGTATTCGTCCTCACCGCGCTGATAGCCTTTGACCTCGTCCTCTTGCCTGACTTCTTTCCCCGTCACCGAGTCCACATAGTAACTGACGACGCGGTTCTGGGTTTCGCGATTGAGCGTGTGGAAGCGAACCTTCTCGTTCTCCGAGGTCGCAGGCATCATCTGCACCGGGCAGGTGACCAGCGACAGCTTGAGATAGCCTTTCCAGTAGGGACGGACAGCCATGATACCCTCCGATCAGCGTGCGCGGCGCGCTGGCGTCGTCGCGGCCTTCGATTTCGCTGCACTGGCAGGTTTGGCGGCCTTTTGGCGACCGGTGCCTTTGTTGGCGTTGGCGGCTGTGCGTTTCGGCTCGGCCTTGGCTCCGACCCCCGCGCTTTCGCGCAGTGCCTGCAGCAGATCGCTCGGTTTCGATGCGACCGGCGCCTTCTTCTTCGGCAGCGACCGGCCTTCGATCTTGGCCTTCACCAATTCGGCGACCGCGGCTTCATATCGGTCGTCGAAGGTGCTGGCATCGAAACTGCCCTTCTTCTTCCCGATGATATGTTCGGCGAGATCGAGCATCTCGCCCTCGATCTTCAGGTCAGGCAGCTCCTCGAACGCTTTCTCGGATGAACGGACTTCGTAGTCGAAGTTCAGCGTCGAGGCGATCAGGCCCTTGCCGTGTGCGCGGATCAGGACCGTGCGCATCCGGCGAAAGAGGACGGTGCGAGCGATAGCGGCGACCTTCGCCGTCTTCATCCCGTCGCGCAGAAGGACGAAAGCCTCCTTGCCCATCCTGTCCGGCGCAAGATAATAGGGCTTGTCGAAATAGACGTCGTCGATTTCGTTGCAGGGAATGAACGCGTCGATCTTCAGGGTCTTGTCGCTCTCGGGTACGGCGCCGGCGACTTCATCGGGTTCCAGAACGATGTATTGGCCGTTTTCGATCTCGTAACCTTTGACCTGCTCATCGCGCTCGACGGGATTACCGGTTTCGCTATCGACGAACTCCCGCTTTACCCGATTGCCGGTCTTCCGATTGAGGGTGTTAAACGCGATCCGCTCGGAGGAGGATGCCGCGGTGTAAAGCGCCACTGGGCATGACACCTCTCCGAACTTGATGAAGCCTTTCCAATTGGCCCTTGGGGCAACCATGACGCTGAACTCCTGACGCAACTTAGGCGATTCAAGCGAATGAGCGGGTAATTGTTCCGAGTCGAAACGAATCATTTTTCAAGGCCTTAGCCGTTCGGCCGTGCCCGTTTCGCGAGTCCCGGTTAGCCTGCTGATTCGCATGCATCTTTTGGGCGTCGGGTGCGTTCATGGAAAGCATCAACCAGGAAGGAGTCTCGCCATCACCACACGCGAACTGATCGATACCGAAGCGACAAACGGTATGTCCGCAGGGACTCGATGACGGATAACTCTAGCGGCATCTACTAGCATGGTCATCCCTGCCTCCCTTGCTGCAATATTGCCAGAGACCGGCCGTCCGCCTATGAATGGTCCAGACGATAACATAGGGGTTCGGCTTGCAAGTTCTGGTGCGGGATAACAATGTTGATCAGGCTTTGCGCTTTCTGAAGAAGAAGTTGCAGCAGGAGGGCGTGTTTCGGGAGATGCGCCTCCGGGAACATTATGAAAAACCTTCCGTGAAGCGGGCCCGCGAAAAGGCGGAGGGCATCCGCCGGACGCGCAAGGTGGCGTTGAAAAAGATGAACCGCGAACTTGGAATAACTGCGCCGAAGAAGGCGAAGCCAGCCATCCGTCCGAAACCTGCCGGTTGATTTCCGGCGAGATGTCTAGCTAGGCCTGCTTCAGGTGTTTGCCGCGCCGCACATTCGCTTCGCGGAACGAACTCGCAGACGTGGCGCATGCCTGCAATACGTTAGCCCTCCCCGACTTTCACGCCCGCGGCCAACAGCAGGATCAGGCCCTTCAAAGAGGGCCTGGATTTCGCTGACCTTCTCAACTACGTGCCATCCCTTCCCACGACCTCCCCTCCGCGGAGTGCCGCATGCGGGAGCGTAGCCACTTTCCCCAGCCAGCTTCCAACCGGTTATATGAACCGAACCCGCGTTGCCCTTCGTCCCGATCAATGGACCGATCGACTGAGAATGCGATGAGGATAGGCGGCCTTGAACTGCGATATCATCGCGCACGCCTGCTGCAGCACCCGCTCGGCCGTCTCGGGCGTATGCCGTGCAAGTTCGTCGGCATTGACAGGGATTGCCTCGGCCATGTTCGCAGACAGCACCGCAAAGCCTTTGCGGCCTTAGGCGTACGGCCACTCGTGCTCAATGCATCGGAGCAAGGCTGGTCGTCGGGACGAAGCCAATACGCTTGCCGGCGCGGGCGACTTCCGAGCGCCCGCCCGCTTCAAAGACGACCCGGAGCAGGGCGCCCGGCGCGAGTGTTTCGCCTGTTGCAGATGCCTTAGCATCGGTGAGGGGAGCGAGGGAAACGACCACATGGGTCGGCTGCGCCGGGACGAAATCGTCTGCTACAGCCGAGAGGGCGCTCACCGCCTTGCCGATGGCAAAGTCCTCGCCGATCAGCTTCATCTGAGGGACCTGCCGGATGCCGAACTTGCCGTAGGATAGGTCCGGCACCCGCGCGCCGACATGAGACGCGAGCGCCGTCACCTGGATCAGGCCAGTGCGGTTTGAGTCTGCGACGCCTAGCCCCTCAAGCACGCTGTAGGCGAAGATGCCGTGCCCCTGGAAACCTTCCAGTGCAGGACCGTCGTCACTGGAAGCGGCAAGGATTGAACGGCCGGTCGCCCTCGTTAGCCGGTCCAGCGCGGCGAGCCGGTCGAAGCCGCGCGTGGTGCGCTCTTGCGTCAGCGTTCCACTCTCGCAGGTGTCGAACATCAGCAGTGACTTGCGAGTTGCGACACGCGTCATCCAGGCCTGCCAGTGATCCTGCCCGATGCCTTGCGCCGCGATGGAGGCTTCTCCGGAATATTTGAAATCGTGAGGCAAGAAAAAGTACCGGCCATCCAGTGTTTTGCCATGGCCGGCGACGAAGAGGACGAAGACGTCGGTCGAGCGGATGCTCCTGGCGATATCATCGAAGGCGAGACCTATCCCTTCCCGTGTCGCCTGCTCATTGGTGATCAGCCAGCTCTTGACGTCGTCGAACAGGTCGCCGCCTGCGAGCTTGAAGCCCCGTACGATCTCGCTGGCATCGTCGGTCGCGAAATTGAGGCTCAGCCTGCTGTCCCAGTAGCGATTGATGCCTACCGCAAGGACGAAAAGACGCGGCGGCGCCGATGAGGCTGGATCGCCCCAGTTCACATTGATCGTTGCAGGGATCGATGCGATGCCATTCGCCGCATTGAATACGCTCAGCTCGACAAGGTTATTTCCTGGTTCCAGAAGTAGTCTGTCCTCGACAGCGATAGGCTCCCCTTGGCGTACCGCGGCACCTGAGGTGAGGTTGCGGGCCACCCGAACGATGCCGTTGACCCTCCACTCGATACGGCCCACACCGCCTGTCGACGGAATGATGTTTGCCTTGGCAACAATGCGCTCATCGTCCGCGGTTCCGTTGTTTGATGGAGATACAATGGCCACGGTAGGCGGCAGGCCGTCCTTCAGGAGCGTTTTGATGCCTTCCCCCGGATCCGCCTGCCGGTCCGGGGCAACGCCTGAAGCCGCATTCACCACGAGATCGGGCCTGTACAGCGTGTCGAAAAGGCTGTCGACCGTGATCGTCTCATGTACGCTCGGCGCGAGAAACAGGTTTTCCGCCGCGCCCCTCGTCCCGGCGAAATAGCCACCGTCGATGCGGCTCAGCCAGTTTCCATTCTCGCTCAGCACAGTCGTCATGATCGGAGCTGCCCTCTTCGGGTCGTAGAGGAGTATCCCACCGATGTCGGTAACCACAACGAAGCGGCCCTTGTTCTGTGCCCCAAGCGCAAGGACCTCTCCGCCGACCGGCGCGTGCCGTGAGGCCCACTGGTCCGCACCCAGGCGGCCGATTGCCGGACCACCCGCCCCTTGCACTGTGACCAGCTTCTGGTCAGCGAGCGCTTTTACACGCCCCCACCTGGCAAAACCGGCGACCGAATCGTTGCTGGCCCAGAGATTCCCTGCTCGTAGCGAGAACTTTCCCTGAGCATAGCTGTAGACGAGCCCTCCGGTGCCCGTGGCGCTGAACAGTGTGTCGTCGCCCGTTTCTGAATCGGGAATGACCCAGCCGACCGATCCCCAATACCAGCGTGTGGTCCGGCCGGACTTGGTCATTTCTAGCTTGAGCTCCTGGCCCGCCACCCGCTTTCCGGAGTCGATATCGATCACGACGGCGAAATGGCCTTCTCCGTAGAGAACGCGCCGGCCGGCATCGGCAAAGCCCAATCCGGAAAGCCTCTCGGCAGTCTTCCTGCGCAGGATCACGCGGCCGGTACTGCGCTCAGCCACGATTAGCGTGTACTCGCTCTTGCCGTCACTATGATCCGAGTAAATGGCGGCCAGGTAGAAGCCGTCGGGCGATGTTACTAGATGAGCTGGGCCATCATCCGAGAAGTTGCCGACCGGGAAGACCACCCCGGTCTCGATATCCATATCCTTGATGGATCCATCCTCGCAGCCGAGCGCGAGGCGCCGGTTGTTGGAAAAGCTAACCGGCGATGTGCTGTTGGAAAGATCGACAGAGCTTCCTATGGTGCAGCCGGAGATCGTCAGGTGGCGGACTTGTCCACTCTCCGTATCGAGCACATAGGCGGAGTCCAGACCTATTCCCACGGCCGTCTTGCCGTCCGGGCTGACGGCCGCCGCAACGAATTCGATGCGGTCGACTGCTCTTGGCGGCGTCAATGCTTCCCCGGTCTGGAGGCGATAACGGAACACGCCGTCGCTACCGACCGTGTAGGCTTCGCCTCGTTGTTCATCGAAACGAACGTGTTTCCCTGTCTGCCCGATATGAGAGATCGTGGTGACGCCGCCGCTCGCGAAGTCCCACCTCAGGATGGATCGGGTTTCTTCGTCGTCATAATGGGCAAGGAGAACACCCGAACCATCCGACGTGAAGACCATTCCCTCTTCCGGATTAATACCTTCGAACTTCTTCGAAAAGAGCCGCTTGCCGGTGCGGGCGTCAAGAACCTGGTAGACGTCCTCCTTCTCGGCGAGATAACGGTCGCCTTGCGGTGCAAGCGTTAGACCTTCCACATCGAAAACCGCGGACAACTGGCGCCCCGTCGTCGCATCGTATGTCCGTATTTCCTTCGGGAAGCCTTTCTTTCCGGATTTCATGCCGTAGGTGAACTCGATCGCCACTAGTGATCCGTCATCCGAAACGGCGATGTTCTGAGGCAGGTTGTCCGGCAGCTTCGAAACCACCCGACGGGCCTCGCGCGTCACGAGATCCACCGCCCACAAGCCGTTCGTCCCGAAGACCCAGACGGCTGTGCCCGTCCCGTCGACTTCGAGATGGCCCAAGGAGAAACTGTCCATTCCGGGCAGAAGGATGAAATCCTCAAGCATGCCCGTGATGGCATCGATGACGACCAGACCCTGCGCCTTGTCGTCCCAGGCGGCAAGGCAAATGATCTCGTCCATGCTGCTGCTGTAGGTGAAATTGAGTCCCGGGGCTCCGGGGAAACTTTTAGCCGGCAATCCGGTGTCAAGGCGGAAGCGTGCAATGTTCGAGCAGCTTCCCGCAAGTACGACATTGTCTTCGGCGTCGATCACGAGCTTGGCCACCCAGTCTCCAGAGAAGGATGGGCGGTCGAACGGGAGGGGATCGTCATAGGGTCCGGCAACCTGCCGCGTCTTCTCATCGATGGCCCGGTCAAGTAGCGATGCCGCCTCGTCGTCATTGCTTACGCGCAGATTGCGGGTCGACGCGAAGCGCGCAAGGCTATCGCGGTAGCCACGGTCCTCCTCGCCGTCGAGGTTGGTTCCCGAGAGTTCGCCTAGCACCCACAGTTTGCGTTTGATTTCGCGGATGTTGTCGGCGGGAAGCGCATCTGGCGCGGCCAACGCGAATGCGAGGCCGATCAGCGCGTATGTCCACAGGCCGGAACCGATCCAGGCTCCACGTTTCATCGCCTCACCCTCCCAACCTTACTAGCGTAAGGCGATAAGCGCACTGTGCCACTACTGGGCGTTGGCGCTTAGATTGATCACCTGTACCCGCCGGTTGATCTGATCCTCCGGCCTGCGGGCATCGAAGAGTTCGCTCTCGCCGAAGCCCGCCACCTCCAGCTTGCCAGAATCTATTTTGAACTTGTCGGCCAGATAGCGCGCCACCGCGTCTGCCCGGCGCTCGGAGAGCCTCTGGTTGTATTCGTCTGTGCCACGGGAATCCGTGTGCCCTGCGATCATGAAACGCGCCGACGCAAGGCTCGGATCAACGAGTGCCGTGCCCAAGGCATCGAGCGTGATGAGGGAATCGTTGAGCAGCTCTGCCGAATTATAGGCAAAGGTAACGTGCAGGCTGACGGCGTTGGGCTTGTCCTCGGCTGGAGCCGGATCGACCGTGACGCCCCTCTTGCCGAAGGGCAAGGAGCGGAAACCCGGCTTGACGCAGGTGGGGTCAAGCTTGCAGCGAATCTGGTCCGAGCTGAGATCCTGGGCCAGCGCCCTTGTTGGGAGGCACGAGAGGGCAGCGGCCAATGCCGCCAGCGGAAATATCTTCATGGTGCTGCCTTCGTTTCAAACTCGATCGTAGACGCCGCGATGACCCGTTCCGGGAGATCCGCACGCGGACGGTAGATCAGCGCCTTGCGCAGCAGCGACAGATATTCGCGCGCGGTCTGGACCTGAGGGAGTGTCTTTTCGAACAATGGGCTGCGTGAGGTCACGACCAGCATCATCTCGTGGCCGAGCGGCGGCGAGACGGTAAATTTAGAACGCCCTTCCTTCCCGTCGCCAAAGCGCAGTTCCTGCCCCGGCTCTAGCTGGCTTCCAGGCCCCTGCGGTTGCGCCAGGTGAACGATGGTCTGGTCGGCCTGGACGTAGCTGACATAGGCATAGCTGAAATGTTGCGGAGCGCGCACTGTCACGTCGAGCAGCCGCCCAGAGTGGAGTGCAGTCACATCCGCGACCGTGACGCCAGGCTTGTCAGGCTCCACAGCCGCCCGCGCGAGGATCTGCTTGAGTTCGCATTGCGGCCAGGACGCAACGGCGAGGCCGTCAATGTTCAACACCGATTTCGTTGCTGCCAGATCCTTGATCCGCTTAAGATCCTCCTCGCTGCCGACGAACCCAGAGACGATGACACTCTCGCCCTCCTTGCGGAACGCGACGTTGGCGCAGGTCCGAGTATTGACGTCGGTTACGAGCTTGGCCAGTTCGACGGTATCGACCGGTTCGACGGGCGGTGTCGGAGTGAACCCTGCGACCCTCAATACCACGGCCTCGACGGCCATGGCAGCGTAGGCGTCGTAGGACAGCCACATATAGCCGCCCTCCCCCCACTTCGTGCCCCAGGAGTTGACGACACGCAGCGCCTGACGACGATCGTCATATCCGGTGGTGACCACAGCGTGGTAGCTTATTTCCCCACTTGTCGATCCGACGCGATAGATCCCGCCGCGATAGTCGTGGAAGCTGGGCCAGATCCTAAGAGACAAGATCACCGGCTCCCCCTGGGCAAGTCGCCCGCGCACATCGTCGACGCGCGTATGGTCGAGCCGTGCCAGGTCGTCTACCTTGAAGGCTTTTGCACGGTTGGCTAGTTCTGGGGCAATGGTTTCGCAGCGATCGGAGTATGGATGATCCGCCAGCGAAAGAGCCCCTTGCCTGAGCACACGTACATTATCTGCCACGCTCGAACCTTCGTCGCAGGCGCCCCTGCGTGCGCGGTGATAGAGATAACTGGGGCTGACGATGTTGGCATCGGTCAGCGGTTTCCGTTCGGAAGTCGAAGTGTAGTAGCTGCGCGTCGCATAGCCCACTGCCCACGCCGCGCAGGAACCCAAGGCCCCTTGTTGACGAGGGCGCGGAAATCGGGCCGATAGCTCTGCGAATTCCGGCAAGAAAGCTCGAAACCGCGGCAGTTCCGGCACGCCCCGCATCTCTGTATTGGACATCGGCCTCAATCCGGTCGAATAGCGCGTCCCAGGCGGATCGGAGCGTTCAGTCGCGGGCGGTCCTGACTGCGTTTCCTGCGCAAAACAATCTCCCGCCAGTAAGACGGCGATTACGCATCCATTCAAGAAGCGCAGCCCAGCCTTGCGTTCCGGTCCCATGGTTTCTGAACCCCCAAGCCCAAGTCGAGTAGAACACACACCCGACGACAGCTCAACATCTGCCGCCTACTCATATCGGAGGCGCTTGCGCAGCGATCGGCAAAAGATACCAAGGTCATGGTCAAGCCAGCGCTGCAGGTTTTGGCGTCACTGAAGGCGGCGACGGCCTGCGGACGCTCAACGAAGAATGCCCGCGTCGCTCGCGGCCACTCTGAAAGCTGACGCAGCCGCGGACGGATCACCTCGACCTTCGGCAGCTTCAATGCAGGCGCGCTTGGCTAAAGCAAAGGAGTCTCCTCCTTTCTGGGGCCAGCAAGTCATCAAGTATGCCAAGGCGTCTCTGCTGCCGCCAATGCTCTTGAAGTGGTCGCCCGGGCCAACAACGATCTCAATCGGCTCATCCCAGAGATCATGGTCCATAACGTGCTCCATGGGTTCTGATTTTTGATGAACGCAAGTGGTCAGGGCTCGTTCCTGGGTTAGGGCTTTGGTCCCAGGTGCGGCCTGGATCACACAGCGCTACCGGCCGTTCCTCGGTTGACCTCGAGCTGATGATCCGGATGCTGATGATCGGCCACTCCATGTGCATATACTGACCGGGAGGTGGTATTACTCATATCGCATTCGGGCCTGCGCAAATCCGCACAAGATCGGCAAGGATTGTGCGAAGCTCCGGCCACGGCGCTTCCTGGAGGGCAGAGCGTGGATCCTCCATCTCCAGGAGAGAATGCAGCTTCACCGCGACGCCGGCGACAGATTGAGGAGCCGCGCTCCACAATTCCTTGGCCAACGCCTCCTCGACATTTGCGATTTCCTCCTCGGCTTTCTTCGCCCTGGTATATCCCACCCGCTTGTCCGCCGTCTTCCATTCGCTCCGGCTTGCGGCCAATGCGGCCCTTGCTTGCCGCCGCATTTCATCCTGATCCGCGTTGGGCAAAAGACGGTCGATCTCCCGACCGCAATAGGCCCAGATGAAACCACAGTCTTCGCAGAGCGGGATTTTGGTGCGGGGGAAACTACCGAGCTCTCGAAGCAACTCCGTTTCAAGCTTTTGCTGCCGGCGGCAGGCTTCCCCGCAGAGCCTGTGGGCAACTAGCCAATCCCTCCAAAGTGACACCACTGGATCGTCTTGCTCCGACCTCTCCGTCCGCACAATTGCACCTGCCGGGGCGGGCGCGGCTGCGATCGAAGCCGCAGCGCGTGCAAGGAAATTTCTGCGCGTGGTCTCGGGGGAGACATCCTTATTCCCGGAGGAGGCCATTGGGACCGCCTCCGATCAAAACGAGACCCGTGAGCATCGCTTCCAGTTCGGCCCTCGGTAATTTTCGGCGGGTGATTGCAGACAAAGTTCTGCTATTCTCAGAATCAGCCATGATCCAAGCTCCAGACAGCTAGACGTGGTCAGGTTGACGATGCTGTTCGCAACAGTAGACGCAACCGTCTCATACGCTCGGCCCCAAATGCAAATCTGCACGAGGGAATGAGAGAACGTTTTAATATCATATGAACTTAAAAGGTTCAACGGGATTAAAGATGAAAGTCATCACCGGAGCACAGATACGCGCGGCAAGGGGGTTGGTGCGCTGGAGTGCTGATGATCTCGCTGCCGCGGCTCAGCTCGGAATTTCGACGGTCCGGCGCGCCGAGGCGGACAATGGATTATCGCCAATTACAACTGCCAATCTGAAGGCTATCCAGCTTGCGCTTGAGAGCGTAGGTGTCGAGTTCATACCAGAAAACGGTGGAGGAGCTGGCGTGCGTTTCCGAAAACCGTCCCACGCCGAGAAATAGTCCTCGTAGACTCATCCTTCCTCTTCTAAGGCCGCCTGTGAAACAGCACCGAAGGTTGACCCCTACATGTTCTCCATAAGCCATTGGTTTACTGAGATAACATGGAGTTCGGGTGGGGTCACGATCGGCGCCGGTGATGACCCCAGCCTCGTTGCGAGTTGGCAAACACAATCAGGCGCTTACCGCATTTTCGAACAGGGTCAACCGTCGGTGCCGTTTCACATCTCGGACACGCAAAAGCTCTTGGCGGCAGCAGATGCGGCTATGTACGAGGCAAAGGAACAAGGTCGCAATCAGATCAGGGTGCAATCCCCTGCCCGCCAGGTATCCGCGGCAAGAGCGGGGTCGTAATCTGCCGGCCGAGCTTGGCGGGTGCACCTTGGCGTGCCGCCGGCGCCTTTGGGAGAGATGGGAGCCACCGAACCTCTTCCCAGCCGCCAGAGGTTAGCCTGCCTGTCCGGCTCGTCCGCGGCTGGGGGGGGCCGCATTGGAAGTGACCTGATTAAGCATCAAACGGACGGCAAATAGAGCTCCTAGTTCTGGAAAGGCCGTTTCCGGCGACCGACGCATCTCCCTGATTGCTACGCAATAAGAACCTAGCGGTTTGGATGGCCGCTCTCAACGATACGGCGGGGCAGTGAAGGGACCGGCTGTCTTCCCGTTCGGCATGGCCGAGTCCAGCATGAAAGAAGGTACCCGCGAACGCCAACCATGTGCCCGAAGATGAACGCGCTTTGAGTTCAAGGGGTTTGAGCACCTCTGCGGTTCAACGTAATCGAATAGACGCTGGTCGTCGCAGTCATGAAGAGTTGATGCTTCGCGTGGCCGCCAAAGCAGAGGTTGGAGACTAATTCAGGAACAAGTAGCTTTCCGATCAGGTGCCCGTCGGGGGAAATGCAGTGCACGCCATCTGCCGCCGAGGACCACATATTCCCATCGCTGTCCATTCGAAAACCGTCCGCGCATCCTGGGCTGATGGTGTGAAACACCTCGCCGCCGGAAAGCTCGCCGCTGGAGGCAACATTGAAAACCCTGATATGTTGGGGGTCTGAGCCGAACATGCGTCCGGTATCGGCGACATAGAGGCGGGTTTCATCGGGGCTGAAGGCGAGGCCGTTCGGGCAGTTGAAGTCCGTTAAGGCGACTTCGATCTCTCCAGAAGGATCGACGCGGTAAACGTGGCACGGCAGTTCCTGCTCGGCCAGAAAGCCCTCGTAGTCCGTCATGATCCCGTAGTGCGGATCGGAGAACCAGATGGAGCCGTCGGATTTTACAACCACATCATTGGGAGAGTTCAGGCGCCTGCCCCGATAGCGGTCAGCCACAATAGTGACGGAACCGTCAAGTTCCGTGCGAGTCACACGGCGCGTGCCATGTTCGCACGTTACCAGCCTTCCCTGCCTGTCGCGCGTATTGCCGTTGGCAAAATTCGAGGGTTGTCGGAACGTGGAGACCCCAGCGCCTGGAGACCAGCGGAGGATGCGATTGTTCGGAATGTCGGAAAAGAGGAGGCATCCTGCATCACCGAACCAGACCGGCCCCTCGACCCAGTCAAAGCCCGTCGCAATCTGTTTCACCGGCGCATTGCCAAGCACGTATCGGCCAAACAGCGGATCGACCACTTCGAAGTACGACATGCCGGCCTTCCCTTTCTGGAAGCTGTGAGAACGCTATCGATATCACCCGATACCCTTGATATGAACAGGCAAGGGTGACGAGATGTCTGAAGGCCCCGCCTGCGGCACCTCAATGGCCGCCGGGACGGCAGCGCCCTGGTCTGCCGGTCTAGCAGAAAACAAAGGCGGCGCTGATCCGGATCCCCCCTTCTGTTTCCGTCAAAAACCTCTCTGCAATTCAGATGAAGGCAATCTGTGCCTTCATCGCCTGGCTGCGGTCACTCGCAAGTTCGAAGGCTGTGACGACCTGCTGCAGGGGGAGCGTGTGGGTGATCAACGGCCTCACGTCGATGAGACCCTTCTGCATGAGCCCAACGCCGATGGCGAATTCTTCATGGAAGCGAAACGATCCGCGCAGATCCAGTTCCTTGGCCGTGATAGCCATCATCGGGACTGCCATATCTCCGCCAAGCCCCAGCTGAACGATCACCGCCCGCGGCCGCAAAACAGCGATGGCCGCTGCGAGCGCCGCTGCGGCGCCGGAGCACTCGTAGAGGACATCGAACGTTCCTTTCCAGGCCCCATAAGAGGCCAGCGCGTCGGGTTCTCGCGCCATGTTGATCGTCCGGTCGGCGCCGGCTTTGCGGGCCAGCGCCAGGGTGAATTCGGAGAGGTCCGTCGCGACGATTTCAGCGGCCCCAGCACGGCGAGCCGCCAGAATGGCCAGAACGCCGATTGGCCCGCAACCCGTCACCAGAACCCGTTTGCCCAACAATTCTCCAGCCCGGCGGGTCGCGTGGAGCGTCACGGCCAGCGGTTCTGCCATTGCCGCCTCGCCCGCCGTCAGGCCATCGGCCGAAACGCATTGGATCGCGTCCGCAACAAGAACCTCACGAAAGGCGCCTTGGACATGCGGAAACGGCATGGCGCTTCCGTAGAACCGCATGTTGAGGCACTGGTTTTGGTGCCCCTCCTGGCAGTAGCGGCAGGTTCGGCACGGACGGGACGGCGAAACGGCAACGAGCTGTCCCAACTCCAATCCTTCTACGCCCGGTCCAAGGGCATCGACATGTGCGGAAACTTCGTGTCCGAGAATCATCGGTTCGCGTAGCCGGACGGTGCCGAAGCCGCCGTGATTGTAATAGTGGAGATCGCTGCCGCAGATTCCACCAGCGGCAAGGCGAAGGCGCACCTCTCCTGGGCCTGGTGCTTCAACCGGACGCTCCTCGATGCGCAAATCCTTTGCGCCGTGAACAACGATAGTTTTCATCGCGGCCTCCTCAAAGGACTGGCGTCAACAGTGGCTGACCGGAAAAATGCGCGGTGAGATTATCGCGGACCAGTTTCCCCATAGCCTTGCGCGTCTCAATGGTTCCCGAGGCGTGATGGGGCTGCAGGAGGACATTGTCCAACGCGAGAAAACGCGGGTCGAGTTTTGGCTCACCCTCGAACACATCAAGAGCGGCCGAGCCGAGTGCACCACTTTCCAGTGCAGTGAGCAATGCCTCTTCGTCGACATTGGAGGCGCGAGAGATATTGATCAACATCCCCTCCCCGCCCAGTGCCGCAATCACCTCGCGACCCACGATGTGGCGGGTGACTGGGGAAGCAGCCAGGGTGACAAAGAGGAAATCAGACCGGGAGGCGAGCGCCACGGGATCAGCAATATACTCCCAATCCGAAGCGAAATCCTTCGGCGCGACGTCGGAATAGGCGATCCGCATGTCGAAACCCTGAAGGCGCTTTGCAACCTCATAGCCGATGCGGCCAAGGCCGAGCACGCCTGCGCTTCGCCCCCATACGCGGCGTTTGAGCGGATAGAGGCCCTTTTCGACCCAGCTTCCATCTCTCACCCAACCTTCCGCACCGATCAGGCCACGCGACTGACATAGCATCATCGCTATCCCGAGGTCTGCCACATCGCTCGTCAACACATCAGGCGTGTTCGTGACGCGGATGCCGCGTTCCCGGCAGGCCGCCAGATCAACAGCGTCGAAGCCGACCCCGTAGACGGAGACCAGCTCGAGCGCGGGGCAAGCCTCGATCATCGCCCGGCTGGCGCCAAGTTCGCCCCTTGTTGCGATGGCTTTGACGTCCGGACCGACAGACGCGAGGAAACCGGCCTTGTCGGCGGCCTCGAAATACCGATGGACCTCGAAGCTGGCAGTGAGGGGCGCCTCGTCCCATTCCGGATAGGGTCCGACCTGGAGGATCTGCGGCTTGTTCATTTGGCTTCTCCGTCTCTTGACAATCAATGTTATCGATAACATAAGAGACAATATTGTGGATGTCGAGAGAAAACGGAGAGATCAATGGGGCGAAGCTTGTTTGACTTGACCGGTTGCCGGGCCTTGATCACCGGCTCGTCGCAGGGCATCGGCCTTGCCCTTGCCCGTGGTTTGGCTGACGCCGGCGCAGAAATCGTGCTCAATGGACGCGATGCGGTCAAGCTGGCGCAAGCCGCGACAAGCTTCGGCGCCGGCGCCCATCAGTTGGTCTTCGACGTGACCGAACATGAGGCCGCGCGGCGCGCCGTTGACGAATTCGAAGCAAAAACGGGCGCGATAGACATCCTTGTGAACAACGCAGGCATGCAGCACCGCACTCCGCTGGAGGATTTTCCGGCGGATGCGTTCGAACGGCTGATGCGCACCAATGTTTCCAGTGTCTTCAACGTCGGACAGGCGGCTGCCCGGCATATGATCAAACGCGGCGCCGGTAAGATCATCAATATCGCCAGCGTACAGACTGCCCTCGCCCGCCCCGGCATCGCGCCATATACGGCCACCAAAGGCGCAGTTGGCAATCTGACCAAGGGCATGGCAACTGACTGGGCAAGATACGGGCTGCAATGCAATGCGATAGCGCCCGGTTATTTTGACACGCCGCTGAACGCCGCTCTGGTCGGCGACGCCGATTTTTCGGCGTGGCTGGAAAAACGCACACCGGCCGGCCGCTGGGGCAAGGTCGAAGAGCTGGTCGGCGCCTGCGTGTTCCTTGCTTCGAGCGCCTCCTCTTTTGTGAACGGACATGTGCTCTATGTCGACGGCGGCATCACGGCCTCTCTCTGAGGCCAGGCAACGATTGATATTGATGGGTGTTGCCGGATGCGGCAAGTCCTCTGTCGGAGCGGCGCTCGCCGTCGGGTTGGGCGCAGCCTACCTGGACGGGGATGATCTGCACCCATTGGCAAACATTGCGAAAATGAGCCAGGGAATCGCTTTGGACGACGACGACCGCTGGCCGTGGCTGACGCGAGTAGGACGGGCACTCGCCGCCTCCGAGAACCCGTTGATCATTGGCTGCTCAGCGCTCAAACGTGCGTACCGTGCCCATATCGCGCAGGAAGCAGGAGCGCCTGTGATTTTCATCCATCTTTCGGGCACGCCCGAGGTTATCGCAGCGCGGATGAAAGCCAGATCGGGGCACTTCATGCCACAGGGGTTGCTGGCAAGCCAGTTTTCGACGCTCGAACCGCCGGGGTCGGAGGAGAATGCGATCACTGTGGATATCGACGAGCCGCTCGACGCGGTCGTCGACAAGATTATTGCACAATTGGGAGGAATGCGAGGATGACGAACAGAGTTGCATTGATAGGCGCCGGAGCGATGGGCGGAGCTATCGGCGCACGTCTCTTGGAGACCGGCAACAACTTGACGGTCTTTGACCTGGACAAGGCCAGGGTGCAAGAGCTGGTGGGCAAGGGTGCAAAAACCGCCGCGAGTGCGGCAGAGGCAGCGTCCGTTTCGGACTACGTGATCCTCAGCCTCAATTCTCCAAAGATCGTGAGGCTGGCTGTTTTTGGCACCGGTGGTGTCGCCGAAGGTGCCGCGCCCGGAACGCTCGTCATCGACATGTCCTCCATCGATCCGGAAGCAACGAAGGCGCTGGCATCGGACGCTGCGGAGGTGGGTTTGCGCTGGGTCGACAGTCCCCTCTCGGGCGGCGCACCAAAGGCATTGGTCGGACAGCTCACGCTGATGGCAGGTGGCAAAGAACAGGATGTCGCAGACGCGCATCGGGTGCTGCAACATGTCGCCTCGAACTACACCCACATGGGGCCTTCAGGTGCTGGCCAGACGACGAAATTGATCAACCAGGTTCTCTGCGGTCTGAATTTTCTGGCGGTGGCCGAAGCCACGCAGTTGGCGCTCGACGCTGGCGTGGATGCCGCCAAAATCCCTCAGGCGCTGAAGGGTGGCCGCGCCGACAGCGCCATCCTGCAGGAATACATGCCGCGATTCGTTGCCAAGGACTACCGGCGCACCGGCCGGATTGACAACATGGTCAAGGATCTGAACGGCGCGCAGGATCTTGCACGCCTGACCAACACGGCCATGCCACTCACAGCTACCTGCGCCGAAGTGCATCGGATGCTGACGGCCGCCGGCCTCGGGGGTGAGGATCAGGCCGCTCTGATGGAATTTTTCAAGGGTCCCAACAAGGATATCGCACAATGATCACACGCTATGCTCTCTTCGAAGGAACGGTGAAGGAAGGTCAGACCGAAGCGTTTCGGACCGCCGTCCTGGAGAATATCCTGCCAAAATGGAAAGCCTTCCCAGGTGCGCTCGAAGTAAGAGTGACCTTTGCGGATGCCCGGGACGAAGGGGCGCCGGAAATCCCGATGATCCTTGCGATCAATTATCCCGATCTTGCGACGGTTGAGACGGCGTTGGCGAGTCCAGCCCGCACTGCTGCCAAGGCGGCCACGGAAGAAGTCCTAGCCCGGTTCTTCGACGGACGCATTCACCACCATGTGACACAGGCAAACGAATTCCCACTGTAGCCCGCAAGATGCCCCAAGAAGCGAGGCCCTTCAAGGCTTCGCTTTTCTTTGTTTCCGCCGCATCAAGCTTTGCGACCCCGTCCTTTGCGAGCGGTGTGATAACGGGCTTGCAATCGTGCGACAAACTCGCTGTAGTGCCGGTGATAACGATAACATGGGCTAAAATGCATAATATTAGGAAGCCAATTACGATGGCGGACATTGCACGCAGCACCGGCGTGTCGCCGATGACGGTGTCGCGCGCCTTCAAGCAGGACGCCTCCGTCAGCCAGGAAACGCGCGAAGCGGTGCTGCGTGCTGCGGAGGAACTCGGTTATGTCTTCGACAGCACCGCCGCAAATTTGCGTTCGCAACGCACTGACTTCGTGGCGGTCACCATTCCTTCAATCAACAACGCCAATTTCGCCGATACGGTACGTTCGCTGAGCGATGGCCTCGCGGAGAGGGGTCTGCAAATCCTTCTCGGCTACACCAACTATGACACGAAGGAAGAAGAACGGCTCATCGAGCAGCTCTTGCGGCGCAAGCCAGAAGCGATCGTGGTAACGGGGGGCAAACACACCCCACGCGCCCGCAAGCTCCTGTCGAACGCGGGAATCCCGGTCATCGAGACCTGGGATCTTCCTGAAGAGCCGATCGGTCACGTCGTCGGCTTCTCCAATGCACTCGCGGTGCGCGAGATGGTCAATCACTTCGTCTCTTCCGGCTATCGAAAGATCGCCTTCATTGGCGGTGACGCCGACCGCGACACGCGTGGTACCGACCGCCGGGCCGGCTTCATCGCCGCGATAAAGGATCACGGTCTGGACGCGGAACGCCTGATTGCTGCCGGCCCTCCGCCGATTTCGATGCGGGAGGGCGCGAACGCGATGGGACGGCTGCTGGAACAATTTCCTGACACCGAGGCGGTGATTTGCGTCTCCGACCTTTCCGCCTTTGGCGCGCTCACGGAATGTCAACGTCGCGGCCTTGCGGTGCCCGGACAAATCGCGATCGGTGGCTTTGGCGACTACGAGATCGGCGCAATCTGCGTCCCCAGCCTGACCACAATCAATGCGTTCGCGGCTGAGATCGGAACAAAGGCGGCGAAGCTCATTATCGACGTCCTGGACGGACGGCTGGCGAACGGATTGGGACGCGTGACGATCCGGCCGGACTTGATCCTGCGAGAGACCAGTCGCTGACGACCCCGGCCCTTGCTGTTGCGATACCAAGCGAACATTCGACAGGTGCGGCGTCCACCAACCAACCCGATCTGCTCCTGCCGCCTGAGGGGCTTGCCCTGCGGCGGCAGGATGTTTGATGCTTTAACCCGGTTACTTAACGTCGGACTTCACGAACTGCCGCAACTCCTGTGTTTGCGGATTGGCAAAGAGCTCCTTGGACGGCCCCTCTTCCCAGATCGTACCTTTGTGCATGAAGATGGTTTTCGTCGCCACCCTTCGGGCGAACGCCATTTCATGCGTCACAAGGATCATGGTCATCCCGTCACGAGCGAGCGTCTCCATTACCGTAAGCACCTCTTCGGTCAATTCCGGGTCGAGGGCCGAGGTCACCTCGTCGAACAGCATCACCTTTGGCCGCATGGCAAGCGAACGGGCGATCGCCACCCGCTGCTGCTGGCCGCCGGAAAGCTGATCCGGGTAGGAATCGAACTTTTCCAGGAGGCCCACGAGCTGCAGCACCTCCCGGGCGATTTTCTGCGTCTCGGCCTTTGCTATGCCCTTCACGATGCGTGGCGCAAGCATGATGTTCTCACCGACAGTCAGATGCGGAAACAGGTTGTAGCTCTGGAAGACGATGCCGACATCGGTGCGCAGGCTGCGCAGTGCTTTGGCATCTCGCCCAAGCGTGTGGCCGGCAATTTCTACGTGGCCGGAATTGATCTTTTCCAGACCGTTCATGCAGCGCAGCAGCGTGCTCTTACCTGAGCCTGACCGACCGATCAGCGCGAAGACCTCTCCGCGCCCGACACTGAGCGAGACGCCTTTGAGAACTTCGAGCGCACCGAAGCTCTTGTGAACCTTTTCAACGATTACTTCCGGCATGGAGCCTCCTTTCCAGCCAACGTGACAGCTGGGACAATGGGTAGCAGACGACGAAATAGAGAACTGCGACCGCGATGAAGACGCGGAAGGGCTGGAACGTCGCATTGTTGATGAGTTGCCCCGCGCGAGCGAGTTCAACGAAACCGATGATTGAGGTAATTGAAGTGTTCTTGACCACCTGCACCGCGAAACCGACGGTGGGAGGCAGCGATATGCGGACAGCCTGCGGCAGGATGACGTAGCGATATTGTTGCAGCCGGGTCATGGCGAGGGACTCCGACGCCTCCCATTGCTGCTTCGGCACTGCCTGAATGCAGCCACGCCAGATTTCCGCAAGGTAACCCGATGCGTAGATCGTCATCGATGCACCCGCGGCAATGAGCGGCGGCAACTCCAATCCGGCAAGGCTCAGGCCATAATAGGATAAGAACAGGATCATCAGCACAGGAATGCCCTGGATGACCTGGATGTAAGTGCCCGCGGCAATACGCACCGCCTTGGTGCGCGAGGTGCGGGCAAGTGCCACGGCAAAGCCGAGAAGACCGCCCCCGATCAGTGCAATGACCGTCAGGGCGATGGTCCATTGCAGCGCTTGCAGCAGGAAACCGAATTCATTGAAACCGAATGTTCTAAGCGTCATGCCTGTACCTCCGGCAGGGACGTCATGGTACGGCGGGCGACACGGCGGCCGAACAGCCACATGCCGACGAGCGCCAGACAAGCACGCAACGCAAGCGCAAGCGCCAGATAGATCAGCGTGACGACGATATAGACCTCGAACGACCGGTAGGTCTGCGATTCAACAAAGGCGGCCGAAGCTGCCAGTTCATGCGTCGAAATCGCCGAACAGATACTCGAGGCCAGCATCATCAGCACGAACTGGCTGCACAGCGCCGGATAGACCTTGGCGATCGCCGGCACGATGATGACGTGGCGATAGATTTGAAAGCGGGTGAAGCCGAGCGCCTCGCCTGCTTCGATCTGTGACTTATGCACCGCCTCAATTCCGGCGCGGATGATTTCCGTCGAATAGGCGGCAAGATTGATCGTCATACCGATCAGCGCAGCTGTATCGGCGCCGACGCGCAGGCCGAGGCCGGGTAGACCGAAATAGACGATGAAAAGCTGGACCAGGAATGGGGTGTTGCGAATGATCTCGACATAGGCATCGACAAGAAATCGCGCGGCGCCGCCTTTCACCGAGCGGATAGAGGCAAGGACGACGCCCGCCGCCGAGCCAAGAAGGATCGAAAGGACTGAAAGTTTGATCGTCAGCCAGATGCCGTTCAGAATTTCATCCTGATACTGTGCAAGCACGCCGAATTGAAACGTATAGGACATAAGCGAGCTCCGTCGATGTTTCGCGGCCCGCCGACGGTTCCGCCGGCAGGCTCTCACGCAAACCCACTTAGAAGGACGGAAGCGTCGGCATTGGACGGCCTGTCCATTTGGTTGCAACCTTGTCGAGGTCACCGGAGATCTTCATCAGGTAGATCGCCGTGTTCAGCCATTGGCGCAGTTCGAAATCCTGCATCTTGGTCGCCATCGAGTTGCCCTGCTGGAAAAAGGTGAAGCCAACCTGCAGTCCGGCGTCCGGACGCTGTTTGATGATCGCTTCACCCACTGTCGAAGGCAGCGCGACTGCATCGGCCTGTCCGGCGATGAGGGCCTGCGCGCTGGTGGAGTCGTCCTCAAATACGACGATTTGCATGCCGGGTACCGCGGCCTTTCGTAGCGCAGTCTCTTGCGACGAACCGCGATTGACCGCCACGCGCTTACCCTTGAGATCGGCAAGGCTCGCGAACTTTTGGTCGGGGCCGGAGATGATGTCCATGTTGAAGGCGCTGTACGGTTGCGTGAACATGACGGTCTTCGCCCGTTCGCCGGTCGGCGCAAGTGTGGCGACGAGGAAATCGACCTTGCCTGTCTGAAGTGCGGGAATGCGGGCGGGCGGGGTGAGCGGCACAAGTTCGACGGGTAATGACAGATACCCGCCGATCAGATTGGCGACGTCGACGTCATAACCTGTCGGGTTGCCCTTCTCGTCCACCATCCCCATAGGCGGGGCACCGGTCAGGACACCTATCCGGACTGAGCCGCGCGACACGATGTCGTTCAGCGTCGTCGCGCTAGCCTCGGCAGTCGCGGCCAGGCTTGCTATTCCTATTGCGATCGCAGTCAGCGTCGTCCGTACATAGTTTAAGATTTTCATCGTTCTTCCTCCACTTGTCATAATGATTGCTGCAAAGCATCTCGCCACGGAGCATGCGTTCACGGTCGCGAGCTCGCAGCTCCGCTCCTTCAGATCGCCGTTCCTCCTCCCAAACCGCCTGCCATGACTCAAAACTGCGCATCTGGCGTTATGGGGTTATCGCTAACCTAAATTTATGTTATCGATAACAATGGGGAGCGTCAAGTCTGTTTGTGCATCCCTGCAAAGAGGAGAAAGATGTGAGGCAGAAACGCGCGAAGACCGTCACTCTTGTTGAAGTGGCCGCCAGGGCAGGCGTCAGCAGAATGACCGTCTCAAAGGTGATCCGGGGCGTCGGAAGCATCTCAGAGGAGACGCGAGCGAGAGTCAGGCGAGCGGCGGACGAATTAGGATATCTGCCCAACAGCCTCGCAGGATCGCTGAGTTCGCGCAGAAGCCGTATGGTGGCGGTCATCATCCCCTCGATCAGCGATATCGTCTTCTCCGAAGTGCTCAGCGGGGTGAACGCGGTGCTCAGACCGAATGGGTATCAAACGTTCATCGGCGAGTCGCATTTCGACCCGGTCGTGGAAGCCGATCTTATTCGTGAAATGCTCTCGTTCCAGCCGGCCGGACTTTTGCTGAATGGCGGTATGGAGCGGAGCGCCGCTTCCATGAGGTTGCTTGAAAACCGCAGCTGCCCAGCCATTCAGCTTTGGGATTGCGATAACTCCGGCCTCGATTTCGGGGCCGGCCCATCCCATGCGGAGGCAGGCCGTCTCGTTGCAATGCACTTTCTCGCGCGTGGCTTGCAGAGGATCGCCTACGTTGGTGCCGAGCTGGAGAAGGATCTTTGTGCCCGCCGCCGCTATCTCTCATTGCAGTCTTCGCTTGCCGCCGACGACATCGCCCTGGTGAGCGTAACGTGCGAGCGGAAACCGAGACAGGCCGCGACCGGGCGCCTTTTGACGGAGCAACTCATGCGGACGCATCCCGACGTACAGGCCATCCACTTCCTGAATGACGCAATGGCGTTGGGCGGCCTGTCATATCTTCACGAAGCGGGTATAGCTGTCCCGGGCCAGGTCTCGGTAGTGGGGTTCAACGGTACGTCCATTCCCAATACGGTGCGCACCCGGCTCACCACGATTGATACGCCGCGAGAGGCGATCGGGGAGACGGCCGCTCGCGCGCTACTGGACATGCTTCGGAACGCCAACGCTAACCCCAGCAGGTCATGGCAAGCAGCGCTGCATTTGGTCCAGGGCAACACCACCGAAAAAATCTAGTTGCAGGTTTCCAGCTGATCCGTCAGGGAGTGTTATCGGGAGTGTTTTTAGAAACTGAAAAAATGGGCACCATTCGCGGTGCCGAGTTTGCTTGGGAGACGGTTGTTACATCTTGCGCCAGAGTTTCTTGTATTCGTCACGATAGCCGTTATCCGGGTCGAAGCTGTTCTTCGGTCCACCGTCGAACTCGACATTGCCCGACGTGACGACGTGCAGGGGCGATAGGTAGCCGGACCAAGTTTCGCCGGCGAATGCGCGGTTCAGCTCATCGACGAGCTGCCATCCCTGCAGGTTCAAAGGTTCGGCGACCGTCACCTTCTGGAACTGACCGGCACGGATGCGCTGATAGGCTGATTCCGAACCATCGCCGGCTGCCACATTGATCGGTGCATCGGTGCCGCCCTTGCCCGCGGCTGCAAGCGATGGACCCATGAAGTCGAAATAGAGATCGTTGATGGCCAGCGAGTGGGTCCATTTGTCGCCGTATTTCTGCAGCAGCGACGTGGTCAGCTGCGGCATGCGCTGCGACGTTTCGGCGATGGGCGTGTCGACATACGCGAGAACCGTGCCGCCGAGAACCTCGATCTCAGCCTTCATCTTGTCAGCCTTTGCGATGGCGATGGCATAGGTGCTGTCGGTGAAGATGATCACGCCCGGCTTGCCCTTGGCATCGACATAGGCGTAGTCGGCCGCCGCCTTGGAGACTTCCATGGCATCGGTGCTGACATTGGCGAAGAGACCTGTCTTTTTATCGGGGCCGATGACTGGTCCCGCATGCCAGGCGACGAGCGGAATCCCCGCAGCCTTCACCTGCTCCAGGGCCGGGGCCTGCTCGACGGCATCGAAGCCGTTGATGATGATGCCGGCTGGCTTCAGGGCCAGTGCCTGGCCGAACGCTGCCGTGCGGCCGCCGATCGAGCCGGCGCCATCCAGCACCTTGACCTCCCAGCCAATTGCCTTCGCGGCCTCCTCGACGCCGGTGGTCACGCCCAGGATGCCGCCATTCTTGAGATCGCCGGCCAGCACGACGATGGTCTTGCCTTCCTGCGCCTTGGGGCTGGTCTTCGGGCCGTCCCAAGCGGTGACGCGGGTGGCGTATTTGTCCACCACGGTCTTGGCATTGGCCATGGCATCGGCCAGCGCCGGGCCCGCCAGCATCAGTGCCAGCATGGCGACCGAGTTCTGGATCAGTGTTCTGCGTTGCATATTCTTTCCTCCCTTTGAAGATGGTGCGGTTCGTGGAAACCTTTTTCGTCAGCTTGTCTGCGTTTTTGCGGGTAACGGGCCGGGCACCGCCGCCTTGCCGGCTGCGCCCCTTTTGCGCTGCGCATAACCGGCGATGCCGATAGCCACGAGCAGGGTGAGACCGTTGAAGAGCGGCTCGACAAAGAATGAACCGCCGATCTGCTGAATGCCGGAGATGCCAACCGCCAGAATGACGACACCGATCATCGTGCCCCAGACATTGACGCGGCCGGGCTTGATCGTGGTGGAGCCGAGAAAAGCACCGACGAGCGCCGGCAGCAGGTATTCCAGCCCCACGCTTGCCTGGCCGATACGCAGTTTCGAGGCGAGCAGGACGCCAGCAAGCGCCGCAAGCGTCCCCGAAGAGACGAAGGCGCCGATGACGAAGCGGCGGACCGGGATACCGTTCAGCGCAGCCGCCTTCGGATTGGCACCGATGGCATAGACATAGCGGCCGATCGGCAGATATTCCATGATGATCCAGAGCGTGACGGCAATGGCCATAACATAGAAGCCGGTGATGGGCAGACCAAACACCATGGTGCCGTTGAGCGCATAGAAACCATTGGGCAGAACACCCACCACCTGCCGGCCGCCGGTATGCCACAGCGCCAGCGCATAGAGTATGGTGCCGGTGCCGAGCGTGGCGATGAAACTGTCGATCCGCGCCACCTCGACCAGAAGCCCATTGAGGAAACCGGTGAAGGCGCCGAGCGCCAGCACAATGGCAACAGCGATCGGCCACGGGACACCGAACATGGTCTGGAGACTGATGGCCAGAATATGCCAGAGCACGATGCCGTAGCCTACCGTGAGATCGATGCGACCGGAAGCCATCGGGATCATCGCCGCCAATGACAGAATCGCGATGATCGCCTTGTCAGAAACGATCGAGCGCAGATTCAACAGGGTCGGGAAGGTCGCGGGCAGCAGGACCGAAAACAGAAGAATCAGGAAGACTGTCAGAATGACGAGACCATAGACTGGGACATAGCGGGCGATCTTCTGACCAATGGTTAGCCCGGCCAGTTCGCCGCGCGTCGGCTCAAGCGCCGTGGATTCGATCGATTGCATTATTCGTGGCTCCCGTGGTCTACAAGGCTTGCGGTCTAGGCCGCTTCCGATGCCGAGGCGGCGGAAATGACGGCGGATGTGGTCAGGGCCTCACCCTGAAGTTCGGCGACGATGCGGCCGCGCGAAAACACCAGCGCGCGATGGCAGATGTGGGCGATTTCTTCGAAATCGGTGGAAACGACAACGACGGCTAGGCCGGCTTCCAATGCGCGGGCGATCAGTTTGTAAATCTCCGCTTTGGCACCGACATCGACGCCGGCGGTCGGGTCTTCGGCGATTAGCAGTTTGCGAGCGGTCACCAACCAACGGCCGACGACGACTTTCTGCTGGTTGCCGCCCGAAAGGGCTTCGATTGGCAGTCTCTGGTCGTTCGGGCGCAAGCCCACTGCTTCACCGATCTTGCGGGCCTGCTTGGCCTCCTCGGTCGGCGACAGGAAAGAGAACAAGCCACGGCCGGATGCACCAGGATTGATGAAGGTGTTTTCCCGGAGCGACAGCGACATCGCAACAGATTCCTCCGTCCGGTCGCGGGCGATCAACCCGACGCCGGATCTCATCGCTGCGACAGCGCTCGAAAGGTCGGGGATTTTGTCGTCGAGGTGAATGGTGCCGCCAAATGCCTCGCAGCCAAACAGGGCGCGGCCTATGTTTTCCTGACCGGCGCCGCGCAGTCCGACAAGGCCCAGAAGTTCGTTCCGGCGGATATCGAAGGATACGGGTCCTGTGCCGGCGCAGGTCAGGTTTTTCGCTGCAAGGACGGTCCGGCCGGGTGTGCAGGCGGCCTTGACGAAAAGCTGGTTGGCCGGGCGGCCGACGATCATCTCGATCAGGTCGTCCGGCCGCGTCTCGCTAACTGGCCGCTGGCCCACCAGCTTGCCGTCCCGCAGGACTGCGACGCGGTCGGCGATGCGAAAAATCTCGTCCAGCCGGTGCGACACGTAGATCATGCCAACGCCCCGTTCCTTCAACGGGCGAAGGGCGTCGAACAAGCGCCCCACTTCGTCGGCTGGAAGGCTTGCGGTCGGTTCGTCGAGAACCAGAACGTCAGCCTCGACGGCAAGTGCGCGGGCGATTGCAACAAGCGATTTTTCCGTGCGGGTGAGGTCCTGGACGCGGGTGCTGGGGTCGAAGTCGCAGCCGACCAGTGCCAGCGCCTCGCGGGCACGATCTTCCGTTCCGCGCCAGTCGATCAGCCGCGAACGCATGGAAAAGCCCTGCGCCAAACCAACATTCTCGCCGACCGTCATCCATTCGATCAGACCGAGATCCTGATGGATGAAGGCAACGGGTTGACGCGTGTTGGGTTTCGGCGGGCGGTGACCGTAAGGCTCACCGCGAAAGAGGATTTGGCCGCCATCCGGCTTATAGATGCCGGCAAGCGTCTTGATCAGCGTCGACTTTCCGGCGCCGTTCTCGCCGAGGAGCGCCAGGATCTCGCCAGCGAGCAAATCGATGGAGACGTTTTCGAGGGCGCGAGTGCCACCAAATACCTTGGTGATGTTCTGGAACTCGATGAGTCTGCGATTGTCCACCCTGCTCCTCCCAAAGCTTGCTGCCACCATCATACAGTATGTTATCGATAACATCGACGTCAAGAGCATTTCCGCTCCCCGTCAAGAATAGTCCCAACGCCTCTCTAGAATGAGGTTCCGAAATCGCAGACGGTGACGACCGATGTCCTGCCCAAGGCCAGCTGGTCAGTCGAGAAGGCGCCGGTTCCGCTCTCCGATGCCGACGCCGGAAAGTCGAAGGGGGTCTGTCGGGTCAGACGTTGCCGTTGAGACGGCTGAAGCGGCTGACACCCGGCCGGGCTTCGACATTTCCACGATGCCTCTGGCGTCTACTCGGCCGGCATCTGTCCAGACGATGTTATCGGCCGGCGGATGATCCATATCGACCGGTACTCTGGGCAAGCACTCGTCGATCTGTCCTACCAAGGCTTGCACGCCTTGATGGGATCTGAACCGACGGCCCCGCTATTCCTATTTTCGCTTGGTGACAGATTGTCTATGCAGAGCAAGATCTTGGTTCGGCAGGACGGATGTGAACCGGCGACTGACAACCAATGATTCACTCGCGAAGCTCTGGCTTTTGCGAATGAATTTCGCGACAGAGATTCCCCCTAAAATTCAGCGGCGGCGATATTGACTCGAATGTTAGGAATTTCGCGACAATGCGGCCAACAGTTCGGCCAGTTGATCGGCTTGGGCGTCGTCCAGCTTGTCGCCTAGATGTCGCTGAATCGCCGCCGCATAGACGTTCCACATGCGCGCCTGCATGGCCCGGCCGTCCTCGGTGATGATGACCCATCGACCCCGTCCATCCTCGGAAAACACCTCGCGCTGAACAAGACCGGCCTTGTCTATTCGGTCGAGAAGCCGGGAAAGATTGTGCTGCGCCAAGAGGGTGCGCTCCTCGATCTCGTAGGGCCGCAAGCGACCACCCTCGGCCCGCGACAGCTCCAGCAGCACGTCATACCAGCCAAGCGGGGGAAGATCGGCCGCCTTTAAATCCTGCTCGATCGCGTCAAGCACGAGTTGCTGGGCGCGCATAAGGCGGACCCATGCCCGGGTGATGGCTGGGGAGGGTTGCTGCGTTCTGGAATTTGAACAATCGGACATGAATGCAATTACATCTATATTGACCAACAAGGCAAGTGCCTATATAGATGCAACTACATCTATTATCCACCGAGGCTCTACCATGACACAGAAACGACTAACCGACGACGGGGTAACGCTGCTGCGCGTCAGCCTCGGCGTGATGTATCTTGCCCATTCCATCGTGCTTAAACTGTGCACCTTTGGCCTTGCCGGCACGGCGGGCTATTTCGAGGCCATCGGCCTGCCCGGATGGCTGGCTTACGTCACTTTTGCGGCGGAAGCCGTGGGCGGGGTGATGCTGGTTCTTGGCATCTATGCCCGGTGGGCGGCCGTGGCGCTGGTTCCAGCGCTTCTCGGCGCGATCATCTGGGTGCATGGCGGCAACGGATGGGTGTTCACCGCACCGCGCGGGGGCTGGGAATATCCGTTTTACCTCATCATCCTGTCTGTCGCGCAATTTCTGCTTGGCGACGGCCGCTATGCGCTGCGTCCGTCCCCCACCCTTCGCTGATCCACAAAGGAGATTTCATCATGTCCGACGTAAAGCTGAGCCTCATCAGCCATCACCTCTGCCCCTACGTGCAGCGGGCCGCGATCGCCCTGACGGAGAAGGGCGTGCCGTTCACGCGCCGCTACGTCCATCTGGCCGCAAAGCCGGACTGGTTCCTTGCCATTTCCCCGCTCGGCAAAGTGCCCCTGCTGATCGTCGAACAGGACGGTGGCACGGACATCGTGCTGTTCGAGAGCGCCGTGATCTGCGAGTATCTTGAAGAAACGCAGCCCGGCGCGCGCCTCCATCCCGTCGATCCGCTGACGCGGGCGAGGCATCGTGGCTGGATCGAATTCGGCTCATCGATCCTCTCGGACCTCTGGGGCTTCGAGACCGCCAAGGATTCCGAAAACTACGAGGCCAAGCGCAACGCCCTGATCGACAAGTTCGGCCGTGTCGAAGCCGAGCTAGGCGACGGTCCATTCTTCGCCGGCGCGGCGTTCAGTCTGGTCGATGCGGTCTTTGCGCCGATCTTCCGCTATTTCGATGTGTTCGACACCATCGCGCCGACCGGCGCGTTCGACGCGCTGCCCCGCGTGACGGCATGGCGAAAGGCACTGGCAGCGCGCCAAAGCGTCCGCGAGGCCGTCACACATGATTACGCTGATCGCCTCAAGACCTTCCTGAAGAACCATGACGCATGGCTGCTGAAAGCCACCGCCTGACGAATTCGCAAAAGTCCCAATTAAAGAGAGTGTTTTCCCGCGATAGTCGACGATCGCATAGCGATAGTTGCGACGCGCAAAGCTAGACCGAGTACTCCCCCTTGCCACCCCTCGCCCTATGATAGGGCCGTCACCAAGGTTCCTTTACGCTATCTCGCGATTGGAGCTTCGGCGACTTCACATTCCTTTATATAATCTATCTCGTCCAAACCTGTTCGGCCGGCAATGAAAGCGCCCGCGGGTTGCCGCGCGATCTCCAGTGTGATTGCGCGGCAAGGCCTGAATGGTCAAACAGGGTCGCACCCGGCTCGCAGGCTTCATGCGCACTTCTTGAAGATCGTATCAAGACGCTCGAGAGTGTCCTGAACATCGCGTTCCGAGTGAGCTATCGTGATCCCATAATGGGCAGGTGAAACCGGGCCCGCGGTATCGTGGAACCAGAGCCCGTGGCTCAAGCACTCAGTCACGAACTTCTTGTAGGTCGCCCTGTCTTGCAATGCGGCAACTTTGCGGAAGTCGAAGTCGTCTTCCGGATTTTCGACCCCAAAGTAGATGCCGAACCGAGCGCCGAGACCACGCACGTGGCCGGCAATCTTGTGCTTGGACAGGAGAGCGTCGATACCCGTAAACAACTTGCTCCCGGTATCCTCGATGCGATCGTAGAAACCGTCTTCGCTGGCGATGGTCAGGCACGCGATACTCGCCAGCACTGGCATCAGTGCACCGCTATAGGTCCCGCTCACCGCGGCGTTCCCGATCGGATTGACATGCTCCATGATTTCTTTTTTGCCGCCAACGGCCGCGATTGAGAGGCCCCCGCCGATTGCCTTCGCCATGGCAGTCATGTCAGGTAAGACGCCATAGTACTTCTGAGCGCTACCCGGCCGCATCCGCAAGCCACTGACCACCTCATCGAAGATTAGGACGATATCTTCGCGGGTGCACATTTCCCGGACGGCGCGGAGATATTCCTCCCGCGCTTGGAGGCACCCGCAGTTATAGCTGATAGGCTCCAGGATGACACAAGCGATCTGACCCTTGTATTTCTTTAGTGCGTACTCCAAAGCCTCGACGTCATTGAAAACCACGTTGACGACGCCGTCCTTGGCGTGGATCGGAAATCCTGCGGAATCTGCATTCGTCTCCACCTCACCACGCCGGTCAACATTGCTCACCATGTTATGGTTAAACCAGATGCTCTCGTACATGCCATGGAAATGGCCCTCGAATCTCAGCACCTTCTCGCGGCCGGTATAGGTCCGGGCCAACCGGATTGCAGACTGCGTTGCCTCCGCGCCAGTATTCAATAACCGGAACCGCTCGCAACTCGGAAAGAAGTGCTGCAGCAACCGGGCGAGTTGCGTGTGGTATTCCGTATCGAAATTCATGAAGAACCCCACATCCAGGGCCTTGCCAATCGCCTCGCGGATACGCGGGTTGTTATGTCCGAATAGGGCGGCGCCCGCACCCGTGTGGAAATCGATGAACTCGTTTCCATCAGCGTCCCAGAACCTGCTGCCATCGGCTCGGGTGATGTAGAGCGGCTGGCCGAGCGGTGCGTTGTAACGTTGTCCCGCCGAAGCACCGCCGATGAAATACTTGCTGGCTTCGGCGTGAATTTCAGAGAGTTTTGTCATTTGGATCGTTCTCCGTTTGCGGCGACCTGTCTGCAACTGCGGCGCCCTCGCTCTCATCGAGCTGTGTTTCGAGTTGGTCGTTCCCGGAGCGACATCCATCCTCCGAAAGACGGTGGTGTGGGCGGTCGGTTCCGACTTCAAAGACTGGCGGTTATGCCGCCATCGACGTAGAGCGTGTGGCCGTTGATGAACGAGGAGGCTGGGCTGGACAGGAAGACCGCGGCGCCGACAAGTTCGTCCACCTCTCCCCACCTGCCAGCTGGCGTGCGTTTCTGAAGCCATTCGGAGAATTCTTCACTCTTTACGAGAGCTTCATTGAGCGGTGTCTTGAAGTAACCCGGCGCGATCGCATTGATCTGCAGCCCGTACTTTGCCCAGTCCGTGCACATCCCCCTGGTAAAATTGCGGATGGCCCCTTTCGTCGCGGTATAGGGAGCAATTCCAGGACGGGCGAGCTCGCTCTGGACGGATGCGATATTGATGATCTTTCCCTGGCGGCGAGAGATCATGCCCGCCACGACAGCCCTGCTCACGTAAAACGCGCTGGACACGTTTGTCCTCAGCAGCTCTTCCCATTTTTCAACCGGAAACTCTTCCAGGGGTGAGCGAAACTGCATGCCGGCATTGTTGATGAGAATGTCGATCGATCCGACGGATGCCTCAATCTCAGCAATACCGGATGCGCTCGATTGTGCGTCCGTGACGTCGAAGGAGCAGACCTCGCAAAGAAGGTTTTCGGTCCGCAGCTGATTCTGCGCGGCTGCGAGTTTTTCTCTGCTCCGGCCGTTGAGGATAACTTTGGCGCCGTACCGAGCAAGCCCTCTTGCGAGCGCCAACCCGATGCCTTGACTTGAACCGGTTACCAGCGCGGTCTTAGCGCTGAGGTCGAAAATGGACTGCTGCTGCATGGCGGTTACTCACTCGCTTTCCATTGGGTACTTCGCCGGGCAAGGCAGCCACCTTGCCTGGGCCAGTCGCTTTGAACGCTGTTATTCATAGGCGATGGGCGTGGCATGCCAGCCCTGCTTGCGCTTTTCCCAGAATGTGTCCTTGAGACGGGTCGAGACCAGACCCGGTCGGCCATTTCCGAGAATGCGGCTGCCCAGCTTGCTGATCGGCATGATGCCGCCGGCTGTCGTTGAGCAGAAAATTTCGTCGGCATTTTCAAACTCGGCGCGCGTGATGTCCCGAAGCTCGCAATCAAGCCCGAGCATCTGGCAAAGTTCGATTACCGATTTGCGTGTAATGCCTTCGAGCGCGCCGGAGCGCGGTGTGACAACTTTGCCCTCGAACACCGCAAAGACGTTATAGCCTGGACCTTCCGTGATATGGCCGTGGCGGTCGAGCAGAATGGCGGTCTCGGCACCTTGTTCATGTGCCTCAAAGTTACCGCGGGTGAGATCGCCCCAATGAAAATTCTTGATCGTCGGATCGAAGGATTCTGGCGCAATCCGCTCGGGGGTGCCGATGATCGCGTGAACGCCACGCTCCTGTTGCTCCGGTGTGAAGACCCACACCCAAGGCAACACGTGGCACATAAGGTAGCTGCGCCCATAAGCAGGGTGTAGGGGCACGCCGCGGGGTGGGCGAGAGCGAACGCAATCCATCGCGACATATGCTTCTCGATAACCCGAGCGTTTGACGATCTCGGTCAGGATCTCCTTAATCTGATCGTCACTTTCCTGCGGCTTCATACGAAGCTTTTCCATCGACGCCCGAAAACGCTTCACGTGGTCGTCCAAACGGAAGAACACGCCATAATAGACGCCGACAACGTCATAGGTGACATCGGAACGGCGATATCCCCATTCGGTCACCGGGATCTTGGCATCCTTGAGCGGCACATATTGACCGTCGACATAGGCAGCGCCGCTGCTCCAGTCCAAATCCGACATGAGAGAATGTCCTCACCTATTTACCTTTAGCTTGGCTCCGATGCTGGCGCCTCTTAGCTGGACAAGGGGTCCCAGCAGGATCTCGATTGATTAGCTCGCTGCGGCGAGCGGCCTGCCCTTACTGCGCAATTTCTCCGTTCCGACGGGGTCAAGTGCCAGATCATCCGTGGCGCGCGAGCCGACGACGGCAACGCCGTAGACGTCGCGGGCGCGTTCGAGGCTGATCCAGCCTTCGGCCAGATCGTGGATGACCCGAGCCGGATCGCGCTCGGTTGGCACGCCGTAGCCGCCGCCACTTGCCGAATGCGAGATGATCTTTTCTCCCGCCTTGAGCGTGATGCCATGGCATGGGGGTAGCTCGACAACGCTCCCGTCAACCTTGCGCATGGCCGCTCGGCAGGTACCACCCGAGCCGCCACCTCGCGTACCGGCTGCCGGCGTAACCGTGCCGTCCGCGGCATAGAGAATGGTCAGTTCACTCCCACCCCAAGGGCCATATTCGCTGTAGATGGACGGGGCGCCGCGATAGGTACCGGCACCCTCGCTATCTTCTATCAGATGCCGATCGTCGATCAGGATCGGATGATGCAGTTCGTCAACCTCGACACTGTCGATACGGCACATGCCGGCATTACCCGCATGGATGATCGACAGGAAGCCGTCGGTGACTGGCGTACCGGCACCGCCGCTTACGCCGATATGGACCTGGTTGATGAATGGCTCGTCTTTGTTATGCGGATCGCGTCCCGAAATGACACCCATGCCGGGCGGTTGGATCGGCCCCGTAGCCGCCTGACCGTAACCTGCTGACAACTCCGCAATCGCACGCTGCACCGGGTTAGTCACGTGGTCGGCCAGATTGGTTGTTGCAACAGAACAGGATGCCGGATGACGCGGAATGCCGACGCAGCAATTTTCCCTGAGCCTCACGTCGATGCGACGGAAGCTTCCGGAGTTCGGGATCACACGATGATCAAGGAGCGCATTGAAGATACCGATCATGGCAGCACTCTTCGAGGTCGCTTCGGTCAGGTTGAGACCGCAGGGCTGGCAATCGGGATTGTCGGTGAGATCAACCGTGATGCGGGCATTTTCCGCGTCGATCTCGACCTCCACCTTGACCGGAATACCGTCCGGCAGGCCAAGGAAGGGGTCATGTGCCGAATGCAGCGTGATCTTGCCCGTCGTCAGCTTCGAGATGGCCTGGATCATCTTCTGCTCGGAATAGTCGAACCAGCGCGACGCGTAGCCTTCCAGCACATCCCAGCCAAGTTCATCGCCGAGCGCCAGCAGTTCGCGTTCACCGATACGAACAGAACCGAGTGTCGCCAGGAAGTCGCCCCACCATTGATCCGGTACGCGGATACGAGACTCGCACATGCGCACAATGTCCTGGTTGGTTCTGTAGTCTTCCTGGATCTTCGTCGCCGAGAAGATCAGCGCGCCTTCCTCGTAGACGTCCTTGACGTCGGCGAGATAGGTGGAAGGGCGCGAGTTGCCGCAATCGGCCTGATGCGCCTTCGCTAGGACGAAGAAGCGCAAAACGCCCCCGTCATCGACGACCGGAACAATCATGCAGTGGTCGGCGGCGTGAGAATTGCCCTCATAAGGACTGTTGTGCAGGAAGCAGTCGCCGCGCTTCATAATGGGATGGTGCTTCAGCACAGCCTGGCACATCAGGTCCGGGCCGATCAGTGTGTGGTTCGGCAGGCTTTCTGCGGCCGACAGCATCTGGCAATCTGCCGTCAGCACGACGCACGAAAAGTCGTGCGCGGTGTTGAGAATGCCGGATCGTGCTGTCCGGAAGATGGTGTTCTGCATCTTGCGGGCGATCGTCTCCATGCGGCTGGAGATCATCGCCATCTGCACACCGTCGGGAGCATTTTTCGAAGGGGAGCTGGTCATGTGCGACTCCTGATTAGAATGTTACGCGCAAGCCGCCGCCGGCGGTGCGTTCGGCTACGGTCTGCGGATCGATGACGACCGTGGTGAATGAGGATTCGACGATAGAAGGACCGGGCGCCGGATTGCCGGGAGCCATCGCTTCGAAGCGGTGAACCGGGACGTCGATCCAACCTGTCTCACTGAAATAGACCGGCCGGGATGCCTTTCCGCCACTGAAGCCCCCTTCACGTGGTAGCGATCCTGAGGTCGCCTCCTTCAGCTTGCAGCTTACCTTCGCCCGCCAGGTAACGAACTCGACCTCGGAATCCGGATCGGAGATTTCGAAGATACGCTGGTGCATTTCATGGAATGCCGATTTCAGCGCCTGCAGGTCGCCATCAGAGGAAATCCGGCTGGACGGCAAGGGAACGTCAATCTCCCAGATCTGGTGCGGATAACGCGCTTCGACCGAGAATTCGATCTTGTGCTCGATCGCATTCGCCCCGGGGCCCTCCGCAAAGCTCTGGCAACGGGCTTCCAACTCAGCGAGCACCGTATTGATCTTCTCGCCGTCGAACTTGCCGCTGGTCGTGAAGTTCAATTGTGCGTAATCGGATGAAAGCTCCGACATCAACGCACCGGCAGCACTCATCACCGCGCCGGCTTCCGGGATCAGTACCCCAGCGCACTGCAGGCGCTTGCCGATTGCAACCGCATTGAGGCCGGCCGCGCCGCCGCCACCGATCAACAGTGCAGATGCCGGATCGATACCCTGATTGACCGTGATTTCCTCGACAGCGCCGACCATCTTCTCTGTCGAGAGCTTGAGAACCGAGGCCGCAGCTTCCTCGACGCTGATGCCGAGCGGATTAGCGACCTTGGTACGCAGAGCCTCGGTCGCGCCGGCACGATCGAGAACCATCGCGCCGCCAAGGAAGAAGTCCGGATCGATATATCCAAGAATGATGGCGCAGTCGGTGACCGTCGGCTCGGTGCCACCGCGGCGATAGGCGACTGGGCCAGGCGTCGAGCCAGCGCTCTGGGGACCAAGCTGCAGGATACCGCCGTCATCGACCCAGGCAATCGAACCGCCGCCGGCACCAATGCTCTTGATGTCGACTGAGGGGAAGCCAGTCATATGGCCGCGCGTTGTCTGGCCAATCCAGGTTTCCCGGCTCCACGGAATACGGCCGTCGCGCACGAGGCTAACGTCGAACGTGGTGCCACCTGTGTCCGCGACGATGGCGATCGGGTTTCCGAAATCGCGATCTGCATAGTAGCGGCCGGCGACCGGTGCCATGGCCGGACCGGAATTGATCGAGTGAATCGGCGCTCGTGCGACGGCCTCCGCATCCATGATACCACCGCTGGAGGTGACCATCAGCGTGCGCCCATCGAACCCCGCGTCCTTCAGACGATTGGTGAGGCTGTCGAGATAGCGGAACATCAACGGCTTCAGCGACGCATCGATGACGGTGGCCGATGCGCGGCGATATTCGCGCAGTGTCGGGTTGAGCTGGTGCGACAGGGTGAAGGGAACATCCGGAAGGTGCTGCTTGATCAACTCGCCGATGCGCAACTCATGGACGGAATTCGTAACCGACCAGAGAAGGCAGACCCCAATTGCCTCGACCTTCAGGTCTTTCAGGCGCTTCAGCGTTTCCATGAAGTCGGCCTCGTCGAGTTCGGAGACGACGTTGCCGCGGGCGTCAATTCGTTCGTTGACCTCAAACGTATAACGGCGTGGTACATATGGCTCCGGATATGCGACGGTGAAGTTGAAGGGCTCGATCCGACCGCCCTCACGGATCACCAGAATGTCCCGGTGCCCCTTTGTCGTTACGAACGCGGTCTTGGCCGTCTTCTGGGTGATGATCGCGTTGATTGCGCGGGTAGTGCCATGAATGAACATGGAGGCGCGTTTGAGGAATGTGCCGCGGTCAAGCTTGTAGTGATCCGCCGCGAGCTGCAAGGCATCGAGCACGCCGCGAACCGGATCATCCGGGGTGGTAGACGCCTTGAACAGTCGAATCGTTTCGCCGTCCTCCACGACCAGATCGGTGAATGTGCCGCCGGTGTCGCAGGCAAGCCGAAGCCCCGTGCTCAAGCCCTTGGCGTGGGAATTGATATCCATCAAGCAAAGCCTTCTCTCTAAGGCGCGGCGATGTGCCGGCCAGTTGCTCAAAGTCATGGGGAGGTTTGGTTGTTTGTTGGGACCTGCTGTTACCGCGCGCTTAGCTGGACGGTTCTCCGCATGTCTCCCTCACTGTGAGTTCGGGCAGGAAAAGCGTGTCGGAACCTCCCCCGACAGCCCCTGCCAAATGGTTTATGATCCGATCGACGGCCGCCGCGCCCATCGCCTCGATGGGTTGGCGTACCGTCGTCAACGCCGGATAAGATAGTTGACTGACCCAGACATCGTCTATTCCAACCAAGGAGAGGTCGCCGGGCACGGATAGACCAGCTTGTCTGAAGCTTGCGAGGAGACCGAGAGCAATCATATCATTGAAAGCCACAACAGCAGTTGGCCGAGGGCGAAGTTTCAGCACCTCCGGTGCCGCACTTCGGCCAACTTCCAGCATCTCGGCGTCAGCGATATCACGCGCTCCGTGATCTGCATCGAGCAATACGACCAGATCGCCCTGGAGGCCTCTGTTTGCCATGGCGGCCTTAAAACCAGCCAGACGCTTGCGGCGACTGTATGTGATCATCGGATCCGTGACGTAAGCAATGCGGCGATGCCCGAGTTCGTACAGGTGTTCCACTGCCAGATCGATCGCTACTTCATGATTGAAGTTGATCGTATCGAGGCGAGGGAGGCGAAGATCCGACCGGTCCGCGTCAATCGCGACAACGGAGAAATCACTTTGCGGTCCGTAAAAGCCTTTCCGGGCACTCAGCGGCGCAATGGTGATCAGATCGCTGACACCCAAACCGACCAGGTTCTCCAGAAAGCGCTTTTCGACTGCATTGTCGCGCATCGTGTTGCAGAGATGGACAGCGTATCCAGCCTTGACCGCAGCCTGCTCGATCGCGAAAACCAGTTGGCCGTTGAACGGATTGACGATACTGGGAACAACGAGCGCTATCCCCTTGGTTTTACCGGTCTTCAACTGCCGGGCGGCTTGATTTGGCTTGAAACCGAGACGTCCCACCGCATCCGCGATCCGCGCCCTTGTTTCCAGACCCAGCCGCTCCAGCCTGCCGTTCATGTAATTCGAGACGCTCGTATTGGAGACGCCGGCGGCTTTGGCCACATCCTGAATGGTCGCGCGATCGGCTGCAACATCTACCGATGTCGCGCCCTGAGCACTCGATCGCCGTTCGCTTCGCTTCGGCCGTGTGGTTTCCATATGTTCATCATCCATGATCAGGCCGTCCAGGCTATTGGAGCGACAAGGATATCACCGAAGGAAGGATGCGACAGAGGACATGTGCGTCCTCCGACAAGTCTCGCTTGGTTAGTGTAACGATACACCTCGATAACTTGTTGTCAAATTTTTTTTGCGCCTTTATGCGCCGATTATCCGGGGCTGATGACTACAATTCCCCCGGAATGGAGCCAATTTCAAAATTTTATAATAATTCACAGCCATGGCGATTGACACAAACCAAATGTCAAGTTTATCGTTTCACCTATCGAAGGGGTGGCTTTCCTTTTGGGAGAAGGTGGCCGCTCCGCTCGAAGAATTATCGCAAAACTCCAGGTTCTCGGCCGATGTCGAGCACCCAGCGACGCAAACTCCCCCACACAACCCAAACCGAGGCTGTCTGTGGACTGCCGCGATTGGGGACGTGTGCGCCCCGTGAGCGCCTACCCGTATAGGGCTCCGGCAGGAAACAGAAAAACGGGCAAAGAATGATCACCCACACACCGGAGCAGGAACATGAAGAAATTCGCACTCGCAGCCGTATTCGCAGCAAGCATCGCTGCATCCGCGCACGCCGAAACCACGATCGGTTTCAGCATGCAGCGTTTCGATGACAACTTTCTCGCAATTCTGCGTAGCGGCCTGGAAGCACGCGCGAAGGAGCTCGGTAACGTCAAGCTGCTGATCGAAGATGCGCAAGGCGATGTCTCCAAGCAGCAGAGCCAGATCGACAACTTCATCGCCAGCAAGGTCGATGGAATTATCGTCATTCCTGTCGAAGCAGACGCTGGCGTGACGATCTCAAAGACCGTCGAAAATGCCGGAATTCCCATGGTCTTTGCGAACAACCAGCCGAGCAACATCGACAAGCTGCCGGCAAAGCAGGTATTCGTCGGATCCGATCAGATCGAGGCGGGCACACTTGAAGCCACCGCCGTCTGCAAAGCGTTGGGCGGCAGGGGCAATGCTGTCATCCTGATGGGTGAACTGGGCACGCTTGTCGCTCGCGGCCGAACCGAGGCCGTTCACAACGTCTTCAAATCGGATGAGTGCAAGGGCATTAAGATCGTTGAGGAACAGACGGCTGGCTGGCAGAGAACGAACGCTCTCGATCTGGTTACCAACTGGCTCACGGCCGGCACGCAGTTCGACGCCGTCATCGCAAACAACGACGAGATGGCCCTCGGCGCCATCCAGGCATTGAAGGCATCGGGAGCCTCCACGAAAAACGTTGTTGTCGCAGGTATCGACGCCACGCAGGACGCTCTCGTTGCAATGAAAGCCGGCGACATGGCTGTAACCGTACAGCAGGATCCAGCGGTGCAGGGCAAGGATGCACTAGACGCGATCCTAAAGGTCGTGAAGGGCGAGCCCACCGAGAAGAAGATCTATTCGAATCTGACGTTGGTTACCAAGGACAATCTCGCGAACTTCCTTAAGTAAGGTTCACAATTTGCGCGCGACCACAAGTCGCGCGCAATTTATTTTCGGAGGAATTGTCATGAGCGACGTTACATTGGCCGATCCCACAGCCGAACAGGCCTTGCTTCTCAGTGCGCAAGGCATTCGGAAAGAGTTTCCAGGCGTGGTCGCGCTTGACGGCGCGCAATTCAACCTCCGGAGCGGTAGCGTCCACGCCGTGATGGGTGAAAATGGCGCCGGCAAATCTACGTTGATGAAGATCCTTGCAGGAATTTATCAGCCGGACGCTGGGTCGCTACACCTCAAGGGAAAAGAGGTTATGCTCTCGACGCCGCTGGATGCGCTCGAGAAGGGTGTCGCCATGATCCATCAGGAATTGAACCTGATGGCCTCCATGACCGTGGCCGAGAACATCTGGATACGGCGAGAGCCGCGCAATGCGTTCGGGTTCATCGACCACAAGAAGATGAACCGGATCACAAACGATCTTCTCCAGCGCCTTCGCATTAACGTCCGGGCGGATGGCGAGGTCAGAACCCTGTCGGTCGCCAGCCGACAAATGGTCGAGATCGCCAAGGCTGTCTCATATGATTCCGAAGTCTTGATCATGGATGAACCGACTTCGGCCCTTACCGATCGGGAGGTGAGCCATCTCTTCGAGATCATCAGGGAACTGAGGACCGAAGGCAAAGGTGTCGTCTATATTTCGCACAAAATGAACGAAATCCTGGAAATCTCTGACGAAATCTCCATCTTCCGCGACGGCAAATATATATCGACGCATTCGGCCAGCACCATCAGTCGCGACGAAATCATCCGGCGGATGGTGGGCAGAGAAGTCCTTCAGATGTTTCCCAAAGAGGACGTTGAACTGGGCGACGTCCTTTTGTCGGTGAAAAACCTCGATCTCGAAGGTGTTTTCTCCAACGTCTCGTTCGATTTGCGCGCAGGCGAGATCCTCGGAATGGCCGGGCTCATAGGGTCGGGGCGCTCAAACGTTGCGGAAGCCCTCTTCGGGGTCACCCCCCCGACATCCGGCGAAATTCGCATCGCCGGACAGAGTGTACAAATCAGAAAGCCAAGCGATGCGATTGCGCACGGCATGGCCTTTCTCACCGAGGATCGCAAGGAAACAGGTTGTCTTCTCGCGCTCGACATTCTCGAAAACATGCAGATCGCAGCACTACAAACCCGTTATACACGCTCGGGCTTCGTACAGGGCGGCTCTGTCGCCGTGGATTGCGCCGAAATGGCGCGTAGGCTGCGCATCAAGATGACTGGCCTGAACGTGAGCATCCAGAACCTGTCGGGTGGGAACCAGCAGAAGGTGTTGATTGGGCGGTGGCTACTCACCGCACCAAGGATCCTCATTCTCGACGAGCCGACAAAGGGTATCGACGTTGGCGCAAAGGCGGAAATCCACGGTCTCGTTTCCAGTCTCGCCAAATCCGGCGCAGCGGTCATTCTGATCTCGTCCGAGCTTCCCGAAGTCCTGGGGATGAGCGATCGCGTCCTGGTCATGCACGAAGGGAAGGTGACGGGCATCCTGCCGCGGAGCGATGCGACCCAGGTCGCCGTAATGGAACTGGCATCCCGTTGATCGGACCAATAAGGGAACAACTCCGATGGAAAAGAATCTCGCTGAAAAAACTCGCATTGCGCCCTCCCCTGCTATGCAGAGATGGAAGCCTCCTCAGGAACTCAACATCCTCCTTGTCCTCGTCGGGATTGCCCTGATCTATGAGGCAATGGGCTGGATATTCATCGGCCAGAGCTTTCTTGCAAACACGCAACGCCTGACGATCACGATCCTGCAGGTCTCCGTAGTCGGCATCATCGCCGTTGGCGTCACGCAGGTAATCATCACCAGCGGCATCGATCTCTCGGCAGGCTCCGTGGTCGCCATGACCGCAATGATCGCTGCGAGCGTAGCGCAATCCTCCGAATGGACACGGGCTTTATATCCCGGCTTCACCGACATGCCGGCAATCGTGCCGATTAGCGTCGGCATCATCCTCGGAGCGATAGCCGGACTCATCAACGGTGCCCTTGTTGCCTATGCTCGGATACCTCCGTTCATTGCCACCCTCGGTATGATGGTTGCAGCGCGAGGCATTTCCAAATGGTACACGAAGGGCCAGCCAATCTCTGGTCTGACTGACCAGTTCACCTTCATCGGCTCCGGTGCCTGGCCGGTCGTCGTGTTCATCGTGGTCGCAATTATTTTCCATGTCGCCCTGAAGTACACTCGATATGGCAAATTCACCTACGCTATTGGCTCGAACATGCAGGCCGCGCGCGTGTCGGGCATCAATGTGGAGGCGCACCTGGTCAAGGTGTATGCGATAGCCGGCATGCTCGCCGGACTCGCTGGAATCGTCACCGCAGCGCGTGCCCAAACAGCGCAATCCGGCATGGGCGTCAACTACGAGCTTGACGCAATTGCAGCAGCCGTTATCGGCGGAACGTCGCTAGCCGGCGGGATCGGACGGATCACTGGGACGGTCATCGGCGTCATCATCCTGGGGGTAATGTCCTCTGGCTTCACGTTCTTGCGCGTTGACGCCTACTACCAGGAGATCGTCAAGGGCGTCATCATTGTCGCCGCAGTGACGGTTGACGTCTATCGCAACCGTCGCGGTCGGGGTTGACCGCTGCATTTGACACCATTGGAGACCCAAGAAATGTCCACGTTCCGCTATTTCTCGCCTTATGCCGCACGGCAACTTCTGAATTGGTACTGGTCTGTAAAGCGTTGGCTTAAGGGTAAAGAGGCATCGCCGTAGGCGGAAAATTACCTCACAGGCATGAGAAGACTGCATGATGGTCGCACGACAAATGCACAAGATACCAGTAATCGTGATGGGAGTGTCAGGATGCGGGAAGACATCGGTTGCACGCTTGGTCGCGGCTCGGCTTCAACAGACGTTTGTGGAGGGTGATGAGCTTCATTCCGTTACCAACATTGCAAAGATGACCGCTGGCACACCGCTGACCGATAATGACAGGGCTGAGTGGCTAGAAACCATCGGTCGCGCCTTAGCTTCCGATAGTCATGATCCGCCGGTGATCACTTGCTCCGCGTTGAAAGCGCGATACCGGGATAAATTGCGATCACTCGCAGGCTGTACGGTGACATTCCTCTATCTGAGAATCTCCCGTGAAGAAGCCAATCAGCGACTTGGCTGTCGGATTGGGCATTTTATGCCCGCCGCGTTGATCGAGAGCCAGTTCCACACCCTGGAAGATCCTTCGACCGAGGATGACGTGATAACGATCGACGCTGCTACACCCGAGAGAATCGTCGAGCAGTTCATGACCATACTCTCCGGTGAGAACCGACAGGCCGCGCAATGACCCGTTTCCTCTGACATTGAGGAAACTGGTTGGAGGATAAGCTGCTGCTGTGACTGCGAGAAACGGCAGGCTGATCCTCACGTCCTTGCGCTGCTGCGATCAGTCCGGCTAAGCTCCGGGCGATCTCAGGGGTCACGGGAGCGCTGCTGCATCAGATGGTCTCAGCAATAGGTTCGAGGTCGGTTCCGTCGATGGTCGAAGCGCCAAACACGGCGCTGTGGGGTCACGCGTCTGTTTCGATAGCGCTGCAGCTTTTCTCGATGAGACGCCTAGGATCCATCGATGCACAGCTTGAGGCCTCTCGCAACGCCGGTTTCAAGATGGTCGAATGCCTGCACCATATCAATGAACCGTCGATCTTCAGAACAATGCTGGATGTCCGGGGGCTGGAATGCACGACGCTGCACGTCGAGTATCAGTTCCTCATCGACAACGCCGGCGCCATTCTTGACGCCTGCCTCATCGTAGGAATACGAAGTGTCTTCGTACACGATTTGCGAATTCAAAAGGTGCGGGACGCTTCTCAATGGGCACGAGCGGGAGCTTGTCTCGGTATTCTGGCAGAACGATTTTTTGGCAGCGGCATCGAACTTGGCTTCCATAATGGTGGAGAGTGCTTTGACATCCTCAATTCAGGTCGGTCGCCCATCGAAGAACTGTTCCGCGCGGACGACAGTGGTCTGCTGAGATGGCAAGCAGACATCGGCTGGATACGCTTCGGTGGTGCAGATCCGAGCGTCTGGCTCCGTCGCTTGAAATCAAGGCTGGTCGCCGCGCATATAAAAGACGTCGCCATATCTTCCGAAAATAGGGGATATGTGTGGGCGGAGGTCGGGGACGGGATTTTAGTATTGCCTTTGCTGATAAGAAGCGCGGTCCAGGAGGGTGCACGACTTCTAATAGCTGAGCACGATGATCCAGAGCACCCGGAGCAGTTTGCCAAAAACGCCTACCTGTACTTGAGCCGCTTTAGCTGATCGCGAATTTTAAGCAGTCGGACCTGATGAAGGCAAATTCAAGGATCGGCTGAGAGAGCCAGTTCAAGCGGCCGCGATCAACTTACCCGCTCAAAATAGTGCACCAGTGTGGCGTAAAGGTCATTGGGATCGGCTAGGCGCGTCCCACTGGGGAAGATGATCTGGGCACGATGCGGTTCTGGCCAGCCGATCACCTGCATGCCTGCGGCGTGGGCCGCAATCGCGCCGGGCACACTGTCTTCAACCGCCACACATGACTGCGGATCCACGCCAAGCAATGCCGCGGCCTTGAGGAATGGATCGGGATGTGGCTTCCCGAACTCGACATCGTCCCGGCTGATCGAAATGACTTTGGTGGAATCCAGCCCGCTGGCAGCAAGATTTGCGTCGACGACAGTCCTGCTAGAGTTGGACGCGATGGCAAATGGAATGCTCGATCGCGCGAGAAATGAGAGCACTTCTTCAGCACCAGCGCGTATGGTCAACGTTGATGCGCGATCGAGATAGTACCTGTGTTTGGCATCGACGAAATCGTCGAAGGAACCGACAAGCTGCGCTTCACGCTGAAGCAGAGCGTGACAGGCATCCGTGCTGAGGCCAGACAACCTCGAAGCCAGATCCGGAGACAGCTCGCATCCCATTGAACGACATGCGTCAGACATAGACGCGAAGTGCTGGTTCTCGCTATCGACGAGAGTTCCATCCAGGTCAAAGATGACGGCTATCATTGCAATCTGTCCAGGAGGCATTGTGCGGCCTTGCTATGTTGGAAATTCTGTCCGGAGGACTGATGGCGGGGCCGAATGGGTCGTTTCCAGACACGAACGGGCCCTCGCTACGTCTTCGTAACGGATTGGAAACAGGCTGGAGCTCTCACCTCATATCCACGTAAAAGAGCTGATGTAAACAAGTGCAGCATTCCGGCCGATGCTCATCTCGTTGCTACCGTGGGATCGTTAGCCGTTTAGGATCTGAAGCACCTGAGCGTGCAAGCTGGTGTTCGCGGCGATGACGACGGGACCACCTGCCGCGGCATTGCCGCCACTCAGGGTCGTCACGACACCACCCGCTTTCTCGATGATCGGAATGATGGCCACTATGTCATAGGGCTGAAGCGAGAATTCGAAGCAGATGTCTATATGCCCGGCGGCCAACATCGCGAAGGCGTAGCACTCGCCGCCATAACGCGTCATTTTGACCTGACGGTTGAGAGCCCCGAACGAGATTTGGGGGTTCCGCAGAATCGGCTCGGGGCTGTTCGTGTGAAGGATTGCGTCGGCTAGATCGACCTTTTCACTTGTTTTGAGTTCGATGATCTTGCTATCCCTCTGCATCCAGGATCCCGTCCGGTCCGCCCAGAAGCGTTCTCTCGTGACCGGCTGGCTCATCATGCCGCTGACGGCATGACCCTTTTCCGTCATTCCGATAAGAGTTCCCCAAACGGGGATACCGAGCAGGAAGGGTCTTGTCCCATCGATGGGGTCGATGACCCAACGTATATCGCCAGAACCAGAGACACCAAATTCCTCTCCCTCAATGGCATGGTCGGGGTAAACGTCACGAATAATCGCCCGGATAGCAACTTCCGCCGCTCTGTCCGCATCCGTCACGGGATCAAACTTGTACCCGTCTTTCGGCTTGGTCTGCACATTCAAGCGCGTCCTGAACCGTTGCATCGTTTCCGCGTCAGCCGCATCGGCAAGACGATGCAGGAACAGCGCGTCAGGTAGCTTTGTCATGTTGGGATCCATATCGATGGGCGGCTTAAGTCGACCGCAAGGTTTATGTTCCGCCGGTGATCCGACGTTCTGTATGATGTTGGCTGAGATGATCGAGGCCGCGATGACGCCGCCCCCGATCCTACACTTCGGCTTAACGGGCGGCGGAACGCGGCCCGACAAGAGCAACGACGAGCAGAAGACCGGCAAGCATCACCAGCGCGGTCGAGAGACTGAAGTGTTGCGCAACGAATCCAATTAAGGCTGGTCCCAGCAGAATACCCGCATAGCCGACCGTAGTCACGGCGGCGATCGCGAGACTGGACGGCATTGCCTTCTGCCGACCTGCTACGGTGAATAGCACGGGCACGATGTTTGAAGCGCCCAATCCGACAAGTGCAAATGCGCTAAGCGCGACAGAAGCATTTGGAGCAACGACTGCAAGAAGGAAACCGGCCGCAGACAACAGGCCGCCGAAGAAGACCACTTTGGCACCGCCCAACGTCTTGACAATCCAGTCGCCGATCAAGCGGCCGAACGTCATAGCGATCGAGAACATTGTATAACCGAACCCGGCATAAGATTGATCGAGTCCATGTGCAGAAATGAGGAACAACGCACTCCAATCGAGAATAGACCCTTCACCCAAAAAAACGATGAAGCAGAGAACGCCAATGAGAATGACAATGCCTCGCGGCAGAACGAAGAGCGGCGTGGCGCCCGCGTCGCGATTCCCGTAGGGCAGCAGGCCAGAGTATGAGGCAATCAGAAGGATCAACATTGATGCGCTTGCGATCAGGGTCGCTCCGAAAGGCGACAGGCCGGCAGCCAGGACAAGGCTGACGCCACCGGCGCCAACGATACCACCCAAACTGAACAGACCATGGAAGCCCGACATCATGTTGCGGCCGCTGTCTTTTTCAACAATCACCGCCTGAACGTTGATCGCGACATCGAGCGTGCCAACGCTTGCGCCGCAGAATGCCAATGCCAGCGCAAGTTCAATAGACGTGTTGGCAAGCGTGAGAAAGGGTACGCCGATAGCTAATAAAATTGAGGAAGCGGCGATCACGGCTCGACATCCGAACTTGGACGCCAGAATGCCGGTGATCGGCATCGCTACGATTGACCCCAGTCCAAGACAAAGAAGCAGAAGGCCGAATGTGGCGTCTCCGACAGCCACGCGCGCCTTTGCAAACGGCACGAGTGGTGCCCAGGCGGCCATTCCAATGCCGGCTACTAGAAAGACCGCCCTCGTTGCATACTGTTCACGCCGACCGCTCAAATCGTGGTGGGCTGGAATTGAGGTATAGTTGCTGGTCACGTCGTATCCTTGATATGTGAGCCGTTTTCGGCTGTGTTTCCTAGTGTTTTTTGGTTAGGTCGTCAGTTCGATTTCTATACCGTCAGGCCATGGCCTCGTAGAAGCCATCGCCGGTGGTCCGCCACCAAGGATTAGCCTGTCGCCTTTCGAGAAATGCGAAACAGCGTCATCAACGGCCTTCTGGCTGCCAAGCGAAAGAGCAATATGTGCCCAGCCGAAATGGTCGTGGCCTTCCGACAGCTGAGCTTGCTCATCAGTTCGATCAAGGTCGGCACCCGGCATTGTCAGGAACCGTGAATTGAAGCCGATTGGGCTCTTGCTCTCGTAGAGATCTCCGACGTTGCACCGAAATACCGCGGACAAAAGCGTGCTGAACCGTCGAGGTCAGACACCCAGAGCGAACATGGTGCAAGTGCATCTTTTTTGCCTTTTCTTCTGGCGGCGAATCGCGTGAGCGACCGATCACTTAAGCCAATCTTCCCGTCCGACAGCCTGCTCGAGTCCGCGCCGGCCAGGTACTTGTTCGTGCACGTTGATAAGTTAATGCCACCCGTAGCTTTACATATCGTGCATCAATGTGCAATAACCTGGTGAAACAGGAAGACGTGTTGCATGTTGACAGAAGAGCGCCACGACAAAATTCGAGGAGAACTCGCGCGAAAAGGAAAGGTGATTGCCGCGCAGCTAGCCGTTGATTTTGGTGTTTCCGAAGATACCGTCAGGCGTGATTTGAGAGAGTTGGCACGACTGGGTTGGTGCCGCAGAGTTTATGGCGGCGCGCTGTCGCCCGCACCTGACCTCGGGACCATCCAAGCTCGTTCGGCCATACTAAGCGACGCGAAGCACAGACTCGGAGCCGCAATTGGACAACTGCTTACGTCCGGTCAAACCATTTTTATTGATGCAGGCTCGACGAACATCACAATTGCTGGCGCCATTCCAGTCGGCCCGCAACTGACTGTCATCACGAACGCTCCAAGCATAGCGCTCGCCCTCGAGAACCACGATAAGTGTCGGACAATTTTGCTTGGCGGTATATTCAACCCTTCCAAAGGCGCTTGCTTAGGTGGACAGGCGCTGCGGGAAGCTAAGCGGATTTTCGCCGATATCTTCATTTTAGGTACGTGCGGTGTAGACGCGGATATAGGGTTGACCGCATTGGATGCTGAAGAGGCGGAGCTTAAGCGGTGTATGATTGAACAATCAAATCAGCTTTGGGTGCCGGTAACCATGGACAAAATTGGCACAATTGCGCCCTATAAGATCGCAGATGCGTCCGCTATCGGTAAATTATTCGCTGTTTCAGCCGATGGAAGCGCATCGACCCTTCCATTTTCTGAGAAAGGCGTCGTTGTCCACGAGGTTTTTTAGCCAAACTCGCGACAAACGAGCATACAAAACTTTGCCTCGCGTACCTGGCCAGCAACCTATCGGAGAGTCGCGACCTGCGTGGCCTATAAAGAGCTTGGATGCCATGAAAGAGCTGCGTGTCGAAATCAACCTTCCCACCGAAGGAGACAACGCGCCGCTTGCCTTCGTAGCCACGAAAACCGAAGGGCTTCAGGGGCATTTCCTTCATAAGACGCACCAGGTCGGCCTGCATATCCGCAGGAACCACATCTGCCGATATCGGAAGCCGTCGGGAAAAGAAGGGCGCCTGCTCCTTAGACAAATCTATATGCGCGTCGGGGCTGCCCCTTCCACAGCCCGACCATCTCGCGGAACTCAACACCTAATCGCAAGGTAGAAATATTGGATCATGCCGCGGACCGTGAGCCTGGGCGGCGTGTTATTTGGCCAATTGTTATCGCAGTCTTCGATCGCGTCCGGGGTGCACGCCGCATGGTGCGAGCTTCAGGACGGGTGTAGGTATTTCCGAGCAGATTGGATGCTGGTAGTCAATACCCTTCATGTGAAAGTCCCTCGCTCGCGAAGGCGGAACTACGCGGACTGGTGGTATCACGAGACGACTGCTCTATCTGGAGGGCGCGCTTGTTAGAAGCATCGCTTGATCGCTTCCGCGCCTGGAGATCATCGCTCGTCGAAAGGTATCCCATTCTTCATCTTGTCAGCAATAGTAACCGTCGCAGACAGGGCTGCCGCCGCACCATCCACCGTGCCAGACCCGCCGCCTGCAAATTCATGCAGTGCGCCGAAAGCCAGCCCACCTCCCGGCAGGGCGGAGTCGATTGGCAGCGAGTGGGATCGACAGGATCAGCTCCCAATCCTTCGCCGATGTCAGCATGGAGGTGACCGGATATTGCCAACACACCGCTCAAGCTCCGAAAAGGAGCCTACCGGAACTCTCTGCCAAAATTGCCATGCGATTTGAAACAATCTGCTTAGGGCTTCACGAATACGACCAATAGATCCCACCGGACCCACTATCTTTGGTGCGGCTCAGATCGTGATGCGCCGAGGGCATCCGACGAGTTGAGGTAGAGGTCACGCATGAAAACGCTGCTGCTCAAGAAGAATGACGTAGGACGGCTTATCGGCATGATGGAAGTCATCGGCGCGGTCGAAGAGGCTTACAGGGCCTTCAGCAGCGATCAGGTGGAGCAGCCCGACTATATCGGGATTCATCTGCCCTCCCTGCGTGGCGAGATCGACTTCAAGCTTGGCTACCATAAGGTCGCTGAAATCATCTCCATGAAGGCGCATTCCGGGGGCTTCACGAACAACCCGGTAGAACACGGCGTGCCGAATAGCATGGGCACCATTCTCCTGTTCGATGCCAGGAGCTGTGCGCTGATTTGTATCATGGATGGTAGCTTGATCACCGGCCTTAGAACCGGGGCGGCGGGAGCCGTCTCCGTCAAAGCACTGGCGAGAAAGAACTCCAGAACGATCGCGTCGATTGGCACAGGCAATCAGGCAAGAATGCAAATCCGGGCGATCAACGAGATCATGAAGATCGAAGAGATTCACGCCTGGGACAGCACCTACGAAACAAGTTCCAAATACAAGGCGGATATCGAGCGTGAATTCGGGATTCCCGTCACCGTCGCAAGCTCGAAGAAGGAGGCGGTCGGACGGGCCGACATCTTGATTACAACGACCAGAGGAAAAGGGTCGCTTGTGGAAGCGGAATGGGTAAAATCCGGTACGCACATCGTTGCAATCGGCACGGATCAACGCGGCAAACAGGAGCTGGATCCGGAGCTTTTTCGAAACGCCAAAATCATCGTCGACTCGCTTTCTCAATGCACGGAAAAAGGCGAGACTTGGCACCCGCTGAATAAAAACATAATTGCCAAGGACGACATCCACGGCGAAATCGGTGAGGTACTGCTGGGAAGGAAGCCGGGACGAGAAAGTGATGATGAAATAACGATCTTCGATTCCACAGGGATGGCCATACAAGACAATACGACCGCCAGCAAAATCTATCAGAACGCAATAGCTGGTAACGTCGGCACTTTCTTCCAGTTTTTTGAGGAATGACAATGCGCAGCTATCCCACCATTCAGGACATCCGTGAAGCTCAGCAACGACTAAAAACGCATGTCAGACACACGCCGCTATTGCGTGCCGACAAAATCGAAAAAGCTGCTGGCTGTCAGCTCTACCTCAAGCCGGAAACCCTGCAGATCACTGGCGCATTCAAGATCCGCGGCGCCCTGAACAAGGTTCTCTCGCTCCCCCGAGAAGAGATCGCAAACGGGATCATTGCGACCTCGTCGGGCAACCACGCCCAGGCGCTTGCTTATGCCGCGAGGATGCTTGGCGTAAAAGTGATTTTGGTGCTACCGGTCACCACACCAAAAATCAAGATCGCCAATACAGAAGCCCTTGGCGCGGAAGTCATCCTTTTTGATGGTGACAACGCTGCTAGATGGAGAAAAGTCTACGAGATCGGTGAAGGAAACAATTATGCGGTTATTCACGGCTTCGAGGACCCTGTCGTAATGGCTGGTCAGGGAACGATCGGGTGTGAGATCCTCGAAGACTTGGAAGATGTGGACACAGTTATCGTACCCTTGGGCGGTGGAGGGCTGATCTCGGGCATCGCCACTGCGATAAAAGAAACCAAGCCATCAGTGCGCGTTATCGGCGCAGAGCCTGCCTTGACGCCGAAATACTTTTACAGCCGCAAAAATAAGGAACGCACATCGCTTCCGTTAAAGAATACGATTGCGGACGGTTTGAGGTTAAGCGTACCGGGTCAAAATCCGTACCCGATTATCGAAAAGTATGTCGACGAGATTGTTCTTGTTGAAGACGAACACATCATCGCCGGAATGTGTGCCCTTGCTAAGGATGCGAAATTGATCGCGGAACCAGCCGCCTCCATCGGAATAGGAGCACTGTTGGCAGGCAGCATAGACGTGAGGCCAGATGAGAAAGTGTGTGCGGTCTTGTCCGGCGGCAATTGGGATCTAAGCGACCTTGCCGAGATTTACAATTTGGCGCGGTGATCAGTCTCAGCTTCGGTCAGTAAACCACGCCGATCGCTGTTGGACGTCTGCAATTCTCATATCCTCTCTCACAAAGGACGACAAGCTCACCAAGCCTTTCGACGAAAATCCGGCGACGGCAGAATGTCATCTCACAAACAAGGCGTCGTGCCGACAGCCGTAATTGAACCTTAGTGCCAGCACAGGGAAAATCGGCAATAATCCGGACGTAACGGCTATCAATACGATCAGACACACGTTTGCACAAAGAGCAGGAACGCCGACCGGTGGCAGCCCGCGCTAAAACAATGATAACCCCGTCGCTCTCGTCGGAACGCTCTACAATCAATCCGGCCGGGATCAGGGATGACAAACGAAATTTGGTCGCCATGGTGCTGACTCCTTTTGATAGCCGGCACCCAGCTTCGACTTGAAATCATCAAATGTGATGGTGTGGAACGGCCCTTCGCGCCGGCATCCAGGATGCCTATCGTGGTGACGCCAATCGCCACAAGATAGAGGGAACCGTTCCATGGAGAAGATTACCACAATTGGACTGGATTTGGCCAAGTCGGTCTTTCAGATCCACGCCATCACTGAAGGCGGGCACGTCGCTGTCCGCCGTGCCTTGCGGCGATCACAGGTGTTGGAGTTCTTTCGTCACATCGAACCATGCCTTGTCGGAATGGAAGCATGCGGGAGTGCCCACTACTGGGCCAACGCGATCGGCGAATTCGGCCATACGGTGCGGTTGATGCCGCCAGCGTACGTGAAGCCCTACGTCAAACGTAACAAGACCGATGATGCCACACGTCGTTTAACAACCATCCCCGGCGTCGGTCCTATTATTGCAGCGGCTGTTCGTGCCGCGGTTCAGGATCCGGCAGCCTTTCGAACAGGACGGGATTTGGCGGCCTGGATCGGCATCACGCCAAGAGCGAACTCCAGCGGAGGGAAGGAGCGGCTTGGCAAGATCTCAAAGCGCGGCAATAAGCAGTTACGAACTCTACTGATTGTCGGTGCTACATCGATTCTGAAACAGGCTCGGAGAGGTTCAAAGCTACCTGGCTGGGTCGTTTCAATAATGGCACGACGCCCCTACAAGGTGGCAGCCGTGGCGCTGGCTAACAAGATGGCCCGCACGATATGGGCGATTTTGGTCAAGGGCGGCACATACCAAGCGCCAGCGATGACAGAGGCGTAGGAACAGAATTCCCGGCGTTCCTGCGTCGGGATAAAGCGGCAAGGTACGAAAGCGTGATGAACCCGAGGGGCGATACTCGATGTCGATCAGACCGTCTGACTCACTGCGCCTTTAAGCGCGCAAAATTGATTAGGCGATCGACATCGCGGATCTCATCGTGGCCAGCGGTCAATGACCGCGCTCACAGGCCGGACATATGACTGCACCGTCTGGAGGTGATTTGCGCTGAAAAACCTTGCCAACCGGGCCGTTCCACATATGAGTCAGACCCCAATCTTCACCCCTGTAGACGATCAGCGCTTGGCCTGCCCGGCGCTGGCCGGGCATGCACATGTTGCTGACCGAAGATTTTTTCGATCTCATCGAGCGAAATCCGAACGTCAAGAGGTCAGGCAACGAACACGGGCGGCCATCGTGCGCCAGATCGCGCCCGGCCTAGCCATTCACGCATGATGACCGAGATGGCAGGGTCACGCTGGAGAATGATCCTGCCTCAGGTCGCCTAGTGGTGGCTACCTACGGTTCAAGATCCAAAGTCTACAAGGCGCCTTTCCCGCCCGGCATCGAGCGGGTAAAAACGACGGCGCGAAAAGCTGGCTTGCTCACAAATCGACCGAAAAGCGCTCGGACTCCAAGCAGGATCAGCAGATTCTTTCCGCGCCGGCGGGGCTTTTCAAATTGATGGCATTCGCTTCATATAGGTTCGCCAGTCGGTGTGCTTTTAGGGAATGAGGACGACGGAAATGATTTCAAAGGGCGCTGAGGAAGCATTCTCGCCAACGGCGTCTGCTTCCACACCACAGGTCTCCAGTCCAGCTATTTTTGAACAGAAGACGGTAGACTTCAACTCTGAGCTTCACGCTCGACCGTCGATTTATTTCACCGGTCCGGCGATCGTAGAGCACGTCGCTTTCCTGCCGTCGGATGGCGTAATCAAGGAGTTCCACGATAGTCTCGAGGCCGAGGGTGGAATTTCAGTTAGAGTGGAACGGCACACTGAGTTCGTCACGGTGACGCGGGTCCGAAAACTGGCTAGCGAGCCCGAGCGTTGGCCGGACGCCGAGCTGTGTGAAGGTGATTTTGCCCGCCTAGCAGGGTTGAGTTCTCCTCTGCTCGTTTGCCGCGTGAGTATTCTTGTTCTCGGGAACCCTCCTGACCTGCTTGGAACGGTTCTGAAAGCCCTCGACTTCGGCGATACCGCCGCGTCATCAATCGGCGGCGGGGCGGCGCAGGTGTGCTCCGACTTTCGTGTTCGAGCGGACAATTCAAGCAGGATCATTCTGTTCAACAAGGACCTGAATGCACATCGCCTGGGGCGCATGGTACGTCGCATCGTTGAGATCGAAACCTATAGGTCAATGGCGCTGCTCGGGTTGCCGGAGGCGCGTCGTCTCGCCCCGCTTCTGGGCGAGTATGACGCTGAACTCGTTAGGCTGACCAATCGCAATTTGGGGACGCCTGCAGACCAGCACAAGCAATTGCTTGAGGAGATTACTGTTCTATCGTCGCATATCATTTCAGCCACCGCGCAGGCCAGAAACAGGTTTGGCGCAACCGCTGCCTACGCCAAAATCGTTGAAGAGAGGATAGCCCTTCTACGGGAAACCCATGTCCCCGGCTTTCAACGTTTCGGTACCTTCGTGGAGCGACGGTTCAAGCCTGCGGTGCGTACCTGCGAAGCAACCGCGTTGAGGCTTGAGCACCTATCGAGTGCCGCGATGCACTTGCTCGACCTGCTACAAACCCGGATCCAGGTCGAGATTGAGTTCCAGAACGCCACACAGATCCAGGCGATGGCCAATCGCGCCGCGACGCAGGTCAAGATCCAGCGCGCGGTCGAAGGCTTTTCTATGATCGCAATTAGCTATTACTTGCTGAGCTTGCTCAAACTTATATATGAAACGGTAGACCACGTAGGGCTTCATCTAAATCCGTTGATCATGCTTGTCGCTATTCCCGTGGTTGTGGGATCTGTGGGGATCACCATCTTCCGCGTCAAGCATGCGCTTAAAACAGAGAGCTAGAGGTATCGCTGCTCGACCCGCGCACGCTCCGACAATTGGCGCAACCCTTCTGTATTGCGAGCAATCGCGGCAGCGGCGGAGCGTAACACTTTCGCGAAATTTACCGTGCGCAGAACTTTTCCGTTCTACTGACAAATCGACTGCTTTCGACCATTGGCGCCCATCTGTAGGCTACAAGGCGCGCTGAATAGGTCGAGGTGAGCGAAGCATTTTTTCACAGGCGCTTCGGCTTCGTGGCAAGCACATTCCGGATCGAGAAGCTCGAGTGAATGCGCAGCACACCCGGCAACGTCGAAAGGATCTCCTTATGAATCCTTTCGAAATCTCCTGCGTTCGCCACCTCGACACGCAGAAGGTAGTCCGACCCTCCCGTCATCAGAAAGCATTCGCGGATCTCGGGGAACTTCCGGACCGCAGCTTCGAAGCGGTCGAGGTGCTCCTCGGTCTGGCGTTCCAGCGTGATATTGATGATGACCGCGATCGAGGACTCCACGTTGGAAGTGTCCACGAGCGCGGTGTAGCCCCTGATCACGCCCGCCTCTTCCATGATGCGGATTCGTCGCAGGCAGGCGGAAGGAGACAGTCCGACTTCCTCGGCCAGCTTTGCATTCGAGGTCCGGGCGTTGAGGCGAAGGAGCCTGATGACGTTACGGTCGATAGTGTCCAAAGATACCACGGCGGATTCTTTCAAAGCCTCGTATATTCCTCTTCAGAATATAGAATTTTCGCATAATCAAATACTCTTTGATGGGATATTCGACGATTATTTCAATATGTTTCCGGCATACGCAGGTACGGGGATCGAGACTTTGCAAACAGTGAGATTGAGCGAACTGCAGGTCGATGAAGTCGGTAGCGTCGAGGGCGCTTCCGGTTATCTCACCTTCGATCTCGAAGCGCTCGGGCGCAACTACGAAGCGCTCTCCGACCTGGCGGGGCCTGGCGGCGCCGCCGCGGTGGTCAAGGCCGACGCTTACGGTCTCGGGGCGGAACGTGTGGCGAAGGCCGTCTACGAGCGTGGCTGCCGGCATTTCTTCGTCGCGCAGTTCGTGGAGGCCACGGAACTTCGCCCAGCCCTGCCGCAAGATGCACAGGTCTTTGTCCTTAATGGGCTGCAACCGGGCAACGAGGACATATGCGCCTACGAGGACATCGTCCCGGTCATCAACTCGATCGATCAATGGCGGAACTGGGCAAGGACCGCGCGCAGGCTCGGACGACGATTGCCGGCGGCGGTGCAATTCGACACTGGCATGTCACGGCTCGGGCTTCCACCTGAAGAGCGCTCTCAGCTCGTCAAGGAGATCGCCTTAGGTGACAACGTCGAGATCCTCTTCCTGCTGAGCCACCTTGCGTCGGCGGATGACGGAGAGAGCGTTCAGAACTTGGAACAGCTCGAAACGTTCCGAGCCATCGCCGACGAATTTCCTGGCTACAAACTGTCCTTCGCGAATTCCGGAGGAATCTTGCTCGGCAGGCCCTATCGCCTTGGCCTCGCCCGGCCCGGCATCGCGTTGTACGGCGGCGCGTATGCGGACGATATGCATCCGATGGAGCCGGTCGTCCGCCTCGACGTCGCAGTTGTACAGACCCGGACGGTTCCGGCCGGCGCCAAGATCGGCTACGGCGGCATCCATGTCGCCTCCAGGGAGACCAGACTGGCGACCATCGCGGCCGGCTATGCGGACGGGCTGCCACGTTCCCTGGGCGACCGTGGCGCGGTCTACTTCGAAGGCGTGCGACTGCCGATCGTCGGCCGCGTCTCGATGGACAGCATCACGATCGACATCAGCGCCCTGCCCCTTGGCAGAATCCGGCTCGGCAGCCTTGTCGAAGTCCTCGGGCCCAACCAGACGTTGGAGGACGTCGCGCGCGACGCCTGGACTATCTCCTACGAAATCCTCACCGGCCTCGGCCACCGCTATCACCGCCAATATCGCTAACGGCTGGAAGAGCCCCTTCTCCTCGAGGATAATATGAAAGTCGCAGTTCTCGGCGCCGGCATCATCGGCGTCACGTCCGCATATCAGCTTGCGAAGGCAGGTCACGAGGTGGTCGTCGTTGATCGCCAGTCCGGGCCAGCTCTGGAGACTAGCTTCGCCAATGCAGGCGAGGTTTCCTTCGGCTACTGCTCGCCCTGGGCCGCACCTGGCATCCCGCAGAAGGCTCTGAAGTGGATGTTCATGGAGCACGCGCCACTGATACTCCGTCCAAAGTTCGACGCTGCCATGCTGTCGTGGATGCTGAAGATGCTGTCGAACTGCACCCATGAGAAGTACGCTCTCAACAAGAGCCGCATGCTCCGCCTCTCAGACTACAGTCGCTCGGCGTTGGCGGAACTGCGTCAAGAGACCGGAATCGCCTACGACGAACGCATGCAGGGAACCTTGCAACTTTTCAGGACCCAGCAGCAGCTAGACGCCTCCGCAAACGACGTAGTGGCGCTGGCGGCGGATGGAATTCCTCACGAGGTTCTCAATCGTGACGAATGCATTCGCTACGAGCCCGCTCTGGCACACGTCCGCGAGAAGATCGTGGGCGGTCTCCTCACTCCGAAGGACGAGACCGGCGACTGCTTCAAGTTCACCAACGCGCTTGAGAAGAAGGCGGCCGAACTTGGCGTTCGCTTCTCCTACGGGACGACGATAGAGGGCCTCGACGTAGAGTCCGGTCGCGTCCGCGGCGTCGTAACCGGCAGCGGTCGGGTTCCCGCCGATGCCGTCGTCGTAGCGTTGGGAAGCTATTCGCCGCTCCTCCTGAAGCCTCACGACATCCATCTCCCGGTTTATCCGGTCAAGGGCTACTCCTTGACGATTCCGATCGACGACCCCTCTCGTTCGCCGGAGTCGACCGTGATGGACGAGACCTACAAGATCGCCATCACGCGTCTCGGCGACCGCATCCGCGTCGGAGGCATGGCCGAGATCTCGGGCTACACGAACGACCTCGCACGGGCTCGGCGGAAAACGCTCGAGCATTCGGTAACCGAGCTGTTTCCTGGCGGAGACGTCTCAAAGGCGAGCTTCTGGTCCGGCCTACGCCCCATGACGCCGGACGGCACTCCGGTGGTCGGTCCCACGAATATCAAGGGCCTTTACCTGAACACCGGGCATGGAACTCTTGGCTGGACCATGAGCACCGGGTCGGCGCGAGTGGTTTCAGACTTGGTCAGCGAGCGCACCCCAGAAATCGACGCCGCCGGGCTGTCGATCAGCCGCTATGGCCGCAGGGCCAGCTCCTCGGTCACCGAGAGCTTCGTGCGGTCGAGGAGCTTTTGAACCTGCAACGATTCGCGTTTTGGATGCCGTGGCATAAGCAAGCTGGTAGGTACGAAGGCGCTCGGCAAGTGATCAGTCACATTGGTCGACCTTGAGGCCTGACCGGATGGTGACGTAGCTGACGGGAAGAACGCTCTCCTCCAGGGCCAAGGGGATCTGGTTGCGGACGATTCTGCTGATGCCGACTTACTGCGGTTAATGTCGAAGGATTCCGAAAGACCCGGTGAAGCGTGGATCTGCTGGGGAGGATTCTACGACTCCACGCCAGAGCGCGCGCGGGAGAGAGAACCGCCGTTGCTCTGCGGGAATACCTAGTCAGCGATCCTATGCCGGGGCGGGTCAAGCGACCCGCTCCCGACCTTCGCAATCACCCAGATCAAACGGCTTTTGACAATGGCGCAGCCAGGCCGACGGCTGCAGCCAAGCCGCCGATGTCAGCGATCTCGGTGTATCCGTAAAAGGGATTGGCCGGCTCGTGGCCGCGATTAACCCAGACCTTGCTCTTAATCCCCAAATCATAAGCCGTCATCAGATCATAGCGGAACGAGGAGGACACATGAGTGATATCATCGGGGCCGCAGCCGAGCTTGTCGAGCATGTATTCGAAGCCCTTCATCAGCGGCTTGTAGGCGCCAACCTCTTCGGCGGTGATCACGCAGTGAAAGGGGGCGCCAAGCTTTTCTACATTTGACATGATCAAATTGTTCATTGAGTTAGAGAGGATGACCAGTGGAATTTCCTTGGCGACCTCGACCAGTCCCGCCGGGACGTCCGCGTGCGGACCCCAGGTTGGAACTTCATCATAGATAAGTTGGGCGTCCTCCGGTTTGAATTGGATGGCGATGCGTTTGCAGCTACGCTCGATGGAATTGTGCACGACCTCGACGAGAGGTTTCCATGCACCCAGAACCTCGTCTAGGCGGTAGCCTCGAAAAGCCTCGATGAAGGAAACCATCGCCTCTGGCGAGAGGCGCTCACTGTAGACGCGACGCGCGGCGCCGGCCATGTCAAAGTTAGTCAGCGTGCCGTAGCAGTCAAAGGTGATGAACTTTGGTCGGAAGGCAGTCATAGCGTGTGTTCCTTTCACTTTTCACGGCACGTTGTGCCTTTACGGATCATCATATGGACGATGCAGGAATATAGTCACTGATGCTTTGGGTCGGAGGAGATGGCTGTTATTCTCCGGCTACGGTGCCAGTACGTTGCCGTCGACATTTGCGGTATTACTATACGAGCGTCGGATATAGCGGCGGATTCTCCTAGAAAACGGCGATCTCAACACCATAAACTGAAGTACTTGTCAGTTACGCCATCCAGCTCGAGCAAGCGGTCCATGTCCAACTCGGCACACGCTGATTCCGGGCGTGATGAACGTCGCCAGATAGTCGTAGCCGACCAAAAGCAGATTGCACTCGATCACGAAATCGACCTTCTCCACCGTTGGGAGGACTCCCGAAAAACGAAAGGTCGATGGCTGTTGGGAGCAATCTCGGTGAGCTCTGTCGGAGCGTTGAGCCAGTTCGGGCACGAAGGAGGCCGCGGCGCCGGTAGGCCGCAATGCGGCAGCGACAACACCGATACGCTCAAGAGTTTGTGTCTGTTCAGTTTCATCTCACCCCTATTTCTTGCCATGAGCGAATCCTGTCGGAGCACTTCGTTCCCTTCCTGCATTCCGACCGGCCTAAGCACATAAGCATAAGGTCGCCGCGATAGCAACCTAATTGTACAACAATCGCTAGTTCTCGACTTGACATTGCTTGGCCGCCACTCGTGGGCAGGCCTCCGTTCAACAACGACAAGGCACCCACTGACTCGCCGAAACAGTGAGAATATTCGGGATTTATTGCGGGTTGATCGGAACGCTCTCCTACACTGCCACCCATCCGTGGGCAGGAAGTCACAGAGCAAGGCGACAAAAGAGCTTGAATCGCCGTAGGATTGTTGTACAATCAGAAAATATGAGATATTCCGGCCGTCGAGCTGCCTATCTCAGGGCGGGATCTGAATAGGATGGACGATGAGCGACAATCAACAGTTTCGGCCAGCTTGCGTCTCTGAGCTTTCCCAAGCATGCTGTCCCGTCGGCGCAGCGGAAGCCGAAGTAATTTCTGAACGACTATACGGCGCGCGTGGCTCGGCCACCCGCTTCGAGACCGAAAAAGACGACACCTTCCTCCTTGACTGCGGGCACCAGGGGAAGTTCGTGCTAAAGATCGCCCATCCGTCTGAGCGGCTGGAGGAGCTCGATTTCCAGGTAGCGCTGATGCGTCATATCGAGCAAAGAGCTCCTGACCTCCCAATCCCTCGTGCACATCGCGACGTCGACGGAGCGGATTTGCCCATCGTCACCACCAGTGCCGGCGAGCGGCGAGCGGTGCGGCTAGTCACCTTCCTCCCCGGTACTCCACTTGACCGAACGACTTCCACGTCCCCACAGCGCGAACGGATCGGCGAGATCCTGGCAAAGCTGCGTCATTCCATGGCCGATTTTTCTCACCCTGCAGACGACCGGGCGCTAGCATGGGATGTTACCCATTTGCTCGCTCTCTCCAATCTATTGAGCTTTATTCCGGAGGGTCGCAAGCAGGCCTGGACGATCCGGGCACTCGAGCGGTTTGCCGAAATCAAGCCGAGTCTGGACCTATGCCGGCGGCAAGTGCTCCACAACGACTTTAATACCTCGAACCTTGTCGTTGATCACGCCACCCCGCAGTTCCTGACTGGCGTTATCGATTTCGGAGATGCAGTCCGTACCGCCATCGCGGTCGATGTCTCTACCGCGTTGATGAATCAGATGCCAAAGACGATTGGCTACGGGAACCGCCGTGACCTGTTCGACGAGCCGCGCGACGTTCTGCGCGGCTATCTCCGCCACGCCGAACTCACTGACGAGGAACTGCGGCTCATCCCCTTCCTGTCGATGGCCCGTCTTGCGGCCCGTGCGCTACTCACGTGCTGGCGCGCCGAAATCTTCCCCGACAACAGCCGCTACATTCTGCGCAATACCGAGGCCGGCTGGGCCCACCTGGAGTGGTTCCACTCGATTTCGACCGCTCAGATCTCCGATCTTCTGACACGATAGGAATGTCATGTTCAAGCAAGCGACCACCCTGCCAAAAGGATACCGTGGCGACATGCCTAATGGCTTCAACCCTCAGGACACGTCTCATCTCACGAGTGAAGATCTGGCCCATGTCGCTAGACGGCAAAGGTTGCTCGGGCCTGCTTATCGGCTCTTCTACAAGTCGCCGGTGGAGATCTCTCGTGCCAAGGGCGTCTTCCTCTATGACAAGCACGGTAACGAATACCTCGATGCCTACAACAATGTAGCATCGCTAGGTCACTCTCATCCGCGTGTGGTCGAGGCAATCCAGAAGCAACTCGAAATCCTCTGCACCCACACGCGCTATATGCAGGAGCCCCTGCTGGACTACGCCGAGGCCCTGATCAGTACGTTCGGCGGCGAACTCGGCCGGACCGGATGCGCGATGTTCACATGTACCGGCTCGGAAGCCAACGACCTCGCCTTGCGGATCGCACGTTATCACACTCGCAAAACCGGTGTCATCGTCACGGCCGAAGCCTATCACGGTAACAGCGGAGCGGTCGCGGCAATCTCGCCGTCACTCGGTAGGAAGTCGGCCCTTGATCCTTATCTTCGGACGGTCGCTGCGCCAGATTCTTATCGGCTGCCCGTCGAGGAAATCGGCCGCCGGATGGCGGAGGATGTCACGCGGCAGATCGCAGACATAGAGCAGCATGGCGGCGGCCTTGCGGCCTTCATCGTCGACTCCGCCTTCTCCTCCGATGGTCTCTATGTCGATCCGACCGACATTCTGGCGCCGGTAGCGGAGATAGTACGCAAGGCCGGCGGTCTGTTCATCGCCGATGAGGTGCAATCGGGATTTGGGCGGACCGGAACCCATCTTTGGGGTCACAGCCGTCACAAGGTCGATCCGGACATCGTCACCATGGGAAAACCCATGGGCAACGGCTATCCCGTCGCCGGCGTAGTCCTTCGACCCGAACTCGTCGCCGATTTCGGATCCAGCATGCGCTATTTCAACACGTTCGGCGGTAACTCGGTCGCCATCGCGGCTGCGAGGGCCGTGCTTGACACGATCATCGAGGAGGGATTGATGGACAACGCCGCCAACCTCGGTGGCGAAATTCTACATGGCCTCCGTGACCTCCAGAAGAATTACGAGTTCGTCGGCGATGTTCGAGGGACCGGTCTCTATTTCGCCGTCGAACTTATTAAGGATCGGGATCGGAAAACGCCAGACATGGACCGTGCCCTTGCAGTCGTCAATGCCTTGCGCGACCAGCGCATTCTCATTTCCGCGACGGGAGCGGATGCCCATATCCTAAAGATCCGACCACCGCTCATCTTTACATCGGCCAACGCGACGCGTCTGATCGAGGGCGTCGATAAAGCGCTTCGGTCCGTGCTGATTTGAGGCCCGACACGCAGCGGCCGGAAGCCACAGTTCATCTCCCTTGTTCTGAGCCGCCGCATATGGCGTAAGTATGGGAACACAATCGCCACCGAAGCCAGAGCCATGCCGCCAGAGTACCTCACGAATCAAACGGAAACTGCTGAGACGAACCTCGAACCCCTACCCGCGAGCGCGGTGGAAATACTGACCCACGCCGTGCGACAGCGCATCTTGTCGGGAGATTTCCGACCCGGCGAGTTCCTACGTGACGTGAAGATGTGTGAGGATCATTCGACCTCACGGCACACGTTCCGTACGGCAGCCCAGGTGCTCGTCACGCAGGGCCTGCTGCGTCAGATACCTAACCGCGGTTTTATGGTGCCTGAATTTGGCCCAGACGACATCGTCGATATCACGCGCATGCGCGGCGCCATTGAGGGCGAGGCCATTCGTCTGATCGTGTTGACCGGGGTCATCCCATCAGAGGCGCTGGAGGCGGTCGAGGTTATGCATACTTCAACGCTATCCTCCGACAAGTCACTGCTGGTGACTGCGGATAGAGACTTCCACCGGGCGATCATCGCCGCTAGTGGCAGCGCCCGGCTGAAGCGAACCTACTCAGGACTTGAAGGCGAGATCGAGCTTCTCCTCGTGCAACGGCAAGATTTCTACACCACTGCCGACGAAATGGCGGAAGAACACGAAAGGCTCATCAGCAGCTTGAGAAGCCGCCACTACGATACAGCGCGGGAGGCATTCAGAGAGCACTGGGAAGATCTCCAGATCAAATTGCTCGATCAACGCTGATGGGCCTTGCTGCGAATTTGTCAGTTCGGAAAGACAACCCGGGAAGGCGTCTGGGGATCTCCGCCCTTTGGCGCCATGTCTCAAGTAGCATGCGCGTTGGGCCGCCGGTTGATGGCATTGTAATCGAGGACAGTGAACCAGCGGCGTAGTCGAAGCGCGACGAGTTGTAAGAACCGTATCATAATCTGTTGCAACACCGGCGCCCAGCGTAGCGGAACTTGTCTCCGAACGATGTTACGGATCGGTTTCAGCCCGGCCTCTCTGCAGGAAAAATGGAACCAAACACGGCCGGAGATGCGATGGCCGTGTCTTTCGTTCCCCTTGGGGGACCGAGTAATTTCAATTTCACTTCTCAGTTTCGATATCGTCTGCGCCTCGTCGGGCGCTGCGGCCTGTTCAATCCCGCCGCTTGGCGATCAGGTCGTCGACCACGCCGGGATCGGCAAGCGTCGAGATATCCCCGAGCGCGCCGAAGTCGTCCTCGGCGATCTTACGCAGGATGCGGCGCATGATCTTGCCGGAGCGGGTTTTCGGCAGGCCGGGTGCGAACTGGATCTTGTCGGGTTGCGCGATCGGGCCGATCTCCTGGCGCACATGCTTCACCAGTTCCTGGCGTAGCGCGTCATTGCCTTCGTGACCCGACATCAGGGTGACGTAGCAATAGATGCCCTGGCCCTTGATGTTGTGCGGATACCCGACGACAGCGGCCTCGGACACGAGACTGTGGGAGACGAGTGCCGACTCCACTTCCGCCGTGCCGAGACGGTGGCCGGAAACGTTCAGCACGTCGTCGACGCGGCCGGTGATCCAGTAATAACCATCCTCGTCGCGCCGGCAGCCGTCACCGGTGAAATATTTGCCCTTGTAGGTCGAGAAATAGGTCTGGATGAACCGCTCGTGGTCGCCATAGACCGTGCGCATCATGCCGGGCCAGCTGTCTGCGATGCAGAGATTGCCGTCGGCCGCCCCTTCCAGCACCTTGCCCTCGTTGTCGACCAGTTCCGGTTTCACGCCGAAGAACGGTACGGTCGCCGAACCCGGCTTCAGGTCGGTGGCCCCAGGCAGCGGCGTGATCATGTGGCCGCCGGTTTCCGTCTGCCACCAGGTATCGACCACCGGGCAGCGTTTGTCGCCGACCACGTTGTAATACCATTCCCAGGCTTCCGGATTGATCGGCTCGCCGACTGTGCCGAGCAGACGCAGGCTTGTCCGCGAGGAGCGTTTCACGAACTCGTCGCCGGCGCCCATCAGCGAGCGGATTGCCGTCGGCGCCGTGTAGAAAATGTTGACCTTGTGCTTGTCGATGATTTCCCAGAACCGGCCCTGATCGGGGAAGTTCGGCACGCCTTCGAACATCAGCGAGGTGGCGCAGTTCGCCAGCGGTCCGTAGACGATGTAGGAATGGCCGGTCACCCAGCCCACATCCGCCGTGCACCAGTAGATGTCGCCGTCATGGTAGTCGAACGTATATTCGTGAGTCATCGCCGCGAAGACGAGATAGCCGCCGGTCGTGTGCAGCACGCCTTTCGGCTTGCCGGTCGAACCTGATGTGTAAAGGATGAACAGCGGATCTTCCGCCTTCATCTTCGCCGGCTCGCAATGCTCCTTCACGGTGGCGATTTCCTGGTGGTACCAGAGGTCGCGGCCGGGCGCCCAGCCGGTCTTGCCGCCGGTGCGGCGCACCACCACGACCTTGTTGACGATCACGTGCTGGCGGGCCGCGATATGGATCGCCGTATCGGTATTGTCCTTGAGCGGAACAGGCTTGCCGCCGCGCACGCCCTCGTCGCAGGTGATCACGAAGGTGGACTGGCAGTCGATGATTCGGCCGGCCAGCGCTTCCGGCGAGAACCCGCCGAACACGACCGAATGCACCGCGCCGATACGGGCGCAGGCGAGCATCGCATAGGCCGCTTCTGGGATCATCGGCATGTAGATGGTGACGCGGTCGCCCTTCTTGACGCCGTGTTTCTTCAAGACGTTGGCCAGCCGGCAGACCTGATCGTAAAGCTGGTTATAGGTGATCTTCTTGTCGATATAGGGGTTGTCGCCTTCCCAGATCAGCGCCGTGCGCTCTCCATGGGTCTTCAGGTGACGGTCGATGCAATTGTAGGAAACGTTGGTCAGGCCGTCCTCGAACCACTTGATCGAGACCTTGCCCTTGAAGGAGGTGTTCTTGACCTTGGTATAGGGCTTGAACCAGTCGATGCGCCTTCCATGTTTGCCCCAGAACTTGTCCGGGTCCTCAACGCTCTCCTCGTACCACTTTTCGTATTTATCCTTGTTGATAACGGCGCGAGTCCGGATGGTTCGGGGCACGATGTATCGTTCGATGGCCACAGCTCAGCCTCCCTATTCTTTTGTTCGTGGGCATCGTTTCGCCGTTCAACGACGACCCTCGAGCCACTGTCGGCAGATGTCCTAACGCGAGCCGTCGTCTGGTTATAGTTTCAACTACCCACACCAGTGAAACGAATCCTCGGCCTGCGGTCACGGATTGCCGCCTACATCATTTCCGGACGTTTGATCGAGGAGCCATCTGTGAAACGGCTTAATCTGTAGGGTGAGAGGTCAGTCATCGGCCTATCGTTCAGCACGATCTCACTCACCAGCCGGCCAGCCCCTGGGCCGATTGCGAAACCATGGCCACTAAAGCCCGCGGCAATCACGTAGCCGGACAGTCCCTCCACTTCCGAAATCACCGGAATGAGATCCGGAGAGGTATCGATCAGACCTCCCCAAGCGCGCTCGACCCCGATCCCCTTCAGCGCCGGGTATTCCGTTTCAAGGTTCTTCACGGCCAGCTTGACGAGCTCCCCATCGGGCGCGGGGTCCAGAATGCGGTTCTTTTCGAACGGCGAAATCTCGTCATTCTCCCAGTTGCCAATGGCGTCGGGGCCATTCCAGAAGCTGCTGTTAAGGCGGTACTTGAGCTTCTTGCCGATCTTGCTGCGATACATCTGGTAGAATTTGAGCGCGTATCGCATTCCACGCGGTGTGACGTCGAGCGTGCCATGTCCGGGTACAGCGATCGTATAGGAACCGTCAATCCGCCGCCGCATCACGAAGTTTGAACCCGATAGGCATCCTGCTTGAACAACCTCGGGCGCCGGGGTTGTTTTGATCGCTGTCCCGGCGATGTTCGCGACCGGAAGCTCTATTCCAAGTCGATGAGAAAAGCGGGAGGCCCATGCACCTCCGGCACAAACCACTGTGCTGGCTTTCACAAGACCCCGTTCAGTCCACACTCCTGTAACGCGGCCGTTTGCAACGTCGAGGCCCCGAACGGCACAGTTTTGATGGAGCGATACGCCGTTTTCCTTTGCTGCCTCGGCAATGGCCGGCACAGCAAGACTGGGCTCCGCTCTCCCGTCAGACGGAGACCAGACTCCACCGACCCAGGAGGACGTGCCGCCTGAGGCCCGTTCGTTGGTCTCGGAAGCACTGAGTATCTGGCTATGAAATCCTTGAAGGCGCGCGGTCTGGCCCCATTTTTCCCAGCGGGCGACATCCGCCTGGTTCTTAGTGCAATAAAGTATCCCACTTCGACGAAAACCGAGATCGCGGCCGATCTCGGGGCCCAACTCTTCCCAGCGCCGCAAACTGTACATAGCAAGGGCTAGTTCATGGATGTCGCGGTTCTGTTGACGAACCCAGCCCCAATTGCGGCTCGACTGTTCGCCGCCAACGATGCCTTTTTCGAGCAGAGCAACGGACACCCCTCTGCGCGAGAGTTCATAGGCCGTGCAGGTACCAATAATTCCTGCGCCGATGACCGCGACGTCCACCTCGGTCGGAAAAGAGGCGCTGTCACTGACTTTTTGGACCTCGGCGGGCATAATTTTATTCCTTAAGGACATGCGTGAACGCCGTTATCTCCTATGGGAGCGTTGGGATTCACAATCGTTGTTCATCGAAAGCACGTGACGTTTCCGGCGCCTCGCCTATGGCGATCACCTCGAAACATGTTTCATCACCTCAGGAGCTTCGTCCGTTGGCGTTCCGGGTGCTCGTTTCCTCAGCTGTGATCAGCTCGAACATCGAACGCATCACGCAGTCCGTCGCCGATAAAGTTAAAGCTGGTGACCGCAATGGTGATGGCGGCACCAGGAATGATGGCCAGCCACGGCGCACTGTTTAGATACTGCTGCGCGCCATTCAGCATGTTGCCCCAGCTGGGCAGCGGCGGCTGGATTCCATAACCGAGGAAGCTGATATAGGCCTCCATGAGGATCGCCCGGGCAACGGTCAGAGTGGCAGCGACGATGATCGGACCGATGGCATTCGGCAAGATTTCTCGGAACATTATATGCGTGCCGCTCAGCCCCAGCATGCGCCCGGCTTGAACGAATTCGCGCTCGCGGAGCGACCGGACCTCAGCCTCGACAATCCGGGCGACCTCCATCCAACTGGAGGCTGCGATAACGACGGTAATCATGATCGGGCCGGGCTTCAGTGCTGCGGCGAGGGCAAGCACCAGAAAGATCGAAGGGAAGGATAGAAAACCATCCACTGTCCGCATTAGAATCGTGCCGATCCAGCCGCCACGGTATCCTGCGATGACGCCCACAAACGTTCCGATGAGCGTCGACAAGAGCATTGCCGAAAAGCCAACCAGTAGGGAGGTTCGTCCCGCCATGAAGAGCCGCGCGGCCACATCCCGGCCCAGCGGATCGGTGCCTAGATAGTGGTAGCCGGTCAGCGGCGGCGAAAATCGGGCACGTAGATCGATATAGAGCGAATCGTACGGCAGCAGGTGGGGACCTAAAACGCAAGCCAGCGTCAAACAGACGATCATCACCATTCCGAGCAGAGCCAGATGATGGCCCAAAAAGCGGTGTGTGGTTCGGCTGTTCCACCAGCGGTCCTGGCCCGATTTCGCAGCGATCGCGGTCATAGTGGTTGACTCCTTTTGTGCATCTTGTGGTGCGCCTAGCTCAGGCGGATGCGGGGATCGATGATTGCGACGACTATGTCGGTGATAAGATTGCAAAGAACGACAAGGATTGCGGAGAACATCAGCAAGCCCATGACAACCGGGTAGTCGCTATAGCCTAGACTATCCAGGAACAGTCGACCCATTCCCGGCCAGGTGAACACAGTCTCGGTGACCAAGGCGCCCGTTAGGACGCTGGGGAGCTGCATTCCAGCCAATGTGATCATCGGCAGCAACGCGTTGCCAACGACATGCTTCATCAAGATCCGGCGCTCGCTCAGTCCCTTCGCGCGTGCTGTCTTGACGAATTCCTGGCTGATAACGTCAAGCGTTGCGGATCGCATGTATCGACTCCAGATGGCGACATGGACCAAGGCCAGCACTATGCTCGGCAAAATCAGGTGGTGCATGTAATTTAAGGCCGAGCCATCCCCAATTGTGTACATGTTCCCGGCCGGCAGCCAGCCCAACTGGAGCGAAAACACGTAAATCCCAACCAGCCCGAACCAGAAGGTCGGGATCGACAGCGCCACCATTGCGCCGACCGTAGCGAGGTAGTCAAAGACAGAATACCGGTGCGTAGCACCGCGAATACCGATCCAGGTACCAATGGCGATCGCGATGATCGTGGAAGACCCCATTAGCAACAGCGTTGCAAAAAGGTGCCGTCCAATCACGTCCAGAACCGACGCACCGTCGCGGAAGGAATGGCCCCAGTCACCCTGCACAAGGCGCCAGGCCCAGTCTAGATATTGCATCCACAGTGGACGGTTGAGCCCCAGCTGTTCTTTCAGTCGGTTGAGGTCATCCTGGGTCATGCTGGGATCGAGTCCAAATTGCGCCAACGGGCCACCTGGGATCAGGTTCAGGACGACGAAGCCGATGACCGAAACGATCAGGAGAAGGACAAGGCTCTGGCAGAGCCGGTTAATCAGGAAGCCGCGCATTTAGGTCTCCTCATGACAACGTCAATAGATTGCCGCCGTCGCAATCCGCGACGGCGGCAGCGAAGGTCATCGCTTCCAATGCCATCCTGCAGCATGCCAGGAAGCTGTTCGAGTGTTGGCGTTAGACTCGGAGCCCTCTAGCCCTTCCTTGCGCCCGATCACATAGGTAGCGGAAAACAGCGGCAGAAACGGCAGGTCCTGCCGCACGATTTCCTGCACGCGAAGATAGATCGCGCGCCGTGCCTCCGGATCAAAGGTTTGGGCACCCTTTTTGAGCAGCGCGTCGACTTCGGGATTGGAGTACTGGCCGACGTTGGACCCCTTTCCGCCCTTCGCAACGATTGCGCTTGAATGCAGGCGGTTCGTTGCGTCCGGATCCGCTGCAATGAGATGGGCTACTCCGGAGATGGCCGAGTCAAACTGTGACTTAAGCCAGAATTCGCCAAACATGACTGCCGCTGGCAAATTCGATATGGTCATCTCGACGCCGATCTCAGCGAAGGTTTGCTGCAGGAATTGTTGCACCTGTTCCCGAAGATTATTGCCGGAAGTCGTTGAGTTGGCGAAGGCAAGTCTCACTCCATTCTTCCCCCGAACTCCATCCGGCCCCGGCAGCCATCCGGCTTCATCGAGGAGTTTGCGCGCGAGGTTGAGGTTGAATTCTTGCGCCGGCAGATCGGGATTGTAGTAGTAGGATTGCTGCGGCATGAAGGTCTCGGTGACGGTCCCGACGCCGTAGTAGATTGCGTCGATGATAGCCTTTCTATCGATCGCGGCATAAAGCGCACGGCGCACCGCCGGATCCTTGAATTGTGGCTTCTCAAGATTGAGATAGATCGACTCGACCGATGCCCCAGGCTGCAGCTTCACGACACGACGCGGCAGTTTGCTGGCTTCCTGGTAGTGATCAGCGGAAATGTATGCTTGGTCCGTAAGGTCGATATCGCCACTCTTGAATTGGGTGTAGAGTACCGTCATGTCAGGGATATATTTAAAGACGACCCGCTCGACATATGGGCCTTCCCCGAAATATTCGGTGTTGGCAACGAGTTCGATATGATCGCCTGCGATGCGCCGCGCCCACTTGAATGCACCAGTGCCGACAGGTGCCTGATTGAAGGCGGCCGCGTTAGGGTCTGCCTCTTTTTCCAAGATATGCTTGGGCACAATGAAGGTTTCGGCAAGAAACGACATGTATGGAGCGAAGACGCTCTCCATCCGCCAGGTGATCTCAGTCGGCGAGACCACCTTGATATCGCGGACCAGAGAATGCCCACCCGTGCGCCACGCGCGGAATTTCGGGTTGGTGATGAGTTCGAGAGTAAACTTCACATCGTCGGCCGTGAACGGCTTGCCATCGTGCCAGCGGACGTCGTCACGCAGACGAATGCGCCACTGGAGGCCGTCCTGCGAGATCCCACCATTCTTCTGGCTTGGCACCTCAGCTGCTAGATTGGGCTGAAGAACGCCCTTTGGGTCGATTCGAAAAAGCGCATCAAAGACCGAGAAATGCACGGCATCATCGACCTCGATATGTGCCATCAGCGGATTGAAGACGGTGGGTTCCTGGGAAAGCCCGACGACCACGCGGCCCGACGGAGTTGTTGGAGGGGTTTGCGCATAAGCAGGTTTGCCGAGCAGGTTGGGTGCGACAAAGCTCGCGACGCTGCCCGCTGCCATCAGGCGCAGCGCGTCACGTCGTGAATAGGTGGATTTGGTCGTTAGATCTTTAGTCATGATTTCTCCTCCCGAGTGACGCTAGGCGCCGTAGCTCTCAATAGTTCGCAGCATTCATCCGAGTGTTTCTCGGCCGCTCTCCTGGAATGGCCGCCACCAGCTCACGCGTGTAGGCCGATTGCGGATTCAGGAAGATTTGAGACGGCGGACCGTGTTCGACAATCCGCCCCTTCTGCATCACTGCGATCTCGTCGCAGATCTGGCTGGCGACGCGCAGATCATGGGTGATGAAGATCATCGATACGCCGGTCTCTCGTTGGATCTGATCCAGCAGCTCGAGAATCTGAGCTTGGATCGACACATCGAGAGCAGAGACTGCCTCATCAGCAACCAAAAGTTTTGGTTTGAACATCAAGGCCCGAGCGATCCCGATGCGTTGACGTTGGCCGCCGGAGAATTCGTGCGGGTAGCGCCCGTAGGCGCCTGCATCGAGGCCCACATGTGACAGCAACGCTCGTGCTTCCTCACGCGCCTGGGAGTAGGACATCCCGTGCGCTACGGGTCCTACAGTCAGGATTTGTCCGATGGTGGACCGCGGGTTCAGCGACGCGAAAGGATCCTGAAAGATCATTTGGATTCGAGGCCGCAGCGGACGGAACTCCGATTCCGAAAGCTTGGCGATGTCGTGGCCCTCAAACAGGATGCGACCACCATCGCTGTCCTGAAGCTTGATCAGAAGCCTTCCTAGCGACGATTTGCCAGAACCGCTCTCTCCGACGACGCCCAGAGTGCGCCCATGCGCCAAGTCGAAGGAAACATCGTTCACCGCATTCACGACACGCTGGCCGCCGAACAGCACGCTGCCGCTTCGATATGTCTTGGATAATCCCTCAACCTTCAAGATAGACCCCTTGCTGGCGGTCTCCTGGGGGACACGATCCTCGCCGGTCAGGCGCGGGACGGCGGCTATCAGGCGCTTGGTATAGGGGTGGGCGGGTGAATTCAGGACCTGCTCGGCGGTGCCTTGTTCGACAATACGCCCCTTCTCCATGACCACGACACTGTCGGCGATCTCTGCCACAACGCCGAAATCATGGGTGATGAACATCACGCTCATGCCTTTGCGGCGTTGAATGTCCCGGATCAGCTCGAGAATTTGCGCCTGGGTCGTGACGTCGAGTGCGGTGGTCGGCTCGTCGGCGATCAGGACGCTCGGTTCGAGCGCCAGGGCCATCGCGATCATCACGCGCTGGCGTTGGCCACCTGAAAGCCGGAAAGGGTATTGGAAATACATGAGTTCCGGATCGGGCAGACCCACTTCAGTCAGCAATTCGATGGCCCGGCTGCGCCGCGACGCCTTTGTGCCAACACCGTGTGCAGTCATGGCTTCCGTAATCTGTTCGCCCACCGTCATCAGAGGGTTGAGCGCCGACAGGGGATCCTGAAAAATCATCGATACGACCCGGCCGCGCATATCCCGCAGCTTTTGCGGCGACGCGTCGACGATGGCGGTTCCGTCAAGATGAATGGACCCCGACGAACACCGAATTATCTTCGGCAGGAGACCCATAATCGTGTTCGCCGTTACCGACTTGCCCGAACCAGACTCGCCGATAATGCACAGGATCTGACCCCGCTTGAGATCAAAGGAGATGTTTTCGACGGCGTGGGCTCGCTCCATGCCTTTCGGGAGGTCGACCGTCAGGCCGCGCACTGAAACTGCCGCGTCGCCTGCGTTAACAGCTTCTATTTTAGCGACCATCGATGCATCTCCTTTTCAACGCAGCATTTCATTTGCGATGTGTGTCGCGGCTCTAGGCATGCTGCCTCTGATTATCCTTCTTGGGGGCACTGCATAGCTTGTACCCCTTGGACTACGGCCGCCGTTCGCTACCAATCTGGCCCTGAACCGTGATTAATATAAGCATTGGTCTTGCTATTGGTGTCAATATAGATCAAATTGGTTTCGAAAATAAATATTGGAGGGCGCATGAGCGTGATGCTGAAAGACTTCATTGAGGCGGAAGGTCTGGAGCCGGGGGATCGACTGCCTCCTGAACGAGACTTGGCGCTGAAACTCGGGCTGCCACGCACCGCCCTTAGACGGATGCTTGGTGCTTTGGAGAAGGAAGGACGCCTTATCAGGCATGTCGGCAGAGGAACCTTTATCGCCGGGAGTGGCATGCGCTCAAGCGCCCTTCGTCGCCCGTTGAGCAATGAAGGAGACGCATTGCGTACCTATCCGGCTGAAGTTTTCGAGGCTCGGCTGATTATAGAACCAAAAATCGCCGCGTTGGCTGCGTTAAGGGCGACGAGGCAAGAAATCGAAGAAATGCAGAAATCGATCGGCCGAGGCAACTCCTCGGAATCGCTAAGCGAGTTCGAGAAATGGGACGCGGTTTTTCATCGCATTATCGTCGAAGCCGCGCGGAACGGTCTTCTTGCTTCCCTCTATGAAGGGATCCACGCAGTGCGCGCGGGAAACCTCTGGGGCAAAATGAAAGAACAATCACTGACCGCAGAGCGCATGAAGGCCTATATCACCAGCCATCAGGCAATTCTCGACGCGATCAAAGATCGCGATAGCAGAGAGGCTGAGCGAAACATGTACGATCACATCATAGAAGCCAGGACCAATATACTCGGTCCCAACTTATAAGATCCGATTGGGCGATTTGGTATTGAAAGCCGGCTATCGCCGCATTGCGACCGTCTCGGCCGCGATCCCAGCCATCTCGTCAGTGTGGTGGATGAATTTATCCGGCATCAGCCTCCAGGTAGCGAGTAAGAAAAGTTTCGATCTAATTCTGGCCTGCCAGTGGCCAAGCGGTGTTTGGAATCGTGGCAGGCGCCTGGTCAAATGGAATTCCCGGATTTGACATGAGATTGGCCAAACGCCCACGCTGGGCGCAATGGGGGCGCAGAAACAAACCTGGCGCGCCTATGGCACGAATTCTCCACCGCCTCCCCGATATTCGGTTCACTGGCTGGAGACGCCGGCAAACGGCAAGCGGTGAATAACCGCTGCAAAGAAGAACACGCGAGGTGAAGAGCCTAACGTACGTCTGCCCGTCAGGTGTTGAACTGCCTTCGGAGCCAGGAGAGGAAGTTTCGTTTCCGAGCGTCGTCTTCAATGGGAAGGCGACTTAACAGGATATATCTATACCCGTTGCTGGAGAACCCCCGCGGGGCGACCAGTTGTCCGCTTTTCAAAGCGTCGGCCACCAACGGCTCTGGACCAATCGCGGCGCCTAGCCCGGCGATTGCCGCCTCGATGCTTAAATAGAAATGTTCGAACACTTGGCTGGCGACGGGATTGGCATCTGGAATCTGATCGTCAGCGATATACCGCGGCCAGGCATCACGACGGGTGGCCGAATGAATGCGTGGCAACGAGAGGATATCCGTGCTGCCGGTGACCAACAGGTGGGGTGCGCACACGGGTCCAACGCGTTCTTCGACCACCGTTTCCACAAAGATCTCCGGCGCCCAGGAGAAATCGTTCCTCCGTAGCGCTAAATCGACATGGCTCCTGTCGAAATTCACCGGACCGCCCGCAGCCAACAGATGGACCTCGACATCTGGATGAAGCGCATTGAAATGCGGCAATCGAGGGATAAGCCAGCGTTGGGTGAACGTCGGTTCGCACGAGACCACCAGTGGTGCCGAAATCCCCACTCTGAGCTCATTGCAACAATCGCCAATGTTGCGGAACACATCACTCATCGTGGCCAGCAGGCGTCGTCCCGCCTCGGTGAGGAAAACGGCCCTGTTTCGTCGTTCGAACAAAGCTACTCCCAGATCTTCCTCAAGCGAGCGGATCTGCCGACTGATGGCACTGTGCGTAACACACAATTCATCGCCTGCGCGGCTGAAGTTTAGATGACGTGCTGCGGCTTCAAAGGCCCTGAGGGTGGACAGAGAAGGTAGTCGTGCGGCCATATCTGTAACTCTGAGGAACGGATGTCTGTTCGAAATCGTCGTTTTTTCGTCAGAAGTAATAGCGCTAATATCATCGTTGTTCGACAGAAACCTGACGGGTAGCGATCATGAAGGTAGGAATTTTAGCCGATGATCTGACTAGTGCAACCGATGGCGCTGCGCCATTCGTGAGCATGGGGCACAGATGTATTGTGTTCGCCGATCATCGGCAAACGCCACCGGAAGACGTCGCAATCATCTCAGTGAACAAGAAAAGCCGCACAGCATCCTTGGAGGACGCTGCCGAACGGGCGGCATGGGCGGCAAAGAGCCTGGCGTCGGCCGATGTCCTCTACAATACCGTGGATTCTACCATTCGCGGCCACCTTGAAGCTGAGATAACGTCCGCACTCGCGGCTTCCGGTCGGTCGCTGGCGGTTCTTGCTCCGGCCTTTCCCGATGGTGGGCGGACCACCGAAAAAGGGCGTCAGCTTCTCCACGGCGTGCCGTTGGAAGAAACCGAATTTGCAAGGGATCCCCTTCATCCCGTGAAGGACTCGGATCTTCGCGCTCTGTTTCCAGGTATCCCAGACACGGAAGTCCGTTATCTCAGGCTTGCGGAGGTTCGGACATTGAAGCCGGGTGATTTTGTCGCGGACGGCCGGACATTGGTGATTGCCGATGCGGTGATGCAGGATGATCTGGTCCTGCTGGTGAGATCGGCCGCGGATCCAAAATCCATCCTCTGGTGCGGCTCTCCGGGGCTAGCGAGCGCCTTGGCGATCTCTGTGGCTCTGGCCGATGACACCGCACCATCTTCCCTCGCGGCATCGGTAAACCTCTTCGTCGTCGGCAGCGTCAACCCACGGAGCCGCGAGCAATGCTCAAAGCTCATAAATGCCGGCAATGTCAGGCAAATCACAATCGACGCTGCGGAGGCGTCGCGCTCTCCCCTTCTGGCGGCCCAAAACGCTGTTGGGCAACAAGACCGATCTGCGTCCAGTGGAGACATCCTTCTGACAACATCTGAGGGCGACACGTCCGCTGATCCCCGAGCGATCGCGATCGCTCTTGGCAAGGCAGCACGCGCGATCATCGAGCGTCATCCCGTGACAGGAATTCTTCTGACCGGCGGAGACACCGCCGAATCCATTTTAAGGGAACTTGAAGTCGGTTCGCTGGAGCTTCTAGGCGAGATCGAGCCCGGAGTTCCGATCGGACGCGTAACCGGTTCGAATCCGATTGGCATCATCACGAAAGCGGGTGGCTTCGGCTCACCGAATCTTCTGCTGAAATCAGCCGAAGTGCTTCGCGGCCTATGGCTTGGAGATAAGAAATGAAGAAACCAATTGGAATAACTATGGGCGATCCCTGCGGGATTGGCCCGGAAATTGTCGCGGGCGTTTTCGCGGACGGACTGCCGGAGCGGGCGGTGGTGATTGGTGACGCCAGGGTAATGGAACGCGCTGTCCGGGCCCTCGATCTGCCTCTTCAGGTGCAGCGCGTTGAGTCCGTCAGTGACGCTATCCTAGACGGCAAATTCATAGCCGTTCTCAACGTCTCCGATCTGCCCGACGATCTACCCATCGGTCAAGTCGACGGGCGCGCTGGCCGAGCCAGCTACGACTATGTCGTGAGAGCGGTGGACGAAGCACTGGCGGGCAATATTGGGGCAATCGTTACCGCGCCGATCAACAAGGAAGCAATGAAGAAGGGCGGGCTCAGCTATCCCGGCCATACTGAAATTCTCGCAGAACGGTCCGGGACCGACAAGTTTGCGATGATGCTGGCAAACGACGAACTGCGTGTCATCTTGGTTACGATCCACGTCTCGTTACGCGATGCCATCGAGCTGGTGACACAGGATTCTGTGCTCAGAACGATCGAATTCGCGCACTGGGCAGGCAAGGCCTATGGTGCAGCTTCGCCCCGCGTTGCCGTCGCCGGCCTCAATCCCCATGCCGGTGAAAACGGCATGTTCGGACGCGAAGATCTCGACATTATTGCGCCGGCGATCAGCCGAGCTCGGGAGCTTGGCATAGATGCATCCGGTCCGTGGCCCGGAGACACGGTTTTCATGCGGGCACGCAAAGGCGAGTTCGATATCGTCGTTGCGCAATATCACGACCAGGGTCTCATTCCGGTCAAGTATCTCGGCATCGACAACGGCGTCAACGTCACTATCGGTTTGCCCTTCATCCGTACCAGCGTTGATCACGGCACCGCATTCGACATCGCGGGCCAAGGTAAGGCCGACCATTCCTCTCTTCGCTACGCCTTCGATCAGGCACTGCTACTCAACGCAATCTAGGAGCGCTTTCGATGTCTCGGACTTCTCCCTCATTCATATTCATGTTGACCAATCAGGACAGGACCGTTGCCGACGCGGCTGAGCGCGTTAAGGATGTGCTTGCCGCGGGCATCACACATGTGGGGTTCAAGGATATTGGCTTGCCATTCGATGAACTTGTGGGCCTTGCTTCAGCAATCAGGGCAGCAGGTGCCACGCTCTACCTCGAAGTCGTCAGCCTCGACGAGGAGAGCGAGCGACAATCTGCGCAGGCCGCGCTCGACCTCGGCGTTGACGTCTTGATGGGTGGAACCCGACCGAATGTCGTTCTGCCGCTTATCGCCAGCAGGAACATCCGCTACTATCCGTTCCCTGGCAAGATTGAGGGTCATCCAAGCAAGCTCGAAGGAACGATCGATACGATCGTAGAAAGTGCTCGTCAATTGTCGGCAATCGACGGCGTCAGCGGCCTCGATCTGCTCGCTTATCGCTTCGACGGCGATGTCGAGGCGCTTATGACCCGGGTGTGCGAGGCCGTTGAAAAGCCAGTGGTTGTTGCCGGTTCGATCGACAGCCGCGAAAGAATGGCTGCCGTGGTACGATCTGGTGCAGCAGGGTTTACCATCGGAACGGCCGCGTTTAACGGGGCTTTCTCCGGTAGTTCCAATCTCCAGTTCGAGATCGAGACCGAGATTGCCGTCCTTGAGCGAATTAACGCCAACCAAGGCTATTTACACCAGCATCATTAATTCGCACCTGAATGGAGCCTTCGCAGAGCATTAATTTTCGCCGGTATGGTTTGGCGATAAGATGAAATCCGAATGGGAGATCGGGCGCATGTATCCAGCGACGATGGATGCGCCCGACGCCGTTTGGCGGCCGGACCAGGATCGAGATGCTGGAGACGCATCTTCTGGTTTTGGACGCGGACCGGTTTGGCGGGCAATTAACGCGGCTCAAAAGCCGGCCCGACGGCCTGAGGCGTGTCGCTTCGGCCATCTGAAGACCGAAACCGCGGCTGATCTCGTCGGGGTGACCGCCTATATCGCCGGCGCAACCAATTGGCCTCGCCTCGACCAGGTTTAGGTAGCACGGCTGGGGACGTCTGTCCGGCTCGCTCGGTCGTTCCGGTGCCCGAACTTCACTACAGCTATCTCGTCGAAGTCGATGCGATCGCCGAGCTCGCCGAAACGCTATTACCCAAAAACAATTCCGACTAACAACGCAGGTCAGACTCCATGTCACCACTCCTCAAACGCATACAAAGCGACGAAGAGCTTCCCGCGAAGGCGGACGTCGTCGTCATCGGCGGCGGCATTATCGGCGCGTCGGCGGCATTTTGTCTCGCAGAGCGGGGGCTGTCCGTTGCGTTGGTGGAAAAGGGCTATGTCGGTGGCGAACAATCGAGCCGAAACTGGGGCTGGTGCCGTCGGCAGAATCGCGATGAGCGCGAACTGCCGCTCTCGGGCATTTCCATGCAGTTATGGGACCAGCTGTCAGCCAAAATCGGCGAAGACGTCGGCTTCCGCCAATGCGGTCTGTTTTACGCGACAGATGACCCAAAGCAGCTGGCGGAATGGGAACAATGGCTGGATATCGCCCGGCAATTCAACGTCAACACGAAGATGCTAAGCCCACGAGAAGCGCATGACAGAATTCCGGCGGACGGCCGCCGGTGGCTCGGAGGGGTCCACTCAGTCGACGATGGCAAAGGTGAACCGGCCATTGCCGCGCCGACGATCGCCAACGGCGCACGCAAATTTGGCGCGACTGTCCACCAGGAATGTGCGGCACGGGGCCTTGATATCGTCAATGGTGCAGTCGCTGGAGTGATCACTGAAAAAGGGCTTATCAGGTCGCAGGCCGTTCTGAACGCTGGCGGTGCGTGGACATCCTTGTTCTGCCGACGGTATGGCGTTGAATTCCCTCAGGCAAGCGTTCGTCAGACCGCAGTTCGTACGCGGCCGACAGCCAATCTAGGCGAGGCGATCTATACTCCGGAGTGCTCGTTGACGCGCAGGTTGGATGGCAGCTACACGCTCGCCATCAGCGGCAGGGCGACCCTGGATCTCACGCCGCAAGGCCTGCGCTACGCGCGCTGGTTCATGCCGATGTTTCTGAAACGACTGAAAGCAGTCCAACTCGGCGTCGGCAAATCCATGTTCCGTGGCCCGGAGGCCTTTGCGAACTGGAACAATGATACGCTTTCGCCTTTCGAGCGGATCCGCGTTCTCGACCCGACGCCGAGCCGCCGGACGGTCGCAGCTATTTTGAAAGGTGTGACGGAGCAGTTTCCTGCACTGGCGGGGATCGAAGTCGCCGACAGTTGGGGCGCCTACGTCGATTGCACGCCAGACGCGGTTCCGGTCATCTCGCCGTCTGACCATGTGAAAGGTCTCTATTTGGCCGCTGGTGGTTCCGGCCATGGCTTCGGTATTGGCCCGGGCATCGGTCGCCTAGCCGCTGACCTGATTGCCAACGATAAGCCTTGCGTTGATCCCACGCCCTTCCGCCTGTCCCGGTTCTTTGACGGTTCCAGAGTCGAGGTGGGAGGGCTCTGATCGTGCCGAGCCGGCGGGAATCTGGGCACAGAGCACCTACTGGAAAACACTCTTAACGTCTCGTAGGAGTGGCAGCAATCAGCATCTACTCCAGTGTCCCGAACACTTCCGACGTTTGGATGCCCTCTACCCGAGCACGGTCCGCCGGGTCGAGGATGTGTCGGCGGTCATCCTTGCAGGATGGGTCGAAACTGGGAGCCACAACCAGGCCCCCCGCGCTTCCAAGGAGCTATTTGGTTGCTTAGGGAACAATCAGGGGAATATCAGCTTCCCAAGGCGGAGAAACGGCCGATTCACAACCTGACAACTTGAGGTTACGATTCGACGTCGGGCGTCTTGCGGGCCTCGCAAAAATGCACTGGTTTCGCACCAGGTATAACGACCGACGGTTAACCCACGGTCAGCCAATCGCCTGGCTCGCCAGGCAGAAAGTCCGACTTGGCGATATGCTGGACAGACGCTTTGCACCCCGAACCATTGCAACGACCCCACCCTCGCGGGGGAGTCCCCAGTCTTGGAGCACCGACGACAGGCCGCTCTGTTCGGGAATGTCAATTCGCACGAAGCGTCCTTCCTTGCCAGAGAGTATAAAGGAGATCAAATCCCTCGCCTGGTTAAGATTCGCTGCAACTACCGGACCGATGACTTCGCCCATCCCGAACAGCCGCGTGGCCGCGAAGGCAACGATACCCTCCTCGTTCCGGATGGCGGCGAACGTACCCTCCTTCGCCAGGATGTTGTACAGGGCGTCGCGGTCGGCGCCGTAAGCTGCCCGATCAAGCGCTTTGATTGCCGGGATGGCTTCCGGCCCGACCGCTTCAATATTTTCAGGGGCATCAATCCGAGCAACGACACCCTGATGGGGGGCGATTTGATGCGTCGCAACGAACCCCAGCTTCTCGTATAGGGGCAAGCCATCATTTGTGGCCGTCAAACGGCATTCGCGTTCCCCAGCAAGTTCCATTGCTGCGGTGGTCAACTGTCTACCCAGCCCTCGCCCGCGCTGGTTTTCGTCGACAATGATCATATTGATGGTCGAGCATGTGTCGCCGAAGGGAGTCATGAGAGCTGTACCCACCACTAGATCACCTACGAGGGCAACATGTCCCTCGCTCAGGGACCATATCATTTCCCAGTCTTCTCTTCGGTGCGGCCAACCCGCTGCACGCGAAAGCGCCAAGGCACCATCCAGATGGTGAGCCTCGAAAGGCGCAAGAGTGTACGCTTCGGTTTGCATGGGTTGATCCATTTCATTGATCTCTAGTTCCCGTTGGAAACATCGACGGCTCGCGTTTCCAATGCCGGGGTGGAGTCTCGAAGGTTCGCGCTGTATCCAGACGATACCAACGTACCAGCCGCTATTAGAATGATTTCGGCTGCAAGCACGAGCGGGATTGAAAAGGTGATGGGCAGCTGGCCGCCCATCCTCTTCCGGATCAGCCGATCGAGAGCTCTGACTGCCAGATCGATCTGTTCCCACCATTGAATAGGGCGACAATCCACCTGCAAAAGGCTTCACCCGCTCCTTTGATCAGGTGACTGTGACGAAGATTTTTCGCACTGTTTCGATTGTTTTCCAAACCCCGACGTAACCGGGCTTCATCACGAAGCTGTCGCCCGCACGATAAATGATTGGCTCCTTACCCGTCTCGGTCAATTCGATCACACCATGAAGGAGATAGCAAAACTCGAAGGTTTCGCCCTTGATGGAGTGCGTTTCTCCGGGCGTCGCCTCGAAGACGCCGGTATTGACTCTGCCCTCCTTCGCTGTGTCCTGCAACCAGGTCTTGAAAGCGGGGCTGCCCGCGATGAGGCGATCCGGCTCGGCGGTTCGATGTTTTGGCTCAAACGATGGATCCGGGTCAATGGTTTTGAGTAAAGACATTGCTCTCTCTTTCTGGTTGGAGCCATGCGAGTCATCGTTGGATGACGACTTCCGATCGACTTCGCCACGATACATCGAGCCGCGACGACCTGCCTTGATCGCCGGGACCTACCACGTCGCGGCGATGTACTTTGCTTCGAGATATTCCAGCATACCGTGATGACTACCTTCGCGTCCGAGGCCGCTCTGTTTCACGCCGCCAAACGGCGCGGCAGCGTCGGAGACGACACCGCGGTTGATCCCGACCATGCCGCTTTCCAGGCGGCCAGCGACCGCAAGAGCGCGCTTGAGGTCCCGGGTGAAGACATAGGACACCAATCCATATTCGGTGTCGTTCGCCATCCGCACAACATCGTCTTCGGTTTCGAACGCAATGATCGGCGCAACTGGCCCAAAGATCTCTTCGCGAAGTATCTCAGCATCGGGAGAGACGTCGGCCAACACGGTCGGCGGATAATAAAAACCAGGGCCGCTGAGTTTGGTACCACCGCTCACGATACGAGCTCCCTTGGCAACGGCATCGGTCACCAGGTCATCTATTTTGGCGACCGCAGCCCGGGTGATCATTGGCCCGAGCTGGTTGGCAGGTTCCAGTCCCGGCCCGACTTTGAGCGTCGCCATCTCTTCGGCAAACCGCCGTGTAAAATCTGCCAGAATTCCCTTCTGCACGTAAAATCGATTTGCGGCGGTACAGGCTTCGCCGCCGTTGCGCATCTTGGCAATCATTGCACCGGCGACAGCCGTCTCAAGATCGGCGTCGTCGAATACGATGAAGGGCGCGTTACCACCCAACTCCATTGAGCAGCTGATGACCTGATCTGCGGCTTCGTGCAGCAATATTCGACCGACATTTGTCGAGCCCGTGAACGAGAGCTTGCGCACCCGCTTGTCGTGCAGCATCGCGCTGACGACGGGGCCCGACCTCCTTGTTGTCACAATGTTGACTACACCGGCCGGAACGCCTGCCTGCTGCATGATCTCGCCAATTGCCAGCGCAGTCAGTGGGGTCTCCGCTGCGGGCTTGAGGATGCATGTACAGCCTGCGGCCAGTGCTGGAGCGATCTTGCGGGTCGCCATTGCTGCCGGAAAATTCCACGGCGTCACCAGTATGGCAATACCGATCGGCTCGTGGGTCACCATGATCCGGTTTCCACCTGCCGGCGCAGGCCCGAGTTCACCGGGCGCCCTGACGGCCTCTTCCGCATACCAGCGGAAAAACTCAGCCGCATAGGTGACTTCCGATCTCGCGTCCGGAAGCGACTTGCCATTCTCAACCGTGATCATTCGCGCCAGCCGTTCTGCCTGATCATGCATCAGGTGGAAACACTTCATGAGAATGTCCGAGCGCCGCCGCGGCGGAATTGCCTTCCAGCCCGCCGCGGCCTTTTCTGCCGCGTCGACAGCGGCAATTGCTTCCGGGACGTCGCCATCAGCGACTGAGGCGAGAACCTCTTCGGTCGAGGGATCAATGACGTCGAAGGTCCGGCCCCCTTTTGCGGAGATCCATTCGCCATCGATGAACAGCTGGGTGGGGACGCCGACTACTGCAAAAGCCGCCTGGGAAGGCGCGGCGCGGGAAATCTCATGTGTCTCATTTGTTTTCACGTTCAGCACCATTCGCTACCAATCGGGTTCATAATGCGATCAATATAGGATTGGTTTTGGTATTGGTGTCAATATAGATCAATTTGGTCGTGAACATTTTGTGCAGTTTTGGGTTTCTGATGACCCCGGGAAGCCCGAGTTCGCCGTCCCAAATCGTGAAAACCCGTCGGGCCCAAATGCGGTGACAGCGCGAACCGCGGGTAAAAAGCGGCGGCAAATTGCAGGACGAATGGGACAATTGAACGTGACGAAAGGCGAATGAATCATATTTGGTTCACGATCGGCTGGCATTTACAAGTGCGTCCCTGGAATAGTCGGCGGAGCCGTTCAAGTTTCCACTAATGCCATATGCAGCAAAGACTAATTACCCTGGCCGGCAGTCAAAGGGCAAGACGGCAGTGGACTGAGCATTGTGAGCTGCAGATTAGTCTGTTTGCTCTGTTCCGACTGAGTGATCCGCCTCTGATAATGTGCGCGTAAATCGCTTCATCGGAGGAAACCATATGGAAACGTACAACATCGCTCTCATTGGATTTGGTGGCGTCAATCGCGCGCTGGCTGAGCTCATCGCGACGAAAAACTCGCTGTGGGAGCGGGATCTCGGTTTCCGCCTGAATATTGTTGCTGTCAGCGACCTCTATCTCGGCTCCGTGATTTCACCAAACGGCCTCGACGCTAAGACGCTCGTTGAAGCGAATTTCGCAAAGGGCGGCTTTGGCGGTCTCTCTGGCGGCAGCGCGGAAGCGGACAACGCGACGGTCATTAATACCGCGCCGGCGGACATCGTCGTGGAAGCAACCTTCACAAACCCGAAGGATGGCGAGCCGGCTGTTTCGCACTGCCGCTGGGCGCTCAAGTCCGGCAAGCATGTGGTCACCACGAACAAAGGGCCAGTCGCACTCGCCGCCCAGGAGCTGAAGGCTCTTGCTAAAGCAAACCGCGCTCATTTCGAGTATGAGGGCTCCGTCATGAGCGGCACACCGGTCATCCGGATGGCAAAAAATTGCTTTGCGGGCGCGGAAATCAAAGGGTTCGAGGGGATCCTGAACGGCACCTCGAACTTTGTCCTCGGCCGCATGGAGAGCGGTCTCGATTTCACCAGCGCTGTCGCAGAAGCCCAGGCGCTCGGATATGCTGAAGCCGATCCGACAGCCGACGTAGAGGGTTTCGACGTTCGCCTCAAGGTTGTGATCCTCGCGAACGAGCTGCTGGGGGCAAATCTCCAGCCGGAGAAAGTCTCCTGCCAGGGAATATCAGGCATTTCACGTTTCGACATCGAGGCAGCGGCAACGGCGAATAGCCGTTGGAAGCTGATCGGATCTGCCGTTCGCAATGCTGACGGGACGGTAACGGGCAGCGTTTCTCCCAGGCAGCTTCCGCTCGAGCATCCGCTCGCCGGCGTGAACGGCGCCACCAATGCGGTATCTCTTAACACCGAGCTGCTCGGGTCTGTCACGGTCACCGGCCCGGGTGCTGGCCGGATTGAGACCGCCTATGCCTTGCTATCGGACATTGTTGCCATCCACCGCGCCCAATCGGGCAACCTCGCGAAGGAGGCTGCGTGATGCCGAGCGCTGCCGTGAATAAGAAGACCTCTTCAGACGAGATCATCGTCAGCGATCCCTTCGACGGCAGCTTCGTAGGAACGGTGTCCGAGACCACTGCAAACGCGGTATACCTGCTGCTGGAGAGCGCCAAACGTGGGGCGCAGATCGCCCGGTCGCTCCCTCGTTACCGGCGTTCCGCAATTTTAGAAAAGGCTGCAGCGACCGTGGAAGCCCGTCAAGAGGAATTCGCGCTCCTGATCGTGCGGGAAGCCGGCAAGACAATAACCCAGGCGCGAAAGGAGACGACTCGGTGTGTCAACACCTTGAAGCTCTCTGCGGAAGAAGCCAAACGGAACGCCGGCGAAGTCATTCCGTTTGATGCCTATGCGGGATCCGAATCCCGTCAAGGCTGGTACACTCGAGAGCCACTCGGCATCATCACGGCGATCACGCCTTACAATGACCCGCTTAACCTCGTGGCGCATAAGCTCGGCCCCGCGATTGCCGGCGGCAATGCTGTACTCCTGAAGCCCTCGGAGCTTACGCCTCTTTCGGCGATCAAGCTGGTGGACGTGTTGGTCGAAAGCGGCCTGCCGGATGAGGTGATTTCGGTCGCCGTCGGCGGCGCGGACGTGGGCAAGGCGCTCGTTTCAGCCAAGGAGGTTCGAATGATTTCCTTCACAGGCGGTTTTGCAAGCGGCGAGGCCATCGCAAAATCTGCCGGCATCAAGAAGCTCGCGATGGATCTCGGTGGCAATGCACCAGTTATCGTGATGGAAAACTGCCAAATCGACGCCGCTGTCGAGGATTGCGTGTCAGGTGCTTTCTGGGCGGCGGGCCAGAACTGCATTGGTACCCAGCGGATTTTGGTCCAGCGCCCGATCTATGAACGGTTCAAGACGGAGTTTGTGGCTCAGACCCTCAAGTTAAAGACAGGTAACCCGATGGAAGGTGACACTGACATTGGCCCAATGATCTCCGAAAAGGCGGTAAACCGCGCGGCTGCCATGGTCGACCGCGCGATTGTTGCCGGCGCGACGCTGCTTTGCGGCCACAAGCCCTCCGGCACCCTTTATCCTCCGACCGTGCTGGAAAACGTGCCGGCGACCTGCGACGTATTAAATGAAGAGGTCTTTGCGCCGGTCGTCATCCTGCAGCCGTTCGATCACTTGGATGAGGCGATACAGCTGGCAAACAGTCCGGAATACAGCCTTCAGGCTGGTATCTTTACCAACGATCTCGCCGCGGCGCTTGACGCCGCCAAACGGATCGATGCCGGAGGTGTCATGATCAATCAATCGTCCGACTACCGGTTCGACGCGATGCCCTTTGGCGGGTTCAAATATGGCAGCATGGGACGCGAAGGCGTCCGTTTTGCCTACGAAGACATGACCCAGCCGAAGGTCGTCTGCATCACCATGCTGCCGCGTTGACCGGCACCGTGGCCGATTAGCCCATTTTCACATTCGGAAGCTAAAATGTTCACAGGATCTATCACCGCGCTAGTCACTCCGTTTGCCGATGGAAAAGTCGATGACGCTGCATTTCGCAGCCTCATCGAATGGCAGATCACAGAGGGCACGTCAGGGTTTGTCCCTTGCGGAACCACAGGTGAAAGCCCAACCCTCAGCCATGGCGAGCACAAACGCGTCGTTGAAGTCGCCATCGAGACTGCGAAGGGTCGTGTTCCTGTTATTGCCGGTGCAGGCTCCAACAACACCGAGGAAGCAATCAGCTACGTGCGGCACGCGCAGGAGGTTGGCGCGGATGGTTTGTTGATCGTCGCCCCGTACTACAACAAGCCCACGCAGGAGGGCATTTATCAGCACTTCAAGGCCATCGATGCCGAAGCTTCAATCCCAATACTTATCTACAATATCCCAGGTCGGAGTGTGATCGATATCCAGGTCGAAACGCTTGCCCGTATTTTCAACGATTGCCCGAACGTCAAGGGCGTTAAGGATGCGACAGGCAATCTCCTGCGCCCCTCACTTGAGCGGATTGCCTGCGGCAAGCAGTTCAATCTCCTGACCGGCGAAGACGGCACGGCGCTGGGTTACATGGCTCATGGCGGTCACGGCTGCATCTCGGTGACTGCAAATGTAGCTCCCCGGCTTTGCGCGTTGTTTCAACGGGCATGCCTTAATCGCGATTACACCACTGCGCTGGCTCTGCAAGACCAATTGATGCCGCTTCACCACGCACTGTTCCTCGAGGCCAGTCCTGCCGGTGCGAAATACGCTTTGAACCGGCTTGGAAAAATCAGGGGCGACCTGCGCCTTCCACTCGTCGGCGTGAGTCCACCTGTTCAAGAAGCAATCACTGATGCAATGCGTCACGCTAGAATTTTGGACTAGAGAACTGCAATGGGAATTGAGCCCATCGAAAGCGGCCGGGCTCGCGAACGCCGATTTGTGCAGCGGAAGGTATCTGCCCCGCCAAGTCGAAGAGCTCTTCGATAAACGGGGCGCAGTTCAAGAATATGTCGCTGAGGTCGTCAACCGAATAAGGGGTCGGAAATGGCCGTTTTTACCGAGCTTTCTGACGAAGATCGTCAGTCGATCACTGCAGCCTATGGCCTCACCTCGCTTTTCTCGGTGATTGGGATCGCAGACGGCGACACCGAGACGACATACCTGTTCCGCGCCAAAGAAGGCGAATTCATCGTCACGCTTTTCGAGAACGGGGCGCAACCTTTAGATTTGGAAAGAGCTTTCGAGACCATGGAGGAGCTCTATCGAAAGGGCATTCCCTGCCCAAAGCCGTTGCGTACCGTCGAAGGCCACGCCACATGTCGGGCTGCAGGCCGATTGGTCGCCGTCGTCAGCTTCGTGCCCGGTTCCTCACCCACCATTGCAGGCCCGGCGAAATGCCAAAGCTTAGGGCATGTGATGGCTCGAATTCATACTGGCTTGGAGCGAAATGTAAAACGCACCTCAGCGGATCTTCCAACTGGAGCGGTCCATGGTGCCTTGGCCCAACAGAATGTCTTTTTTATCGGGGACCAAGTAAGCGGTGTAATTAACTTCAGGCTGCGTCACGATGGTGTACTTGTATCTGAGATTGCGGATGTACTTGTCGGCTGGACCGGGGAACCCAACGGAGAACTGAACAAGGAGAGGGCGTACGCCCTGTTGCGGGGTTACAAAGAAGTTCGGCCACTGACCGACGCGGAACAGGAGGCACTTCCAGGTTTCATAATGGCCTCGACGGCGAAGCACTTCGCAAGCCGGAAAAAAACAGCCTTCTTGCCTGAAATTGCCGTGTTAGCTTATCTGTCGGTAACGCCCGATTTCCTACGCTGATCACCGGTCACAATTCATGAAATACCTTCTTGATAAAGTGGATGAACAGATACTTGTCGAATTGAAGACAAACGGTCGAACTTCGCACGCGGAGTTGTCGGCGAAGGTAAATCTTTCGCGCAACGCCGTGCGAGCCCGGATTGAGCGACTTGAGCGAGAAGGTTTTATCAAAGGATACACCATCATCACTGGTGATGGAGGGAGCAGTCAACAGGTCACGACAGCACTGATCTTCGTCTACCGGCACGATCGCATGAGGGGTGGAGAGGTTATTCAGGCACTGAGAAAAATCCCCGAAGTCGTAGCCTGCGACGTGATGACTGGTGATTTCGACCTTCTCGTCAGAGTCGAGTCTTCCGAGGCTGACCGAATAAGGCAGATTTGGCAGTCGATAGCCGAAATGCCAGGCGTGCGCGATACCCTGACCGCGTTTGCTCTCTCTTCCGTGATTCGGAAGTAACCGTGCGGATAGAGGCGGGAGCGACCGAAGAGGTGTCAGACGCTCCAATTACCTAGGTGGTTTCAGTGCACCGTCAGCCTGCCCCAGGAGAGACGTGTGATGTTTGAGCGTATGCCGGAGTAGCCAATTGGTTGTCTTCGTAGGAGGCGCGCAACATTATCTTCACACCCTTGGAAGATCGGACGATAATTTGACAGAGTTCTGCCGCCTGTTTCCGGTGCGGGCGGCGGCCAGTGCCGCGGCGCAGAGGCCGCATCTTTTCGCTGCAGCACCGGCAATTTTTTCGCGAAGGACCGGCCGCAGGGCCATGGCCTGTTACGTGACCGTCGCGTAGATCTTCCGAACGGTCTCCACAGTGCGCCGGGTGCCGACGAATCCTGGTTTCATCACGAAACTGTCTCCCGCTCTGTAGGTAACCGGCTGCCCCTGATCTGGGGTGATTTCAACGACCCCCTGAAGGATGTGGCAAAACTCGAAGGTCTCACCCTTAATAGAGTGCGTGAGGCCGGGTGTGGCCTCCCAGACACCAGTGTGAATCATTTCGCCTCTCGCTACATCCTGGGCCCATGTCTTGAATGAGGGGTCGCCGGATATGAGGCGTTCCGGCGCCGGCTTGGATTCACGCGGAGCTTCCGTGCTGGTCGGTACAATGGTCTTGAGAAGGGGCATGTTTTCTCCTTGCTGTTCTGTTTGTGGCTCAATAGCCGCGGTTGCGATCGACGAGACCGATCGCGTCGAGGCCAGCTTCGGTGTGTAGGGGGGCAGCGTTTTGCGTGAGGACGGCGATCGCATCGACTTCGACGAGATAGCCGTAGTGAAGTTCGGGCACCGGAACGACCGTTCGGGCCGGGCGGGCGTCCCCCATCCGCGCTGCATAAACCTGGTTGAAGCGGGGCCAATGGGTTACACCGACGATATAGGCAGTTACCCTGACGATATCAGCCGGGGTTCCGCCGGCAGCCACTAAAACCGCGAGCATGTTGTCGATGGCCTGCTCCGCCTGCGTTTCAAAACTGTCGTCTGCAAGCGGCTGCCCATCCGGGCGGACCGGGAGCTGCCCGGAAATATAAAGCTGCCCACCCGCCAGCTTCGCCTGCGAATAGTGACCCGCAGGTCTGGGTGCACGGTCGGTATCTACTGTTGTGGATTTCGACATCACCAACCTCCAAAACGCGGCCAACAGGCCTCGACGACATGCGAGCGACCGCGGACCACATGATAGACTGCATGCTGTGCAGCGGTCGCGCAGGCATGGTTCGGCAGGATCCGCACTCGGTCCCCAACTGCCAGATCGGGGAGGCGCGCGTCCGTCCCCGGCCGCACAGCGATAATGCCGTGCTCCTGGTTCGCGTCGGTAACGATGATGTCCCGATAGGCAGTGCCATCGATGTCACAGACAAGACCATACCCTTGATCGACGACCTGCTTGCCGGTACCCCGGTCCCGCGACAACGACATCCATCCACCATCGGTGATGATCCAGCCCTTCTCGCGCTGGTGGCTGATAACCGTCGCAAGAACGCTCAGCGCGACATCATCGACTTCGCAAATCCCGATGCCAGCCATCACCAGATCGAAGAATACGAACACGCCGGCGCGGACTTCGGTCACGCCGGCAAGATCCTTCGCGTGATGGGCCGTCGGGGTCGAACCGACGCTGACGAGGGGGCATGGCAGGCCAGCCTCGCGAAGAATCCGTGCTGCCTCCACCACGGCCAGCCGCTCCACCTCCGCATAGCGCTGCTGCGCCTCAACGCCGCCACCCTTGTAGCTATCGCCGGCATGGGTCAAAACGCCACGCAGATCGGCGCCTGCCGCCAGTATCTGCCCGATGTCCAGGAGTTGGGCGCGATTGGCGGGCATCACGCCCGAGCGGTGGCCATCGCAATCGATCTCGATCATCGCCGGGATGCGCATTCCGGCATCCCGAGATGCCTCGGCGACCGCCGTTGCCTGCTCGACGTTATCCAGAATGACCACGAGATCGACGCCTTTGGCGCGCAATTCGGCGACACGCGCCAGCTTTGCCGGCGCAATGCCGACCGCATAAATCATGTCGCGCACGCCTGCGGCGGCGAACTGCTCGGCTTCCTTCAGCGTGGAAACGGTAGCCGGCCCCTCAGGCGTGTTCATGATCCGCCGGGCCACCTCGATCGACTTCGTGGTCTTCAGGTGCGGCCGCAGCGACACGCCCAAGCCGTCCAGCCGGCTCCTGAGTCGTTTGAAATTCCGGTCCATCCGGTCCGCGTCCAAGACTAGGCAGGGCGTTTCCAGCGCCTCGAGGCTGGTAACGGTGGTCAGGCGGCTGGGCGCCTCGATCGTCGCTAGACTCATACTTCGGTCTCCCATCTCAGTTTGAGCTTGTCGCGAAACCATAAAGATGACAATTAATGCTATCTGAATGTTTGCTTCAGGTCTGGATTAATGCTGACATCCGACGATCTTGCCTTCTTTTCGGTCGTCATAGGATCGAAATCGCTGGCCGAAAGCGCGAGAAAGCTTAACGTTACGCCTCCGGCGGTGACCCAGCGCTTGCGCGCGCTCGAGGAGAAAGTGGGGGTCCGGCTGATCGACCGCTCCGGGCGACGACTTCTCCTGACGGAAGAGGGCTCGTTGGTCGCGTCACACAGCGTGATCGTCAGCGAAGCCATTGATGCGCTGGCTGAGGCGATAGCTGACCGGAGGGGTGCCGTTCGCGGGCATCTCCGGGTCGCGGCACCACATGGATTCGGACGGCTCTACGTCGCACCGGTCGTGGAAGCCTTCGCTCGAGAACACCGGGGCGCGACGGCGACCCTTCAGCTGTCGGACCACCCGATTGCTCTGCTCGTCGAGAGCTATGACGTTGTCGTGCACATCGGTGGTCCGGGACATCTGGACCAGGTCGTGACGACATTGGCACCCAACCACAGGATTCTCTGTGCAAGTCCGAGTTACCTTGCCTCCGCACCGCCGATTACAGCGCCCGCGGATCTTGCTCAACATCGCTGTCTGGCGGTTCGGGAGAACGATGAGGACGTGACATTGTGGCGCTTCAAAGGACCACGGACTGAAACCGCGACTGTGCGGGTCAATCCCGTCATGTCGAGCAACGATGGTGCCGTTATACGGGATTGGGCGCTGGCCAGCCAAGGGATCATGATCCGATCCGAATGGAACGTGGCAGAAGATCTCGCCGAGGGACGATTGAGGCAGGTACTCCCCAACTGGAAGCTTCCGTCGGCCGATATCGTCGCCATGCTCGGCTCGCGGCACGGGCGCAGCGCCCGAACTGCCGCGTTCCTGACGATGCTTCGTCAGTCGTTGAAGCCGCAGCCCTGGCGGGCGGACCGCGCCGCGTCGCCGCGTCAGTAGCCGAGGATGGACTTTGTCTCGAGATATTCCTCGAGCCCGTGAACGCCATACTCACGGCCGTTGCCTGAATGCTTGTAGCCACCGAACGCGGCAGCCCCGTTCCAAGCTGGATAATTGATATGAATCTGGCCGGCACGGATCCTCGCGGCAGCCCGCCGAGCCCGCTCCGGATCCGAAGATTGCACATGCGCGCCCAATCCATAAACGGTGTCATTGGCAATCCCAATCGCGTCGTCCTCGTCCATGTACGGCATGATCGAAAGCACGGGCCCGAAGATCTCCTCGCGAGCGATGCGCATGTCGGACGTGACCTTGGAAAAGATCGTCGGCTGCGTGAAAAAGCCCCTGTCGAGGCCCGCCGGACGCCCTAGCCCGCCGCACAGCAGCTTGGCGCCGTCGTCGATTCCCGCCTGGATCATAGCCTGCACCCGCTCAAACTGGGCACGATTTGCGATCGGTCCCATGCCGGTTGCCGGATCGAGCGGCGCGCCGACGGTGATGGCACGCGCAGTTTCGCTGGCTAATTCCTCCACTTCGACGAGCCGATGCGCTGGTACCAGCATGCGCGTTGGGGCGCTGCATGACTGGCCGACATTTCGCATGCCGGCCAGGACCCCCTTTGATACCGCCTCGCTGAAATTTGCGTCATCGAGCAAAATGTTGGGCGACTTGCCGCCGAGTTCCTGGACTACCCGCTTCACCGTCGGTGCAGCCGCCTGCGCGACGAGTACCCCTGCACGGGTCGACCCGGTGATGGAGATCATGTCAACCTCCGGATGACTCGCGAGCGCTGCGCCGACGCTCTCGCCAGTGCCGTTCACCAGATTGAATACCCCTGGCGGCGTACCGGCGTCGTGCATCAACTGGGCAAAAAGGAGGGCGCTGTAAGGCGACAGCTCACTTGGCTTGAGGACGATCGAGCATCCAGCGGCGATCGCTGGGGCTACCTTCGCGGTGATCTGGTAGAGTGGCCAGTTCCAGGGCGTGATCAGCGCGCAAACTCCGATCGCTTCCTTGGCGGTGGCGGTGTGCCCATCGATCGTCACGAAGCGGTATTTCTCGAGCACCTCCATCTGGACACGAATGTGTTCGGCAGCGAAGGGAACCTGGGAGGCTCGCGCGAAACTGATTGCGGCCCCCATTTCCATAACGAGCGCTTCCGCGAATATCTCCGCTCTGTCCTTCAGGAGCGAATGCATCCTGCCGAGCAGACCGAGCCGTTCGGAAACCGACGATTGAGAGAAGCCGGGGAAGGCTTTACGCGCCGCTGCAACCGCCAAGTCGACGTGATGAGCGCTTCCCGCGGCGATATGCCCAACAACCAGCTCCGAGGAGGGATCGACGACAGGCAGGCGGGCAACACCCGCAAATTCCTGCCATTCTCCGCCAATGAAAAACTGGCTTTCTCTTTCGGTCACCATGGTTCACCTCGCATCACGACTATGCGGCCAGTCCGAGCCACCGGTGGAAGATGCCTGAAAGGGCGCCACGATGGCAATTCATGTCGTCTGAATCGTTGCTTAAGATGGGCGTTAACAAAGGGATCACCCATCTCCTGTGACAGAAAATCTGCTGACCGAGTTGTTTCGGTTGGAAACATCGCCGCATCACGCTCGGCTACCGCTGAGCTGAAGTGCTCCTGAGACTGGACTGGCGAACCCTTGCGAAGCCGAGGGCAAGCATGCGTGGTTTATGTTGTAGCAGGTCCAGGGTGCGTGAACTCATTGATATGGAAGGTTTTGATTGTTTCGGTCTCATTCAGCAGCTGATGCGCCGGAGCGGGGCCAAAACGTCATTTTCTTCCGTATCACACCGATATCCAACATTAACTGTCCCGACATCCGCAGTCATCTGAAGCTGCGTGCCGACTATCCACCCACAGGGTCTCGTTGTTCGGCGGGTTTCGGATGCAGCGCCTCCTGCGCATACCACACAATGTGAGTGACAAGCATGTCTACCTTGAAAGCGCCCTTCTTCAGCGATGATGCCGTTGCCAGCCCCTTTTGGTGGGACGAGGCCCGCCCGGACGGAGCCAATGCCGATGATATCCCCGCCTCCACCGAGGTCGCAATCATCGGCGGCGGCTTCACCGGCCTCAACGCTGCGCTTGTTCTTGCACGGGCTGGCAAGCAGGTCACTGTCTATGACGCTGACGCACCGGGCTGGGGTGCATCTTCGCGCAACGGCGGGTTTCTAGGACCCGGCTGGGCCTTCTTCGATACGGCGATGACCTCTTTTGGCGTAGATATGGCTCGACGCGTCGTCGAGGAGAGCTTTCAATCGCTGCAATACGTCAAAGATGTTGTCGCAAGGGAACAAATCGACTGCGACCTCAAAGTGGTCGGATATTTCAAGGGAGCAATGACCCCGCGTATCTACGACAGGCTGGGCGCCAACATAGAACGCATTCGCAAGGTGCTCCCATGCGATGCCTATATGGTTCCGCGGGTGGACCAGCATAAGGAAGTCGGTTCCGAACTTTATCACGGCGGTGTCGCGATGCCTGGTTATGCTGGGCTTCATCCAGCAAAATACGTCAAAGGCCTCGCAAGGGCTGCCCAGCGCCTGGGCGTGCGCGTGTTCAGCAACGCGCGAGTAAGCGAACTTCAGCAAAAGGCTGGTGCTTTCAGTTTCAAAGTTCAGGGTCGAGATGTCACGGCAGGCCAGGTTCTGATCGCGACGAACGGGTACAGCGGCGCGCTGTTGCCCTATCTGAAGCGGCGCATCATCCCCGTGGGCAGCGGCTTGGTTGCAACGGAACCGCTGCCACCAGAGCTCATGAGAAAATTGATGCCGAAGCAGCAGATGCTTGCCGGCAGCCAGAGAGTTGTAACCTATTATCGCCCTTCACCTGATGGAACTCGGATCATCTTGGGTGGACGGGTCCTCAACATGAGCGGCACACTAGAAAGCAACACCAGGAACGCAACCTATCTTCGCAGCCTGCTGGTCAACATCTTTCCGGAATTAAATGCGCGCAAAATCAGCCACTACTGGCACGGCCAGTTGGGGTTCACCTTCGATCATTTCCCACACATCGACACCATCGATGGCATGTATTTCGCCGGCGGCTACAACGGTACAGGCGTCGCGCGCTCCAGCTGGCTTGGCGGTAAAATGGCCAACAAAATGCTCGGCAATGATCAGGGCAAGACCGTTTATAGCGAACTCAGCTTTGAGACCCGCCCTTATTACAACGGGAAGCCATGGTTTCTTCCCTTGGCCGTTTGGTACTATGGGATGTTGGACAAATGGGACCAGCGGTGACCGCATCCGCTGAACGCCGGTCTGGTCTTGATACTGCGCGGCACCGGGCATCGTTTTAGCAACCCGAACGAAACCCTTGTTGGCCGCGCATGTCTCGCTAGATCTTCACCTAGCCCGTCTTGCCAGCCACGGCAAACATGGGTGCTTGTTCAGAGAAGCTTGCGCGCATGGGACCAAGATTGCCTGGAACACCTCAGACGAACGCTGCGTCGAACTGCCCGATGGCTTTACCGCCACAAACGGCACAGAGCTGATGGTAGTATCGGCTCAAAGACCACCTCCCGACGAAGTCTGCTCGGCAGCAAAGCTTTGAGGCTGCGCAGCTAGCAAAACGACTGGTTTGCCACCGCATACATTCGAGCGGGGGAAACAGGCTCCGGTGCACTTCCCCGCACCATGGACACGGCCTCACCAACAAGCTGCAAGCCAGAACTCTGGAGCCAATCGCTCAACCCCTCCTGGGCATAAACGTCGATTCGAACAAATTGGCCGGCTAGGTTGCCAAGATGGGCAACGATCAGGCGCTTTGCGTCGGCAGCACAGTTGGCCGCAACGGGTCCGATCACATAACCACGACCGAATTTTCGCGCGATGGCATATCCGACAAATTGTCCATCCTGGATGATAACGAGCGTATCGCCGACATCGGTAAGCGCGCTCACCAGTTCCTGTCGAGGCATGCCGATTGCTAGCTGATCAAAAGTCTGGATGGCCGCTAAGTCTTGGTCATTGGCGGGGCGAATGTCCGCGTGAAGCTCGGTGTCTGGTGCAGCGGTCAACATGCCCTGATGCCGCAGGACCTTGCCCCAAGGCAGGAAGCCGCGGCGCTGATAGAGCGGCAGCCCCTCTTCGGTCGCGTTGAGCAGGACGTTTCGATCCTTGGTCGCTTCCAGTAAAGCGTTGAAAAGCCGGGAGCCTTGACCGCCACCTTGAACCTTCGTGGTTACGATGATCATTCCGGCGGTGGCATAGTTGGCGCCATAGCACCACCACAGCGCTGTTCCGACAACCTCGCCGCCGCGTTCCAACACGAAACCCTCCCCCCGACTGGCAGCGAATTCCCAATCTTCCAGGCCGTAGGGCCAAGAAAACTCCTGAGAAAGATTCAGCGCACCCTTTAGATGCCGAGGTTCAAGTTTGGAAAGGGTGATATAGTTGCTATCTTTCATTTAATGGCTTCCGCTAATTGGGATTTTGCCGTTGGCTCTGTTGTTCGAAAGGGCGAAAATGCCTTGTGATTGTCATCGCAAAAGCCCAAGTTTCCATGCTTTTTAGGCGCTCAATTCAGTGACTTCATGCGGTTTTAAGTTGCTGCTCGACATTTCCTGTGTCGCATTGCTGCCTGAACGCTACTAAGGACACGTCGTTCGGCTAAGGAGACCGTCAAGGAGCTGCATGGCGGCCTCGGCTTACGTTGCAGATCCGCAACCCGTTTCGTCAGCACGCAATGTGCGACCTCACCGGCTGCTTCCGGTGGTTGCGCGACGTTCGAACACGGGAGAAGCCCCGCTACTGGGAGGTGACGCAGCAACGGCTACTGGCAAGGCTCACCCGGCACTGAATCCACGTTGGCGGCGTCCCAGGACATCGCGGGTGAGCCTGACCCCGCCGGCCTCAGGCTCGCCAAAAGTGATCTCTGCAGGCTCAATCGTGAAACAATGTCTTGAGGGGTAGATGATGCTTGATGAAAGGCGATTTCATCACAATGAAGCTGAAATATTTGTCTATACCGATTTCTGCTGTAAGCAGGCGCTCCATCAGCTCCTGATAGTCGCTGATGCTGGCGGTGACAAATTTTATCAGGTAGTCGTAGCCACCAGAAACCACATGGCACTCGATTGCTTCTTCGACCTTCTCGATGGCCTGTTGAAATCGGGAAAAGTCGTTGTGGCGGTGATTGCTCAACGTGATTTCGGTGAAGATGGTGACCGACGGGCCAAGCTTCGCCAGATCTATATGAGCCGAATAGCCGGTAATGTACCCCAACTGCTGTAGCTTTTTGACGCGCATAAGGCACGGACTGGCCGATAGATGCACGAGGTCCGCAAGCTCGACATTTGTCAGCCTGCCATTGCGTTGCAACTCATGCAGGATCCGGATGTCGATACGGTCAAGCTTCACGTCCGTTCCCTTGCTGTTTTCTCTCGGCTTCGTTTTCCGATGCCGAATAGTCACCCGCTGTCGCCGAAACCTCTGCGTCACCTATGCCCAGGTTCACCGATTCATATACCTTAAGTTCGAGTAGCCGCCCAACATGTTCGAGTTGCATCGGGTACCATTGTCATAGAATATCCGCTCGCTCTCACCGAGTTGGGGTGCAAGCTTTGATTCTGGCCCTCGAGGGTTGGTTTTCATACCGATCGCTCTATGGCCTCGCCCAACGAAAGTACATCCGGAACTCATGCGCCGGCGGGCTTCAGAACGAGATTTTCGTCAGATGCGGACTTTCGATGTTCCGACGACATGGCGCACATCCCGCACATGCATGCATGAGCTGTCAGTTGCTCCTTCACGCTGATAGCGGCTGAGGCGAAAAAGTTCCAGCGCTCTTGCTGCAGCAGCGAACGGAAACTTGAGGGACGAACGAATTCGGCGCCGGTTCAAGCCAAGCGGATCGAGCATGGTATCGTCACCGTCAAAATTGGCATTGCCCTGAACATGCCTCGCAGTTTTTTTACATCACGACGCCGCCACATAGTTGCTCCTCGAAAAGCGGGCTTAGTCATATTGCACCCGGCTAACAATGTGATCTTGATCGACAGGCTAGCCGTGACGGGGAAGGCTTCTGTGCGGAATGGCGTTGACATTCGGCAAAAGATATCGAACAGCATCCTCGGATGCGGTTGATCCTGCTGGCTTGCGGGCGCCACTATGTGGACGGTGACAATCGTTCTGGCTTTTTTGACGGGACCGGCTCTTGTTCCCTCGCAAGTTCGCCCGATCTGTCAAACACAAAGGAGTCGAAGTGGCAAAATCGGTTCGCGTGAAGTCCTTTGATTTGGTCGCGCAGGACATCGCCGAAGTTGACGTGCAATTGCTGCATGGGCTCTCGATTGGCGTCGGTTGGCCTCACAGGCCTGCGGATTGGGAATTCCTGCGACGCGTAGGACAAGGCATCGTCGCCGTCGATGGGATCGGGCGGGTTTTCGGCAGTGCGATGTGGTTTCCTCAGGGCGAGGATTTCGCCACCGTCGGAGTAGTCATTACGACCCCCCGCGCCCAGGCTCATGGCGCCGGTCGGTGGCTGATGGAGCAGGTGCTGGATCGTTGCCAAGACCGAAACCTCAGCCTGAACTCGACGAGAGCCGCTTACCCCATGTATGTCTCGCTTGGATTCGAAACCGAGGCAACGGTCTTCCTGCACCGTGGCATCGTTTGCGCGCTACCAGTGCTGCCAATCTTAGATGGAACGTTGAGTGAACTCCCGGCCGCCCGTATCAACGAAGTAACTTCCTGCGACACCGAGGCGTTCGGAACCGAGCGCGCGCGACTCCTGGCGCAGCTGTCAAAGGGGGCGGTGACTTGTGTACTTCGACGCGGTGGCGTGGTCGTTGGGTATGCCATGCGTCACAAATTTGGACCTGGTCATGTAGTTGGTCCAATTGTCGCTCGAAACGATGAGGATGCGATCCACCTCGCCGCGTGGCATCTGAATTTGCTGAAGGATCAGCACACGCGGATCGACACGCGAGAGGAAGGGCCTTTCGCGAATTTCGTAGAGCAGTGCGGTCTCGCTGTTTCCGAAACGACGATAACAATGTCTAAGGGCAGGAGGTTTCTGAACCGGTCGGAGAATGGCCCATGGGTTTACGGATTGGCCGGTCACGCACTGAGTTAGTCGAAGGCCAGCTGCCAGTCACACCCGTGCCACTTGTCTCACCACCACCTACTTATTTGGGCGCCATGGCGGACACATTCCTTATTCGGAGGCCAACGAAACGATGCTTTGTTCGATCAGAGCTCGTTGAACGCCATCCATAATTTGCCAGCACACGGCCCGGCGAGGTCGAACCGCTGTTTGGAACCCGGGGCTTTGGTGGCTCGCGCCGGGGGTCGAGCGGGCCAGAAAGCCGCGCGTGGATGGGTGCGCGTTGTTTTATTCTCGCCGGAGATAGTTTCACTAGTGCAGGTCATTTGACGACTCTCAGAAGCTCTGAGTTGACGGGTCCCTCCGAGAGGCCTGTGGGTTCTCCGCATCGAGCCGCGCGGACAGCATCCACGCCCCGCGCCGGGCAGTCTCCATCGAACCCATCGATCAGCGATGCGCACTGCATCGCGGCCAACAGCCCGTAGGCGCCACAGCGCTCTCTGACTACAGCCCGGATTTGACGTACTGCCGCAACTAGAATCCCGCAGTCGCCGTCTCGGCGCGGTCGAAGGAAGGGCAACTGCTCTCGGTTACGAAGCATAGCCTGCTACCTTGCTGAGGGCGCGCTCGAACGATGCAAGGAAAAGGTCGGCATGCTCTGCCTGGCAAACGAGCGGTGGGCGCACCTTCAGGGAATCCTCGTTGGCTCCCGTCGTGCTAACCAAAACGCCGTCGTCCCGCATTGCGTTGACCAAATCTAAAGCCATGGTGCGCCTGGCTGTTGCCGGTGCGCTCTCATGTCCAATGTCGATGCCGAAGAAAAGGCCAGCGTTTCGGATTGCGCGGATCGTGGAGGTCTGCTGCTCGATCTTCTCCAGTCCAGCCCGGAGATGCTGGCTCATGGAAAGTGCTCTTCTGGGGATCTGGTCACGCTGGAGGATGCTGAGCACGGCGTCCGCCGTCGCAATCCCAATGGTATTTCCTGCGAAGGTGTTTGAGTAGCGGGAGGTGGTACCGAATTGCTCCATTGGCGCCTTGCGACCAACGACAGCACCGATTGGAAATCCATTGCCCATGGGCTTGCCGAGAGTGACGAGATCCGGAACAATCCCGTGCCTCTCAAAACCCCACATATGCTCGCCAGTTCGGCCAAAGCCGGGCTGGACTTCATCGGCGATGACGAGACCACCTGCGTCCCGCACCGCGGCAACGCCGCTGGCAATGAAGCCAGCTGGATCTACCCAGACGCCATCGCTGGAAAAGATGCTATCGAGGAGCAGCGCTGCAACACCAATGCCCCGACGGTTCAGATCCGCGATGGCCGAGCGGATTTGTGCTTCGAAAAAATCGGCAGCTTGGCCGTCCGGGACGCCTGCTGGCCCGGGTATCGACACCATGCGCACGAACGGGCTGAGCTTGACAGCGTCGCCCAAGTTCGGGGAGACCGCGGCGGTCGCAGCGCTGGTGCCGTGATACGCATGGGTGGACACGATCACCCCTTCGTTGCCGCTCGCAAACCGCGCAATACGCAGGGCCAGATCGTTGGATTCGCTTCCCGTACACGTGAAAACCACCCGGTCCAGCCCACTTGGGAAAGTATCGACCAATCGCTCGGCATAGTCGATGAGCTTTGGCTCAAGATAGCGCGTGTTGGCGCTTATCCGGCCCGCCTGCTCAGCCATTGCGGCGTTTACTTCTGGGTGACAGTGGCCGAGAGATGGCACATTGTTGTAGAAATCGAGGTAGCCTCGGCCGTCTGGGTCGTAGAGCCACATGCCTTCACCTCGAACGAAATGCACAGGCCGACGGTACTGGAGCCGGTAAGAGGCCCCAAGAACTGCATCACGGCGCGCAATCAACTCCGACTCGCGTCTGGGAAGATCCGCTTCGCCGGGCCTGTAACGATTTGGCATGAGATCTGTGGACATGTGCTTCTCCCTGTTGCGAGGTAGCTTGATCAATTTCCGGGCGTCCGTCGGGCGAGCCAAGAGGACGTTACGGCCGCGACAACGACACCGCAGCGAGGACTGCCGACTCGCCCGCTGCAACGCCGAGAGGTCTCAGGATGGCAAGGCCCCGCTCGGCACGCGCAACATTTTTTTTGATATACTGGGCGTCGGCTGGAAAAAGATGGGATCGCCAATAATTGACCAGAAGCAGTGCGCTTTGCCGCGCCCGCATCAGTCCAACGAGCAGTTTTGCTTCCAGCGCCGAAAGTGGAGTGACGGAGGCATAGCCGGCAATAAGATGCTCGGCTCCGCCCAAAGGAAGGGTCGGATCCCTTACGACGTGGCTTGCGCCGATCGCCAGATCCTGGATCCTGGGGCTCCAGCAGCCGTCACCAAAATCAATGAATCCCATTTCCTGACCGGTCACCATCATATTGAATGGGCTGGGATCATTGTGGACTACCTGCCACGCCACATTCGAGATTTGTGGCTCGACGAACTCCACATAATCCGCCATCGCTATGCGCACGCAATCAGCGGTGAGCCCGGGTGGGAGGTATTGCTCCAGTTCGATCAAATGCGGCCAGCAGCCGAGCTGCCAAAGTATGGGACGGTGGGCCGCGGCCACACTGACCGGTTCAAGCGCTAAGTCCAGGCGAGCCAGAGCGTAGCCGGTTCGAAAGAGCAGGTCGGGAGTTGGCGTCGCCTGGTGCAACGGAATGCCATCAATCCGGGTCTGCAAATATCCGCATACTCCGTCCTGGTCAAACATCAATCCGCCATTGCTCGTGCGGAGCACCTCGGGTGCAATAAAGCCCGATGCCCCTTGTAGTTCGGATAAGGCCGCTGTTTGAAAATCAAAGCTGTCGACCGCCTCCGGTCTCATCGACGTCTTCAGGATCAGCCGGCGGCCGTCCGCCAAGTTCACCGCAACTGTGCGCTCGACCTCCGATGACAATGGCACAATCGATCCTGTCAATCCGTAGTGGCGCTCCAACAGTGCCCCCGATATGTCAGGCTCGCAGCTCGGCGGCACGGCCAACATTGCCGCGGCAGCGCGAAAATAGGCTTCAGTTGAGGCTACCGAGCAAGGTAAATGGTCGCCTTTCGCTGGCATGGAGCCATTGAATTGACCTGTTCCATCGGCGAGGAGATCACGAGAAGCACCCAATTTGAAGAATCCTCGTCCGTTGGGGAGGGTTGTTCTGACGCTGCGAGATCAAACGCTCCAGCGAGAACCCGCGAAGTTGCCTGTCTTGCAGCGTTCGGAAAGCTCCGCCGGCTACTCCCGGAATGGGCGCGTGCTTTGCAAGAGGCCACGCCCATTGCCGACCTTCAAAGCCCGAAAACGCCTGGCAGATGCTTCACATCAGGGATCTCGGTGTATTCGTAGAAGGGATTGGCTGGTTCATGGCCTCTGTTAACCCAGACCTTGCTCTTGATCCCCAAATCATAGGCAGACATCAGGTCGTGGCGGAAAGATGAGGAAACATGCGTGATGTCCTGCGGACCACAACCCAGCATATCGAACAAATATTCGAACGCCCTCAGGTGCGGCTTGTAGGCACCCGCCTGCTCGGCGGTGTACACAGCATGAAATGGCGCGCCAAGCTTTGCCACGTTGGACGGAATTTGGGCGACCATGGAGTTCGAAAGGATAACCAGCGGAATTTCTTTGGCCAGTTTCGCCAATCCCTCGGGCACGTCCTGATGTGGGCCCCAGGTCGGGATGCGGCTATAGATCGTCTGCGCGTCTTCGTCAGCGAATGGGACGTTGTTGCGGCGACATGTGCGCTCCAAGGCGTTGTGAACGACATCGGCATAAGGCTTCCAGTCCTGCAGCACCTCATCCACGCGGTAGGCTTGGAAATTTTTGATGAATTCAGCCATGCGCGGACCATCCAAAAGATGACCGAACAGATCCTTGGCGGCTTCTGCCATTTGGAAGTTGATCAGCGTGCCGTGACAATCGAACGTCACGTATTTCGGTCGGAAGACATCCATGTGCTTGGTTCCTGTCGCTTGTCTAACGGACCGACGATAGGCGCATGCCTGAGGTAGAATGTGCCGAAGTGCACAGGGATTCGGTAGAGGCGTCCTCCATTGAGTGAGAACCAGCACAACCTTCCGCTCCCGTGAATCACGCAAGCCTACACGCCCGATGGGCACAACGAGCCGAAACGCGCCGATTTCTTCCGCACATTAAGCTTGTGCGCATCACCCGGATCGAGAGGAAAGTGAACGAAGTATGCGAACTACCCTCAATCAGAGCGACGCTCTCCGCTCGGGCAATGGCCCCGAAGGCTATCTGCCAGAGGAAGGCATCGTAAACGACCTGATCGTGACGCTCGCAAACAAGCTCGCCCCCATTGCGTGGCAGTCTTACGAAAGGGATGTCATTCGAGCGAACATACGGCGCCGCTCTGGCCTGAGACGGTCGGCTGAACCTATAAGCAGTCCATGATGTTTGCGAGAAGGAAAACAGCCTGACAGTTGACCGGCGTCCGGAAAGCCCAGCAGTGGAAATGGGTCATGGAAGCCGTGTTGATTATTGAGGCTCCGGATGTGCGGAATTCACCGTGGCCACGGCATTACCGTGAGACCGCACACGTTGAAGCAGACTGCGCAGGAACTGAAAAAGCTCCTGCAAACACGGCGGGCCATCCCATGCTCAACAGTTCTGAGTTCAATCAGTCGTGACTGGCCGCGATCAAAGCATGGGCAGCATCGCGGAGCAAGCTGGTTGCCTCCCCGGGTTCAAAGACCTGCATGCTGACAAAGGCGCCGTTGATCAGGACCGCAAGCTGACCGGCAAGCCGGTCGGGTGCGGCAACCGCGAGCGCCTCGGCTATGGTCTTCAGGCGTCGCCGCAGCTCGCGCATGTGGGCCTTCGCGACCTTGCGAGCAGGATGATCCGCTTCTGGAAACTCGGCCGCCGTATTGATCTGTGGGCAACCCCGGTAGTGGTCCCGTCCGACCCGCTCGCCGATCCATTCGAGATGGGCGTCGAGTTCGGCTGCGGCATCGTCCGGATGCTGTTGCCTCACCTGCTCCCAGGTGCACCAGAAATCCAGGTCCTCGCGCTTGAGAAAAGCGGCGATCAAGTCGTCCTTCGTACCGAAATGGCGGTAGAGGCTGGTTTTGGCGACGCCGGATTTTTCCACCACCAGGTCGACGCCGACAGCGCGCACGCCACGCCGGTAAAAGAGCTCCGATGCTGCCTCAAGAATTCTGTCCCGGACCTCTTTCGTACCGGATGCGGGAGGGTTCGCTGTGTTCTTTGCCATGACTCGATCTCCAATATCCCCCTTGTAGCAGAAAGCTACTTGACGCGCTACAGACCTGTATGTTTTGGTAGCAACGGACCGGTCTGTAGCGAAGGAGAGAGCGATGACCATTGATCAAGCTGATATCATCAGGACACGACAGCCCGTAGCGGTCATAGGTGCGAGTGGCCATACTGGCCGATTTGTCGTCGCCGAATTGTTGCGGCGCGGATCCAAGCCGATCGCCATCGGCCGGAGCGGAGCGCGGCTGGCGGAGGCTGGCTTTTCCGAGCTGGGTATCGAACGCCGTGAAGCTGCAGTGGAAGACGACGCGGCGCTGGACCGAGCCCTTGCCGGGGCGGCGGCGGTCATCAACTGCGCCGGACCGTTCATGGATACGGCCGACGCTGCGGTACGTGCCGCGTTGCGAGCAGGCATCCACTATCTGGACGTGACGGCAGAGCAGCCCAGCGTGCAAACGACGTTCGAGCGCCACGAGATTGCGGCCCGCGATGCAGGAGTCGTCGTCATACCCGCAATGGGCTTTTACGGCGGCCTGGCCGATCTGCTCGTCGCAACCGTTATGGACGAATGGGATCACGCCGACGCCATCGAAATCCACGTTGCGCTCGACAGCTGGCTCCCCACAAGGGGGACCCGCGTGACCGGAGAAAAGAACACTGCGAAGCGCCTTGCCATCAGCGGCGGCCAGATGGAGCCAGTCCATCAACCACCTATGGAAAAGGTATCCGTCCTACCGGCCCCGTTCGGCCGGCAGACCTTCGTCGAGCTTCCCTTTTCGGAAGTACCACTCATCGCCCGTCACGTCCGGACGAAGGAGCTGCACACCTTTCTCAGCACGACCGCGCTTCGGGATCTACGCGATCCGGCCACGCCTGCACCGCAGCCTGTCGACGAAACCGGACGTTCGGCGCAGCGCTTCGCCGTCAAGGTCGTCGTCACGCAAGGAGCCCTTCACCGCCAGATCGTCGCACAGGGCCAGGACATCTACGCCGTCACGGCGCCGATCATATGTGAAGCGGTCCAGCGCATCCTGTTGGGCAACATCCTCAATATCGGCGCGAACCCGCCGGCCGTGATTTTCGATGCTGCCAGCTTCCTGCGTGCGCTGGACCCGCATCTGTCGATCGAGACATTGGAAATGTCGGCTGTGACAAGGGGCCCGCTTTATGAGGGATAGGATCGCTCTATTTTTCTAGTCACTCGTCAAGGAAAGAGTCCCCGAGATTGGTTGGCGTTGGTAGTTCGCCGCACTCCAATCGTGATCGCCGCAGTGCGATTGGATATTTTTCCGAGATCGCTCTCGCGATGACCTTGGAAAAAGCGTCGTCAACAGTTCACGACGCCTGGCGACGACGGTGTCGAAAACGGGACCGGAGGAGATGTCTATCCTTTTGAGACCCCAGTTGAGACTTCTTATGCAGCAGGCGGTGCGGGATGGATGAAGGGCCAGGGGCTTGCTTCGGATCCCTTCTCGATTGGCACTTCGATGAGAACGGGAGCGTTCAGCTCCAGAGCCTCGCTGACAGCCGATTTCAGTTCGCCTGGGGACGATACGCGATATGTTTTCACGCCAAAACTCTCGCCGAGTTTTACGAAATCAGGATTGGTGAGGTCTGAGCCAATGTATCGGCCGGAATAGGCTTGCTTCTGATCGCGCAATACGTTTCCGTAGGCATTGTTGTTGAACACGATTGCGACGACCGCGATATTATGCTGCACGGCTGTGGCCAACTCCTGCACACCGAACATGAAACCACCATCGCCCGACACTGAAACGACTGCCTTATCCGGATTGCCGACCTTGACTCCAAGCGCGGTATTGAAGCCGAACCCGAGGTTGTCCTGATAGCCACAAGTCACATACTGTCGGGGCCCGTAGACGGGGAAGGCAAACCGGGCGGTGAAGCCCATCTGACTGACTTCTTCGACAAAGAAACCATCGCGCGGCAGTGCCTCCCGGATCGCATTCAAATAATCGACCTGAGGCTGAACGGCTGAGAACCGTTCTTTCGCGTTGCGATTCAGGGCCGCGAACTCATCAGTTCGCGCCGCTCTGTCCGATGGTCCCACGGCTTTGGTCAAAGCTGCGGTGCCCGCCTTTGCGTCCGCGACAATTCCAACGTCCGGCTTCAACCGGACCATTTCCGTTGGATCGATATCGATCCGGATAACCTTGAGTCCCTTGGGAAGCCACTTCCACCGCATGAATTCGAGTTCAAGACGGCTACCGATACCGATGAGCACATCGGTATCTTTCCAGTAATCGAACGCAGCGACAAAATTCAGATAGTTGGGATGCTCGTCGCTTACGATGCCCTTTCCCGATCGATGGGACGTCACCGGCGCTTTAAGCGCTTTGGCCAATTCAGCAACTTCCGCACCCGCATCAACAGCGCCTCCGCCTACCATAATCAGAGGGTTTTTGGCGTTTGCCAGGATAGCAGCCGCAGCCTGAATACTGTCAGGATTGACTTGGGGGTCCGCGGCGCGTCTGGTTTCAGGAAGATCGAGCTCCGGGCCTGTCATTCCAAAGACATCCCAAGGCGCCTCGACCGCTCCGGGTCCCTGACGTCCGGAGAGCATTTTTCCGATCACCTCGGCCATGACCGTTCCGGTCTGGGACTGATGATCAATCCGCTCTGCGACCTTCGTGATCCCACGCATGGTCGCCAGCTGGTCGGGCAGCTCGTGGAGCTGGCCACGGCCCTGGCCGATCAAGTGCGACATGATATTGCCCGTCAAACACAGGACCGGGGAATTCGCTCCATAGGCAGTGCATAGGGCGGCGCCGGAATTGAGAACACCTGGGCCGGGCACAACCGTATAGGCGCCGATGCGTCCAGTGGACTTCGCGTAACCGTATGCCATGTAGCCCGCACCCTGCTCGTGGCGGGTATGGATAAAACGGATCTCGTTGCGCTTTTCATAGAGAGCATCGTTGAAATCGTACATATGGGCGCCGGGGATGCCGAAGACAGTGTCCACACCGTTTTCGAGGAGTGAGCGAGCGATGGCCTGCCCTGTGGTCTCTTTGTTTTTCATGATGATGTCCAAACCTGTTTTTTTAGGAATGCTCAGGCCGCCGAGCGGGTGCTCAGCGTGCCTTCTGCCGACAGAGCCTTGACGATCGCGCCAGCGTCGGAGGGCTGCATCCCCGCCAAATTCATGCGACCGGAATCGGCCATGTAGATCCCGTGTTTGTGGCGCAATGCGACCGCCGTGTCTTTCGACATCGCCAGGTTCGAGAAGAGCCCTCGCTGGTTTGCGATGAAGCCCAGTTCCAGATGGGCAGATGCAAGGGCGGCGCGGTTACCATTGACCCGAGCGCACATTTCAACCAGCTCCTGCTTCCAGATTTGGGTTAGCTCCGCGCTCTCCAGAATCACGCGTACGATGGCCGCGCCATGGTCCGGGGGCATCGACCAGTTGACGCGAGCCAACGAAGCCATGTTGCCATCGGCAATCTTGAGCTGCTCCGCGTTGCGGCTGACAAGGTAAAGGGCACCAACACGTTCGCGATAAAGACCAAAATTTTTGTCACACGAATAGGCGACAAGCGCTTCGTCTACTGCCTCGAGGATAAGGCGGGTTGGCTCCGCGTCCGCTTCGAGGCCATCGCCCAGGCCTTGGTAGGCAAGATCGATAAAGGGAAGGAGCTTGCGCTCTACGAGCGTTGCTGCGATCTGCTTCCACTGGTCGATATCAAAATCAATGCCAGTTGGGTTGTGGCAGCAGCCGTGTAGCAGGATCACATCACCAGCCTCGGCCGCGTCGAGAGCCTCCAGAACACGATCGAAGTCAATTTGCTGCTTGGCAAGGTCGACGAAACGATAGTCTTTGACGGTCAAGCGCGCCGACTCGAAAATTGGAGCATGATTGGGCCAGCTGGGTGTACCAAGCCAGACCTTCGCACCGGGTCTGGCTGAGGCGATGAGTTCAGCGCCCAGTCGCAGAGCGCCGCTTCCACCTGGCGTCTGAATGCCTACAACCTTGCCGGCATCATGATTTGCGCCGAAAATAATCGGTCTCAGGAGATTGACGAAATTCAGGTCCCCTTCCGGCCCGAGATAGCGCTTGCTGTCCTGGGTGTCGAGCAGCTGCTTTTCAGCGAGCTTGACGGCCCGCATGACCGGGGTCCGCCCTTGTTCATCTCTGTAGACGCCGACGCCGAGGTCGACTTTGTAGCCTCTGGGATCGGCTTGAAACGCCTTGATGAGCGCAAGTAGGCTGTCGGCTGGTTGCGCGGTGAGTTTCTCAAACATGTTGTCTACCTCCTAAGAACGTGGCCTAAGCGTACAGGCGCCTCAGTGAGGTAAGTTTGCAATTTTCAGCAGATATAGATATAATAGCGCATGAAAATCACCAACTTTCCGCAAATTATGCAGATATTTTGACATGACCTCAAAGTTACATACCCTAGATCAATTCGATATCCGTCTTCTCGCGGCTATTCAAAGCAATGCTGAGCTGACACAAACTGAACTGTCGCAAGTCGTCAATCTGTCAGCAGCTCAATGCTCGCGGCGGCTTGACCGGCTGAGAAGCGAGGGTCTGATCCAGAACGTTGTAGCGATTTTGAACCCGGAACGACTCGGTTTTTCCGTTGTCGCGCACACGCTGGTTAGCCTTCGGTCCCACACAGAGGAAGGGAATGCTCAACTGCATCGCTTCATCGAAACAGCGCCTGAGATCCTGGAATGCTATTCCCAGACGGGCGATGCGGATTTCCTGATGAAGATCGTGGCCAGCGATCTTGACCACCTCAGCATCTTTTTGGAACGTATGATCAAGGTCACGGGTGGACTGGCGTCGGTCACCTCCAGCATCGTGCTACGGACCCTTAAGAAGAGTACCGAACTCCCGTTGCAGATTATTCAGACCTAGCGGGATCAACTACAACGCCAAAAGCAGGCTATCGGCTACCTTCGATATCGCGGCTCGGTCGACGATTGCAATGACAGAACCTGAGGCTATGACCATTCCTCCAACTGAAGCTGTCAGACGAATGTAGCGACTTCTCCACCAAACCGACGCTTCAAGCTCGAATTTGGTGAACGCACTCGCTACAAAAATCATCCCAACGACCGCGGGAGCGGTCGCTGCGGATAAAGCATCCGGACGATAGGCCAGGATGAGCGAGCATATCGTAAGGGTGACCGACCCGAGGACCGCCAGAAAGTAACATACCCACCAGTCTTGCCGGGCGCGTACACGGTCTGCCCTGGTTTTTCCCAGATATGACATCAGTATACGCTGCCTGAGCTCGCAGTACCGGGGCTGGAAGCGGTACGACCGAATTCCTCAATCAGCCGCGTCGTGGCGTTCGCAAATAAAGTGACATCATTTCCAATGGCAACGAATGTTGCACCGAGATCGACGTAGCGCCTGGCAAGCGACAGATCGGCGGTCAAGATTCCTGCAGCTTTTCCATGGGACTGGATGCGCAGGAGGGCCTTCTCAACTTCTTCTTGGACTTCCGGGGCTCCCGGCTTACCAAGATAGCCCATGTCAGCTGCGAGATCAGCCGGGCCGATGAACACGCCGTCGACGCCGTCGATCGATGCGATTTCATCTAGCGCGGCCAAACCTGCGCGGCTTTCGATCTGAAGCAAGAGACAGATTTCGTCGTTTGCCGTCTGGAGGTAGTCCGGAATCCGGTTGAAGCGTGAGGCACGAGCCAGCGCTGCACCAACGCCCCGGACCCCGCGCGGGGGATAAGACACGGCCTTTACCAAATTCTCGGCGACCTCTTTGCTGTCAACCATCGGGATCAGGAGTGTTTGCGCGCCGATGTCGAGCAGCTGTTTTATGATGTATGTCTCGCCGATTGGCGGCCTGATAACCGCGTGACTGGCTGAACCTTTCATCGCCTGTAACTGGGCGACCAGGAGCGGGATGTCGTTTGGCGCATGTTCGGCATCGAGAAGGAGCCAGTCGAAGCCGGCGTCCGCTGATATTTCGACCGTGTAAGGATTTGCCAGAGCTTGCCAAAATCCGGTTTGAAGCCGCTTTTCCTGAAGCGCCCTTTTGAAGGTGTTGGTTGGAGCTGGCATGGTTTTCCCCTATTCGAAATACAGGCTTACAGTTCCGTAGGGCCCGAAATCGCCTACGATCGTGTCTCCATGACGTGCCTCAATCGGTCGAATGAACGAGCCGGCGAGGACCACCTGCCCTGCTTCTATTCCGTCTCCATATTGCGACAGCCGATTGGCAAGCCACGCAACACCACGAGCAGGTTGATTGAGGACGCCCGCGCCAAGCCCAGTCTCTTCGACCTCCGCGTTGCGAGACACTATGGCACCCATCCAACGCATATCCAGTTGATCCGGGCGCACAGCGCGGCCGCCCGTTACGATGCCGGCGTTCGCAGCATTGTCAGAGATCGTATCGAGGACGTTACGGTTTTTCTTCGTCTGGGGATCCACCCGAAGAATCCGCGTGTCGAGAATTTCGAGGGCTGGAGTGACATAATCGGTGGCATTGAGCACATCGACGACGGTCACGTTCGGCCCCTTTAGGGGCGCTTTCATGATGAAGGCGATTTCAGCTTCGATCCTCGGCTGAATAAACCGGTCTTTTGGAACGACCGAACTGTCCTCAAAGACCATGTCGTCCAGCAAGACCCCTGAGTCTGGAATGTTGATGTTGAGGGCATATTGCATCGCCTTGGATGTGAGACCAATTTTCCAGCCCACCACCTGACGTCCGTCGGAAACTTTCTTTTTCACCCACGCAGACTGGATCGCATAGGCATCATCCATCACCATGTCCGGATGCTGAAGTGACAAAAGCCCGGTCTGAACGCGAGTTCGTTCGGCTTCGTCCAGCGCGGCAACAGCTGTTTCTATGTCTGCGGTGGACAGCATCTCAGATCCTCTCGTCGGCAATGGTGTTGCGCAACAGACCGATACCGTCGGCCTCGACCTCAACGATATCGCCCGGCTTCAACCAAATTGGCGGATCGAAGCGTGCTCCAGCGCCAGTAGGTGTTCCGCAGACGATCACGTCGCCTGGCACGAGTGTCGTAAAGGTTGAGACGTAATTGATGATCTTCCGGAATGAGAAAATCATTCGACTGGTCCGATCACTCTGGCGGACCTCGCCATTGACCCGCGTCTCCAGCTTGATGTCCGCTAGCTGACTTTCGTCAGTATAAGGAACTATCCATGGCCCAATCGAGCCCGAGGCATCGAAATTCTTGCCTTGGGTAACGTTGAACTTGGCGTGCCGGACCCAATCCCGCAGCGTCCCTTCGTTGCAGAGCGACAGAGCCGCTATATGTGAGAGAGCCTCGCTTTCTGGAATGCGTCGGCCTTCTTTTCCGATGACGACAACTATTTCCCCCTCATAATCGAGTTGAGGGCTCTCCGGTGGCCGGATCAGCGGCTGATCGTGACCCGTGAAGGATCGCGGGAAGCGGATAAACAGCGACGGATTGGTGGGCGCTGTCTGCCCATCTTTGTATTCCTCGTTACGGTCCGGAAAATTGACGCCGACGCAGATGATCTTTTCCGGCGACGGGATTGGAATGTCCAATGTAACCGCAGCCAGGGGATAGTCGACGGGGGCCGATTGACCTTTCTCGGCCAGTATGTCCAAAGCACCTGCGGCGATAACTTCGCGCAGGGTCGGAAAACGCGGGCGGAACCTGACGGACAGGTCCACCACGCCATCTTCGCGGATTAGGCCGTAACCCTGGCGACCGGAATTGGAAAAAGATGCAAAACGGGGATGCATACGGGCTTTCCTTTATTGTTCTTTTGTTGTGATGCCACCAAGGCATACGTATTTGAGCTCGAGGTAGTCATCGATGCCGTATTTGGAGCCTTCACGGCCTAGCCCGGACGACTTTACGCCGCCGAACGGTGCTTCAGCAGTGGATATCAGGCCGGTATTCACGCCAACCATTCCATATTCGAGGGCCTCGGCAACTCGAAACACCCGCGACAGATCCTTCGCGTAGAAATAGGAGGCGAGACCGAATTCCGTGTCATTCGCCTTTTCAACCACATCAGTCTCATTCTCGAAGCGAAAGAGCGGCGCGATAGGCCCGAAGGTTTCTTCGGATGCCACGGCCATGTCTTGCGTGACGCCTGTGAGAACAGTCGCTTCGTAGAAGGTGCCGCCAAGTTCATGCGCTTTTCCGCCTTGAATGACGGTTGCGCCCTTCGATACGGCATCCTGAACGTGCTCTTCGACTTTCTTAAGAGCCGCTTCATCGATCAAGGGTCCGAGCGCAACACCCTCCTCGAACCCGTTTCCGGTCCGAAGCTTACTAACGGCTTTGGCCAGCTTTTCAGCGAACGCGTCATAGACCGTATCCTGGACGTACAGGCGATTGGCGCAAACGCAGGTCTGACCATTGTTCCTGAACTTCGCGATCAAGGCGCCTTCGACGGCTGCGTCGAGATCTGCATCATCGAACACGATGAAGGGCGCATTGCCGCCCAGCTCCAGACCAAGTTTTTTGATAGTGGGAGCAGACTGACGGTAAAGTTCGGCACCAACTTCCGTCGACCCAGTGAATGTGAGTTTACGTACGATGGGATTTGAGGTCATCTCGGCGCCGATTTCGCGAGATGAACCGGTGATCACGCTGAACAATCCTGCCGGCAATCCTGCCCGCTCCCCCAGTACCGCCAAAGCGATCGCGGAAAATGGCGTCTGAGCGGCGGGTTTCAATACCATTGCACATCCGGCTGCGAGCGCCGGGCCAGCTTTTCGTGTAATCATCGCGTTCGGAAAATTCCACGGCGTGATGGCCGCGACGACGCCAATCGGCTGCTTCATCACCAGAATGCGTTTGTCTCGCTGATGGCCGGATATAATGTCGCCGTTGATGCGTCTGGCTTCTTCGGCGAACCACTCGATGAAACTTGCCCCATAGGCGATCTCACCCTTTGCTTCGAGAAGCGGCTTTCCCTGTTCGAGTGTGAGAATGTGCGCCAAGTCATCCTGGTTGGACATCATCAACTCAAACCACTTGCGCAGGATTACGCTACGCTCCTTCGCGGTTCGCGCTGCCCATTCCTTCTGCGTTTCTTCGGCATGCGCGATCGCCGCACGTGCTTCTGCCGCCCCCAGTTTGGGAACGGAGCCGATCTTCTCACCAGTTGCGGGGTTTGTGACCGCAATGGCATCCGTATCGTTTGCTTCGATCCAGTCGCCACCAATGTAAGCGGCCTGGCGGAATAACGTTGGGTCTTTCAGGTGCATCGCTTGGTCACTCCGTGTGGGCTAAGAGAAACGGGACACAGGACTTGCCAATGTCCCTCGCCGTCTGTGTTCGCGACGAGATCAGGGCGCGATGATCGGTTGAGCCTTTAGAAGCGGCTCCTGGGTTGGAAGGTCGGTGAACAAACTGCCGTGTTCGAACCAAGACCTCGGCGCAGGTGCCCCCCACAGTGTCTGACGCTGTGGATCCTTCAGGTCCCATTTGATCGGCTCGAGATCGGGATCGACAGTCTGGTAGTCCGAGCAGTAAATCTCGATGCGGTGGCCGTCCGGATCAAGGATGTAGAGGAAAAATGCATTAGAGATGCCGTGACGGCCTGGACCCCGTTCGACGTTTGCGAGGTATCCAGTGGTTGACATAAGATCGAGGAGATCGATGATATTCAAAGGTGTTGGAACCCAGAATGCTGTGTGATGCAGTCGCGGGCCGACGCCGTTTGTGAACGCCATGTCGTGGACGCCACCCTTGCGATGCAACCAGGCGGCAAACAGTTTTTTGCTTTCTGCATCCTCAGTGTATTCCGTAACACGGAAACCAATGTCGTTGTAAAAGGCCACGGATGCGTCAACGTCTGGCGTGAAGCAGTTGAAGTGGTCGATCCGGAGTGGTTTGACCCCGTGATAAAGCGCGTACTTTTGATGGATAGGCGTCAGGCGATCCATTTTGAAGTAAAATTCAAGCGGGATGCCGAAGTTGTCATGGGTGCGCAGGGTGCGTCCCTGGAAAGGGCGCTCCACCCATTCCGTCTTGTGACTTTTTGTATCGAAATAGACCTTGGCTTTGTCGAGATCTTCCTCGGAATAGACCTTCAAGGCGAGGTAGCTGATTGCCGAAGTATCGCTCTTCTTGAGCACCATGCAGTGATGGCCGCGTTCTTCCATGGCACGCAGGTAGACAGTATCAGCGTCTTCGTCTGTGACCTGAAGGCCGAGCATGTCCACATAGAAGGCACGGCTGGCAGCGAGATCCTTAACAAGGAATTCGACATGGCTAAGCCGAACCGTGTTGAACGCTGGATATAGATTGAATTGCGGGAGCGGCATGGTTTCCTCCTCGGGGCCGAGACAATCCGTGTTCGGCGCTTGTTGTTACGAAGCGGCCGCGTCCTTTGTTGACGCGCCAGTCGTGAAAGCCTGTCAGCTGCCCAATTTTTGGATGGCGTGGGCAGTCGTCGCGAAAGCGATGTTCTTGGTTTCCATGTAGAAATCGAACGACCAGTCTCCGCCGTCTCGTCCGATACCGGAATTCTTCACGCCGCCGAACGGGGTCGGCAGGTGGCGGACATTCTCTGAATTGACCCAGATCATGCCAGCCTCGAGCTGGTCGGTCAGCCTGAAAGCGCGCGTGACGTCGGAAGTCCAAAGATAACCGGTCAAACCGTACTGGACATCGTTGGCGATCTTCAAAGCATCCGCTTCATCTTTGAACGGGATTGCGGTCAGAACCGGTCCAAAGATCTCTTCCTGGGCGATCCGCATTTCATTGTTGGCACTGGTAAAGAGCGTAGGAGCGACGTAGCATCCGCCACCGGGTCCTTCGACCTTGTGGCCACCAGCGGCGACAGTTGCGCCTTCGGATTTGCCGATCTCGACGTATTCCAATACCTTGCGTTCGTGGACAGGGTGAATCAGAGGTCCGACTACCGTCTGCGGATCGAGCGGGTGACCGACCTTGATACGTTTGGCCCTCTCGGCGACCATTTCAGTGAACTTACTGTAGATGCTTTCTTCGACCAACAATCGGGATGAGGATGTGCAGCGTTCGCCGTTGAGCGAATAGATCATGAATACGGCAGCATCCGCCGCGCGCTCCAGATCAGCGTCAGCGAAAACAATGACCGGGTTTTTGCCACCGAGCTCGAAATGGACGCGCTTGAGCGTGTCGGCACCCTGCTTCATGATCATTGAGCCCGTCCGGCTTTCGCCAATAAAACCGATCGCCTTGATCAATGGATGTTCTGTCAGCGCTTTACCGGCGTCCTCTCCCAAACCGTTGACCAGGTTCCAAACACCTTTGGGAAGGCCGGCGCTTTCGGCAATCTCGACCAGCAGGCGTGCTGTAAGCGGCGAGTATTCCGCCGGCTTGTGGACGATCGTGCAACCGGCCGCCAAGGCCGGTGCAATCTTCCAGGTGGATAGCATGAATGGCGTGTTCCAAGGCGTGATCACACCGACCGGGCCTATGGGGTTCCGCGTTGTTACGTTTACCTGGCCTGGAATACGGATCGATTTGCCGTCTCTTGCTTCCGGTGCTCGGTCTGCGAAGAAACGAAAATTCTCTGCGCCACGTAGCGCTGCCTTCGCCATGAATTTCAGGGACTGTCCGGTGTCCATGCACTCGACGAAGGCGATCTCCTCGGCGCGGGCAACGATCGCGTCAGCGATCTTGTGTAGAAGCGCCTTGCGAGCGTCACCAGGGATTGCCGCCCAGGCGGGAAATGCCTCGGATGCGGCTTTGGCAGCACGATCGATGTCTGCCGCTTTGCCGTGGGCGACTTGCGCCAGAGGCTGCAAGTCGACGGGCGAGATTGTTTCGAACGTGGCACCATCTAAAGCAGGGACAGCCTCTCCGGCAATGTGGTTGAGGACGCCGCCGGCGCGAAACCGGGCAAGATAGGCATCGGCCTTTTTCTTGTTGTCTTCAAAATTCGTCATGAGATCTCCATCTCGAATGCAGCAGCATTCGCTCAGCCAATGTTCAATGGTGTTTTCTAAGTCCCCGCCCGAAGGCGCGCATGGATCGCATTGTCTTTCCAGCTTAGGGCTGGATCGATCTCGCGCACCTCAAGGGAGAGAGCAAAATGTGGCTCGCTGAAAAGGTCCAGCAGCTCGGCCTTGACGACTGCCATGATCGCGTTGCCAACACGTTTCTTTTCTTCGGACGATCTGCCCGCTCCAATGCGAAAGCTCATGTCGATGAAAGAATTGCGCTCGTCGAGGTCAGCGATCGCATAGTCATCGCTAAGCAGAACTCGGACGCGAACCGCGCCACGTTCGAACAGCCCACTGTCGAGGATCGCTTTATGAACGACCTCACACAGCGATTTGAAATCGACGCGCGGTTTCAGGTTCGCGGACCCTTCAATGACGAAATGTGGCATTTATCGCTCCTCAGATACTTAACACGTTAACAATCATTGAGCGTTTGTCAACCCACTGTCGGGTGATCTCGGCCTGATCGAATATTGACGGGCCGGTAAATTCTCACTTATTCACCTCATATGGATCAGGATAAAAATCACCCTCGCCTTCTGCGTAGCACCCGCCAGGCACTCCCAATCGCACTGTTGAAGGCGCGAGAAGCAGTGATGGGCCATTTTCGACCGATGCTTGCGCAGCACAATGTGACCGAGCAGCAATGGCGTGTGCTGCGGCTATTAAGTGAACGGGGGCAGATCGATGCCACCGAATTGGCGCAAGGTGCCGCGCTCCTTGCCCCCAGCCTGACAAGGATGATCAAGGCGCTTGAGGACCGTAAGCTCATCAGGACGACGAAGGATACTGCGGATGGCCGACGTCTGCTTGTCCGGATTGATGACGCAGGCGCTAAGCTCCTCGAAGAAGTGCGGCCCGAAAGTCTTAAAATTTATGAAGAGCTCGAGCTTCGGATTGGCCACGACAAGATCGAAGCCCTGATTTCACTGCTTAACGAGGTCACGGATAAGGCGACGACGCGCTAGTCGAGTTTGCGCCCTTGCTTTCCTTCGCTGATTTACTTAACATGTTTAGTAATTCAGCGACGGAAATAGGAGGAGTTTTCCCATGGTGGACCACCAATACAGGCTCGTTATCAACGGCCAGTCGATCGCAACCCAAGAAACATTCGAGGTGCTAAATCCCTCAGATGGTCAAGTCGTGGGGGCAGCGCCAAAGGCAACCGTGGCCCAGTTGGACCAGGCGGTTTCCGCGGCGCAAACAGCTTACGAAAAGTGGAGCAAAGCTGACGACGCGACGCGCCAGAAGGCCTGTGTCGCAATCGCTGACACCTTGCGCGATCATGCGGAGGAGCTGGCCCAGCTTCTCACCCTGGAACAGGGAAAACCCTTGAATGGAATGGGCTCCCGGTATGAGCTCGGAGGGGCCGAAGCTTGGGCGCGATACACTGCCGGTCTGGAGCTGCCGGTCAAGATTTTGCAGGATGACAATCAGGGCCGGGTGGAACTGCACCGCAAACCGGTGGGCGTTGTAGGATCAATTACGCCCTGGAACTGGCCGTTGATGATTGCGATCTGGCACATTGTACCGGCCATACGAATCGGGAACACCGTTGTGATCAAGCCCTCCCCGCTCACCCCGCTGTCCACCATCCGGATGATCGAACTGCTCAACACAGTTCTACCCGCAGGTGTGTTGAATTGCGTGACGGGTGAAAACGACATCGGGGCCGCGATGTCCTCCCACCCTGGTATTGCCAAGATCGTTTTCACGGGTTCGACCGAGACCGGCAAAAAAATCATGGCAGGCGCTGCGGCGACATTGAAACGCCTGACTCTTGAACTCGGTGGTAATGATGCCGGCATTGTCCTGCCCGATTGCGATCCCCGCCAGATTGCCGAGGGACTGTTCTGGGGCGCTTTCATCAATGGCGGGCAAACCTGTGCGGCATTGAAGAGACTTTATGTTCACGAGGACATCTACGAGGATGTCTGCCGTGCGCTGACAAGCTTTGCAGCGACAGTCAAAGTCGGTGATGGACTTTCGGAAGATAGTGTCCTGGGTCCGGTCCAGAACCGCATGCAGTACCAGAAGGTCAAAGACCTGGTGAACGACGCGAAGGGGCGTGGCGGGCGCATTCTCATTGGAGGGAATTCTGACGACAACGCTCCTGGGAATTTCTATCCCGTGACGCTGGTCGCGGACCTTAATAACGGTGATCGTCTGGTGGACGAGGAACAGTTTGGGCCGGCTCTCCCGATCATCAAGTATTCTGATCTCGACGAAGTCATCAGGCGCGCGAATGACAACCCGAACGGTCTTGGTGGTTCCGTCTGGGGCAGAGACATTGCAAAAGCAAAGAAAGTGGCAAGCCAGCTGGAATGTGGATCCGTATGGATCAACAAGCATGGGGCTATCCAGCCGAACGTGCCGTTCGGTGGCGTGAAGGACTCCGGTCTGGGCGTAGAATTTGCTGAAGAGGGCCTGGCGGAATACACGACGATCCAGGTCATTTTTCAGTAAGAGCCTGGAGCGCGAGAAAAGAAAGGGACGCCGGGTTCGCCGGCGTCCCTTTTCTTATGTTGTTGCGGGATCGAAGGCTCCGAATTCTACCGACAGAGTGACCGTGTGCGCCCTAAGACTTCAAGCGATCTCAGATAGGAACCGTTGAGCACGTTCGGTCTTTGGGTTGTCGAGGAAATCGTTCGAAAGCCCCTCCTCGATGATCTCACCGCTTTCGAGGAACACGATGTGGTTCCCGACTGCCCGCGCAAAACCCATCTCGTGCGTGACCACGACCATGGTCATGCCTTCCTTGGCGAGATCTTGCATCACCGCCAAAACGCTTCCTCGCAGCTCGGGATCAAGGGCTGACGTGGGTTCGTCGAACAACATCGCCAGCGGTTTGGTGGCGATGGCGCGGGCAATGGCAACCCGCTGCTTTTGACCGCCCGACAATTGCCCGGGGTAATGTCCTTCTCTGTCGGCCAAACCGACTTTTGCGATCTCCTCGCGCGCGATTTCACGCGCTTCGTCTTTCGACATCCCTTTGCTGTGCACCAAGCCACACATCACGTTCTCTAAAACGGTCATGTGCGGGAAGAGATTGAAGTGCTGAAAGACCATGCCCGTCTCGCGACGAAGCCGCTGAAAATCACGGCTGTAACGGCGCTCTCGTGAGCGTGCCGAAAAATAGGCTTTGGCATCCCATTCTACAGAGCCGACCCGTAGTTGTCCCTCGTCGGGAATATTGAGCAGGTTCAAACACCTCAAAAGTGTGCTTTTGCCTGAGCCACTTGGTCCGAGCAAGACGACGACATCGCCTTCAAGAACGTCAAGCGATACCGAATTCAGCCCCCTCACATTGGGAAGGTCGCGACTGGGGAACCACTTGCTCGCATTCCGCAGTGAGATGACTGTTTTTCTTTCTTCTGAATTTTCCATGTTCCGCTCCTCGAAGAAGCGGGGCGGCCACTCGGCCGCCCCGACACGAATCTCACGCGTCCACTTTGAGAGGGCTGCCGCCCGGACCAACCGCAAGGTAAGGAAGGCCTGCGGCGATCGCATCTTTGCCGACATACTCGCGGAATACGGAGTTGAGGATCCCGCCTGCTGCATTGAAAAGCAACCAGTTGGTCACGAACATGTACATCTTCATGTCTCCCGTCGGCATGAAGAAGGTGTTGTGATCGACATAAGCCGGTTCCTTGCCGATTATCTGAAGCGCGACACCCTGTTTCTTGGTGTTCACGATAGTGAACAGCGACTGCAAGGTTGCGTTCGCACGTCCTGACATGACCTGACCGATGGCGCCCGTCTGGTCAGGGAATACCGACACGTTTGCCTTCGGGTAGAGCGCCCGGATCTTCGCTTCCTGCGAGCTTCCCTGAAGAGCGGCGAACTTGAACTCCGGCGAGTTCATCTGTTCGAAAGTCAAGTCTGACGCGTCGCGTCCAACGACGTAGACCGGTTGAAACGTCACGGCACAGCCGGCAAACCAGCCACGCAGCGAACGTGATGGCAAGATCGTTCCCGTTGTCATGATATCGGCACGGCCGGATTCGACGGCTGCAAACATCTGACCGAAATCCATGTCTGCGAATTCTACCTGGATATCAGGCGAGACATCTTTCATCATTCGACGGATGAGAGCGATCTCGTAGCCGTCCGGCTCACCCTTGTCATTGATGTACAGGTTTGGCGGATATTTGAGGCTCGCCGCGACCACGATTTTTTTGGTGCGGATCGCTTTGTCCAGGACGGATTCCTTCGCGGCATCCTGCGCGGCGGCCGGTGTCGTTGCACCAAGTGCAACAGCAGCTGCGCCGCCCACGAACAAACCTGCTGTCAGTAGCGAACGGCGGTTTGCCTGCATTCCATTATCTTGCTTCGTATCCATGAGCATTCCCCTTGTTGTTTCCACGATGAAATTTTCGGCCTGGAACCCACGATCCGTGGGGTACAGCTTGTGCTAGGCGGTAAGACCGCCATCGACTGTCAGCTGCGCGCCATTCACGTAGCTGGCATCCTCACTCGCCAAGAAAAGCGTGGCTTTGGCGATTTCTTCGTATGTCCCAAGGCGACCGAGAGGGACCGTCGGCGCAAAGCGCTGGTCACGTGCTGCGACCTGTTCGGCCGACATTCGGGTCAATCTGTCTGCCATGACACTTTCAAGGACGCCGGGGCAGATCGCATTTGCGCGAATCCCTTTTGCTCCGTAGTCCCGCGCGATGGTGCGCGTCAGCATGATCAATCCGGCTTTGGAAACCCCGTATACCGCCTCGGCTGTCGAGGCCCGTTGACCCGCGATGGAGGCCGTGTTGACGATCACACCCTTGCCCGCCTCCACCATGTGCGGGATCGCTTCCCGGCAGAAGAGATAAGCTGACTTCAGATTTATGTCCAAAGCCTGCTGCCACATCGCGGGATCGGTCTGCGAGATCGTGCCTGTAGGATTGATGCCGGCATTGTTGATCAAGATGTCCAGGGATGAGAAGCGTGACCGGGCCAGTGCGACTGCTTGCCGTGAGGTTTCCTCGCGGGAAACATCGCCCACGAGTTCGACGACGTCCGCTCCCTCTCCGCGTAGAAGCAGCACCAAGTTTTCCAGCTGATCTTTTGCGCGATCAACGAGAACAAGCCTCGCGCCTTCATTCGCCAGTGCCTGCGCAACGGCGCGCCCGAGCCCACTTGCGACCCCGGTTACGAGGGCCGTTTTTCCTGAAAACCGCATGTCTGACTTCCCATTATTTGCTTTTTCGCGACCGCTGGGGACCGCTTTTTGACATCTATGACCTGAATCTATCTGTCTTGCAATATGAAATCATATATGATGTTGACGAAGCTCGCGCTCGGGTTTATCGATTGAGTCAGTACCGGAGAAGAAGCCGAGTAAAGAAAAAGGGAACGTCATGAACCTCGATTTCTCGATCATCCTGGCGCAATGGCCCCGGTTCCTATGGGGATTAGGGTATGATCTCTATTTCGCATTCGCGGGATTCGCGCTGGGCTGCGTTATCGGGTTCATCTCCTATCTTGGCTCGGCCTCCCGCTCGAAAATCGCCCGCGCAGTGTCTTACACCTACGTGCAGATCGTTCGGGGCCTGCCGATGTATCTGCTGCTGTTGTGGATTTACTTCGGGCTCGCAACAAAATTCGGCCTGGCACTGACGGGGCCTCAAGCGATAGTCATCGCCATCGCCATCATGAGCTCGGCATTTGCTTCCGAGATTTTCAGGACCGGCTATAATTCGATTGACGTCGGCCAGATTGAAGCCGGCAAGGCGCTCGGTCTTTCCGACCTCCGGATCAATCGCACTATCCTTTTTCCACAGGTCATTCGGGTCGTGATCCCGCCCCTGCTGAACGTCTTCGTGATCTGCTTCAAAGCGGCGACTTACGCGGCAGTGGTTGCTGTCCCGGAACTCGTCTTCACGGCCCAGGACATCAGTCTCAACCAATATAGGCCGTTCGAAGCCTATATCTCGGTCGCCGTCCTACTCATCGCGACGATGCTGGTTTTATCTTTGCTGGTCAAAGTCGTCGAAGACCGTCTCAATGACGGCAAAGGGGCTTGAAGCTCATGAATAGCTGGTACGTTGTCCTCAACCACCTGCCCGACATGCTCTACGGGCTTCGTTACACATTCCTGATCGCAATCGTCTCGCTCGCACTTGCAATGGTCTTCGGAGGGCTAGTGGTATCCCTTCTCAGGAGCAAATCTGCTGCCATCCGAGCGGTAGGATTTCTCTACATCCAGGTCTTCCGCTCACTATCGCCATATGTTTACGTTCTGCTCGTCTATTTTGCCCTCGCCGGAGCAACAGGCTGGAAAATGGATCCGATCACAGCCGCTATCATATCCCTGACGCTTCTGAATACCGCTTATGTTGCAGAAATCTATCGGTCCGTGTTGCTCACCATTGATGGCGGGCAATGGGAAGCGGCCGCCGCAATGGGTCTGTCACCCTGGAAAACAAACTCGATCATTATCTGGCCGCAGGCGCTACGGACTGCAATTCCACTCCTTCTGAACCAATTCATCGTCATCTTGAAGGATTCCGCGATCGTGGGCGTGATTGGTGTCAAGGACATCCTCTATGTGGCGAATGCCCAGGCATCGATCACCTACAAGCAGTTCGAGTATCTGACGGCGGTTGGGGTGATCTTCATCCTGATTGTCTTCGTCCTGTCGCGGTTGAGTATGAGCCTTGAGCGGCGACTGGCCTGGAAGCACTAGCACTTGCCGAAACCACCCGAAGTCATTAGGTCGAAAAGGAAATCAAATCTGATTTTCAATTTGATCACCGTTGGAGAGTGACGCATGGCAAAGGTGGTGGCACCCGTCACAGAAGCTAGAAGCAAACAGCAACTTGCTTACGATTATCTCAAGGCTGGGATAGATCGCGGCCTCTATGCACCCAAACAGCGGCTTGTAATTGACACACTCGCGAAGGAGCTATCGATCAGCCCTGTACCGGTGCGCGAGGCGATCCGTCGGTTGGAAGCAGAAGGCCTGATCATATTCAGTAAAAACTCCGGCGCAATCGTGGCTGGAGCCGATCCGGATCTCTGGGCTGAGCAGATGGAACTTCTGGCATTGCTTGAGGGCTACGTAACCGGCGCCGCCGCGCCGAGGATTACTGCCAGCGACATCAAGCAGCTTCAGAAAATCAACGAGGGCATGGAACAGGCGCTAGCTTCCTTCGACCTTTCGGGATGGACTCAGGGCAACCTGGACTTCCACTCCGTGATAAATCGGAGGTGCCCGAACGAAACAATCGTCGAGCAGATCGCGCAATTGAGATCGCGGATTGCGATGATCAATCGCTTCATCCAGCCGCGGACGGAAGCGACCATCTTGCATACTCTTGGAAAGGATAGCGGGAAGTCGACGCTTCAAGGGCACGAGTGGATCATTGCGGCCTATATCGCAAAAAAGTCTCCCGCCGAGATCGAAGCGCATGTTCGCACGAATATCATTCTGCTCACCACAGAAACGCACCGCAATCTGGTCAACAACCATGATCGGCGGGTAAGCAGATCGCAGGGATAGTCACATGCAACCGTCGGAATATGATGTTGTCGTCCTCGGAAGCGGCGGTGCCGGACTGGTGACGGCGCTCACCGCGGCGTCAAGGGGACGGTCCGTTGCCGTTTTCGAGAAGTCGATGCTCCTTGGTGGAACTACTGCTATTTCCGGCGGCGGCATCTGGATCCCCAATAATCATGTGATGCAAGCTTCAGGTTTCGAGGATCAGGAACCGGATGGCTTAACTTACCTTGTCCGACTAACCCTGGGGGAAATCGGCGTCGATCTGCTGCACGATTTTCTGAAGACAGGCCCCGAAATGTTGCGGTTCCTGGAGCGGCATTCCGATCTGCGCTTCTTCAGCGTGAATCGCCCCGACTACCATCCCGGGTGGCCAGGCGCACGCACGGGCCGCTCGGTCGAGCCTTTGCCTTTCGAGCCGACGATGGACGAGAAGCTGTTTCAGATGCTGCGCTATTCGCACCTGCGCCAACCGGTGACGTCGATAGAGGCTCGCAAGGGACTGGCGCCAGAAATCATCGCGGATCGTCAACAGCGCCGCGTTCGCGCGCAGGGTGCCGGACTGGTCGCGGGACTGGTGCAGGCGTGCGCCAAACTTGGAGTCCACTTTTACGTCAATGAAGCCGCCACGGGACTATCGTTTAGTGGTGATCGCTGCGACGGAGTCGTGACCGTTTCCGGTTCGACCTCCGCTCGCCTCGGCGTTGTCCTCGCCACAGGAGGCTTCGAATGGAACCCATCGCTCGTCTCCGCATATCTTCCTGGATTTTCAAGCGCGCCGACCACACCGCCGGGTAATGAAGGGGACGGTCTCCGGCTCGCCCTTCAAGCCGGCGCGGCCGTCGCCAACATGACGGAAGCTTGGTGGACCGCGGCCTACCAAATCCCGGGTGACGTCCTTGATGGCAAGGCACTGACGCGCAACATGGTGCGCGAATTGGCGCTACCGGGCTCGATCATGGTCAACCGGAAAGGCCAGCGCTTCGTCAACGAGGCGAGTTCCTACAATGATCTGGGCATGGCGTTCAATGCTTTTGACCCCGGTTCATTCTCCTACCCGAATCGACCGGCCTGGCTCATTTTCGATGACGCTTTCAAGAGACGTTATCCCGTCGCCTCTATCCCCCCTCAGCAGTCGGCTCCGGATTGGATGATCAGTGCGGGATCCATTGCAGAATTAGCCGAAAAGCTTCGCATGTCCGTCGAAGGCCTAAGCGCAACAATCGACCGTTTTAATGGATACGCTCTCCAGGGTCATGACCCAGATTTGGGCCGAGGTGACGACGTGCACGGACTCTACTATGGAGATCCTGGGCATCTCCCAAACCCCTGCCTAGGGACGATCGGTGTCGGTCCTGTCTACGCAGTGGAAATTCTGCCCGGAAACAATGGCACAAAAGGTGGGTTGAAGACAACGTCACGCGGCGAAGTCATCCGCCAGAACGGCTCTTTGATCGCCGGCCTTTTTGCTTGCGGCAATGTTGCCGCAAGCATATTCGGAAAAGGTTATCCAGGCCACGGTGGATCGCTTGGGCCGATCCTGACGGCAGCCTATAAAGTTGGTGTGGAAATCGGCGCGAACCCCACACCCTGAGCAGGCGGACTTCACGTTCAATCTTCCAATCCCGGGATGGGGTAAGGCTCGCACCGAAACGGTGCCTACAATCACGGATGGTGTCAAGGCAAACCCTAACTTCCTCATCGGGGATAAATCGAGAGCCGCAAGATTGTCGCGAGGATTAACAGCCCTATTCCGTGAACACCTCGTCCCTGTTTTTCCTTAGGCTTGGAAGCAACGCCATGGCTAACAGAAGCACTGAAATCGCCAATAGCACTGCTGATATCGGGTTCTCGATGAACGTCATCATGTCCCCGCGCGACATCAACAGAGCGCGCCGGAAGTTCTCTTCCATTAGCCTCCCGAGAACAAAGCCGAGGAGAAGTGGAGCTGGCTCGAAGCCTAGTTTGCTGATGGCATAGCCGACGATGCCGAAGAACGCGATCATCAGAACCTGCACCGGTTCGGAGTTGATCGAGAATATCCCGATACAACAGAACATGAGAATTGCGGGAAACAGCAGTTGGTATGGCACTTTGAGGAGCCGTACCCAAAGGCCAATCATCGGCAAGTTGATAATGAGCAGCATAAGGTTGCCTAGCCACATCGAGGCTATCATACCCCAAAATAGAGTGGGGTTGCTCGTCATGACCAGGGGTCCAGGCACGATGCCGTGGATGGTCATGGCTCCCACCATAAGGGCCATAACGGCATTTGGCGGGATTCCTAATGTGAGGAGAGGAATAAACGACGTTTGCGCTCCGGCATTATTCGCGCTTTCCGGCCCGGCAACGCCTTCGATAGCTCCCTTGCCGAACCGCTCCGGGTGCTTGGAAATCTTCTTTTCTAAAGAGTAAGAGGCGAACGGTGCCAGAACGGCTCCGTTACCTGGGAGGATTCCGAGAACAGAGCCAAGAAGAGTGCCCCGTGTGATCGGTGCAGCGGCCTGTTTGAACTCTTTCCACCCAGGCAAAAGGCGACCGATCGTTTGACGCACCACATCGCGCGTCTCAACGTTATCAAGGTTACGAAGTATTTCGGCGATGCCAAAAACGCCCATCGCCAAGACCGCGAAGTCGATTCCGTCGAACAGGAAGCTGAGCCCGAGGGTCATTCGGTCTTCGCCAGTTTCAAGGTCGACGCCCACCGTCGACAGAAGGATGCCGACAAGAATCATCGCTATTGCTTTGATGATTGAGCCGTGGGCAAGCACAACCGCGAAAACCAGGCCCATCACCATCAAGGAGAAATATTCCGCGGGTCCGAAAACCAGAGCAAGGCCGGTAAGAGGTTTTGCCAGGGCCGCGATCACGATGGTGGCAACCGTTCCGGCGAGGAAGGAGCCAATTGCAGCAATACCAAGCGCGATTCCGGCTTGGCCTCGACGTGCCATCTGATGGCCATCGAGGGTTGTCACCACAGCAGTGGCTTCCCCAGGAATGTTTACCAGGATCGCCGTCGTAGAACCTCCGTACTGCGCGCCGTAGTAAATGCCGGCGAGCATGATAAGCGCGCCGACCGGATCCAACCCGAACGTTACCGGTAGCAACATCGAGATGGTTGCGATGGGGCCAACTCCGGGAAGGATGCCCACCAGGGTTCCAACCAAGCAACCGAGGAGGCACAGGAAGAGGTTATTGAATGTGAGCGCGACACCAAAGCCGAGAAAAAGATTTGAGAGCAGATCAAACACGTCTCAGTTCCTCACTTCATGTTTGGCGACTTCGATCCGCGAGCCGCTTCGGCCCTTCGTGAACCGGAACACAAGTATCGCGGCGGTGAAGAGAACCGCGGCTGTCACGCGAAGACTGGACTTGTAGCTCATGCCGCCAAATAGCGCTTCCGACAGAAAGCGGGGCAGGATGGGGATTGGGAGGTTTAGCATGTCGCCGAAAAGCAGCATGCAGAACGGGGTCAAAGTAAGAGCAAGCAGGAGGAGGTCCCGAAACCTGGCTTCACTTGACGCGTAGCCGCCAATGATGATCGCCATCGGACCCGCGAACATCAAGCCGAACTCGATAGTTTTCCAATTCCCAAAGTGATGTCCCTTGATGGTAGCCGCAAAAAGTCCAATTGAGAAGCTGACCAAAAGCGGTCCGCGCAGTGACCAAACCGGCGCGCCGTGTTCTGCGCGCCGTTTAAATCCTGCAATGAGAAGGACAAATCCGCAGGCCCCGATCAGAACCGCGATCGCTTGGGGCAACATTGCAGGCCCCACGGTTGTCAAGGTTCCCCGTGGCAGATCCAGAGTAAGCCACAGGGCGAACAAGGCGAGTGCGATGAGCACTAGACCACCCAGGACATTTTCCGGCGAGCGGACCGCAAGCCCGCCTTTTTCTGTCGGACGTACCGGTAGATCCCGTGTCGTCATGATGAAGGTCTCCATTCAGGTCGGGTCCGGCGCCAGGTTTTTGATGACGCCGGGACGAGCGATGCAATTTCAGCAGGAGATGGCTACTTGATGCTGATTCCGGTCTTGGCCAGAAATTCTGCCCAACGCTTGGATTCTGCAGCCATCATGGACGCAAACTCAGCAGGCTTGTTACCGACAATGGTCGTGCCTTCCGCTTCCAGGCGTTCCTTGATGGTAGAAGTGGCGAGAGCCTCGGTGGTCGCCGCTCTGAGCTTCTCGATGATCGGGCCAGGTGTGCCTTTCGGGACCACAAAGCCGTACCATGCCGCTGAGCTGTATTCGGGGAACCCGCTTTCAGCGATGGTCGGAACGTCCTTGTATTTCGGTACGCGTTCCGAGGTCGTAACTGCGACAGGGATCATGTCTCCACTGTCGATCAATCCCAGCACCGATGGAAGCGTCGTGATCATGAAATCACCGCGGCCACCGAGCATATCGTTAAGGGCCGGACCAGCGCCTTTGTAAGGAACGTGTACAGCTGTAATACCCGCTTGCGTAAGCAGCATCTCGGTAGCGAGATGGCTGGCGGATCCGTTACCGGCGGAACCGTAGGTGAGCTTCCCTGCGTTCTGCTTTCCGTACTCGACAACATCCTTGAAGCTCTTGTATGCCGAGCTTTTCGATACGACAACGACCAGCGGCGTCTGCGCGACGAGGATCACCGGATCGAAAGCGGCCAGCGGGTCGAGCTTCATGTTCTTGAAAAGGTGCGGGTTTACGACCATCGGCCCCTGGTTCGCCATCAGGACGGTGTAACCATCGGCGGCCGCGTTCGCAGCGGTCTGCGAAGCCACGTTACCTCCGGCCGTGCCATTATTTTCGACAACCATGGACTGACCGATCTTCGCACCCACGCCGTTCGCCACCAGTCGAGCGATAGCGTCAGTACCGCCGCCTGCAGCGTAAGGCACGATGAGCTTTATAGGACGTGTCGGGTAGTCGTCAGTTTGAGCAAAAACAGGCGCTGCAATCGCCACGCCAGCCAGAGTTACGAACGCACAGAATGTACGGCGATTGAACATCGTCACCTCCCTGTATGACTTGCCGCCTCCCAGCGAACAAGTGATGGATTCTCCTCGCGACCGCTTGGCGGCCACCGTCTCCACATGAGCCGATGCAAATGCTGTAAAGCGAAACCCTTTTTGCCGGAAATGCAAAGATTCGGATTATTGATCCTCTTTACGCATCAATCCGCCGCTCTGCTCAAGTTCAGTCTTTCGCCCAGGTCCCCACCAGCATCCCGAGAAAACGCTCGGCGGCCGGGGAGAGGGTGACATTGCGCCGTTTAACAACACCGATCGTCCTTGATACCTCCGGCCCCCCAATGGGGATCGCTTTCAGAATAGGATGGTCGCCTTGCGGCGTAGCGAGGCCCGGCAAGACAGATATCCCGAGCCCCGCCTCAACGAGGCCAAGAGACGTCGACAGGTGAGTGACCTCGTACGACCACTTCAGCTGGACGTTGGCCCGCGCCAGGGCCGCATCGAGCAGCGTGCGATTTGCACTTGATCTGTGGACCGAGATCATGGGGTGTTTCTCGAGATGGGCCCAGGTGACGCTTTCAAACTCCGCCAGCGGATGATCTTTCCGTACGGCGAGAACAAAAGGGTCTTCGATCAACCTGATGAAGTCGAGATCAGGGTCCAGATTTCCCATGATGTTGATGCCGAACTCAACCTCTCCGCGGGCCACCGCCTGGATGCCGCCAGTCGCGGTCAAGTCCATGATGCTGAAGCGGACGTGCGGAAATTCAGCGGCAAACTTCCGTATGACGGTTGGAAGGAAGTAGAAGGCCGCAGTCGGAATACACGCCATGTTCACTACGCTACTTCGCTGCAGCCCCGAGCCCCGGGCAGTGAACAGCGACTGATCGAACTCTTCCAACATTCGGCGCACAAGCGGGATCAGCTCCATCCCTAGAGCAGTGGCGGCTACTGACCTGGTAGTCCTCTCCAGCAGCGCTGCACCGACGACGCCTTCCAGCTTCTGAATCCTTCTGCTGAGTGCAGGCTGTGAAATGTTAAGCGCCTCTGCCGCTCGGTGAAAGCTTCCGAGGTCCAGCACATACATGAAGGCACGGAGATCCAAGATTTCGCAATTGATAGCCATACCGCATCAGTTCCTTCGAAATTGGCATTTCACTTAATAAAAGGCCTAGCGCATTTTGCAACAACGGAAACGATTGATGCGATTTGCTGAATAAAGGAACTGCCCGCGACATGAATGACCTGATGGCCATCCCGTGTGTTCTGATGAGGGGAGGCACCTCTAAAGGGCCGTTTTTTCTCAGCAACGATCTACCCGGCGACATCGCTGCGCGCGACGAGGTCTTGCTTGCGGCGATGGGATCTGGACATCCTCTACAGATCGACGGAGTGGGCGGTTCCAACCCTGTGACCAGTAAGGTGGCCATAGTAAGTCCTTCAGATCGACCAGATGCAGATGTCGAGTATCTTTTTGCCCAAGTCAGCGTACTTGAGCGCCGCGTGGATACATCGCCCAACTGCGGGAACATGCTCGCGGCAGTTGGCCCTTTTGCCATTGAAGCAGGCCTTATGCGAGCCTCGTCACCTCTTACTGTCGTGAGAATCTACAACGTAAACACCAACACGCTGATCGAAGCTGAAGTGCAGACGCCCAATGGACGGGTATCGTATCAGGGAGACGCATCAATCGATGGCGTTCCGGGAAATGCAGCCCCCGTTTCCCTCACGTTTCTGGACGCGAGTAATCCGGACACAGGCAATCTCTTCCCCACCGGAGCAAAGCTTGACGAGATCGGTGGAGTATCCGTAACCTGCATCAATGCGGCAATGCCCATGGTTTTGCTGCTCGCCGCCGACGTCGGTGCCACGGGTTACGAGACAGCAGCAGAGATCAACCAGAACATGGATCTGCTTGCAAGGATCGAGTCTATACGCCTGGCGGCCGGTGAACGAATGGGGCTGGGAGATGTTGCCGATCGGGTCATCCCAAAACCGGTACTTCTCGCACAACCGCGATCAGGCGGAGATCTTTCCGTAAGGTACCTAATGCCGCATACCTGCCACCCTGCCCTGGCGAGTACGGGCGCGGTCGGAATTGCGACGGCGTCGTTACATGAAGGGACCCTCGTGTCGGGTCTCCGGGGGATCAAAAACCCTCCAGCGACCGTGAGTATTGAGCATCCTAGCGGGAAGATTGACGTGCGATTTAGCTTTCGCAACGGGATCGCCGTGGCAGGCATCCTGAGGACGGCGCGACGCCTGTTCGAAGGACGGATTCTGGTTCCTTCGGAACCGTATGCCCGGTCTCTGGTCCAAGTCGCGTAATTGTCAGAGGCGATCGTCGGCTGGGCTCCAAATGAGTTTAACTTTTAGATGCTTAGGTGCCCATTGGTTCCCTCCCTCATGAGCGCGAATCCGAACGGATTACTATTCCGACTCCTTTACAACACTGAATTTTGCTGGTTCTGAAAGTCTGATTGCTCGTATTTTTTCGCTGCTGCATGTTGGGCATTACCTCGCAGCTGGTCCGTTGGAGTCTGCACAAGTGACCATCTGGAGGTCACGGCTTAGCAATCAAATGAAGGCGACAGGCACTTTGCCTTGAAGGGACGTGAACCGTCGACCAAAGGCTCCTTGTCGTGAGAAGCAATGACATACCAAGGTAGCCGCGAGCCAATCGCCCCGGTATTTCTCCTGAGAGGCACCGCGGCCGACACTCAGGCGTCAAGCACAATCACCTTCAAATCCTGAGGTACTGCTTCATACGTCAATCTCGACAATGCTTCTCCATTGGTGATGAGCACATCGACGGCGTTGAGATTCGTCACTCTATGCGGCGCGCGTTTGCCGAATTTCTCCTCGTGCGCGACAAGGATTATTTGTCGAGATTGAGGAAGGATAGCATGCACGAGTTCGACTTCGAGGGGATCGAATTCAAGCACCGCCCCATCCTCATCAATTGCGCTCGCGCCCAAAACAGCGATATCGAACTTGAAGCGATCTCGACTCCCATCAGGTACCGTTAGCACTGTCGGATCCTTGCTACGCACATACCCGCCGTAAATGTAGACTGAGGCGTCCGTCTTCATGGCGCAGCTATAAGCAACTTCCAGATTCGGAGTCGCAATAAACACCCCCGGATGCCGGGTTAAGATTTCGTGCAAAGAATCGAACGTCGTACCAAGTCCAACGAACATTGTCGAATTCGGCTGAACGAACTGCTCTAGAGCCTGAACAAGGCGCCTCTTAACCGACACCAGAAGATTTTGCCGTTCTCCTCGGCCATATTGAACGACGCCGGGTGACGCAAAGGCGCCCCCAAAACCCTTCTGCAGCAAGCCGTTGTCATTCAGTATTTTCAGGTCACGGCGAATGGTCTGCTGGGTGACGCCGAACTCCTTGGCCAGCTCACTGACGGAGGCAGATCCATTCCTCCGGACCGCCTCCAGGATCGCGGCCTGCCGGCCGGAGCGACGAGGGCTGTCGCCGCTTCCCTCAATTTCCCGGGACTCCGCTCTTGGCGAGGCCTTGCCGCTCATTTCAGTCTCACGCCAACATAGGTCCGATCATCCGTCCATTGCACGTCCGTCGTGCCCTTCGTACTCATGTACCGCCCTATCTTGAATGGATCTTCTTGCTCGACCTTCTCGAACGCCTCCTCCCAAGAGGCAATGCCAAATTCCGAGCCAGGCTCGAAATATCCGTCAGAAAACAATTCGATCGTATCGATTTCGGAAATCGGATAACGTCGTGCTTCGATAAACTTTGCCGGCAGCTTGAAGCCGTCCAGTCCACCATAACCAAGAACGCGGTCGGTAACGTTCTGAAAATTGCCTTGTCCGTGGGCTATACCGTGCTCAATGAGCTCCAAAATTTCCCATTCGGGTACGGATGGGAGACGGGCTCTGGATGCGTCAAGCGCTTTATGCTCAATCGCCTGCACGATCTCCGGTATCGCCGTGCCCGAACCAACGGGCTGATTGCGCGTGCCTTGCCACGTCATCAGGGCCGCCAAGCGATCACAGTCTTCCTTCGAGGCCCCCCTGCCTTCGAAGAACAACCACGCCTCCCGACGAAGGATCGCTGTTACATCGTCAAGCGGCTTCAGGGGCTGCAAAACTTCAGAGCCATTGATCCGTATGCCGCTGTCACCGACGGCCACGACCTGCAAATAATCGCCGTCGTGCAGCGCAATCATCAGCGTGCAGCCGGCCCGCACCTTCCAGTCCGCTTCGGCCAGCGCCAACGCATTGTTGTCCACGTAGCCGCGATAAATTGCGTTCGCCAGATATTCGATCAGCGCCTCCGGCCCTCCGTTCTCGAACGGAGACCCCGTCGCGTCCTTATGGTCGAGCAGACGTTGCTCAAGCGCGTGCCGCACGGTCCGCGAGGCGAAACGCCCCGACAGCATGCCGCCATATCGCGTCCCGTTGCGATCCGTAACGCCGTCGATGACGGCATAACCGAGGTCAGGCATGACGACCATACTGTCTTCGTTGAGGTCGGGGTGCCCAATTTTTTTCCCAAGTGTGAAAGCCTCGATTTGCTTCATTTTCATGTATCCACGATTGATTGCCGCCGGCTGAGCGACGGGTTGATCCGCTTGCACTGTTGACTGACAGGGTGAAGAACACCCTCAGCAATTCCAGCCGTAACGGCCTGCCGACTCGTGTCTGCAGGCCGTGCATTTCAAACCGATTTACTGACCCGTGGCAGTTCTCCACTTCGTGAGGAGAGCTTCCTGACCGCCGAGATCGGCGATCGTCCTAAGGCTGACGATCTTTAGATCCGTGAGGTTCGGGAGGCCGGCAGGGCCGTTAACGTCGGTGCGCACGGAGCGACGGCCGATTTCCTTCACCAGCGTCTCTTGCGTCGCCTTGGAGAGCGCCCAGTCGAGGAAGCGCTTGCCGCCTTCCGCATTAGGACCGCCCTTAACCAAAGCCACACCGTCCGGCGATAAGATTGTGCCGTCGGTCAAATGCACGATCGAAACAGGCGCTCCGCCACTGACATACTGCAAGGCGTTGTCTTCGAGCGTGAGGCCAAGCGAGGTCTCGCCGTCGGCAACGTATCGCGATACGGCGCCGGAACTGTCAGTCAGGACGAAATTCTTGGCGATCTGGTTGTACTTGTTCCAGCCATCATCGCCGAAGATTGTTAGGACACCCTGCATCTGCTGCAGGGCAGACCCGGAATTGTCGGCGCGGGCGGATGCGATCTGCCCCTTCCATTTGCTATCGGCGAGATCGGACCAGCTCTTCGGTGCGTCCTTTAGGGGTGTCATGCTGGTATTGACGGCCAACACGTAGACGACGCTGGTATAGGGCGTCCAGGCCGGGCTGCCGACCAGGTTCTTATTGATCTTGTCGAAATCCTTCGGAGCATAGGGTTCGAGGATCAGAGCAAGTTCCGTCAGCACGCTGCCGGAGATCGACCAGATGACGTCCGCTGCAGGCTTGCCGGCTTCTGCCTTGGCACGCTTGGCGACATCTCCGGAACCAAGCTTGACGACTTCCGCCTTCAGACCGGTTTCCTTCTCGAAAGCCGGGATCAGCTTATCGACGATCGCCGAAATATGCGCTGTGTAAATGACAACTGGCTTTTGCTGCGCGGTCGCAACACCGGTGAATGCGGCACTGGCGGCCAACAGAGTTGCCGCGGCTAATAGTGTTCGCCTACGAATATCCATTCTTTCCTCCCGTTCGTTTTTGATCATCCTCCTGATCATTTCGATACTGAGCCGCATTCGAGAATGTTGCAATGCGAATATTTTGCGCCATTATCGCTCTCAGTGGGGAGGAACCAAGCATGGCATATCTGATGGTCGAAAAGGCCACGAAACAATTCACCCCGACGTTCAAAGCGCTGGATGAAGTGTCCGTCAGCGTCGAGAAGGGCGAGTTTTTCACCCTGCTGGGTCCGAGCGGTTGCGGAAAGACGACCTTGCTGCGCGCTATCGCGGGCTTCAGCGATCTAACCATCGGCAACATCACTCTTGCCGGCACCGATCTGCGCAAAGTTCCCCCGCACCAGCGCGACATCGGCATGGTCTTCCAGGACTATGCGGTGTTTCCGCACCTCAGCGTGTTTGAGAATGTCGCGTTCGGCCTGAAGCCGCGAAAGGTCGCCGAAGCGGAGCGCAAGGCCCGTGTCGAAGAGGCGCTGGCCACCGTTCGTCTTTCGGCGCTTGCCGAGCGCATGCCGGCTGCCATGTCCGGCGGCCAGCAGCAGCGCATCGGCATTGCACGCGCGATGGTGATCAAGCCGCGGCTGTTGCTGATGGACGAGCCTCTCTCCAACCTCGATGCCAAGCTTCGCATTGAACTGCGCGAGGAAATTCGCGACATCCAGAAACAGATCGACATCGCCGCGATCTATGTCACGCATGACCAGGAAGAAGCGCTGGCGATATCCGACCGCATCTGCGTGATGAGCGGCGGCCATGTAGAACAGGTCGGCAGCCCGCAGGATATTTACGGCAATCCGCAAACGTTGTTCGTCGCGAACTTTGTTGGCACGCTGAACAAGTTCAAGAACGGTACCGAACTCAGCCGATTGCTGCGGTCTGTCAGTCTTGGCGACGTGGCGGGAGAAACGTGGACGATCCGCCCTGAGCGACTTGTGCTTGCCGATGGCGCGGCCGAATCGCTTGGCAGCGGATTCGCCCTCAGTGGCACAGTCAGAAAATACACCTATCTTGGCCGTGAAGCCCATGTTCTGGTCGAGACCGGTGTCGGCGATCTCGTTGTTCACATCTCGAACCCCGGGAGGAGTGCCGGACAACATGCCGGTGAACCCGTTTCCGTGCTTGTACCGCGCGAGGCTCTCATGGGCTTCGATTCCGCCGGCAAGCGCATCGCGATCGGAGGATAGCCATGTCGCGCTTGAATTTCTGGTCCGGCGTCGCGATCTTCACCTGGATCCTGCTCGCTCTTCTCCTCCTGCTCCCAGTCGGCACCGTTCTGGTATCGAGCCTTTACGACCCTGCCGGTGATTTCACGTTCGGCAACTATCTCACCTTCCTCACAGAGACGCGCTTTCACAGGGCGCTGCTGAACACGCTCGTCGTCGGTTTCGGCGGTCTGGCCGGAGCGCTGCTGCTCGGCTCGATTATGGCTTTCTGCGTATCACGCTTCGTGATCTTCGGCGGACGCTTCGTATCGCTACTGGCGATCCTCGCTCTCGTCTCGCCGCCCTTCATCGGCGCCTATTCCTGGATCGTGCTCTTCGGCGCCGGTGGCCTCGTCCGAAGCGGGCTGCGCGAGATCGGCATCCAGATGCCGCCGATCTATGGCCTTGGCGGAATTCTGGTCGTTTTCTCGCTGAAGTTCTACCCTTACGTCTACCTGATGGTTTCCGGCGCGCTTTCCAACGTTAACCGATCGCTGGAGGAAGCAGCCGAAGGGCTTGGACTGACGCCCTGGCAGCGCACGTTCAGGATCTCGTTCCCGATGGTGTTTCCGGCGCTGTCGGCGGGCGGGCTGCTTGCCTTCATCCATGCGATCGCCGACTTCGGCACGCCCCGCCTGCTCGGCCGCGGATATACAGTGCTCGCCACCGAAGCCTTCACCCTCTATTCAGCCGAGGTCGGCTCGAACATGTCGATGGCAACGACCATCAGCGTCGTGCTGATCGTCGTCTCGATGCTGTTCGTCTTCTTGCAACGCTACATGTCGCGGCGCAACGTCTACCACGGCAACATGATCAACAAGCCGATCAGGATCCGGCTGAAAGGCTGGCGCAACGTGGCGGCTCATGTCGCCGTCTACCTGATCGGCCTGCTTGGCGCGCTGCCCGTCATCATCTCCATCATCTATTCCTTCCGACTGACCAATGGCCCCGTCTTCCAGCCGGGCTTCGGGCTGCAGAGTTACGCCCGCATCCTGTTCAACCTCGGTGATGTCGTGCGCAATTCACTGACCTTCTCCGTGGTCGCCGTCATCCTGATCGTGCTGGTCGGAACGATCGTCGGCGTCTATGTTGCGCGTCGCACGACGCTTAACACCTCGCTTCTCGATGCGGCTTTCATGATCCCCTATGTCATGCCCGGGATCGTCATCGGCATCGCCTATATCGCGATCTTCAACACGGGCCCGATCGTGCTCACGGGAACGGCTGCAATCATCATCTTGTCGATCTTCATCCGCCGCCTGCCCTATGCCGTCCGAACGACGGCGTCGTCGCTGCGGCAGATCTCGCCGAGCATGGAAGAAGCAGCCATATCGCTCGGATACAGCCCGTTTCAGGCGTTCATTCGCATCACGGTTCCATTGATCATTCCCGGTATCATCGCTGGCGGCATGCTGAGCTTCGTGACAGCGATCAACGAACTCTCCTCCTCGCTGGTCCTCTATGTCGGCAGTACCGTGACCATGCCTGTGCGCATCTACCTGCTGATCCTCGACGGGGATTTCGGGACTGCCGCGGCGATGGCGAGCATCCTGCTTCTCCTGAGCGGCGTGGCCGTCTATATCGCCTTCCGCTTCCTGGGCAGGAACGAACAGGCGCTCCTATAGCGGAGGCCCGCAGGATCCGATGATGCATATCAAGTGGCTTCTAACCCTCTCCGATCAAGAGCTTGAAGATGTGATGGGAGCGGTCGAGATCTGGTGTTCCAGCGAAGGCCAGGCAATTGCTAGCGATGTCGGCAGACAGGCGCTTGAACTGGCCGCCCAGCTGCGTCGCAAACGCGTGCTTTCCCAGACGCAGCTTGCACAACTTTTATCAAAGGAGATGCCGGAGAGACGCTGACCCGGCACTTTCGCATGAAATTACGTCTGGTGGCGCAGCGGCGCTTCGGCGAAAATACGGAAAGCCTGGACGACCATTCCGGTCGATACGTCGAGGCTACGGACCAGGCCGCAGCCTTTTAGCACGCCGCCGCGCTTGTTCGGGTCAGGCTCCCGAACGAGCCGCCACCGCCTGTCGGTTTGCATTTAATCGTGAGATTCCTCCCCAACAACTTCAAGAAGTTAGCTCGGCACTTAATCTGAGACTTAGCACTTAATTTGAGACTGCCCCTTGGATTTTAGCACTTAATGTGAGATCCATTCGTTGATGAAATCTGCGGTGCTTCAGGATGGATGCTCAATTCCCAGACGATATTGACGAAACGCTTTGGAACGAGGCGTGTCGACGCGCCGAGGCAATCCGAGAGTTTCTTAAGCGCCGATCTGGCGATGTAACTTCCGGGGATATGGCGCTGCTTGCTGTCGAACTTGGAGTCAGTCGGGCAACTGCATTCCGTCTTATCAAGCTATTTCGGGGTGGGGGAACGGTGATGTCGCTGGTGGAGCGGAAACCGGGCCGTCCTGACGGTCGACGGGTGCTCGACAAAGGCCGAGAAGAAATCATCCGCGCCACGATAAATCGGTATTATCTGACAAAGAACCGCCCAGGCATCTCTCAATTAGTTCGGGATATCCGAACGAGCTGCCTCTCTGCGGGGCTAAAGCCGCCACATCGCCGGACGATCGAAACTCGTCTCCAGGAGATCAACCTTCACAAGCGCGCCAAACGACGGGGCGAATCCGAGATCGTGAAGCGGACAACGGCCGTGCCGGGAGGGCTTACGGCCTCGCGCCCACTCCAGATCGTCCAAGTCGACCATACGAAAGCAGATATCTTTGTCGTCGACGAGGAGACGCGTCTACCCATCGGAAGGCCTTGGCTAACTCTGGCAATGGATGTCTGCAGTCGGATGGTGACAGGGTTCTACCTCACGATGGACGTCCCCTCCCGACTTTCGACCAGTCTGTGTTTACTACACTCCGTCTTTGACAAATCGCCTTGGTTACGAGAGCGCGAGATCAACGAGCCATGGCCGGTCGCCGGCCTCCCTGAGACACTACATGTCGACAACGGCAGCGACTTCAGGAGCCGCGCTTTTAAGAGGGGGTGCGACGATGCTGGCGTAGCGATCGACTGGCGACCACCTGGTGAACCGCGCTTCGGCGGACATATCGAGCGGCTGATCGGCACCCAAATGGGAAGGCTCCACTTGCTACCCGGCACTACTTTCAGCAATGCACAGGAGCTTGGCGAATACGATTCGAAGCGGCATTCGGCGCTGACACTCCGCGAACTTGAGCGATACATCGCCCTCGACATTGTCGGTAACTACCATCACTCAATCCACCGCACTTTGGGCCGCCCGCCCATCGCGGTGTGGCGTGAGTACGAGGGTGAAATTCCGCTCCGCTTGCCGCAGGACCGAATGCGATTTTGGCTGACATTCCTGCCCGAGCAGGAGCGTACATTGCAGCCAACCGGGATCCATCTCTTTGGAATGCGCTATTGGGCGGCAGCCCTGAGTGCCGACGTCGGGACTGCAAATCGCCGGCTTCTCGTCAAATACGACCCAAGGGATATGTCTCGTGTCTTCGTGCGGCGACCATCGGGCAGCTTCGTGGAAGCACGTTACGCCGATCTCACCCTAGCTTCGGTAACGCTGCACGAAGCATTGGCTGCGAGGCGTACTCTGCTGGCGAAAGGGCGACGAGAGGTCAACACCCGCACGATCGTTGGAACAGCGATCGAACAACGCAAGCTGGTGGATGCGGCGGTGAAGGCGACAGCGACAGTACGACGAGGCCGCGCTGCCAGCTCAAAAACGAAAGTGGATGACAGCGGTTGGGGCTCGCTTCGGGGGATCGACTCCAGCAAACCTGTGGCTTTCGACGAGGACATGGAGTGAGCTGGCATGAACACAGAAATCTCCCACCTGACTGTGACCGCAGCGGCACTGCTCGGTGAGGCAGACAACCAGCGGATCCGCGCCATAAGATCACGTCGCTGGCTCATTTACCCGCGTGCCAAGCAGGTTCTCGATCGCCTTAACCTTTTGGTCGATCATCCACGTGGGACGCGAATGCCGTCGCTCGCCATTTATGGCGACAGCGGCATGGGCAAAACGATGATCATGAAGCGCTTCCGTGACCAGCACCCACCAAGCTTTAACCCGATTACCGGCAAGCTAAAGACACCGGTTCTGGCGATGGAGATGACCAGCCGGCCTGGCGAACGGCGGTTTTACGCCGAACTTTTGACCCTGCTCGGCGCACCGCAGCGACCGCGTGCCGATATTGCTCAGATGGAGCAAGCGGCACTGCGGATCATGGAAGCGATTGGCGTGCAGGTTTTAGTGATCGACGAGGTGCACAACATTCTCGCCGGGACCTATCGCGAGCAGCGCATCGTATTAAATACCTTGCGCTTTCTCAGCAACCGCCTCCAGGTCTCCCTCGTCTGCTTCGGCGTCAACGACGCGCGTGAGGCCATTGGTGGCGATGTCCAGTTGGCGCGTCGCTTCGACCAGCTCACGCTGAGCCGCTGGGCTGCAAATGAGCAATTCGAAATGTTGGTCGCCTTGATACTGCGCAATACTCCATTGCGGCACCCATCGGTGTTGACCGCGAGATCATTGCGGCGAATACTGCAAGTCACGGAAGGCATCACTGCTAACATCTTCCACATCGTCAACTCACTGGCCATCGAGGCAATCGAAAGCGGAAGAGAGCGGATTACTGACGAAGCCATTGAGAAATGGGAGCCAGAATTCGACGCCGACGCAGCGTTCGCGTGAAGACGGCCTTATGCGAACAGCGACTGCCGGTAAGGCTGGCTCCGTGCGCCGATGAGCTTTTGTCGTCGTGGATCGCCCGACATGCAGCATTCTATGCGATCTCTCCTTTGGCCATGCTTCAGCATTGCCTTCCAGAATTGCTGTCGTTACGCGCCGCTGATCTGAACCTCACTGAAGATCAGGTCGTCCGCATCGCCCACATATTCTCGATCGAGCCCACTACGGTTCGCCGCATGACGTTCTCGGATGTTCCACAGCCATCACGGCGAATGATCGCAAGCGAGCCTCGACAATCATGCTCTACCTGCCGCCGAACGGCCGACGGATTGCCCGTCATCCTCCGAAGCCAACTCTTAGGCTGGCGGATCACCTGCTCGCTTTGCGGAGGCACACTGCAAACAATTGGCGGGCGTAATGGTCCCGCTCCCTTCAGCGGCTACCACCATGCAGCACTGATAGGAGAAGAAACGCTCGATAACGAGGCTGAGCACGGTATCCAAAACTGGGTATCGCCAAGTGAGATTGCCCGTCTCCTGCTAATGCGGCGCGTTCCGAAGTCGCCGCCCGGTTACAAACCGTCGGTCTATAGGGTGCTCGGTGTCATCATTCCTGATCTCGACGAAGTTATGCAGATGGAAATCAAACTTCCGAGTCCGGCAAGCCCGATCTTGCCCATGTATTTGCGCCCTGCCCTCTTGGCAGGTGTCGCCATTGTCCAGCATGCCGGGCCCGAAATGCTTCGCATGCTGAGTGGCCATATGATTGGTGAGAACAAAGCCCGCTTCGACAGCGCTATAGAAGAGGTCTTAGACTGTTCGCGTCAGTCGCTTGGATCGTCACAGTTGCACTTAATTTGAGATTCTTGGCCGGTAGAATCTCGAATAAAGTGCCAAATGGGAAAACAACGACCGCAATCTCACCGTTAACTGCCAAACGACAAATGCGCAACTGAAGAGGATGCTGGAGCGGTTCGAACGCTGAACGTGTCATTGCCCATCGCGCCTAACCCAGCCAATGTGTCTTGACGGGGGTGGGATGATCTGAGTTGTTGGCGCATCGGTAAATTCCCGTACATGCCGAGGGTCGCAGTGGCAAACGATCCGTAGCCGAAGCCGTTCGACAGCGAACTTGCCGGTGAACGCAATTTTATGTGGACCTGACGAAACAGGGGCCGAGAGAGTGTCAATCGGCCCTTCAATTGCGGGACTTAGTCAAGCCTGTTTTGTCCGTGCCGGGGTCACGTTCTTTTCGACGTCATGGCCTCATGAATATATCCGGGTCGGATGCCTCAACGCACTCATTCGTCGGCTGTTACTCTCTTGGGAAAAACCCTGTCCCAGCTGAACTCAACTGGTATTTCTAAATCCAAACCTGTCGCATCCACCGCATTTAGGTCCATCGAGAAATCGAAGGACATAGGATCGCCACCTGAATTGTATCGAGAAAGGAGGTCGTAGGGACTACCCTTAATTATCATCTGCGTATCAGAGACCTTGGCCAATTTTCCAATCTGCCTAGCCCCCGGTTTCCCAATACCGTCATGGCACGAATCTATTCGTATGGTTTGATAAGCAACGGTGACATCCCAACCAAGCTCAGTGTCGTTGAGGGACGTGATGGTTCCAGACCACGCATTGACGTAGTCTTGTAGGCAAAAAGCGCCCCCTCTTTTATAGTATTCAAACCTTCCTGCTGTCTTTAAGATAATTTGTTGCCCAACCGCTGCGATCGGTATTTTGAAATACAAGCTTCGTAGCCCCTTGTATCCCGGCTCAGCACTTGGAGTTCGGCACATCCATTCTCCCTTAAACCAATCCGACATCTCTTCCCCCTGACAAACACGACAATCGCGACCACCGCAACAACCAGAATAGTATAAACTGGGGGCGCTACAAGCACCCCCTAATCATCTTCTTCAGGGTGTAGATATAGCTCGCGCTCATATTCCCATCATTCAGGTTCAGGCCAGTGCCGGCCACCATCATCGACCCCTCCATCGCGGCTGGCAGAACCCATTCCCGGATCGGAACGCCGTACCGTAGAGCGCCGGGTTTGGGAGCCAGGACTGGAACATAGTGCCTGGAACACAGTGCCAGGATTATAGACGGTGTCGCCGCGGCCGAAGCTGCGCCGAAGCTCGGCGACCGTCACGCCGTCCTGCTTGACGACGATACGATCAGCATTGACGTGGACCTCGACAGAGCGGCCGGCGGCAGTCGACAGGACTGAGTATTTTGTTGTTGTCGAAGCGGACCGCGCATGTCTTCGACACAGAGGCCAGAACGCAATGGAACCCGTCGAATGGACCGACATGATGCACGAGGCTCCTGCGCTCCGCTTCGAACATCTGCCAGGTCGTCTGTTCCGGGTGGCTCTGGATCTTGGCACAGACAGCGCATTTATCGAGTAGCCAGACATTTGGCCGCTACAAATCGTCAATCTCGCCTTTCCGAGCGCCAGTCTTCGGCAATGGTTGCCTTCTCGCTCATATCAGAAATCCGCCTCGGATTGCAGCAGTTGTATCGGCCCTGTTGCAATTTCTTTTGCAGATTTCCTGATATTACAGCTGCAACCAGTCTCCCACAGCGGAGGAATTGCAGGGCAAGAACGTCCGTGCTTTCGTGGGGCTCGCAAGCGTTCATCGACTTCCATAGAAATGAGCAAACCATTGACGAGAAAAATTGATTTGGCGTCTTCACAGACGAATGAAGGTGCGACCTTTGCACCTCCCGCCTACCCGGCCGGCGCCCCTGAGGGTGCATCCTCGCTAAACCTTGAGGGTCGTGTTGCAATTGTAACCGGCGCGAGCCGAGGCCTCGGCCGGCGTATCGCGCAAACATTCGGACGGAGTGGAGCCAGGGTCGTGGTAGTCGGCCGAAATGGAGCTAAACTGGACGACACCGCGCATACGATCATAAAAGCAGGTGGTAAAGCGCTCCCTTTGGTGTGTGACGTCTCGGACGCGAACGCTGTCGCGGAAACCTTTCACCAAATCTCCGCGACCTTCGGTGCAGTCGATTTGCTGGTGAACAATGCTGGCGAGACCGGCCCAATTGATCACGCTTGGCAAGTCGATAGCGCCGACTGGTGGAAAACGTTCGAAACGAATCTTTTGGGCGCTTTCCTGTGCACGCACGCGGTACTGCCTCACATGGTCGAGCGCCGGGAAGGTATCGTCGTTAATATTGCCAGCAATGCGGGGGTCTTTCGCTGGCCAACATGTTCGGCATATGCCGTTTCGAAAAGCGCCCTGATCAAGTTGACTGAGAACTTGGCAGCCGAAACCGTCCGACACGGACTGTCGATCTTCGCCTTTCACCCTGGGCTTCTGCCGATCGGTCTTACCGAGGTAGAAGATCCCTCAGCCGTTGATCCCGCCTCTCCCAAAGGAAAGGTCGTGTCCTGGTTCCAGGAGCAACTGGAATCCGGCAAGGTTGTTGATGTGCAGCAGAGCTTGGACATGATTGCGAAGCTGGTATCCGACCGCTATCGCGCTCTGAGTGGTTGCTATATCGCCCCCGATGACGATCTTGAAGTCATGAAGAACCGCGTGAGGGGGATGGGGCGACATTCAGACCTTTACCGCTTGCGATTGGCCAGGTGATCGGTGGCGGTTTGGCGGCTCCCGTCACCCCTCGGGATGCTGCTGGACGTTCGGGTTGACCTTCACCTTCTTCCTCGTACTGGCCTGTCGACCCCTCTTTACGAGTGCCTTTGCAATGCACCAAATTTCGCCTCCGTGATAGAAGGAGGCCCCCGGAGAACCGATGACCACATCCTATGCCGCGGCTTGCGCCCCGCAGTCGGAAAAACGAAAGTTTCTCGTGCTCCTCCTCGGATCGGTTGGCGTGGTCTGTGGTGATATCGGCACCAGCCCGCTCTATGCGTTCCGCGAGTCGCTCCGCCCGTTCACTGCCAACGGGGTGGAGCCCGACCAGGTGATCGGGCTCATCTCGCTGATGATCTGGACACTGACGATCATCGTCACTTTCAAGTATGTGCTGTTCCTTCTAAGAGCCGACAACGACGGCGTGGCTGATTGCGGCGGATGTCCTCACCAACGAGGAAAGGGACGCAATCCATCGCAACTACAATCAGGCGTTTGGTGTCGACACAACCGACGAGGCAAGCCAGAAGAACGTTCGCGCCCTACCGACGCCAACGATTGCGCCTCGAGAGGCAGCCTGAAAACACTAGGCGCGATCGCCACCGGCGATCGCGCAATCCTTGTCATTCAGATGAAGTCGCCGACTGCGTCACCGATCGCGACCAATGCGTCCTTCAAACTGCAGTCGGACCAGCGCGAACTGTTCGAATTAACTGAAATGTCGACGCTCTTTCAATAGGAGCGCAATTTTGCCCGAACCCGATGATGGACCACGACGTGGCAATATCGTGCTGGGGGAAGCTTTTGCTGCGGTATATCGGCCTTCAACTCCACCTATATCGCATACCACGTCGACATGCCGACCAGCACAAGCGGTATTGCGACCATGGCGAGAACCGTCTGTGTCGCAGTGATGCCTGCCATCATGGGAGCGTCGCCGCCAAGTTGTCGCGCCATGATATAGGCCGAGGACGCTGTCGGCAGAACCTGGAAGAGAAGAGCCGTCGTCAGTGCCGGTCCCTCCAATCCAATTGCGGCGGCTAGGATGGCTGTTGCAATCGGCATCGCCGCGAACTTCATGGTCGAGGACCATGCCACGGGGGCGACCCACTGCCGCGCAGCGCTGAAGTCCAGGGCGGCTCCAACACACAAAAGACCAAGGGGTAAGGAGGAGACGCCAAGCGTCCGCATCGCCGGTTCAATTCCCGGCGGTAGGCCAAGCCCTAGCATTTGAAAGATGATGCCACCAAAAGACGCAATGATCAGCGGGTTCGTCAAAAGCTGTTTGAGGATGCCACGCCAACTCAGTTTTGCGGAGCCGAGCCGGGAAAACACCAGAACGCAGAGAATGTTGACCGTGGGCACGATGGCGGCGTTACAGATCGCCGCAAGAGCAATCCCCTTTGCCCCGAACAGGCCGGACGCTAAAGTCACACCGACATAGTTATTGAAGCGCACGCTGCCCTGGAACACCGACGTAAAGCCTGCACCGTCTACCCCCATCAGCGGACGCAACGCGATGACCAAAGCGGCGACGCCGAGTGTCGAAAAGATCAGCGTTAGGGCAAGATCGCTAACGGGAAGCGCATCCAGACGGGCTGTTGTCAGACCGTGAAAAAAGAGGCAGGGCAACAGGACGTAGTAACCGAGGCGTTCGGCCTGCCCCCAAAACCCCTCATCGAGGAAACGACGATGACGCAGAAGAAACCCGAGTAATATCAGGATGACGATGGGCAGCAGAGCCAAAAGAACATCGGTGGTCATGCGATTTCTTCCAGTGACTTGACGATACGGCGGCAGCCTTCTTCAAGCGTGGCGGTGTCTGTCGCGAACGAAAGACGCAGATGACCGGGTGCACCAAAGGCGCTGCCTGGAACGGTAGCAACGCCCGCCTCAAGCAAAAGGTCGGCGACCGCCACATCGTTGGATTGAGCGACAAGACGCGGGAACAGATAGAACGCTCCGTCCGGGACTGGAACATCGAGAGCGGCGCTCCCGGAGAGAACCGTGTGGGCTGCGTCTCTGCGTTGGCGATAGATCGCGTTGCGTTCGGCAAGGACGTCCTGGGGACCTTCCAGAGCCGCCACTGCCGCGATCTGGCTCAAAGTCGCGGTCTGTGTGCAGTTCTGCCCCTCTATCGCGTTGATTTCAGAGATGAGTGTCTCGGGGCCGAAACCCCATCCAACCCGCCAGCCGGTCATTGCGTAGGCTTTCGACACGCCGTCGACGAGGAGGATACGGTCACGAAGATCCGGCGCGACGGCGGCTATGCTCATATAGGTTCTATCGGTATAGAGGATGTGGGCATAGATCTCATCGGACAAGATGAGGACATGCGGTTGGTCGCGCAGCACGTCCGCGAGCGCTGCCATCTCTTCGCGGCCGTAGACAGCGCCTGACGGGTTGCCTGGCGAATTGAGAACCACCCACCGTGTCTTCTGCGTAATCGCGCCAGCCAGTGTTGAAGGCGAAAGACGGAAGCCGTGTTCGGCCGGACACACAATGTTGACCGGCGTGCCGCCGCACAGCCGGATCATGTCCGGATAACTCGCCCAATAAGGTGTTGGCACAATGACTTCGTCGCCGGCTTTGATAGTCGCCAGAAAGGCGTTGAAGATAACCTGCTTGGCACCACACCCGACAGCAACCTCGCTGTCGGCGTAGTGGAGACCGCGGTCACGAGCGATTGCTTGCCGGGCGGCATTGCGCAGAGCTGAAATCCCGTTGGAGGGTGTGTAGCCCAGCGGACGGCGGGCTGCATTGATGGCCGCGTCCGCGATATGAGACGGTGGGGCGAAATCGGGCTCGCCGAGAGTGAGATCAACGATGTCTCGACCGCCTAAGCGCAGCTCGGCAGCCCGTTTCGCCATGGCAAGGATGGGAGACCCTTTGCCAAAGTTCTTTACCGTCGGGGCGTCATTGGTCATCGGGATACCGGCCTCTTTTTATAGGGTTAGACAGATGACTTACCGGTTCTGACCAAGAAGGAATAATTCTTAATTCTCTTGGATAAGATGATATTATCTCATTGGTAGCGTCGTCGGACGAGCGAGCATTCCGGAATGATGGCTACGCTCCAAAATGCTGACCGCCTCGTTGTCGGGAGATCGCCTTGTCCTTACGTGCACTTCGCACTCTGCAAGCCATTGTACGTCATGGCTCCTTCGCCCGCGCTGGCGAGGTCGTCGGGCTGACGCAGTCGGCGGTGAGTTTGCAAGTGAAGGCGCTGGAACAGGAATTCGGCATGAAATTGTTCGACCGCTCGCGCCGGTTACCGGTTCTCACCGGGGCAGGCAGGATCGTATTGGAAAAGTCTCAGGAGATTCTCGCGCTCTACGATAGGATTGCCGAAGCCCTGGGGGATGAGCAATCTCTCGCGGGAAGACTTAGGGTAGGAGCTATCCAGACTGCGTTGTCCGGCGTGCTGCCGGAAGCATTGGCTGCCCTCAATCGGGCGCATCCTCGGGTACGCGTTCACGTTGCCGCCGGAATGTCGGCCGAGCTTGCGCTTCAGGTCGCTGCGGGCGAACTGGATGCGGCGGTGACGACGGACCCGGTCCGCCCCTATCCCGCCGACCTGACCGCTACACCGCTCTATGAGGACCGCTTCTGGATCCTCGCGCCCTTGGGACACGAGCATAGCAGCTCGCGCGATTTACTCTGCGAGTTGCCGTTCATTCGCTTCGACAGCCGAGCCTGGGCGGGCCGTCTTATCGACCGTGAGCTCCGGCGGCAGCGGCTGGACGTCAGGGAAGAGATGGTTCTGGACAGTCAGGACGTCATCCTACGAATGGTCGAGAAGGGTCTCGGCGTTGCCGTCGTACCACTTTCCGATCAAGCGCGAGCGGATCTGCTTCTGACCTGTATTCCATTCGGCGAGCCGCAATTAATCCGGCGCGTTGTGCTTCTTGAAAGACGGGGACACGATGGCGGGCAACTGTCACGTGCTCTCGCACAGGCGATCATCCAGGCGGAAAACATCAGAAACTCTTGACTGGAATGAAAATCAAAGTGTCCAACAAAGACCCTCAGGATCCATGAGGAACTGTTATGGCCGCGCGTACTCGCGGCCCATTTGAGATGTGAGACATACCCTGCTCCCGCTCGTCTCGCCTAAACTCGCGGGCCGAAGGAACATCCGTCGGCGCGCCGCCATCTTTATGAGTTCGCCTAGGCCGTCAGATCCGGCGTCCTTTGTCGGTACGCGGGTCCGCTCCTTGCGAACGGGATTCCGCCGCCTACTCTAGAACAACGAGCAGGACCCCAACCGTCGCGAAAGCAGCCACCGCCTGTACCGTGGTCACAGGACGCCGCTCGATCTTTAAAACGTGAACCGCCAGGAACGACGCTATGACTACTTCTGACACATTTATCAAAGCTACGCGCGCGGCAGGGATATGGCTGAGCGCTGCGAATTGAATGATTTGGCCGAGCGCCACGCACCCTGCGCCGACGGCGCTCCATCGGCTGTGCGACCGCCATGGCGCCTTCAGAACGGTACGGTAGGACGGGCTGAAGAGGCTCATCGAGCAATAGAACAGCAAAGCGGCGATGGCTCCGATCAATGAGCCTAGATATGGGTCGTTGATCAACTGAATGCCCGACTTCCTGACGATGTAGCTCAGGGCATACGAAAGCGCGCACGCTAGGCCGAACGCATAGCCCAAGGTCGCTCCTCCCGGCTTCGGCTGTCCTTCGGGTGAGGTTGGCTGCAACCAGCTGTGGCCCACGAGAATCAGGACGGTGAATCCGATCAGGACCATCCCTCCGATGCCGGTGCCGGAGAGCGTCTCCCCTAGCAGTATCCACGCCAGGAGAACGGAGAAGAACGGCGTGAGCCGCCGGACCGTCGAAGCGCGTACGACCCCGAGATGCTCCAGTGACTTGTGGAGCGTCAGCCTTCCTATCGCCGTTGCCAGTAGCCCCGCCACACTGAAGTAAAATACCGCGCTCACGACCTCCGCCGTCAGCCAATCCGAAACAGAGGCCCCGAGGAAAAGCCACGCCAGGAGCGAGAGGCCCGCGGTGAACAGTACCGACAACAAGACGCTGGCCCGGGCGTTCGTATCCCGTGCGCTTATGACGATGGCGACGCTTCCGAGGGCGTAGGCGACGGAAGACGCGAGCGCTAGCAGCTCACCGGTCATCTGAGGTACCCGAAGATCGCGATTGCATGCTCCTTTCGCGCCAGGGCCTCTCCGATCGAACGCATCCTAGGGCTAGGTTGCCGCATGACCGAAACGAGCGCTGCGATCGTGCTCCGCACTGAAAAAGGTGTCCCGCTCCGCCTCTCAGATGGCCTTCCGGCTGCGCGTTCTGATGTGGACGTTCTTTTCCTGCGTGAAAGCCAGAAGCTCTTCCAGGGACTCTTCCTTCCCCAGGCCGGACTGCTTATACCCGCCGAATGACGCGCCGAGAAAATGCTTGCTCGTCTCGTTCACCCAGACGTATCCGGCCTCGACGGCGGCTATGAGACGATGGGCCGTGCCCAGGTCGTCGGTCCAAATCGAGCAGGTTAGGCCATAGTCGACGGCGTTGACCTCCGCGAGCATCTCGGCTTCGTCGGACCAGGGAAAGACGGACAGGACAGGTCCGAAGATCTCCTCCCGCGCGATGGACATCGATGGCTTCACGTCGGCGAATACAGTCGGATTGAAGTAGAAGCCGTCTGCGAGCCTGGGATCCTGGGGCACGTCGCCGCCGCAAATCAGCCTCGCTCCGTCCCGCTTAGCGCTTTCGATGTACGATCTTACCCTGTCGTGCTGCCTCCGGTTGATAAGAGCGCCCATGTTGGTAAACGGATCCGTCGGAAGGCCGGGTTTGTACGCCGAAGCGAAAGTCCCCACTTCGCGGAGGACCGCGTCGTAAATGCTCCGGTGAACGAAAGCGCGGCTGGTGGAGCCGCATGATTGCGAACACCAGGTGAAGTTCATGCCGCTTACAACGGCCTTCGCTATTTCCGTCGGATCACAATCGGCACATGCGATGAGCGCGTTCTTCCCGCCGAGTTCCAGAAGCACCGGTTTTACGGTATCCGCCGCGGCCCGCATGACGGCTTTGCCGGTAGGCACGCTGCCAACGAGCGCTACCATCGCTATCCCAGGATGGCTCGAAAGAGCCGCACCCGCTTCCGCCCCCCCCGGAACGATGTTCAAGACACCGGGAGGGAGCAACCCGTCGAATAGCTCTGCCATGCGAAGCGACGAAAGGGGGGCTTGCTCGGCCGGCTTCATGATCACCGCGTTCCCCGCTGCCAGAGGTGCCGCCGACTTTCCCGCGACGAACATGAACGGATGGTTGAACGGTACGATGCGGGCCACCACGCCGCGCGGCTCCCTGAGGGAATAGACGACACCGTCCGGCCCGATCGGCATCGAGTAGCCCTTCATCTCGGAGACCAAGCCGGCAAAAAAGTCGAGCTGGGCCGCCGCATAGGCGGCATCGGCGAGCATTTCGGTGACGGGGTTTCCGCAGTCAACCGCGTCCAGATATGCGAGTTCCCTCGCGTTCTGCGTGATTACGCCGGCCATCTTCCTGAGGAGCTTAGACCTCTCTACAGGCTTCACTTCCCGCCATGCTGCGAAGCCCGCGCTGGCAGCGGCTACCGCCCGGTCGATATCCTCGCTCCCCGCCTCGCCCACCGTTCCCAGGGACACTCCGTTCCCAGGGCTGTGTATCTCTATGTATTTGCCGCTCGCGGGGCCGTGCCATCTGCCACCGTAATATAGCTCACGGTGCTCGGGAAGGCCGAACTCGTTGGGGTAGTGAGTCATAGACTGCGCTCCGTTTAATCCTGTCTTCGTGAAGGGCTTTTCCGGCTTCCCGATCGGTTGCTCCTACTGTCTCGCGGTTTCGAAGACGTCACCCGAGAGGAGCCCAACGCGTACGGCGGGGCCGCCCCGTCAGCTGTAGTTGGATATGAAAGAATGCAGCGCCCTTGAGAACGAGGCGGGATCTTCACGGTACACGTAGTGTCCGCACCTATTGAAGATTCGTAGCTCAGTGTTTCTCTGGCGACGCATGAACATTTCGATGAGCACCTTTCCGTTGCGCAGACCCGCGGTCGGATCGTTGTAGCCCCACGTGATGAACGTCGGACATGGCATTCCTTCCGTGACCAGCCATCGATGGAGATCAGTCCTCATCAGGCGGAGCTGGGGGGTGAAATAGCGATCCTCCAGTCCGTCTTCGAGCATTTTCGCGCGCGCCGTCTGGTAGCTCTCGCTGTGGTATACGGTCATGCATTCGTCGAGCAGGTCTTCCGAGACGGTTCGCGGGTTGTAGCTGTACCTCTCGTAGACCGCACGGACGGCGGCGCGCGGAGAGCTTTGCGGCAGGCGGTCAAACACCAAGAGATTTCGTGCGGTGCCCGGTGAAAGCGTACCGCTGGACACGCAGGTGGCCGTTGCGACCAGCTCCGGATATTCCTTGGTCAGACTGGTGATGAGCAACCCACCCCGGGAGTGCCCGACGAGATGGTAAGGCCCCCGTCCGAGCTTCTGGAGGAATCGCGCCGCATGGCTTACGGACGCTTCCATCGTGTAATCCTGGTCGCGCAGCGGATTCTCGGTCATCCCCTGCCCTAGTCTGTCCACCGCGATGACGTTCATGTGCCTCCGCAGGGTGCAGAATGTCGGCTCCCAGGCCACACAGCTTCCGGCGTCGTTGCTCGCGAAATGCCCTCCGTGGAAGAACGCGACCGGAGCGCCGCTGCCCTGATCGAAATAGCGCGTCCGCACGCCGTCCACATCGAGCCAACCGGCCTCTCCCATGCGTCCGTTGGAGTGCCGGAAGTCATCGTCCTCGGGAGATACCTTATGCGCCATTTCGTGTGTCCTCTATGAAATCCGATAACACCCGCGCAAACTCGCAGGGTTTTTCCCTGAAGGGATAGTGGCCGGAATGGCCGACGGCATGCAGCTGTACGCGCCCTTCCCGTTTGGCAAGCAGGGCGTAGAGGTCAAACGCCTGATTAATCGGGCAGCTGGGGTCGCCGTGTCCCCAGATGAGCATGGTCGGGCGGTTAACCGCGTTTGCGCCAAGGTGGGCGAACGTCTTTTCCTTGACCGCAAGCACGCTCGTCTGGAAGACGTTCTCGTACTGCCCGGTTCCAAACATAATTGCGGCCGCTTCCGCGTATTTCGGCTGCGACATCATAGACAATCTGCGGTGCGGGAAAGTGCCCGTCGCGTGAGTGGCGTCCACCGACATCACGGCGGTCGCCCAAGCGGCGTGCCGCGGCTCTCCTTCCGGATACGGGTTTTCCGACAGCACCAACTCGTTCAAGCCCGCTTCAGGTGCTGCTGCGTTGGAGTTGATTACGGTCAGTGAGCGGACGAGTTCCGGTGCGTCGATAGCCACACGCAGCGCTAGAAGACCTGCGAGACCGTGACCGACGATGTGGACCGGAGCTACGTCGAGCGATTTTATCGCGTCGACGACGTGCTCGAGGATGCCGTCGAACGAGTAGTCCGCTCGGTTCCGGGGGTTTTCCGTCCACCCTTGCCCCAGGCGGTCGATCGCGATGAGCCGATAGCGCGTCGCCAGCGGCCGGAACACCGGAAGCCATACGTCGCCGCCGTCTGCGAAAACGGGGTCACCGGGCACGCCGTCATGCAGCAGGAGGATCGGCTCGCCGCTCCCGGCGGACAGGTACCGCGTCCGAACCCCGGCGGCGGAGACGTACGCATCAGGAATGTCGAGATCTTGTGTTGTATCCATGGGTGTTTCCTGTGTCAGCCGATGGTCATCAAAGCATGAACAAGACGAGCTCCGGGAACGTCGCCATCAGCAGCATTGCGAACAGAAATATCGCCACGAACGGGATACTCGCCTTGTATAGTTCGCCCAGCTTGACGTCCCCGATGACGCCCTGCATGACGAACAGCGTATAGCCCACTGGAGGCACAATCCCGCCCAGGGTCATATTGATTAGGAACAGCGTCCAGAAAAGGACCGGGTCGATCTGCAGCGGAGCCAGAAGCGGCAGGTAGACTGGGATAAGGATCAGCATGGCCGCCACTTCGTCAAGCACCATGCAAATCACAAAGGGTACCGCCATCAGCAGCAACAGCATCAGCGATGGATGCAGTTCCAGTCCGGCCATAAAGCGATTGATCGCGACCCCGGCACCGCTGAATGCAAGAAGCTGCGAGAAAAGCTGCGAAGAGAGCATTATCGCCAGCACCATCCCGGTGATCCGTGCAGTGGACCTGAACGCTTCGCAGAGCGTCGGCAGATTGAGCTTGCCGAACATTGCCGCCACCACCATAGCGCCGAGAACGCCCGCCACGGCGGACTCAGTCGGCGTGGCTATTCCGAGCGAGATGCTTCCGATCACGCCCCCGATTACGAATGTGAACGGCAACAGATTGAACAGGGCGATTGCGACCTCTCGGCGGCTGGGTCTGCGGTGGTCCGTTTCAGGAGGAGCGATCTCGGGGTTGAGGCCGATACGCGCGTAGACGTAAGCCAGCATGAGAAACGCGATCAGTAGTCCCGGCACCACACCGGCCACAAACAGGTCCCGTACGGAAACCTGCGCGATTGTTGCTATGATGATTGCCAGAACGCTCGGCGGGATGATCGGGGCTAGGCATGCCCCACCCATTATGACACCAAGCGACATTCTCTGGTCGTAGCCACGCTCCCGCATCGCAGGGTACACTGTGCGGGACAGCATCGCCGAGCTCGCCATCTGCGAGCCCGACAGTGTTGCAAGAATGGTGGAGACGATGACCGCGAGTATGAACTGACGTCCTCGCAGTCTTCCGACCAGCTTGTCGGCAGAGTTCACTAAAGCCCCGATGGCGTTCGCGCGGTATAACATCTCGCCCATCAGCACGAAGAGCGGAAGCGCGAGCAAAGTAGCGGATGTGGCAGTCGAGGCCATGCTGTTGACGAACAAACTGATCCCCGTGTACCCCATCAGGAAGTACAGCGCGCCAAGGTTGCAGAGTAGGAATGCCGCGTAGATCGGCATTCCCATAAGGAACAGGATCAAAAGCGCCCCGGCCATCAAGGCAAGTGTTGTGGTAGGATCCATGCAATTATCCTTCGATGGCCTGCTGCGTTTTCTGGTTTGTGATCGACCGCCACGCATGCAACCCACCGCTGAGGCTGAGGCCGTAGAACATCACGGCAAGAATGATCCACTTGGGTATCGGCGCGGCGGCCAGCGTTTCAGTTCCGGAAGCGTACTGGCGCTTCATAATCATCCAGCAGAGGTAGGCGACGATGATGCAGGTGACGGCCGCAATACCTTCGACTATTCGAGCGAAATTCGCCGCCCGCTCTTCTCCCACGAGATCGAGTACAACCCGGATCGAGATATGCGATCCCTTGGCGGTCAACTCCGGGATCGCGAAGAATACCACCACGCAAAGCAGATAGCTGGAATAGTCGGGGACCCAGACCAGCGGGTGACCGAGGAAGTATCGGGAGACAAGTTCGCACGTGGTGATGAAGAAGATGACCCCGATGGCGAAGGCACCAATGTCATTGCTTGCCCCGCACAACCGATAAATCATCGCTCGGTCACTTTTCATAAGAGTACTGCCTCCGTCATTCCGGCTCAGTGTGCTGATTGGGTGGACGCGCGATACCTAACGATCGGGACGCGGACCATCGGGCGCGGCGCGCCGGCGAAACGGTTTCGGCGGCGTCAGGTACGTTGTGTGTTCTTGCTGGTTGGGGTGGTCTGTAGCCAAAGCCGAGGCTTAGTGGGCGAGGCCCTTGGCCACTGCGGTCTCGCGGATGAACTTCACCTGTTCCGGGCTCTTTTGGGCTCCCAGATCCATAACGCCAGTAAACCATGCCGCCTTCAGCTTTTGCTGTGCGTCGGGCGTCAATTCGGTGATGGTCATCCCCTCCTTCAGAAGCCGCTGGTGATCCTGGTTGGAGAGATCGGTAAATTGCTGCACCGCCGACTTCTCATACTTCGCTGCAACCTCGGAAAGTAGCTTCTGACGTTCAGGATCCAGGCCCCTCCACTTGTCCAGCGACATTAGGAGGAGATATCCGGACTGGCCGAATGTCGGCCTCTGGATATATTTTGCGACGTTGAACCAGTTGTTCGCCGCGACGCCGATCGTCGTCCATCCGGCACCGTCTATGACGCCTTTTTCCAATGCCGAAAAGATCTCGCCCCCGGGGAGCACGACTGGAGAGCCTCCGAGAGCCTTGATGCTTGGATGATAGACCGGGGAACCCCTGAGACGTAACCCGGCGAACGCGTTTGGTCCGAGTGGCTTTTTCAGGATGAATTGGTAGCCGTTGGGGTCGATGAAAAGTGCTAGGACCTTGATCCCAATCTTCTGGTACTCGGTGTCGATATAGGTCCACAGCCCGCTCTGCCTGATGGCATCGGTTCCCCCCGACATACCGTCGAGCGTCAGTCCCAGTCCTGAGATGTTCGAGTGATAGGCACCGTTGGTGAAGAGAATGTCCAACGCTCCGTTCTCGACGGCCTCGAATTGCTCGAATGGTGGCACCGTCTCTGGCCCGACCCGAGTGAACGTCAACTTTCCATCCGAAGCTTTGGCGACTTCCTTGGTGTAAGCGTCGAGTACACGCCCGACGACGGGATAACTGTCGTCCCATGAACTCAGGACGCGAAGTTCCTGTGACGTGGCCGTCTGCGCAGTCGCGAATAAGGCAATAGCCGCCAGAAGACCTGCTAGTGTAGATTTCATCCGTTCCTCCCATGGAAACCTGTCGCATCGTGCCATCTGGCGCGACCGCGAAAGTCGAGTAGATGCAAGACGTCAGGTGATACAGATACTACTGAGGGGGGCCGTCGTGGGGAAATGGTGCAGGTGCATGAAGCGAATGCACCGCATCGATCAGCGGGATGGTTACCCGCATTGAAACCCTCTGCTAGAACCTTGCCGTTCGAGTGCCTGGGCCGTTCCGCTGCAAGAGCCCCACCCGACATTGATGACGCGACGAGTATTTCTAGCGCCGTGCTCCGAAGAGAAACTGGAGGAATAGATGAAGCAACTGGAAGCTGACTACGTCATCGTCGGCGCGGGATCCGCTGGCTGCGCGCTGGCCTACCGGCTGTCGGAAAATCCGGCGAATACGGTGGTGCTTCTGGAGGCAGGCGGGTGGGACTGGAATCCCTGGATACACATACCTCTCGGCTGGCCGCGTATTTTGATGAAGCGCATGAATGATTGGATGTACTTCTCGGAAGACGAGAAGGAAATCGGCGGACGTCTGATAGAATGCGCTCGTGGCAGGGTCGTGGGAGGATCGTCATCCATCAACGCGATGGGATACGTCCGCGGACATAGCGGTGACTATGATCGGTGGGCTTCGCTCGGCCTGAGCGACTGGTCGTACGAACGGGTACTTCCCTACTTCCGCCGCCAGGAAACGTGGGAGGGCGGAGAGGACCGGTATCGTGGCGGCTCGGGACCGCTAAACACCCAATTTTCGAGATACGATGACCCGCTCAGGGAGGTCTTCACGACTGCTGGTCTTTGCGCCGGCTACACGTATACGAGCGACTATAACGGTGCCGAGCAGGAAGGGTTCGGGGAGTTTCAGGCCACTATCAAGGATGGACGCCGGTGCAGCACAGCCGTGGCCTACCTCCGGCCGGCCCTCCGCCGCAAGAACCTGCGCCTCTTGATCAAGTCGGTCGCTCGCAAGTTGATACTGCAGGGCCCGCGTGCGGTCGGGGTGGAGTTCGAAAAGAACGGCGAAGTGAGCGTCGTGCGCGCCTCTAAGGAGGTCATTTGCTGCGGCGGGGTCATCAACAGCCCGCAGCTCCTGAACCTTTCGGGCATCGGAGACCCTAGTGACTTAAAGGAACTCGGCATCGATACCTCGATCGCTTTGCGGGGGGTCGGTAAGAACCTTCAGGACCACATCTCGGTGGCGGTATCGTATCGGCGAAAGTACTCCGGACCGCTTCACAACCAGATGCGGGTCGACCGGATCGCCGCCCAGCTCGGGAACGCTTACTTCCGCGGCGCGGGCATAGCGACCGACCTTCCAAGCGGCGGGATGGCGTTCCTGAGGAGCTCGCCGGACGTCGACCTGCCGGACATTCAGATGATCCCTGTCGCGGCACCAATGACGGCGGCACCGTACCTTAGGCCATTCAGAGAGCCCTACGTTGATGGCTTCGCGTTGCGTGCGATCCTCCTCCGCCCGGAGAGCCGCGGCACCGTCAAACTGGCTTCCGCCAATCCACTAGACGCACCCGTAATACGTCAAAACTTCCTGACAGCGGGGAACGACAGGCATCTTCTTCGCAAAGGCCTCAGAATGGCACGCGACATCGGGCGACAGGGGCCGATGTCACGTTTTGTGGAGCGCGAGTTAGCGCCCCACGGCTATTCGGATGAAGAGATCGACGGGCATATCGATGCGACCGGTATCAGCGTGCACCACCCGTGCGGAACGTGCAAGATGGGGTTGGAGAACGATCCGATGGCGGTCGTCGATGCCGAATTAAGAGTATTCGGCGTTGACGGGCTGCGCGTCGTCGATGCGTCGGTGATGCCCGATTTGATTGGCGGCAACATCAATGCCACAGCCATTATGATCGCCGAGAAGGCTGCGGATTTAATAAATCGGTCGCCCGTTCGTTAGTTTTGAACCGGCGTCCGGCTTTCCGACGTCGTCGCGACCTCTCCCAGATGTGAGCCGACACCGCCAGCTCCGGAGCGTCGTCCGGCGCTTCCTGGTGGGCCGCCGGGCGCTGACACGAACGCGGCTGGCGGCCTACCCCGGACCGCTACGGTATCCACTTTCCGAACGAGAGCTTATGGATTGGATGCATCCGGGAAATGGTCGCCGCCAATTTAACAAGGATGGGCGGCTCGCATATCAGGGACGTGGAAACCGACAACAGTGCACGCCGAACACCTGGGCGGCCATCGACTACGGGAGAGGACGACATGTACAAGTATGTACTAAAGATCACCTGCGGAACCAAACGCGGGATCGTGGCCGCGATTTCCGGCTTTCTCGCCGAGAATGGCTTCAACATCATCGACAGCTCGCAGTTCGACGACCTTGATACAGCCAAGTTCTTCATGCGGATAAGCTTCATATCCGAAGAAGGCGCGGATCGAAGTAAGCTGGAGCTGGAATTCCAGATCATAGCCGAGAAGTTCGAGATGGACTGGGAACTCCACGCAGCTGACGAGCGCATCAAGGTCCTCCTGATGGTGTCGCGCTTCGGCCATTGCCTGAACGACCTGCTCTACCGCTGGAAGATCGGGGGCCTGCCGATCGACATCGTCGGTGTGGTGTCCAACCACTTTGATTATCAGAAGCTCGTGGTGAACAACGACATCCCGTTTCACCACATCAAAGTGACTAAGGAGAACAAGCCTCAGGCCGAAGCAAGATTGATGGAATTGGTGGAGTCGAGCGGTACCGACCTCATCGTTCTGGCGCGCTACATGCAGGTGCTCTCCGACAACTTGTGCCAGAAGATGTCGGGCAGGATCATCAACATCCACCATTCCTTCCTGCCAAGCTTCAAGGGTGCCAACCCGTACAAGCAAGCCTATACACGCGGCGTGAAGCTGATCGGCGCCACGGCGCATTACGTCACCGCAGATCTCGACGAAGGTCCCATCATCGAACAGGACACGGTTCGGATAACTCACGCGCAGTCGGCGGAGGACTACGTGTCGCTTGGACGCGATGTCGAAAGTCAGGTGCTGGCACGCGCAATCCACGCCCACATTCACCATAGCACCTTCATCAACGGCAACAGGACGGTGGTATTTCCCGCCAGCCCCGGTTCCTACGCGTCGGAGCGCATGGGCTGATGGCTCCGAGGATCATCCGGGGCCGGGAGGTCGCGGCCTTTGTTCTAGGCGAGGTCAAGGCCGTGACGGCCGAACTTTCGCAAAGGCTGGGAGGGGCGCCCGGTTGGCGGTCGTGATCGTCAGGGAAGGCTCCGCCAGCCAAATCTATGTCGGTTCGCAGGTGAGAATGGCGGGAGAGTGAGGCTTCAGATCTGCCCACCATACCCGGTCCGCCGCGGCGTCGCAGCGCAACCTGCTCGACCTCATAAAGGTGCTGAACGAGGCGGAACTATTTATGGAACCCTCGTTCAACTGCCGTTGCCGGCGATCTCGACCCTGGTCCGACCAACCACTATCCCCGCCAAGGTGTCGACGGACTGAATGTGGTGAACGTGGGAACGCTCGCCCTCCGGAGACGTGACCGCCAGGCTACTGACCTGTACCCCAGCCGGCGCTATGAAGCTCCTAGAATGTGTCCAGGGGAAAGACCGATCCGGGTCGGCATGGCGCCGTCATCGGGTGCTCCAACCTCTGGAGAGCCGATGGCGCAACCTCTACTTCGCGCCAACGCGACCGTTGTCATCGCCCATTCTCGGACCAGAAGCCTTCCGGCCACCTGCCGGACAGTAGACATCCTCCTTGCGGCAGCGGGTCGCGCCGCAACGGTGAAACGCGACTGGGTAAACGCGGTGCGACCGTCGTCAACGTCGGCATAAACCAGCTTCCGGAGAACAGGGCAACGACCGCAGAGGACGTTGGTCAGAGACGTGGATTTCGCCTCCATGCAAGAAGTCGCGGGGGCGGTTACACCGGTTCCTGGCGGAGTGGGTCCGTCCGATGACGATCGCAATGCCAATCTCATCACGGCACAGCAGCGCAGAGAGCCTGCAGGCATAAGCAGACTGCGCCCTATCGATACGAAGCATATTCCCCATCGCGCCCGTGCATTTGCTAGATAGCGCTATCGAAGCGACTATCGAGCGCTTCCCATCACAACAGGGAAGAGGAGGAGGAGCAATGTTCAAATCGTTTACGAGGTTTTCTCGCCTTGCGGCCGTTACGTTCGCGGCGACAACCGCGGTCGCGGCCCTCGCAGCCCCGGGCGCTCGCGCGCAGGACTCGTGGCCGTCGAAGACAGTCAGGCTGGTCGTGCCTTATGCTGCGGGCGGACTTCCGGATACCACGGCAAGGATCATCGGCGAGAAGTTGCAGTCGATCATCGGCAAGTCCGTGATCGTTGAAAACAAACCGGGAGCCAGCGGTGGCGTCGCCGTCTCCACTTTGGCGTCGTCGCCCGCTGACGGGCACGTCGTGCTCCTTACCGAGGGGTCGATCAACTACAATGCATTGATCGTCGAGAACATCTCGTATGATCGAGCCGCTATAAGACCCGTCGTGCAGCTAGCGCGAGCTCCGCAGTTTCTGGCGATCAACGCGACACTTCCGGTAAACTCGCTGGAGGAATTCATTGCATACGTCCAAGGCGCGGGAAAAACCGTGAGCTACGGGTCCGCGGGATTCGGCAGTCCCCACCATCTGGCCATGGAGGCGGTCAAAGCGGGCCTCGGCCTCAACATGAAGCACGTGCCTTACAAGGGTAGCAGCGAAGCCGTGCCGGCGCTGGTCGGGGGACATGTAGACGCGCTGTGGTCGGCGTACCCGCCGATCGCGGGATTCGTGAAGAACAACGAGGTCAAGCTCGTGGCCATTAATTCACCTCAGCCGCTCGCGTCTGTTCCGGACGTGCCTCCGATGGCAAAATTGATCCCCGGCTTCGATACCTCGTCGATCCTCGGCCTGTATGTAGCTAAAGGCACTCCGGACGCAATTGTTTCGAAGATCGAAAAGGCGGCTCTGGAGGCCACTAGGGACCCCGCGGTCGCAGAGCGGCTCGCCACGGTGGGTATTCAGGCCGCCGGCGCTCCCAAAGCGGATTTCGCGAGCGCCTTGGAGCGGGAGTTCAAACACGTGCAGACGATCGTAACGAACCCAAGTTTTACGAAGAAGTAGACGCCCCGTTCCCGACGATACCATGGAGGTCCTGACCTATGAAAGCTCTTTCGATCGATGTCGCGGGTGGGCTCTGCCTGATCGCGCTCGCATCAATCGCGCTCTGGCTTCTCCGGGACCTCCCCCAGGGCACACTGGACAACATCGGCCCTGCCATGCTCCCGAGATGGATGGCAGTCGGGTTCGGTGCCATCGGGATCGGAATGTCAGTCAGGGGTCTCCGGCGGCCGGGCGAACGGCTGGGGAAAATCGGGCTAAGGAGTCCGATTTTCCTCGCGGGCGCTATCGTCTTCTTCGCCGCAACCATCAATCAGGTCGGCCTGGCTCTAGCCGGACCGCTGACGATGGTCATCGCGGGTCTCGCCTCGAGCAACACCCGGTGGCACGAACTACTGCTCTTTTCGCTGGTCATGACGGCGCTTTCGATAGCGCTCTTTCGTTACACGTTGAATGTGCAACTGCCGGTGCTGACGCTGCCTGGCCTAGTCTATCTTTGAGGCTCCCTTGGACCTACTCAAAAACTTCGAAATCGGCTTCTCCGAAGTCTTCGGTCTGGCGAGCGCGTCCCTGCCGCTGTTCGGCAGCGTCCCCCTTCCCTTAAACATTCTCTTCTGCTTCATCGGATGTTTCGTCGGAACACTGGTCGGGGTATTACCCGGCATCGGCCCGGTGGCTACGATCGCGATTCTGCTGCCGCTCACGTTCGGGCTCGATCCGACGGCAGCCTTGATCATGCTGGCAGGCATTTACTACGGCGCTCAATACGGCGGCTCCACCACGGCGATCCTGGTAAACATTCCAGGGGAAGGAGCCTCGATCGTCACGGCGATCGACGGGCACCAGATGGCCCGTCAAGGCCGCGCTGGGACCGCGCTTGGGATCGCCGCGCTGGGCTCCTTCTTCGCCGGCTGCGTCTCGACACTCGTGATCGCTGCCGTAGGAGCGCCCCTGTCCCGTTTCGGACTGGTTTTCGGTCCGACCGAGTATTTCTCGCTCATGATAATGGGACTTGTGTTCGCTATTACGCTGGCGGGAGGATCCGTTCTCAAGGCGGTCGCGATGATCATGCTCGGCATCCTCATCTCAAGCGTCGGCACTGACCTTGAAACCGGAGCCCAGAGGATGACGCTTGGCTCTCCATATCTTTACGAAGGCATAGACTTCGCTGTGCTTGCCATGGGCCTCTTCGGAATAGCCGAGATTCTGCGGAACGTTGAAAATCCCGACGTTCGCGACGTCGCCGCCAGAACGCTCGGAAGACTTCTCCCCGACCGCGATGATATAAGGCGTTCGGTCTACCCCATTGCACGCGGCACGATGATTGGATCCATCCTCGGCCTGCTGCCGGGCAACGGCGCGGTCCTCGGGCCATTCGCTTCCTATACCGTCGAGAAGCGCCTGGCGAAGGATCCGGAACGTTTCGGACACGGCGCCATAGAGGGAGTAGCAGGTCCAGAGGCGGCGAACAACGCCGGCGCGCAGACGTCCTTCATCCCGCTTCTTACGCTAGGCATTCCACCCAATGCCGTCATGGCTCTGATGGTGGGGGCCATGACGATACATGGGATCATCCCCGGACCACAGGTAATGACGAGCAACCCCGACCTCTTCTGGGGCCTCGTCGTGTCAATGTGGCTCGGCAATGCGATGCTGCTGGTCATCAACCTTCCGTTGATCGGCCTCTGGGTGAAACTCTTGAAGGTGCCATACAGGCTTCTTTACCCGGCCATTCTCATTTTCTGCTGCATCGGCATCTATTCCGTCAACACGTCGACGGCTGACCTGATGATCCTCGCGGTCTTCGCCATAGCTGGATATATCTTCGGAAAGCTAGGCTTCGAGGTCGCGCCACTTCTGCTTGGGGTGGTCCTCGGGAGGATGATGGAGGAGAACCTCCGCCGTGCGCTCATCCTGTCAGACGGAGACTTCTCCGTATTCATACGCAGTCCCATCAGTGCCGTCTTCCTCGTGCTCTCGGCGCTGCTGCTTGTGTTGATCCTTCAGCCTCGCGTCCGCAGCCGACGGGAAGAGGTCTTCGTCGGAGATGACTGATCTGCTTAGAAGGCTGCCGCGGGCATGCGGCTTAGTCCGCCTCGCTGGACCAGAGGTCCCAGGCCCGGTCGACCTGCCCCGAATTCGCCGCGTCACTGTTCCTGGCCTCTGCGGGATTCAGGAATACAACGTCCCCCAAAGCCGAGGCCGCGGCTTGTATTTCAGCGTTCGCCTGCGCATAGACGGCTCGAAACACAGCCGCTTGCAAAGAGGGCCCCACGATCGTCGCTCCGTGTCCGCGCATCAGCACGACGGCGTTTTTGTCCAGAGAGCGCGCCAGCGCGTCGCCGAGTGCAGCACTCGTGATCAGCATATTGCTTTCTTCGCCTGCACAGCTGCGTATTTCGAATCTCGGAACCTCTTCGGCGAGGAACCCGCTCATGTGCCAGATGGGACGAAGGCGCATCTTGGTGACACCGAACGGAATAAGTGCCTTGGAGTGGCTATGCACGATCGACATCACATCCGGACGGGCGCGATAGATGGAACCGTGGATAAAGCGTTCGAGATAGACTTTGGAGGTGGAGCCGTCGATGATGCGGCCATCGAGATCAAATTCGACGATGTCCTGCTCGGTGACGAGCGCAGGAGCCATGTTGCGGGACAGGTAAAAGCGCGTGGCGTCTTGAGCGGCCCTGACGCTGACGTGGCCGAAGGCGTCAACGACCCCTTTCGAATACAGAATCCTGTTGGCCAAGGCTAGCGCGGCTTTGTCTCGGTGCATTGTTATCCTCCTAGTTTCACGGCACTCTAACCCATGTCGCGCAGGCTCTTAAAATTGGTGGCTCAAATGACGTCTATGCATGCTGTCGATATCAACCGCCTCGACCTCAACCTGCTCAGGGTATTCGTGTCTCTCTATGAAACCCGAAGCGTTACTCTCGCAGCGGAGCGACTAGGGCTTCGCCAGTCTTCCATGAGCCACTCGCTCGGCCGCCTGAGGACTGCGTTCGGCGACCCTCTCTTCGTCCGCAGCACGGTCGGAATGCAGCCGACCCCGTACGCGCAGAAAATCGCTGCACCTATCCTCTCGGCTTTCAAAGCTTTGGATGCCACTCTTGCGGAGCCCGATGACTTCGATCCGGCACTCTCCACAAAGGTCTTCGACCTCGTGATGACGGACGTCTGCGAACTTATGTTTCTGCCCGCGCTCGTAGCTTTCTTCAGCAAAGCTGCGCCCACGGCCCGCCTGGTGATCCACCAGATGTCAAGGTCGAACTACCGCAGTGCACTCGAAGACGGCTCGGTAAACCTGGCGCTAGGTCAGTTACCCGAGGGTCATTCAGGATTCTATCAACGCCACCTTTTCGACGAGACTTTCGCCTGTGCAATGCGGCCCGATCACCCGCTGCGTGAGAACCTGACTTTAGAGGCGTTTCTGGGAGCAGAGCACGCCGCCATCGGCTCCCCCGCGACCTGTGAGGTCTTGTTGAAACGGACTTTGGGACAGAGAGCACAAGAGCGGAACATACGCCTACACGTCCCGCACTACATGGTCGTCCCGTTCGTCGTGGCGCAGAGCGACTTGCTCGCGGTTCTGCCACGGACGGTCAGCCGGACTTATCAGCAGGAAGGGCTTCTTATCGAACGGCCACTTCCGTTTGATATGCAAACTGTTGTCACCAGGCAATTCTGGCACGAGCGGACCCACAACGATCCCGCCTGGAAGTGGCTGCGCATGGCGATAGCCGAGCTTTTCTCGCCGCGCCCCGGTGTGCCCCGGGACGCGGAGCACGCCGCGGTCGGCCCATCAACGGAGTTGCTGGCCCGGGGTCGTTCGGCCATGATCAACAGAGATGGAGGAGAAGCGCACGCCTGACTGGAAGTTCCCGCGTGCTTTCCCAGCTTTAAGGCGAAGTGATGCGGCGGACGTCCGGCTTGAAGGGAAGCTCTACCACTTCCGCACGTACCTCGCGCTGCGCCTCCCCGCGGTTTCCCCAGACGATGGTAACGATTCCGCCGGCCTCGGCATGCTCCCGCGGAAGATGACCGAGCGATATCATGCTTCTGAGATAAGGGCTGTAGACGCGCGAGGTCGAGCAACCGATCACGTTTCCGCTACTCAAGACCTTGTCCACCGAGAGGCCCAGGAACCGCGGCAAGTCCATCGGGGAAACGATGGGGCCCTCCTCGAACAGCGTCGCATATACGTCAAGAAGGTCTTTCTTGTTCCAGATCAGTCCCATGAGCCGCCGCGCCGGGCCTCCGGCACGCTGTTCAGCGGCGAGCGCGTCGCGGCCGATGAAATCGTGACTGTCGAGCGAGACCTGCCGGAAGAAATTTACTTCCGAGGGAGTACGGAAGAGCAGACTCGAGTCATCAAGTTCGTAGCTGCCGAGGATGCGGGATCGGGCGGTCGGAGGGATTAGCGGCGCACCCGGTGTGTTGACCGCCGCTGAAATGAAGTCGCGATCATTCGTCGCGATCCCCGCCTCAACGTGGGAGACGATCTGCGATCGGACGCCCAGCTGCTTGATGCCATGCGCCGCGCCAGCAGCGACTACCTTCGACCACACGAGGTTGCCGAAACGCGTGGATCCGTGCAGTTCGTATCCCAGCTCGCCTGTTATGCCCGTCCGCACAATCCTGACCTCGACGTCCCCCAGCTCGACGAGGAATGAATCATTGAATCGCAGGCTGCCGAGATCGCTTGCGAACACTTCTTCCAGAATCACCCTCGACATAGGTCCCTGCACGGAGAAAACAAAGTGCTCGGCACTTTCGATCTCGGCGTCGACGTTCCATTTTCCCTGCTTAAGCTGATGGAAAGCCCAATAGGCGCTGTTACCGGTGTAGAGGAAGTCTTCCTCTCCGACCCGGTAGAGGAGCCCCTGCGACGCGATCTTCCCAGCTTCGTTCACTTGAACGTGGTGCTTCGCCTGATTGATGCCGAACTTCTGAAGATTGTTCGTTCCTATAAAGCTCAGGAATTTTAGCGCGTCAGCCCCGCGGAACCTGATCTTAACGATACCGCTCCAGTCCCCGATGTAGGCAGTGTCGTGGAAGGATCGGGCTTCTTCAAGCCAACTCGTGTATTCCCAAGGTAACCAGATTGGTGCCCACGACCAAAGCATCCTGCTGCTGTTGGCGGCGTCCTGCGCGGCAGCCGCTGAACTGAACAGCGGAGTGCGCTCGAGGTAGAAACCCTTTTGGGGGTCTGTTGCCGCGCTCCAGTCCTGCTTGTATCGCTCCACATCCAGCAGCGGATGCTGCTCCGCTGCAGGCATCTCCCGTCTTGTTGTGCTGTTAGCAACCATACCCAATGCTTCTCCGACTATTAGTTTTTGCTTTGGGAAGGTTAGTTGGAAGAACCACCGCTAACAAATGAAGGCGGGACATGTCTCGAATGCACCGGATCAATGTGCGTACCCCTGCGCAGAAACAGGCGCGGAAACACTTGGCTGCGAGCACCCCTATAGCGCGACACTTAAATCGACATTTAGGATGCCGCACGAATGGCGCTTGCCAGCCATTGGCTACCTTGTAACCATGATGTACCAAGACTTTGGATTTTGGGAAATTCGTGTATTCCGGTCTAACGGCCCGCCGCGCCTGACACCGGTTTGCGGCTTGCTCCTGAGAAATCACAGATCCGCTCCACCAGAACTTGGAGCGCGTCAACCACGGGTACAAAGCCATCCGCGGCGTCGGCGATCGTGGAGAACTCCGTGCAGCCGATGAGCAAGTGCCTTGCTCCCTTTCGGACGCATTCGGTGGCAGCATTTGCCAGCGCTGCTCGTGCATGCGAGCTGGAAGGCCCCACCGACTTGACTGCTCGAATTGCATCGACCATGGAGGCCCGGTTATCCGGATAGATCGCGCGCAATCCATAGGGCCTGAAAGCCTTGTCAAAGACACCGATTTTCTCAGCTGCGGGCGAAGCCAGGACTCCCACTTTGCCACCAATGGAACATTGTAGTGAGATGGCTTCGCCAACCAGATCGATCATATTGAGGAATGGTATCTGGACAGATGCGGTTACTTGGTCAACGAAATAGTGCGCCGTGTTGCACGGCATTGCCAGTGCTTCAGCTCCTGCAACTTCGAGCCGCCGAGCCATCTGGCCTAGCACACGCCCAGGGTCTTCGCCTCGTCCAGACAATACGTAGTCTAGCCGCGAAGAAATTTGCGAGTTCATGTCGATTAGCAAAGGGATGTGTTGAGCGTCATCGGCTGCATCGACTATGTCGATTAGGCGCTGCTGGAGGAGAACAGTCGCTTGGGGCCCCATTCCGCCTAGGATGCCGACACGCCGCAACTTGGAGCTGGATAGTTTCGGTTCCATCAGTGATTGAGGATCTTGGAGAGGAATTCCCTCGCGCGTTCGCTTCTGGGATGACTAAAAAACTCCTCGGTGGCCCTGTCCTCGACGATCTTGCCCGCGTCCATAAAGATCACCCGATCGGCCACTTTCCGGGCAAACCCCATTTCGTGCGTAACCACCATCATCGTCATTCCTTCTCTGGCCAGTTCGACCATAACTTCCAAGACTTCGCGGATCATTTCGGGATCAAGCGCGGAGGTCGGCTCATCGAAAAGCATGGCAACCGGATCCATCGCCAGCGCCCGGCTGATCGCCACGCGCTGTTGCTGACCGCCGGAGAGCTGTGCGGGGTACTTGTCAATGTGGCTGAGAAGCCCCACGCGGCGAAGTAGTACTTCAGCCTTTGCGTGGGCTTCCTCAGGTGAACGACCAAGCGCCTTTCGTGGACCCAGACACAGGTTCTCCTTTACGGTCATATGCGGATAAAGCTCGAAATGCTGGAAAACCATCCCGATGCGTGTGCGCAACTTCGTCAGGTCAGCGCCCTTTTTGGTGACGTCCGATCCTTCCACGTGAATTCGTCCGTCCTGAACAGGTTCTAGTCCATTGACAGTCTTGATCAGAGTGGACTTACCGGAACCTGAGGGACCGCAGACGACGACGACTTCGCCCTTCGCGATACTGGTGGAACACTCACTGAGAACCTGGAAATTGCCGTACCATTTTGTACTGGTTATCGATGGTATATCCATATTTAATGGCTTGATCGTGATTTCTGATCCTCATGAGTATATTTCGATATCGGGATGATGGGATATTCTATACGTGCTGAGCCGGCGGTTATGCACCTTTATCGGATCGGCGTTGCACTCTTAGCCAACGTCAATTTCCGGGCGGCACGGAGACATGCCTGCCGATCGGATACTAAGCAGGTCAGTGGTTCGCCGGAACCGATGTTAGGGTGGTCCTCCTGCCTACTCGATGCTGCTGGCGGCCCGATAATCCTTTGTTAAAAATCAGCTCCTATTTCCGCTCGCCCTTGGCACTGGTGCCGAGAGCTATGGAATGCAAGCATGCCAAAACACGATATTGCCTCACGTCATTTTCAACGAAAGATCTCGGAATTCTGCGACGCCCGCATCGCGCCAATCGCTCCGAAACGGGTGCTGGAGAATATCAGACCCTACCTGATCAGCCTCATCATCTACCGGAAGTCCCCGCCGCTTTTAAACGGCCGGATCGACTGGACAACGGTTGCAGACGCTTGCGGAATTGAGACCGAACTGACAGCCGAGTTGAAAAAGCGGCTCCGTCCTGGCCTGGACGCCATCATCCGATGGCTCGGCACGCCGGCTTTGGAAGAAGGTCCTGCATCCGAGCCGAAAACTAAACCGGCTCGACCCGCTCGCCGCTCACCGGTGCCGGCGACATCGTCCACTCGCAAGCCTCAACGAATGGGCAGCGACGGGACGCCGGTTCAATCTGCGTCGCCTCAGCGAGGCCCGCAGCCAAAACCAATCCAGGAGTTTCCTGAGCCGCTGTTTGAAGCGACGGACAATCCGGAATCCTTCCAGGACGCGCTCGTCTATCATATGCGCCGGTTTGGAGACAGCTATTGGCAGCTATACCGCGCCATCATTCGCCTCGGTGAAACCTTCGACGACAAAACCCTGCTCTCCTGGATCCAGGCTGGCCGAACGCCAAGATCCATTGCCAGCTTCGAAATCCTTTCCCGCATCGAGCGGCGCTACCAACTGCGACAAGGATATTTCAAAGAAAAGCTGCCGCATCCGTCGCGATCGCTCTACGGTCACAAGCTCGCCGATATCAGCCCCGCTGAACGACGAAGGCTGGCTTGGCACCTGCCAGACGACTTTGGCAGCCTGTCATTCTCGAAGCGCGAGGAAATCCTCGATTGGGTCCGGCGGGTCATCGTCTCCGGCTCAACTGATTATCGCCGCTATCAGGCGGCGGCGAGTAAGCAACGTTATGCCATCCGCTTTCCCGGCGTCACTTATGGCGGAGGATCTTTGTCTCCGCGATCATCCCTTCTCGCCGGCGGCACGAGTAAGAGTGCGGATGTTTCATTCGAGGATCCCGACCTGCTGTCCGGCGTGGTCGACGCGCCGCCGCGGCTGGCGATGGAGATGGCGGACCTGATCCGCTTCAAGACTTCGACGCTGACGGCGGTCGGTTTCCAGCGCAACGGCGTCTGGGGTGAAGAAACGGCGTCGCAGAAGGTGGAGCATCTCGGACTAATGTTCGGCGCGCTCGCCGCTTCACCTGCCGGCGTCGTCAGAGGCCGCGGTGTGCCGCTCAGCCAGTTGACCTTCGGCTTGCTGATCTTTCCAGGCGTCTGGGACTGGTATCTGCAATGGCGTGAGCAGCGGCGCGGCTTTTACACCAAGTGGGAGGAGGACATGCTGATGGTGGCGCAAGCCCTCACTCGTGCAGAGGTGGGCTGGATCCGCCAGCATCCGGAGCTTCTGAAGAATGTGAGGCCGATCGAGGGCCTCATCGCACCAGAGGAAATCGAATTTGCCACCCGCGACTGGCACGGCGCCTGTGATGCTTTCCATCGCCATGCGGCCAATCGTTCGAAGGAAGTCCAGAGGGTGATGCGCGTGCATCGCGATCCATTTGAGGCGATCATGGTGATCCTGGAAGCGGAAAGCCCGCTGGCGGAATATCGCAAGATCACCGATGAGATCTTGATGCGTATGCCAGACGAAGACCGCTATCCGCGGCCGGCTGCGGAAGCTGTGCGCTCCTTCCTGATGCTTCGGCTCGGATTGCATCTGGGACTTCGGCAGAAGAACCTTCGCCAGCTTCGCCTCTGCCCGCGAGGACACTTCCCGACCTCCGAGCGCCGGTTGGAAGACATGAAGTGCGGGGAATTGCGGTGGAACGACCGGGAGCGTGGCTGGGAAGTGCTGATCCCGTCGATTGCCTTCAAGAACTCCGGCTCGTCCTTCTTTGGACAAAAGCCCTTCCGGCTGATCCTGCCGGACCTGCTCGACCTCTACAAATACCTAGAGGCCTATATCGACCGGCATCGCGGCGTGCTGCTCGGCAGTGCAAAGGATCCGGGCACGTTCTTCGTGAAAACGGTGAAGACAACCAGTTACGACGCGGCCTATGACTCGACAAAGTTCTATGAGGCGTGGAGGACGATCATCCAGCGCTATGGCATCTACAACCCCTACACCGGTCGCGGCGCCATCAAGGGCCTGCTGCCGCACGGGCCGCATAATCTGCGGGATATCCTGGCGACGCACATCTTGAAGCAAACCGGATCCTATGAGCAAGCAAGCTACGCGATCCAGGACACACCGGATGTGGTGCAAGAGCATTACGGGCGCTTCCTGCCGCAAGACAAGGCGGCGCTTGCGGCAAAGATCCTCAACCAGGTTTGGGAAGCAGCCTGATGTGGAGGTGGCGGTGCGGTGACCGCATCGCCAACGCCCATTTCACCGGGGGTTTTCAGTTATTGCAGTTACAGGCCTGGCACATTATGTTAGTAGCCAAGGAGACTTTGCCATGGCCAGTCAAATCGTTCATTTCGCCGGATTGTCGGATCGCGACCGCGAGACAGCTTCGCCTTTGCCGAAGCTGTCCGCGGGCGACAGGATGGAACTTCATGTTCGTCACGAAGGCGGTACAGAACAGACGCTTAAAATCCCTCCCACGGCCGCGGCGGCAGTTGAAGCGCTTCTGGCGCATATGTTGCGCGGCGAACGCGTCGCTGTGCTGGCCGAAGACCAGGAGCTCAGCCCGACCGAGGCATCGGCGGTTCTGGGCATCTCGCGTCCACTCGTCGTCCTGCGTATGGACCGGGGCGATCTGCCATTCCGCTATGTCGGCAAACACCGCCGTGCCTTGCTCAAGGATGTGCTCGCGCTAAAATTCAGGCTGGACGGTCGGCAGGCTGCGATGGATTCGCTTGCCGAAGACACCGAGGATCTTGTTGAGACTCATGGCCTCTAAACCGCCCGTCGCGGTCTATGATGCCTGCGTCCTCTATCCATTCCACCTGCGCAATGTCCTCATCCAGTGTGCTTTCGACGGCCTCGTCGAGGCGCGGTGGACCGACGATATCCATGAAGAATGGATACGCAATCTTGCCGCTAACACGCCTTCGTTGCCCATCGAACGCCTATTAGCCACACGCGACAGGATGAAGGCCGTGCTACCGGAAGCGCAAGTGGGAAACTACCGCCCTCTGGTCACCGACCTTGAGCTACCAGACCCCGACGATCGGCATGTTCTGGCAGCCGCCATCGCCGGGAAAGCATCCGTCATCGTCACTTGGAACCTGAAAGATTTTCCAGCACCAAACCTCCGCCCCTACGGTGTGATCAGCCAGTCACCCGATGATTTTTTGTTCGAACTCCATGCCGCGTTTCCCGATGCGTTGATCTCCAGCGTCAAAAGTGCACGGCACAATCTGCGCAAGACGGCGCCGTCCATCGAAACGTTTGTGGGCGCGCTTGAGCAAGGCGGGTTGAAGAAATTTTCGGCCATTCTTCGTCGCAATATCACCAAGCTGAAGTGACCGTGAGGACGAGCGCAGCACAACGACTAAAACATCCTGTACGCAGCAGACAATTTATTCTTCCTCGCTCTCCGCCTCAGCCGAGAGCGGCTCATTCTGAACCTCCTTCCGGCTGAGCAACCCCGCATCCTCGAGCGCTTCGACGTTGGCAAGATCACGCAGCGTCTCCATTCCGAATGCGGAGGGGAAGTATGGAGTGGTCACATAGGTGTAAGGTGCGCCTGGCGTCGGACTGCGCGGTCCGGAAGCAATGAAGCTGGAACCCCGGAGCGCTGCGATGATATCGCGGCTGACCTCCTTGCCGAACATTTTGCTCAGCTCGCCGCGGGTGACGGGCTGGAAATATCCCACCGCCATCAGGACCATCACCTCGAACCCCGACAGCGCCGCGGCCCCTCCCCGCGTCGGCGCCGACGAGGCGCGGATCGTCTCTCCAAAGCACGGTCGGGTGCGATACTGCCCATGCGGATCGGAGCGGATCAGATCGCGGAGTGATTTCAGGGCAATGCCGGCGGCAAAGGCAGCATCCGCCTCGCCGCCATCCTGGGGATGCGCGGTCGCCCGGCCCGGCACGGGCGGCACGGCCGCGAGCAGAACCGCGACGGTGAAAGGGAGCGGGAGCACGGGTTCATGCCGAGCATCATCTTTTGCTTGAGCGGTTTATCGCACCAATTTCCGCCAAAACCGCACGCCATGTCTGCTCAGATAAACGAACGATAAACTTCCATTATCGTTCGTTTCTGTCATTATAGAGAAATGCGCCAAATCATCGAACAAAACAGCGAAATTTCCGTCGAGCCGAGCTCCGCTCCGTCTCTCAGCACGGCCGCCGACGGTGACATTTCCGCGCCGCAGGCGTCGGCCGGCATCTCGACGGACAACGCCGGCCTCCCCTCCCCTCTTCCGGAAGCCAGTACCGTATTGCCCGCTCATCTGGAGCAGCTCGCCGATCTGGCGCGCGATTATGTCGAGGCCGCGAGCTCACCGAACACCCGCAAAGCCTATGCCTCCGACTGGAAGCATTTTTCCGGATGGTGCCGCCGGCAAGGGCTGGAGATCCTGCCGCCCAGCCCACATACCGTCGGCCTCTACATCACCGCGTGTGCCGGTGGCAGTGACGCCGCCTCGGGTTCGGCAATCGCCGGCAGCAAGCCAAATTCGGTCACGACGATCGAGCGGCGGCTCTCCGCGATCACCTGGAACTATGCGCAGCGCGGGCTCCCGCTCGACCGCAAGGATCGCCATATCGCCACCGTGCTCGCCGGCATCCGCAACACCCATGCCGCCCCGCCCCGGCAGAAGGAAGCAGTGCTGCCCGAACACCTGATCGCCATGCTGGAGACGCTCCCGCGCGGCACCTTGCGGGGCTTGCGCGATCGGGCCATGCTGCTGATCGGCTTTGCCGGTGGGCTGCGGCGCTCCGAGATCGTAGGGCTTGACGTCGGCCGCGACCAGACGAAGGACAGCCGCGGCTGGATCGAGATCCTCGACAAGGGCATGGTGGTTACGGTCCGGGGAAAACGCGGTTGGCGTAAAGTGGAAATCGGTCGCGGCTCCTTGGACGCCACCTGCCCCGTCGTCGCACTGCAGACGTGGCTCAACCTTGCAAGGATTGCGCACGGCCCCCTCTTCCGGCGGGTTACCGGTCAAGGCAAGGATGTCGGCCCCGAGCGATTGCTCGATCAGGAAGTGGCGCGCCTCGTCAAGAAGGCGGCATCGGCCGCCGGCGTGCGCCCCGACCTCACCGAGACCGAGCGCGCGGAAAAATTCTCAGGCCACTCGCTGCGTGCCGGCCTTGCCTCCTCGGCCGAGGTCGACGAGCGTTACGTTCAGAAGCAGCTCGGTCACGCTTCTGCCGAGATGACCCGAAAATATCAGCGGCGGCGGGATCGGTTTCGGGTGAATCTCACCAAGGCGTCGGGGCTCTGATCGTCGCCCCCTCCCCCGGCCTGTGTGAGACGCTAACCCCTCTACCTCGGCTGGCACCACTAGGTTGGATCGACATTCAGGATTCTGAACCGCCCCGGCTTGGCCGGAGACCCCAACTCGTGAGAAGTAGGGTCTATGACAAGCAAGACGACGAACAAATTCTCTCCTGAAGTCCGCGCCCGCGCCGTTCGGATGGTGACGGAGCATGAAGC